>NZ_LN824141.1:0-617500 GCF_000953715.1 Defluviitoga tunisiensis
ATGGATAAAGATGAATTACTTGAGAAACTTCGCGCTAATCTCTCTCGAGATACTTGGAACAACTGGCTTACTTCTGCCGAAATATTAGAGATAAATGATAAAAAAATTATCATGGGTCTAAGAAATATATTCATCAAAGAAACCGTAGAAAAAAGGTTTGGAACAATAATACAGGATACACTCTCTAATATATTGGGTAAAAAAGTGTCTGTAGAATTTAGAGAGATACCTATCACTCGAGAAAGCAAAAATTCTGTTACCGGGCCAATTATAAAAAATAGACCTTTAAAACTTTCAGAATTTAATCCGGAGTTTACTTTTGAGAGCTTCGTTGTCGGAGAAAGTAACAGAATGGCTTATTATTCAGCCTTGGAAGTTTCAAAAAACCCAGGCAAATTTAATCCTCTTTTTATATATGGCGATGTTGGATTAGGAAAGACGCATCTTCTTCATGCTATCGCTAATTATGTACTAGATCACTCGCCTGATATGAAAATAAAGTATGTAACCGCTGAAGATTTTATGAACGAGATGATGGACGGTATAAGATCTAGTGGCATGGATAAATTTCGAGAAAAATTTAGAAAAAATGTTGACTTCTTATTAATTGATGACGTTCAATTTTTAATTGGTAAAAATACTGTACAAACCGAGTTATTTCATACGTTTAATACTCTTTTTAACTCTCAAAAGCAAATCGTTATTTGTTCTGATAGAACACCAGAAGACCTTTCTACCTTTCATCCCAGATTGATTAGTAGATTTGAAATGGGACTTGTCACTGACATACAAGCTCCTGACAAAGCAACAAAGTATCTAATTGCTAAAAAAATGGCAGAGATGATATCTTTTCAATTAAATGACGATGTTGCTTATTATTTAGCAGAACATATAGATCAGAACCTTAGAAGGCTTCGAGGAGCTATTATGAATCTAGTCTTACAAAGTCAAATTTCTGGCAAAGAAGTAGACTTAGATTTCGCTAAAAAAACTGTAGATTCTATGATAAAAATGAACGCCAATAAAATGAAGTTCCATTCAAAAGAGGTTATTGATTCTATTAAAGAAGATTCTGTAATAAACGCAGTCGCATTAGAGCTTAATTTAGATAGGAAAGAAATATTTTCAAATTCTCGAAAAAAAGATATTGCTTTAGCTAGACAGTTGATTGCCTACATTTTTAAAACAAATTTTAAGATGAAAACAAAAGACATTGCAGAAAAATTAGATAAGAATCATTCTACTATAATTCATTCGATTAAAAAGATAGAACAGTCATTATTAATGGGAAACGAGGTAATCAAAGAATCTTTAAACAATATTTATATAAAACTTGAAGAAGAGAAAGTTAGCATGAATATTTAACTATTTAAATAAAAAGCTGAGGCAATTGCCTCAGCTTTTTATTTGTTAATCTTTAAAACTCTAAACCAACTATTGCTTCGGGGGTTTTTATATGAAAAGTGAAAGATTCAGTAAAGAAAAGTTTAACTTTGTTTTCATGTCTGGTCTCATATCCTAATGATATATCTTGACCCAAAACTAACTTAAAATCATCTCCACGAGTTGAAATAATAAAGGATGTTTCTAGATCATTAATAGTCTCAACCTTTAAATTCATTATCTCTTTTAAGATAAGAGTTAAAGGATATGACCTTTGTTGAACAAACAATCTTTCCCAAACTTGTTTATTAATAACTAATGCATAGGGGCCTTCTATACCTTTTATTCTAAACTTTTTTTCTGCGTCGAAAATAGACCTGATAAAATCTTCAACCTTTTCTGAGGAGCTTTTTACAGAGTTTTGAGTTGCAATATTAAATAGTCCAACTATATTAGCCTTTTCTTCTCCTGCTAGAATTATTCTATTTTCAAACTCTGATAAAGCTTCAGCAGCCAGTTCTAATGGTTCTAAATCTGGTGTTTCAGATCCTCTTTCTATATTATCAAGATCCCATATATCTAATTCAAAAGGATGTCTAACCTCAATTAATGGTAAAGAATTTCTGATTCCCCATCCTAAAGCATTCTTTGTATTTTCTTTCATATCAAGGGTACCTAAATTGTAAGAAGAAAAATCCCAACCATATGGCCCTTCCACATCTATTAGTTTTCTCATTCTTAAATTCCTTTTGAAAACTTCCCTTGATCTTTCATCTAATTCTTCCCATGCTTCGTTTGTTAGGGGAGCCAAATCTCTCTTTAGAAAGTCCATTTGATTCCCTCCTTTCTACTTTTAGAAGTTACAAAAATAAAATCCCTAATTAGTCTGTTAATTTTCTTAATCCCAAATCACCTTTTCCGGAGTTATTATCTTCTGAATTTGCTTCTTCAACTTCTATTAAAGATTCCTGAGTAAATAGGTATTTTCTCAATTGTTCATCCCATCCTGCCATATTTCTTCTTAACCATTCAATAAGCATTACCGCGTGTTCAATTTCTTCATCTCTATTGTGCTCCATTATTTCTTTAATAGTCTTATCTTTTGAAACAGCCGCTCTTTGATTATACCAATCTATTGCCTCGATCTCTTCTTTAAGACTATTAAGAGCATAAACGTAAGATCTATCCTGTTGATTTAATTCTTCATAGGGTTGATGATAATCTTGCATTAATTATCCCTCCTTCTTGTTAATAAAATAGAGCTTCACTATATATTGTACAATATTTTAAATTATTTTCAAAACTGTATTATTCGATTTTAAAATTTAAAAAAGGTATTTATCTCGTTTCTTTGTAAACAAAGTAAAGATCCATTTCATTATTTCCTGAAACATAAAGGGGAAATAATAATATTGTTCCACGAACGTTGACTTTTACAATTTTTCCTCTCATAACTGAAGGAGGTGTAACTTTTATTAAATAGCCATATTGCTCTAAATGCGTAGCTATTGCACCTGATATCATATTTCCAAACTCACCAATAGCGCTTATTGCCATATCATCCAACTCATTAATATTCATTATTCCCTGCATCATCTCATTGACTAAATTAATAGCTTCTTTCTCAGAAAATGAATAAATAATGTTTCCTTCCAATACACCAGTAAAACCTATGTTCGTAACAACATCATAATCTTTTTGAATTTCTTGCACCAATTTTGGTTTATCAACCTTTAATTCCTTTTTTGCTATTATTTGAAAAGTATTTTTTACAGCTGACAATACTGAATTGATAATATTAGCATCTATTATAATCAGCCTCCTAAACAAGTTTAATATAATCGATTTAGAAATTTTAAACTTAAATTCTATCAAAGGTTTACATTTTAATTATTTCAGAAATCTGTTCAAATACGAATTTTATATACCATCATTTCTTTTAGCTTTTTCGATATCTATATTGAAAGAGGACTCCGCACTTTTAATTCTTTATTTAATATAAGATCAAATTCTTTGTCTATTAGTTTATAAATTATTAACCAATTAAGCTTCCGATTTTCCTGATTTGAAGATATATTTTGTTCCTTCAGGCGTATCCTTCAATTCAATACCTATTTCCTGTAAACTATCCCTGATATAATCACTTAGCTCATACAATTTATTGTCTCTTAAACTTGATCTAACTTCAAGTAAAATTTTTATTATATTTTCTGCATCTACCTCATGCATCTCTATTTCAGCGTCACTCTCAAAAATACCAAATACACTACCATAGACATTTTTAATTAAATAATAATTATCTATTATCATTGTATCATTTTTTGATTTTAAAGCCTTGTTTAACTCTCTAGATAAATCAAAAAGTCTAGCCATTGCTGAAGGTGTATTAAAATCATTTGATAATTGTTCAAGTAAATAATGTTCTTGTTCCTTAAAATACTCCCCTTCTTTTGAATAAGGAACAACCCCTTGAAAATACTCTTCACTTTCCTTCAGAGATTGTCTTACTCTTTTCACAGAAATTTCCTGAGATCTAAGTAATTCTTCATTAACATCTATAGGGGCTCTATAATGTTTACTAAAAATAAAAACTTTTAATACATCAGAATCAAATTGTTTTAATAAATCTCTTACTAACCATACATTTCCCAAAGATTTGGACATTTTATTTTGAGAAAGCTGAATCATTCCATTATGCATCCAATATTTTGCAAACTGTTTCTCACTAGCTATAGCTTGGGCTCTTTCATTTTCATGATGAGGAAATATCAAATCATTCCCCCCAGCATGTATATCAAAGGCATCGCCTAAAAGTTCGGTAGCCATAACTGTACATTCTATATGCCAACCGGGCCTTCCTTTTCCCCATGGACTAACCCAAAATGGTTCACCCTCTTTGGATGATTTCCATAAGGCAAAATCTAAAGGATCTTTTTTATATTCTGAAATCTCGATCCTACTTCCTGAGATCAAATCTTTCGTATTTCTATGTGAAAGTTCCCCATAATTAGTCAATTTCCGCACATTAAAGTATACATCACCATTTTCAGCAGTATAAGCAAAACCCTTTTTTATCAAATTGTCTATATAGCATATTATTTCTTCTATATAATTTGAAGTTTTAGGATGAAAATTGAAAGCCCTAACCTTAAGAGCCACCATGTCTTTCCAATATTCGATTATATATCTTTTAGCTATTTTGTCAAAGGATACTTGCTCTTTATAAGCTTGGTTTATTATTTTATCGTCAATATCAGTAAAATTTTGTACTATTGTAACTTTATAACCAATATATTCCAAAAACCTTCGATATGCGTCAAAAGTAATTATTGGCCTAGCATTGCCAATATGAATAAGGTTATACACAGTAGGACCACATAAATAAATCTTAACTTCGTCTTCTTTTAATGGAATAAAATCCACAACTTTTCCCAATAAAGTGTCATATATCTTTATTTTATAGTTCAAACTTGAACCACCCTTTCAAGTCTTTGTATAATTCTATTACGTCCTATTAAATAAATTGTGTTAACTAAATCAGGACCGTGAAAAGAATCTGTCAATATTTTTCTTAAAGCCATATAAAATGCCTTTTTTTGCGGTTTAGCTTCTTTGATTGCTTTTTTTAAGTTTTCCGTTATCATTTCAGTATCCCATTTATCAGTTTCTTGTGTGTACTCATAAAACAACGTTATAGCTTCTCTGACCCCATCTTTATTAAAATAGTCTAAAAATTCTTGATCACCAAGATTTGGTGTTATATCTTTTAAGAAAACGCTTATTGCATCAGGTATTTCGCTTAGCGTTTCAACAGAGGTAATAATAGTCTCTATTGCCTTCATTATCCATGTTTTATTTACTTCATATTGTTCCTTTGTTAATAAGTTGGATTCAATTATAAAAGGTTCTGCAAGGCTATAAATCTCTTCTATACTTTTACTATGGAGATATTGACCATTCATCCATTTTAATTTTGCTTCATCGAAAATTGCAGGACTTGAACTTACCCTGTCTAGGCTAAAATTAAAAATAATTTCTTCTATATCCATTATTTCTTTTCCTTCAGGATGCGACCATCCTAAAAGTGCCAAATAATTAACCAAAGCCTCAGGTAAAATTCCCTTTTTAATAAATTCCTCAACAGATGTAGCGCCATGTCTTTTAGATAATTTTTTACCGTCAGGTCCTAAAATCATAGATACATGTGCAAATTCTGGTATCTCTGCTGAAAAAGCTTCATATATTGCAACTTGTCTTAAAGTATTTGAAAGATGATCGTCACCCCTTATAACGTGAGTTATCTTCATGGCTATATCATCTACTACAACGGCAAAATTATATGTAGGTACTCCATTACTTCTTAAGATTATAAAATCACCAATAGCCCCTTTTTTAAAAACTACCTCACCTTTAATTAAATCATTTATTTGATAATCTTTTTGAGGCATCTTTAAAAATACAACTGGTTTCAAACCTTTTTCTTTATATTCATTGATTCTTTCTTGAGTATTATATTTTGAAATTAACTCATATGTATAATGTGGTGGTTTCCCAACACTCAATAACTGACTTTTTATTTCTTCCATCTCTTCAGGATAAATGTAAGCCTCATATGCCCTATCATTATTAACCAACTCATAAGCCTTTGTTTGATATAAATCTAACCTCTCACTTTGTCGATAAGGTCCATAAGGTCCTCCAACAATTGGTCCTTCATCCCACTTTAAATCAAGCCATTTTAAAGTTCTAAGCAATTGATCCTCGGATTCTTTTGTGGACCTTTCTAAATCAGTATCTTCAATCCTAAGAATAAATTCTCCGTTGTATCGCTTAGAAAACAAATAATTAAAAAGAGCAGTACGAGCACCTCCAACATGTAAAAAACCAGTTGGACTAGGGGCAAATCTAGTTCTTACTACATCAGAAATCATATTTTATTCCTCCAATTATTATATTATTATTATAAACTTTAGGTTAACAACTTATATCTATAGAAAGCACAAATACTTTTGGAATCAGTTATTCCTCCGGTTTTAATCATTTGCTCAACATCGTCAGAGTAGATTTTCACAACTTCTACAAACTCATCGTCATCAGGTTTAGAACCAACATTATGTAATTCTTTGGCAGCATATAAGTGGATTTTTTCATTAGAAAAACCGGGCGTTGTATATATGTAACCCAAATATATCCATTCTTTTGCCATCAGACCAGTTTCTTCCTCCAACTCCCTTTTTCCACATTCTAAAGGGTCTTCGTTAGGAGAATCAAACTTTCCTGCAGGGATCTCAATTAAGACTTCTCTAATTGGAAAACGATATTGTTTAACAAAATATATATAACCCTCTTCATCAATAGGTAAAACAGCTACTGCACCAGGATTATCCACAACTTCTCTAGTTGAAATATTCCCATTAGGTAATCTTACATTATATTTCTCTAAATTAAGTATTTTGCCCTTAAATATTAATTCTTTAGAAACCTCTTGCTCCATTAACTTCATTTTTAACTCCTTTTAATTCTAATTGATATTAAGATTTTTTGAAATTACTATAAGTCTTTTGGTCCAAAAGATTTAGGTAATAGTTCACTTACTGTTGACTTCTCAATATCTCCTTTGGTATTTGCTAAATACACGTCAAAATCACCAAATTCATTCATAACTTGCCTACAAGCACCACAAGGTTTCGCTAAGCCTTCTCCTTCTGCAACAACTAATAAACTTTTAAATTTGGTTTTTCCTCGTGCTACAGCAGAAAAAATGGCATTCCTTTCAGCACAAATAGTCAATCCATATGAGGCATTTTCAACATTACAGCCAGTGATTATTTCGTCATCTTCAGTTAATAAGGCAGCGCCAACTTTATATTTAGAATAAGGAGCGTAGGCGTTCTCTCGTGCTTTTAATGCCTCTTCATATAACTTATTTACTATCGTTTGATTCTTCATCTTTTTTTTCATCCCCTTCTTCTACATTTTTTTCTGGATGAACTGTTATTTTAACTTTATCAATTCTATTTACTGTTACAGAGATTATCTCAAATTCATAATTATCAATTGTAAATTTTTCTCCAGGCTTAGGAAACCGTTTAAAGTGTTCTAATAGAAAACCTCCAATAGTTTCAAATTCAGTTTCTGGAAAATCTATATCAAGTTCTCTTTCTATGTCATTTATTGGCGTTGCTCCATCTACTAGTATAGAATTTTCTTCTATCTTCTTAATATTTATTTCATCAGAAAAGTCATCATATTCATCAAAAATATCTCCTGTCATTTCCTCAATTATATCTTCTAAGGTGACCAAACCTGCTGTGCCTCCATACTCATCTACTACAATTGCTATATGTGTATGATAAGTAAGAAAAAGTTTAAATACATCTCTAATATTCATAGTCAAAGGTACAAAAAATGGTCTCCGCATGATATCTGAAACCCTTATTTTCATTACTTTTTCTAAATCTCCCAATTCTTCAATCTTTTGAAATATATCTTTGGCATAAACTATACCAACAATATTATCGAGTGATTCTTTATATACAGGAATCCTAGAATATCCTTCTTCGTTTATAATGTTAATGAGTTCTTCAACAGTTTCAGTATTTTCTATTGCTACAATATCAACTCGAGGTGTCATAATTTCTTTTACAGGGGTATCTTTCATCTCTAAACTTCTTTGCATAAGGTACTTTTCACTTTTCTCAATTACTCCTTCTTCATGACTTATATCTAAATATGAAATGATTTCATTCTCTGTAATTAAAGGTGGTGCATTTTTTATTGTTTCTCCCCCAAAAGTTCTAATAACAATATTAGATAAACTTACCAATAACCAAACAATAGGAGATAATATTGTGTTCAAGTAATAAATAATAGGAAAACTAAAGTTAAAAAATTTTACCGAAATCTCTCTTGCGTATACTTTTGGTGTAATCTCTCCAAAAATTAGTATAAGCAGAGTCATTATAGCTGTAACTACCCCTACTGTTGTACCTTGTGATGAAGGAATTAGCCTCACAGCAAAAACGGTCGCCATAGAGGTAGCTAATATATTTACAATATTATTCATCACTAATATCGTTGTTAAATAGTGGTTTGGATTATCTATAAAATCTTTGTATTTTTTCTTCTTCTTATCGTTCTTTTCATTATCTATTAATTCTCTTATCTTATACCTTCCTATGGCCGTTAAAGATATCTCTGATGCAGAAAAAAAACCAGACATAATTAAAAGTACAATAAGAAATATTAATGAGCCCCATAAACTACCAGGATCATCCACTTTCAGTCCTCTCCTTTTTTAATGCTTAAGAAATTTTTTTAAAACCATATCCAATTGCCTCTGCATTTGGCAAAACAACCATAAAAGCTTCTTTGTCTCTATTGTCAATAATCTTCTTTAAAGTTCCAATTTCGTTTCTCGATAAAACAACCATCAAAACAATTTTATCTTGGCCAGAAAAACTTCCAACACCTTTTAGATAAGTAACACCTCTGTCAAGAACATTAAATATATCGTTTTTAATATCTTCATAATGATCACTTATTACCAAAATTGTTCTTGTAGATTCAAAACCCTCTAATACGCCGTCTATAGTTCTAGCAGTTATAAAAATAGCCATCACTCCATACATTGGGAGTAATGGATTTATAAATATTGAAGATGCAGTAATAATTGTATCAGTTATCATTAAACCTGTACCAACACTAATTGAAAACACTTTATTCAAAATCATTGCGATTATATCTGTTCCACCTGTTGTAGAGCCCTTCCAGATGACTAAACCCATTCCAAAACCTGTTATTAATCCTCCATAAAAGGCTGAAAGTAAAGTAATTTCTATAGATGAACTACCTGACTTTTCAATAAGGTTAGGAATAAGTTGATCCATATTAAAACCTTGTTGAAGAAGATCAGTAAACAGAGATAGCAAAATAGCTGAATAAACACTTTTCACCCCTAATCCTGTCCCTAAAAGTTTAAAACTTAAATAAAATAAGATTAAATTATAAATGAGCATTTGTAATCCTACCCACCAACCAAAAAAATGGTTAAAAATAATTGCGAGGCCGCTTACGCCGCCTGCAATAATATTATATGGAATCATAAACAACACTAATCCAAATGCTGTAATGATTACTCCTATTGTAATAATAAGAAAATCTTTTAGTAAAAATTTATTCTTAAATTTTGAATAATCTCCTTCTATTTATACTCACCCCCCAACAAGCCGTTTCATTCTACATTCATTTCTTCAGCTAACTGTTGTAAAATTTTTTTCTCCTTTCTTGAGGGTTTTTTAATTTCCACATTAATTTTAACATAAAGATCCCCTCTTCGTCCTCCTCCAAATTCGGGCAGTCCTAAGTTTTTTATTCTGATAACAGTTCCAGGGTTTGTTCCTTCTTTTATTTCTTCTTCAATAACACCTTCTAATGTAGGAATCTTAATCTTTCCTCCTAAAACTGCTTTAATGTAATTAATTGTCACTTCTGTTTCTAAATCAGAACCTCTTCTAATAAACTTTTCGTGAGGTAAAACTCTGACTTGAACAATCAAATCACCATAGGGGCCTCCATTTTTCACAGCATTTCCTTTTCCTCTAACTTTCATAGTATAACCATCTAAAACACCAGCCGGAATATTGACTTCGACATTTTCTTTTTTAAATATTTTTCCTGTACCATTACAATTTGAACATTTTCGATTTATTATCTCTCCTACTCCGTCACAAGTAGGACACGTATAAGATCTAACATAAGAACCAAAGAAACTTCTTACCTCTTCTCTAATAATTCCTTCACCATTACATCTTGGACATGTCTCAAAATTTGTTCCATTTTCTGCTCCAGTTCCTTTACAACTTTCACAAATAACATACCTATTGTATTCTACTATCTTTTTAACATCATACAAAATTTCTTCTAATCTCAAATTCATGACAACATGAATATCTTCTCCTCTTTCTTGTCTACGTCTCTTTTTGGTTGAAGAACCAGATCTCCCAGGTTCAGAACCAAAAAACATATCAAAAAAATCACCAAAAGGACTGCCTGCGTCACCAAAAAAATCTCTGAACACATCTTCAAAACCTCCACCAGTCCTTTGGTTTGCATAGGTTGTGCTTTCGTCTGGGACAAACCCAAATCTATCATATAGTTTTCTTTTTTCTGGATCACTCAATACTTCATAAGCTTCTTGAATCTCCTTAAATTTTTCTTCAGCTATATCTTTATCCTCAATATGTCTATCTGGATGCCACTCCTTAACCTTTTGTCTATAAGCTTGTTTTATTTCATCCGGAGTAGCATTTCTATCAACACCTAATATTTTATAGTAATCCTTTCTTTCTGGCATAATTATTGATCACCTTCTTTATCTTCTTCCTCCTCTGAATTCTGTGACTTACATCCTTTTTCAATAATATCTTTTGGCTTAATAGCAACAACAACCCTTGCAGGCTTAATTACTTCTCCTTCTAATTTGTATCCTATTGATTGCACATCATAAATACAATATTCATTTACTTCATCGGTTTCAAACTTCTCTACTACTTCATGTTCAAAGGGATCAAACTGGTCCCCTTTTTCTGGCACTATAAATTCCAAGTTTAAATTTTTAAAAACATTTATTATATCTTTATATATCATTTCAATTGCTTTAATAAATTCTGGATCATCTTTATATTTCATGGAAATTTTTAATTTTTCGAAAGGTATCAGGAATAATTCAACGATATTCTTTTTTGTATTAAACTGTATATTTCTTTTTTCCTTTTCCACCATTTCCTTATAATGTTCAAACTTAGCCGATAATCTATAGAGAGAATCTTTGTATTTTTCTCTCTCATCTTTTATCTTTTCTATTCTATCTTTTAATTCTTGAATTTCTCTTTGTAACGCTTCAACATTTTCATCCAATGAGTCCACATTTTTTGTCACATTAGAATTAGACTCACCATTCATATTATTCTTGCCACAATTCTTTTCTATAACCTCTTTTTTATCTTCCATCAAAGATACACCTCCTAAAACATTTACCATTACTTACTGCATTTTTTTAAAAGAAGATTACCAAAGTAATTTTTACATCTTAAAGTGAAATCAAGCCGAAAAACTTTATTTTAAAAGTCAATAAGATACAGCCTCAAATAGCTCAAAAATTAGTCCTTGCCATAAATTATATATTAAAATAATTTTATTTAAAAATTTTTTGATATAATTTCAGATAGTCGGGATGTGTATTCTTTTAATATTAAATAAATTTTCTCATAGTTACAATATTTTTCGGTAATAAATAAAACTTTACCTAATATATTTGTATTTAATATATAAGTTGTAGTAAAAAAAGCTAAATTCTTTAAAGTTTTTGAGTTAATATCTTTACCGAAAAAAACTTTTATATCAGGACTGAAATCCAAACGTGTAAAAAATTCCTCTTTTATTTTATCATTTTCAACCAAAATTGCCAAAGTTACAATAGTGTCTAAGTCAGGTTGAGATTTTGATATGATTTTCTCTAAACCAACAGAAATATATCGAACCCTTTTAAATTCATCTGTTAAATGTTCTAATATTTCTACAAAATTTGTTATCCTAAGATCCTCTATTTCAATTTGTTTAGTCGATAAAAATGAAAATATTTTTTCAAACGATTTTCCTACTAACGCATTGTTAAGTATCTTTTCAAGTTCCTCAGAGACAGGCAATCCATATATTTCTACTGTTCTTGAAATGGCTAATCCCAAATTAGTCAATATAGTAATCACACTGTTTTCTTCTGTAAGCGGGGTTACTGTAACTCTTGTAATATATACATATTTTGGATTAGGGTACTCAAAAATAACTAACCCTTCCAAAACTTGAGAAATTAATAATGCTAAATTTTGAAACAGAAGATTTAAATCATAAAATTTATATTTTTTTGGTAACTCGATGTGATTTACTTTTACATCATAAGCCTCTTTAATCATCTCAAAATAGATTTTCAATGCTGGATCAAGTGGAATTCTTCCACCGCTTGAATGCTGTTGATAAATGTATCCTAATTTTTGTAACTTTTGCATATCGTTTCTTATGGTCGCACTACTAGCTTTTATATTTGAATTATTTAATACATCCTCTGAACTAACAGGCTTATTGGTTTTTATATATATTTCTACAATACTTTTCAGTATTTCTTTTTGACGTTCTTGAAGCCGTATGTTCATTTTATCACTCCTAACTTTTGAGTGCTAAATATATCATAACAATTATTCAATAAATTATCAAATATTTTTGTTTACCATATTGTAAATTATATTTTGTTATAACCTTTATGAATCTTAAAAACAGTTTGACAACTTAATTTTTATTTCAAAAAAAGTTAGAACAAAATTCATTCCACTTACTTAAAATATATTTTAACAAATAAAATATAAGATATATACGTTAAATATGATTATAAGTGATAAAATAAATTGCGGAACCCATATCACTGTTCAACAAGTAAGAAGAAATAACCGTCGTTTGCAGAAGTTTTATGACGCTAAATATTTCGACTTACGTACTGGTGAAAAGGTAAATGGGCAGGAATTAAATTGTGGTCGCAGAACAAGAAACAAAAATCTCAATACTGAAAATTTGAGAAAATACAGTGAGAAAAAGGTATCTCCAGGACGAATAAGTATCCGCAAACGAAGATATCCTTATAAACTAGGAGATACAGTACTCTATGACTGGCAAAAATGTATTATTAAAGGAGTACAAAAACTGGGAACTTATATTAAGTTGTCCAAAATAAGCAACCCTGTCAAAATATCACAAGTCCGTGTTCTGTAATATGAGAAAGGATTTTGAGTGTAGCGGTAACCAGCATTAATCCCTAACCTATTGAAGTTGGTGTTTTCTGTCGGAAAAAATAATAAATAAATTTTTAATTTATAGTGGGTCCAAGGCGGAGCCCTCCCTCTGCCTTTGGTACAAGTACCAAAAAAGATTGTAATTATTAATTATCGTTTTTGAAATTTATAGTGGGTCCAGGGCGGAGCCCTCCCTCTGCATTTGGTACAAGTACCAAAAAAGTTAAAAAATCAAGATAGTGACTTTAAAAATGAGGAGGTATTTTGTAAAAAAATCGATTCTAAAACATAAATACAATAAGAATTTTAGAATTTCTAAAGTGAGTAAAATTGCAAAATCAAGGAGGTTATTATGTGAAACTCAAAGCTAATGATTTTAAGTTGTTATTAGAAGGAAATATAAAGAGTTTTTCTTTAAACGGAGAAGAAATAATTGTTGAAGGAATAAAAGACAACAGTTCTGAAGTTAAAAACAACGATATTTTTATAGCGGTCAAAGGACATAAAGCTGATGGACATGACTATATTAATTATGCATTAGGGAATGGGGCATCCCTAATTATTGCTGAAAATGAAGACAAATTACCAAAAGATAAATTAATTAATTATATTATTGTAAAAGATATTAAAAAAGCAACTGCTGATTTGGTTTATTCACTTAATAACATATCGATAGATGACTTTTCTATCGTCGGTGTTACAGGTACCAATGGTAAATCTACCTCAGTTTCGTTAGTGCATCACATTTTAACTGAAAGTGGTCTAAATTCAACGCTAATAAGTACGGTTGAAATAAAAATTAACAATCAAATTATCAAACAGCCTCGTAACACAACACCTGGAATTTTAGAAATAGCAGAATTATTAAAATTAAGCTCCGAAAGTAATAGTAAGATTATTAATATTGAGGTCTCTTCACACGCAATAGATCAACGAAGAATTGAAAACCTAAAGTTTGATATCATTTCATACACCAATATAACAAGAGACCATTTAGATTATCATAAAAATTTTGAAGATTATAAAAAAACTAAACTATCTTTAATGAATTTCTTAAAAGAAAATGGAAAAATTATAATAAATATTGACAAACTAAATAAAAAAGATTTCTATTCCTCAAACAAAGCATTAATTACTTATGGATTCGATGAATCTGCAGATTATGTTATCAAAAATTTCGAACAAAATATACATCAAGTCAAATTTACAATGAAAACTATAGATAATGAATTTGTTGAAATTGTTTCACCATTAGTCGGTAAATTCAATATCTACAATATTGTTAATGCTTTTATAATTGCAAAACTGTTGGGTATAGAAACCGAACTAATAATTAAGGCTGTATCTTCTTTTAAAGGTATTCCTGGTAGATTTCAACTCGTTCCATCTAGTAAAAGTCTTGGTTTTAATTGTGTTATTGATTTTTCCCATACACCCGATGCGTTAGAACAAGTATTATCTACTGCTGCTAGTTTAACAGACGGTAGAATAATAATTGTTTTTGGAGCCGGTGGAAACGCAGATCAAGGTAAGAGGAAGATAATGGGTGAGGTAGTAAGTCAAAAAGCAGATGTAATAATACTTACAAATGATGATCCAAAAGACGAAGATCCTCAAAAAATAATAGAAGATGTATTGGAGGGTATCGATCAAACCAAACAATTTTTGGTTATTCCTGATAGAAAAACTGCAATCGAAGCAGCCTTAAGCTTTGCAAATAAAGGAGACATCGTTCTTATAACAGGAAGAGGACATGAACAATTTCAATTATTTGCAAACGGCAAAAAAGTTAAGTTTAACGATTATGAAGTTGCAACAAAATGTATAGAAACAATAAAGAGAGGCTTAAGAAGGTAGATGCTTGAAGAGTTAAAGAAGAAAGGATATAAATTCCAAATAGACTCCAGAAAAATTAAAAGTGGAGAAGTTTTTTTGTGCTTAAAAGGTGAAAACACTGATGGACACTTTTTTATAGAAGACGCTTTGAAGAATGGCGCAGATTTTGTTGTCATTGACAATCCAAGTTTTGTTAACAATCTACCAAACAATAAAATAATTAAAGTTGATAATGTATTAGAAGAAATGTTAATTTCATCCTCCAAGATTGTCAATAATAATTCAAAAATCAAAATAGGTATCACTGGTTCTACAGGAAAGACTACAACAAAAGAGTGTTTATATCATTTGCTATCGCCATTTTTTACAACTTTTAGGAATGAGTTAAATATGAATACAGAGATAGGAATCCCTCTTTCTATTTTAAATCAATATTCAAACGAAGATGTATCAATAATTGAAATTGGTCTTAAACAAAAAGGAGACCTTGATTTTGTTACTCGTTTTTACAAACTTGATGTTGCTTTCATAACAAATGTTGGTCCATCCCATTTAGAGTTTTTGGAAACCATTGAAAATGTCGCCCAAGAAAAAATGAAAATTACCAACAACATGAACAAAGGTCTTTTAATATTAAATGGAGATTATCCTATATTAAAAGAACTTGCACCAAAAAGATTGAAAACTTTATCTTTTGGATTAAAAAAATCAAATGATGCAGTTTTGGAAGGTTATGAATATAATTTAAACTACACCACAACTTTTTATGCAAAAATACTAGGTAATCATCTTATGCTTACTTTAAACAAATATTGGAGTGAAGGGCAAATTCTTGATTTACTTTCTACATTGTTATTTTTAACATATATAGAACTACCTTTAGATCCTTTTATCATATGTAATATTGATATACCAGAGGGACGCTTTCAAACAATAACTAGAGAAAATACCCTGGTGATAAATGATTCTTATAATGCTTCTTATGATTCTTTTAATAGTGCATTTAAAAGTATCTCTCAAATAGATTTTTATCCAAAAATATTAGTAATGGGAGAAATGAAAGAATTAGGCGAATATTCAAAATATTACCATGAGAAAGTTTTGAGTGAAGCAAAAGAGATTTTTGATGAAATTTATATATATGACCCTGATAATAAATTAAATTATTTATTGCAAAATCAAGATAAGATTATAAAATTTGAAAGTTTAGACGATATCACAAAAATAATATCAGAAATAAAAGAAGGTTTAATATACATAAAAGCCTCTAATTCTACTGGAATTTATGAGTATTTAAAAAATAATCTCTAATTTTATATCTAAAAAAGATTTTTATTATTTATTGAGACAGTTTTGAGAACGTTTCCTTTAATTTGTCTCAATGCGTCAAATAAGTTAATTTGAGTGGGTACAAGGTGGAGTCTTTCCCCACCATTGGGTCAAGAACCGAAAAGTTGTAATTGTTAATTACTGTTTTTGAATTTATAATGGACACAGGGTGGAGCCCTTTCCGTCGAAGGAATCTTTGTTTCATAGTTTTTAAAGACTGTACGATAGAATTACTAAAGGAGGAAATATGAATTATACACTATTTTTACTATCCGTTTGTGCTTTTGGTCTTTTAATATTTTTATATCCTATTTACATCAATTGGCTTAAGAAAAAACAGTTTGGACAGTATATCAGACCAGAAGGCCCGGACCTTCATAACTACAAACAGGGAACCCCAACGATGGGTGGATTACTATTTGTAATCGCAATGTTTTTGCTATTACTCGTCACTTTTTTTCTAACAAATGACTTTCTTTTTTTACTAATGGCAATTTCGATTATTCTCTTTGGATTAGTAGGTTTTATAGATGACTATTCAAGCATAAAAAAGAAAAATGCGACGGGATTAAATGTTATCCAAAAACTAGGTCTCCAACTTTTATTTTCTGCATTTATAGTTATTTTAATATATAAATTTAATTATCACACTCATTTAAAAATACCTTTTTCTAGAAATATTATAGATTTAAAATATTTTTATCCGGTATGGGGAGTTTTGTACCTGACAGGTATGACAAATGCTACGAACTTAACAGATGGTTTGGATGGACTAGCAGGTGGAATATACATTATATCTGCTTTCTTTACTGCCATAGTTGCTGGGTTAAACTTTGAAAGTACATCAATACTTATTTTACCAGTAATTGCTTATTTATTTTTTAACATTAAACCCGCAAAAATTTTTATGGGTGATACTGGTTCTCTCGCTTTGGGTGGATTATTGGGATGCTTAGCCCTTTATAGTTCCATTGAACTATTTACATTATTCACATGTTTTATATTTATTTTAGAAATGTTTAGCGTTATAATTCAAGTTGGTAGCTTTAAACTCAGGAAAAAGCGTGTATTTTTAATGGCTCCTATTCATCATCATTTCGAATTAAAAAAATGGAGTGAAGAGCGAGTTGTAATGATATTTTGGCTAGTTAATTTTTTGGTTGGATTTATAGCTTTAGGAGGGTTATTATGAAAATATGCTTAGTTGGCTACGGGATAAGTAATAAAGATCTATTAAATAAAATTAAAAATAGCAAGGATGAGATATTTGTTAGTCAAAATAGGGACTTTAGTAAAGAAGAGAAAATATTTTTCGAGGCTAATAATATTAAATATGAAATAGAACATGGCGATCTATTAAAAAAATGTGATTTAGCAATAGTTAGTCCAGGGATATCCCCTCAAAGTGATGCTGCTAAAATAATTTTTGATTATAATATTAATTATACAACAGAAGTTGAATACTCATGGCAATTAATAAAAAAGGTTAATAAAGAATCAATTTTCATAGCTATTACTGGTACTGACGGAAAATCGACAACAACAAGTTTGATAGGTCATATATTAAAACATTATGAACCATTAACATTTGTTGGAGGCAACCTTGGAATACCTCTAATAAACGCTCCTGAAGATTTACAAAACTATGTTGTCGAAGTGAGTTCATTTCAAATTTTCTGGTCAAAAATTTTTTCGCCTGAGATTTCTGTTTTAATTAATTTAGCTCCAGATCATCTTAATTGGCATCATGATCTCAAAGATTATTACTCTACTAAAGAAAAATTGCTTAGAAGGTCTGTAGATAACGGTGGAATAGCTATAGTCAATGAAGATGCAAAAAATAATCTGACTATTCATGAACATAAAAATGAAAACAGTCTACTATTTTTTTCTAAAGATATGTTTGATGGAAAGTACGTTACGTATAAAAATAAAAATGTAAAAATTGATAATGATATTTTTATGCTAGACATTCTAAAAGAGGATCTCATAGCAGCAGTAGTTACGTCTTTGAACTTAGGTATACCAGAAAACCTAATTTCAGAAGCAGTATCTTCTTTCAAACCTTTAAAATACAGACTAGAATTTGTAGATGAAATAAATAAAATAAAGTTTTATAACGATTCTAAAGCAACAAATGCTCATTCTGCTTATAATGCATACAAAAGTTTTAGAGGAAAAAAATATATTGCAATACTAGGAGGAATCCCAAAAAATGAAGACCTTTCATCTCTATTAAATGAACTTGATCAATATGCAAAGGCAGTTTTTGTGTTCGGCAAAATGAGAGATGAACTAATAAAATATTCTCTGGATGATAAATTTATATTTTATGATAATTTAGAAGATGTATTTTTACACTTACCAGAATTTTGGGAACCAAACGATAACATTGTATTTTCTCCAGCAGGAGCCAGTTTTGACCTTTATAATAACTTTGAAGAAAGAGGAAAACATTTTGAATTCTTGGTGAACAAATTGAGGAAACTGTATTATGAGAGCTTCTAAAGAAAATATAAAAACTAATTTTCTATTTTTCTTTATAGTTTTAGGAATTACATTGTTTGTTGGAATAATGTTTGTGTATAGCTCCTTATTTGCAATGCAAAATATAAAAGAAATAAATCCTGAACAAAAATTCAAAACATACATTATAGGTTTAATTATTGGATTTATCGGAGCTATATTTGCTTTTTTATTTGGTAATTTATTTATAAAAAATTCTTTAATTATGTTAGCTTTCTATATATTTTTAAATATGTTTTTGGGGATTGTCTTGTTTGCTCCTCCTATTGCTGGAGTTACAAGGTGGATGAATTTTGGACCATTTCAATTTCAGCCTTCTGAGCTTGCAAAACTAATTTTACCAGCTTTTTTAGCTTTTTATTATTCAAAACTAAAAAATAAGAAAAATATTTTAACTAACGTATTAATTCCTCTAATTCTTTGTTTATTAAGTATTTTTCTTATATTTTTAGAACCTGATTTAAGTACTACACTATTAATCTTAGTTATATCATTAATCACTATGTTTTTGGGTATTGAAGATAAAAGTGTATTGATTTTTTTTATAGTATTTATGTTAGTTTTAGGAATTACTATCTTTATATTTCAAGACAAATTTCTTCAATCTTATCAAATATCAAGATTAACCAAAGAGGATCCCTTCCAATCTCAAAGAGCTAGAGATGCTATAACCGGAGGGGGACTTGCTGGAAAAGGACCATTTGCTGGAGAAGAGAAATATTATGTTCCTGAGTCATACAGCGACTTTATAATTGCAGTAATTGGTGAAGAATGGGGAAAAATTGGAATAGCTATAGTAGTTACATTATTTCTTTTTTTATGTCATGAACTAGTTTATATGGCATACTTAACAAAAGATAGTGCAACATTTATTTTTTGTGGAGCCACGGCTTCTTGGATTTTCATTCAAGTTATGATAAATACCCTTGTTGGATTAGGTATCCCATGGATGCCTGTAACTGGGGTCACTTTGCCGCTAATGAGTTATGGAAACTCTTCTATGATAGTAACTCTTACAGCTATAGGCTGGGCATTAGGATTAATATACAATAATTCAGACATAAGGAAGACTGGAGAAGAAAATGAAGAACAATAAAAGACTCAAAGTAGTTTTTTGTGGAGGAGGCACTGGTGGACATTACTATCCTGCCTTAGCATTACTAAAATATCTTGATACAAACTACCAAAACTTGGATATCATCTACTTTGCTACTAAAGGAAGAATTGAAGAACATAACTTAGCAAAAGATTTTCCTAAAGCAAAAATGTATACATTAGATACCAAAGGTCTTGAAAGACCTATATATAACCCTAAAAATATTACCAGAATGTTTGCAGTTCTTAAAGATACCCAAAAGGTTAGAAAAATAATAAAAACTTTTAATCCTGATTTCGCATTTCTTACAGGAGGTTACGTTACTGTTCCTGTTGGATTGGCTTTAACAAAAGAAAAGATACCTTTTTATCTTCATGAACAAAATTCTATAATGGGAATCTCAAATAAATTCCTCACGAAATATGCCAAAAAAGTATTTGTAAGTTTTGAAGAAACTTTAATAAACGAAAAATGTATACTATCAGGAAACCCCGTCAGAACTCCTGATGAAAAGCTCACAAGAGAATACCTTAAAAAATTTGGGATAAATAATTTAAATAAAAGGTGTATTTTGGTTTTTGGAGGAAGTTTGAGTTCTGAAGAAATAGATGATATAATGTATAGGGTTTATTTACAGGATAAATCTACAAACTATATTCACATAACAAAAAATCCCGATAAATTTTCTAAATTTGAAAATGTGCATACTTTCGACTACATAAACGATCTATATAAAATAATGGCGGTATGTGATGGTGTTGTCTGCAGAGCGGGTGCAACAACAATCGCTGAAATTTTATTTTATGACTTACAAGCTGCTTTAATTCCCTGGAAGGGAGCTGCAGAAAACCATCAATTCAAGAATGCTCTATCATTACAAAAGCTAGGCAAAGCTGAGGTTTTTGATGATCAAAATATTGATTTAACCAAATTAATCAACTTCATTAATTCTATAAAAATTAAATCACAAAATTATGAATATGTTCCAAAACATAATCAAGCAATAGAAATTATTATCAATAATATTGAAGAAATAAAAAAATTTAACAATTTCTAGTTACTTAATCTGGTAGACTAAAAACTAATATGAATTACCTTGAATTCATCAGGAGGAATATATGAGATATTATTTTTCTGGTATTGGCGGAATAGGAATGAGTTCATTAGCGCTCTACAAATATTACGTTTCTGGAGTTGAAAATGTTTGTGGTTCAAATAATGAGATAAACGAAAGAGTTGAATACCTTCAAAGAAAAGGTATAAAAGTAAAATTAGAACAAAATTATTCACTTCCAGATGTTGATATTTTAGTTAGATCCACTGCTGTTAAAGATAACAATCCAGAAATTTTGGAGGCAAAAAAAAGAAACATAAAGGTTCTTTACAGGATGCAATTATTAAATGAAATACTTAAAAATCATTTATCCATCGGAATAACTGGTACAGATGGAAAAACAACCACCACAGCAATGTTGTCTCAAATCTTTAAAGATGCAAAGAAAGACCCCACAGTTTTTTTAGGGGGAATACATTCCTCCTTGGAAGACGGAAATTTTAGGTATGGTAACGATCTAATAATCGCAGAAGTTGATGAAAGTGATGGATTCATAAAAGACACATGCACTGATTATTCAATCGTCACCAATCTAAGACCAGACCATTTAGAACACTATGATAACAAATTTAAAAATTTAGAATACTCTATTTTTCAATTCATTAATAATACAAGGAGACTCATTTTCCTTTGTAAAGATGATCCTGTTCTCTCTTCTTGGAATCTCGTTGGAAAAAACGTTCTCTACTTTGGATTAAGAAATGATTCTGATTATATACTTAAAAATAGGGTCCAAAACGAAAAAATTCAGGAATTTGAGGTATACAAAAAGGATAAACTATTCGGAAAAATTACATTAAAGTTACCTGGTTTACACTATGCTTATGATGCTTTAGCTTCATGTGCATTGGCTTTAGAATTTGGAATAGATTTTCAAAGTATAAGAGATTCTTTGTACAATTATATTTCCGTTGATAGACGCTTCAATATTATATTCAAAAATGATGATATCTGTATAATAGATGATTATGCTCATACACCAGACGAAATACTTGCTACAATAAAAGCGACCAAAGAATATTTTCCAGGCAAAAAAATTATTACTATATTTCAACCTCATAGATTTTCTAGACTATATTTCCATTTGAATGATTTTGTGGAGGTATTAAAAAATTCTGACAAAGTTTATGTTTATAGGCTTTATTCTGCTTTTGAAGAACCACTAAATGGAGTTGATGAAAGAACTATTGTAGAACTCTTAAAAGCTCAGAATACACCCTCACAATTTTATAATGCTGAAGAAGCTATATTCTCTGATTTGTTAGAAGAGCAAAATGCAATTCTACTTTTTGTAGGAGCAGGGGATATTACAAATGTTGCAAGAAAATTTGCAAAAATTAAAGATAACAGCTTGACATAATGCAATTTTTATGGTAATATATTTCAGGCTAAACAATTAGCCTAGCAAGCCCCCATCGTCTAGCGGTCTAGGACATTGGCCTTTCACGCCAAAGACACCAGTTCAAATCTGGTTGGGGGCGCCAGTTTTTAATGAGTTACCGTGTGTTGACGGGCGCTTAGCTCAGTGGGAGAGCGTCTGCCTTACAAGCAGAAGGTCGTAGGTTCAAGTCCTGCAGCGCCCACCATCCTCTTTTTTATTCCAGATACAGTAGAATGGGCAGGTAGCTCAGTCGGTAGAGCAACGGACTGAAAATCCGTGTGTCGGCAGTTCGATTCTGCCCCTGCCCACCAATCGAATAGGAGGCTACCTATTAATTGCGTAGCCTCCTATTCACGTTATCCTGTGTACCGTTCGGTATACGGTGGTTCAATAGAATTAAAGGATTTGTTCCATTTCAGCCTTGTATGTTGTTCTTGTTCATCAAACCAATATTTTGCATCCAGCTTCTTCAGATTCCACCTCACGTTGGGCACCTTTGCCTTTGGCTATTGGTTCCCTCACTACCAAAAAATAAAAATCTTATAAGATATCTATCTTTTATTTAATTTCTAACCTTTAAATATAATAATTAATCAAAGATGATAGTATATAATATCAAAGACATATTTCTAAATATATGCTATAATAATTCCATAAAAGCTTGACATAAGGAGAGGTAAATTTGAAACCAAAAGTTTTAATAACAACTCACAAGAACCCTGATTTTGACGCTTTTGCTGCCTCAATTGCAGCTTCATTGTTATATCAAGATTCGATTATTATTATTGATTCAGAGCCCCAACAAAATTTAAAAGAATTTTTAAACATATATGATATACCTTACAAAAAGTCTCACGAATTTGAAGACGAGTTCGAAGAACAAATTAAAAATAAAAATTTTGATAAAATTGTTGTTGTCGATACGTCAGATATAAATAGAATTCCGGAGTCAATTAAATTTTTAATAGAAGAAGGATTACCAGTTGATATTTATGATCATCATCCGGAATTAAAAGAGCAAAACATTAATGGAAACAATTTTTCCAAACCGGTAGGTAGTTCTACAACTATTTTGGTTGAAATATTGTTTGAAAAGGGCGTTCCTTTTTCTGATACACTTAAAACTCTTTTTTTAATAGCTATTCATGAAGATACCGGTAATTTTGTATATCCTACGACCAGTTGGGAAGATCACGATATAGCCGCAAGACTAATTAAAACCGGTGCAAGAGTAGAGGAAATTGAAGAATTTGTGTCATTAGAAATGACACAAGAGCAAAAAATATTATTTGACAAACTTTACAATAATATAGAAGAATTTTACTTAGACGAAATTTGTGTGAATATAGCCTATGCTGAATCCGAAAAATTTATTGGTGGGTTAAATATAATAACCCATAAATTGTTTGAAACTTTAACCCCAGATGTGCTATTTGTTATCGTCAAAATTGCTAAAACAATATACATTGTAGCAAGATCAAAGAGTAATCAAATAGACCTAAACAAAATTCTGACTTCTTTTGGTGGTGGTGGCCATAAAAAAGCAGGTGCAGCAAAAGTTAAAGGTCAAAGCCCTACAAAGGTAATCAATAAAATAAAATCAGAATTAAAATCTTCTTTTATCCCTGTTCTAAAGGCAAAACATATTATGTCATCACCTGTAAGAACAATTTTATCTAACGAAACTGTTCAAAGAGCTTATGAAATAATGTATCAAACAGGACATTCTGGACTTCCTGTTATAGAAAATAATAAACTAGTTGGAATGGTTACTAAAAAAGATATTGAAAAAGCTATGAATCATGGTTTAAAAAATGCTCCCGTGAAATCTGTAATGAGCACAAATTTAAAAGTAGCCGATGTCGAAACTTCTCTGTCACAAATTCGTCGAATGATGGCAGAAGAAGATATTGGAAGAATCCCTATAATAAAAGATGGTATTCTCGTTGGAATTATAACAAGAACTGATCTTGTCCGTGCTTCTAACGGCGTGTTCAATTTTTCTGTTAATCCGCTTTTAAAAGAAAAATATGAATCTCAAAATCTAAAAAAATATATGGAAGAATTTTTGCCCCCCTCAATTTTAAATTTACTTCGATTACTGGGAGATTATGGCAACGAACAAAATGTCAATGTATATGTAGTAGGTGGGTTTGTAAGAGATTTGCTACTAGCTATTAAATCAAAACAACAAAACGATAAAAATACTAAAAAATTCCTTTTCATGGATTATGATATAGATATTGTTGTTGAAGCAGAAGCTTTAACTTTTGGAAGATATGCTGCAAAACAATTAAATGCTAAATATGTTGAACATGAAAAATTCCATACTTGCTCATTATTTTATAGAATTTCACATAAAATAATAAGAATTGATATAGCAACCGCTAGAACCGAATACTACGAAGAAGCAGGAGAACTACCAACAGTCGAATTTTCAACGATAAAAAAAGATCTTGCTAGAAGAGATTTTACTATTAACGCAATGGCTATAAAGTTAAATCCTGAATCTTTTGGTATTTTATTAGATTTCTTTAATTCTAGAAAGGACCTTGATGAAAAGCAAATCAGAATATTACATCCTCTCTCTTTCATAGAAGATCCTACAAGGGTACTTAGAGCCATAAGATTTGAACAAAGATTCGGATTTGAAATAGAACCTTATACTTTGAATAAATTAATAGAAGCTGTTGAAGGAAAATATTTGGAAAAAGTTACAGGAATGAGACTAAGAGAGGAGTTTGAAAAAATTCTTAATGAACCTGAACCTTTGAAAGCTATAGAAAGAATGGGAAACTTAAATATCATTTCACACCTCTTTGAAAAAACATATTATACACCAACACTACAAAAAGAATTAGAAAAACTATTCCAAGTTATTGATTTTTTCAATAACAATTTGAAAAGTTATACTAAAAATGTTAGGATTTTTCATGTTGTTTTATATGTTTTGGTACAATATACTCCTGTTGAGTCTCTAAAACGGGTAGTACAAAGATATGGGCTACCTAAAGATTATATCAGTAAACTTCAACAGGTAAACTCTCTTTATGAAGAAATTAATGATTTAATAAAAGAATCGTTTGGAAAGCAGTATAAGGATATTTTTAAACCTTCTTTTTTCTATGAAAGATGTTCATCACTAGACAATGAACAACTAATATTTATGGCTACAAAAATCCCAGACGATATTTTATCTTACTTTTATAATTACCTAAAAAAACTTGATGAATTAACTCTTCTGATCTCAGGAAAAGATTTATTGAAAAAAGGATATAAAGGTAAAGAAATTAAAATAAAACTAGAAGAAATAAAAAAGAAATTACTTGACGACGAAATTAAGCCTGGAGAAGAATTATCTTTAATTTAGAAAGATTTATAAAGAATGATTATGAATCGTTTTAGCCATTGTCAATCCAATAATTACTTCACATTTATTTTCTAATAAATTCGCAATTTCATTCATTGTTGAACCTGTAGTATATACATCATCTACAACTATAATGTTTTCAGGGGGAGATTGAATTAATCTGATTTTATTGTGCACATTCTTACTTCTTTGCTTATAAGACAATTGAGCCTGTTTTTTTAAAGCCTTAGAAATAAAAAGGTCTATTAAAGGAAATCCTAAAATACTTGAAAAATATATGGCTATAAGTTTGGCAGGAACAAAACCTTTTTCAAACTTACTTATATAATTTGAAGGAACATAAGATACATAGTAATTCAAAGCTGGAAAGTTTAACTTTAAGAATAAAGAAGCTAGTTTCTCTCCAAAAATTTTCCCTATTTTTGGATGAGAATTATATTTAAATTCAGTTATAAGTTGTGATAAAGGTTCTTCATATTTTCCATAGTGATATACCTTAAAATCACCCTCAGTAAGTGAGGGTGCATATGTTTTTTTTAAACAATTTTCACAGACTATTTTCCCAAAAGATATTTTACTTTTGCAAATGATACAATAGGGTTCAAACATTGTATCCAATATATTATTAAATATTTACCACCATCTCCGCATTCAATCTTAGAAGCGCATTCAGTGCTGCTAATTTTAAACTTCCGCTTTCGTACGGATCTTTAAGAATTTGATGAGGAATCTCCCAATAATCTTTAGCTTTGAAGAACTTCAATAAATTAATCGCACTTTTTCTTATAGATACAGGATATATTTTATTTGATGCTATATTTGAAGCATCTCCCACAAAATTCTCTAATTTTAATTTTCGAATTATTTTTAAGCCCTCTCTAATTCTTTTTGAAGATAAAGAATTTAAGAAGTCACTCACATAATCAACTAATGAGTAATCCTGAAAATGCAGCAAATAATCGGTAGCTCCTATAACTAAATCATCATCTATTGCATCTAAGAATTCTCTACATAATTCAACATAACCCATATCTTCTTTTTCAGTTGCTAAACTTAGACCATACTTAACTATACGAGCATCATCACTCTGTATAAACTTTTCAATCAGCCACGAAGGAATTGCATCAATTCCACATACCTTTTTAGAAGTTTTAGCAGCATTTTGTAAAATGATTAAATTCGATTCTTCATTCATAACTTTATCCATAAATTGATTTATGATTTCACAAGGAATTCCAGAAAAGAATTTAATAATTAAGTTTTTTGTATCAATATCGCACTCAAAATATACCTCTTTCAGTGTGTTAAAAAAGGTGATGGAATCCGAAGCCTCATAATATCTTTTTAAAGCCATGGTTTTAACGCTTTTTTCAATATTTATAGAGACTAAAGTATCTGAAATATTATCCAACGCGTAAATTAACTGTCTTATTTTTATGTAAGGATCATCTTTTAATATTTCTATCAATTTATTTGAATCTTCTGGATAAAACTCAAGAAATGTAGTTAACAATTGATACCTAACGATTGGATCTGGATCTTTAGCAAAGTCTAAAATATATTCTATTGGTTCCATACCCATACTTATGTAACTAATAATAGCTTCTTTTCTAATGTTGGGGGAGATGTCTTTCAGTGACTCTTTAACTGTTTTTTCATCTAAAAGCCCCATTTTTTCTAAGTATCTATAAGCAGCAAATCTAACATCTTTATCAGGATCTTGTAAAAAGTCTTTAACTATCGGAGTCTGTATTTTTTGTTTAGTTAATTCCTGAATAGCCTTAGATTTAAAGGCAGGATAAGGTGAATCTAACATATCAAAATATATTTGAACGTTCTCTGATCTAATCCTTTCTTCTAAAAGTTTATATGTCTCAATTATCTCATTTGCCATAATGATTATATCCTCCTACTTACACCAAGAAAGCGCCTAAAAAGCTATCTTAGGTCTTTTACAAACAATTTTATAATATAATCTCTATCTAATGTTACTATTATGAATTTACCATCATATGAAAAAGCAGTAATTTTTTGAGAAATGAAAGTATATCCCTTCGTAATATTACTATATTTATATCTCAATAGTTTTTGGGTTAGTGAGTCGAAAGAAAATCCAACTTTTCCTCCTTCTACACTATCCCCCAATATACTTGAAGAAAATTGCCCAGAAGAAAGTGAAGTTACGTTTTTCATTTCATTCTTTGAGACAATAATTATTTCCATAACTGTATTTGATAGAATATTTAAATCTATTATCTCTTCTAAAGCATCTTTTAAAAGAAAAAAAGTACCAATAAATGTTGAAAGAACTATCAACATACTAATAGATACTATAAATAATTCAAAGATACTTTCAACAAGCAGAAATCCTTCTTTTCTTTTCATTCGATATTATATTTCAAAAAGGCTCAACTAGAAAAATTGAAAAATCAATTCTTCCATTTACCAATCTTAATTCCATTTTTAAATCATCTATGAAATTAAGTGGCTTTGGAACTTCATAACCTATTTTTATAACAAAATAATCTAAAAATTCTTTTTTACTTTTAAACGGATATCCTACACATATTTTTGAAGAAATTCCTTTAAAATATATATCTAAGGCAGAATAAGCATAAGTTCCTCTCTTAGATTTATCATTCATCCATAATAAACCAGCATCTAAAGATAAATTATCATTAATTTCCCAAATTTCGGCTGATACATCCATTATAGTGATAAGACTCAATGTATCATTAAAAGAAGGGCTAAAATCAAAACTAAAATTAAAATCGTTAGATTCCAAACCAACTCTTAAAGCCAAATCAAACTCGCTTTTTTCGTTTAATACTGAAAAGCCCAAATCATATCTTACCTGAGAAAAGCAAAGTAAGGAAAATAATAATACTATTGCAGAGATAAAAAATTTTTTCATGAAATTTATCCTCCTAAGATATTCGAATTACTCACTTTAGAAATAATTGAAACCCATATTTTATATATCTATTTTAAGATCCATAATTTTTATATAAATACCTCTACAATTCTAATACTCATTTATCCTTAATTTTTTTGAACTATTTGGTACTTAAGGAAGGAAGGAGGGCTTTGCCCTAGACCCTTATAAATCAAAATTCCTTACTAATTATTCTTTCTTTAAACTATTTGGTACTTAAGGAAGGAAGGAGGGCTTCGCCCGAGACCCTTATAAATCAAAATTCCATTTTTAGAAGTTCTTCATTTCTTAAGTCCTTAATATCAAGAATGTAAAAACAATCAGTCTTCGACCTGAAGAATTAAATTAACTGACTGAGCTTCAATCTCATTGGTTTTTGTATTAAAATACGCTACTTGAGAATCCATATCAATTTTTTTACTCTCATTCACAATTTTCACATTATCAAAAAGTGACAGTAAAGTCGCACTTTCCTCATATTTAAATCTTTTGGATTTAATTGAATAATCGTCTTTTGTAATTAGAACATGTTCTTTTGAAAAACCCTCATATAATTTTTTACTGTTGTCTAATACAAGTTCATCACAAAAAATCTGAATAAACGATTCTTCGATAGATATATTACTTTCAACATTGTATCTTAAGGTTCCTTTTTCAGTTTGTAGATCAAAAATCAAATAATCAGACGTAGCCTCAAATGAGTCTCCTTTGATATGAACTTTGTTTGTCTCAACATCTCTCCAATCATCATTTACCAAAGATATAGTGGCATAATCTGTAGTTATAATAAGATCATCTTTTTGTATAAAGACATTACCGGTTAATATATATCTTTTTTCTTCTCCCTTAACACTATCAGCCTTTACATTGATAGTCGCAGGAAAAGATAAGATTGAAATGAAAATAAAAAAAGAAACAAGAACAAAACTAATAAACTTTTTCATTTATTATCCCACCACTCTTTTATTCGACTTTGACCATCAAAAAAAGCAGACATATCAAAATAAGAAGTTAAATTTTTTTTAGGCTCGATTTTTGTGAATTTTTCAGTTAATATTTGATAATTTTTTAAACTTCTTGAATAAGAAACCTTTAAAAGTATCTCTACAGTATTTTTAGGAATAGGATAATCCAAATTCGAATCAAAAGATATAATTAGAGAGTCGCTTGAGAATTTTTGTGGAATAAGAGACAAAAAAGATGAAGGAATAAAATAGCCATCTTCATATAGATAATATGGATAATAAGGAGGAAAAGCTAATTCCATCATTAACATGTCAACTATAGATGTATTTTTATCTAGATTAACAACTTTTTTGCTCTTTAATTCAAATACTTCAAAATTTATATCTTTATTTAATGATTTCAAAGTATCTTTGCCAAAATAGTCTTTTAAAAATTCTTTTAATATTTGTGGTTCATATAGTGACATCTTTCCTCTTCCTAACCTAATTAGGGCAGTGGTCTGGGCGTATAAATTATTGTACAATTCAAACGAACTTATAATATCTTTAATAGGGTTGTTTTTTTTGTTGATAAAATCTTTTAATCGTCCAAAAAAATTCTCACCATACATTGAGTAAAATAACCCTCTCAAACTACCAACACTTGATGTATAAATTGTTAAGTTTTCTTCATGCTTAGCTAAAAATTCTAAAACCCCAGATTCCCAATAGAAACCTTCAAAAAATCCACCCATAACCAAATTCAAGATTGTATCCCTTCCCTTTCAAGTTGCTCAATAATATAACTCTTTGATTGAATATATATATCGTTAAATGCTGAAAAATCCACCCATGAGTATGTCAATGGATATTTATATATCTCGTTTGCATTTTTTAATTCATATCTATTCATCAAATCATTCTTATTATCATCTATCGAAAGCAAAAAATCCAGTCCGTTATCATATTTAATATTATTATTACTTTGATAAGATAAATCGCTGGCTATTACATAATTTGCACCCAATTTTTTTGCAAAATTAACTGGAATAGGATTCAACACACCTCCGTCTAGATGCTGCATGCCTCCAAGTCTTAAAGGTGGAAAGACCCCAGGAACGTTAGACGAAGCCATCACTGCATCGATAATATATCCTTCAGTAATTTCAATTTCTTGTCCACTTTCTAAATCGTATGATACAATTCCAAGCTTAATTTTACATTCTGAAAATCTTTTTCTTCCATAAAGTTCTTTATAAATATCATAAACAAAATCATTTTGTAAAAAACTTTTTCCAGCAATCATTTTAGGAAAATTAGTTATTTTTTTATTTAAAATCTTAAAATTAGAATTAATTATATCTATATTTTTCTTTATCACCCTATCAAAAACTCGTACTAAATTAGCCTTTGGATATAACGCAAAGAAAGCTCCTACTATAGCTCCAGCACTAGAACCAGTTACAACTTCTATGTTAATCTCTCTCTTATTTATAATTTCTATAAGCCCTACATGAGCAGCGCCTCTGGCGCCTCCACTACCTAAAGCAAGTCCATATTTCTTCATAATTTTCTCTCCTACTTTTTTGCATCAAACAAATAATATATTACTATAAAAATATTACATTAAATTCAATCTCCCGTTGACAATACAAGCCATGTAACTAATGCACCGACAGCAACCCCTAACAGACTCGTAATAAACGTCGTAGAAAAGTCCTTACTTTCTTTTTGCTCTATTTTCTTTTCTAATTCTACTACCTTGGTTGCGGTTTCTTGGGTATTAAAGGTAACCTGAGACATATTTTCATCATAATAGATCATAGCCTTTTCAATTTGCAAAATCCGTGATTCTAAATTTTTTAAATTATTATCCAATTCTACAATATTTTTATCTAAAACAATTATCTCAGAAGAAAGTTCATTATATAGCTCAATCTTTAAATCATCTTTAAGTAATTTTGGATCTGTATAATACTCTGCTTCGATTTTTAAATCATAATATTTACTTAAAAGCTGATCGTAAGCGCTTTTTAATTCTTTTATTTCTGAAGAACTTACTTGAAAATCACCAAGAGTTTTTTCTATATTTGACAGTCTATTATCCAATGCAACTACTTCATTACTGATATTGTAATTGTTTCTGTTTAATATTTCCAAATTTGATTCTATACTATATAATTTTTGAGATATTGTTGACATGTTTTTTAAGGTAGTCAATGAGTCTTGATTTAAATCAGTTAAACTTGTTATTGCTTTGATTTGTGCACTTAAAACCTCTAAATTTTGTTTTAGTTCTTCGACTTGGGTAGAATTTTTGTCTAAAATTCTTTTTAGGTCAGAATAATTGTTTTGTATATCTTCAAAGGTAACAGCATAATACGATAACTGGCTAACTTGGTCATAATAAACCCCAAAAGTTCTTTCTAAACTTGCCACTCTTTCTTGTAGATTTTTAATATCTATTGGACTAGTTTCTATAGTTTGTGATTGCGTGCCGGTTTGTGAAAGACTAGATAATTCATACATAATATTATCCAGTTTTTTGTTTTGATTTATTATTTGTTCTACCAAACTTTCATACTTTTTTTGCATCTCATTAATTTTGTTATCATACAAGACTTGTCTAGCTTCAAAAGTATCTATATGAGATTTGTTCTCATAAACTTGATCAGAAAGAAGCGAAAGATCGGAAGCAAAGTTATCTGTACGAATTTTTAGTGCTTCGATATCTGTTTTAATTCCTAATAAATCATATTCATCAGGTCTTTTTAAAGAAGTAGCTTCAGAAGAATAATTAGTCAAAATATAATTAATCTTAGCTTCATTCTCTTCAACTTTTTTTCTTAGATCATATAAACTAGAGTCATATGGGCTTATACGTCCTTCTAACGTAGTTACTCTTACATCTAATGATGTTAGTGTACTGTCTAGTGAACTTTCCAACAAAGCGGTTTGATATTTAGCTATACTTCTTAAACTTGTTTTTAAAGCATCTATTTCTTTCTCTATTGTTATATCAATATAATTTTGAAATTCCTCTTTAGTATCTTGAGGAACGGTAACAATTAAACTGCTCAAACTTTCAAGTGATTTATCATACTTTTCGTTAAGCATATTAACTTCTTTTTCGAACTCGATCAATCTATCTTCAAACATGGATAGAGATGCTAGAGTATCATTTGCAATATTTCTAACTTCTTCTTCTGCTGCTTGTTGTGCCACAGCTTTTGATGATTGCAAAATATTTTGAAATACAATATTATCTTTATTAAGAGGATGACCGGGCTGAATAACTGCTAATATATCTGAAACATTTTGTTCCAATTGAATAATACTTGAATTTAGGTAAGATAATCTATCGTCGTAAGCAAATAGAGTACTTTCTATATTATTAATTCTTGAATTCAAATTTTGATTCTCAAGGGATAAAAGTTTTTTACTTAGCTCATTCAATTGAGAATTATAACGTTTATCAAAATAATCAAGCATATTTACGCCAAATTCAGCTAAATCATATCTCAGAACCTCTTGGGTTCCTCGAAATCTTCCTTGGTTGTCTATAGACATTATACCGGTTTCAACCATTTTTATTACTTGAGAATAAAGAGGAGAAGAAGTTGGAAGATCAACAATATTTACTTGTGAAAAAATAGTTATAGAAAAAACCAAAATTAATAAAGTAAAAAATAGTCTTATTTGCATGAATTATACCCCCGTTATAAGTTTATCCAAATCAATATATTGAGGCTCGTAAATAAAAACAACTATCGAATATGTACCATTTGAAAAAACGTTAGGACCTGCTTTTAAATAAAGTAATTGAGATGTTGAAAGATATTCCTGCGAATTAACTGCAAATCTTCCTTCGCTGCAAACGACATTTACAGGAATTTTTATATCAAAATCAAAATTTAAAAATGTTTTATCTCCTTCTTTAATAAGAACTTTTTGAGTTCTAACTTCATTTAGATATCTCAACTCAACTTTATGTACCCCTGATTTTAAAGGATAACCTAGTAATCGATCGTTTGAAACAAATTTATCGTCTATATAAATCAATGGGTTTTTAACATTTGTGGTAACAAAAAGAGCTCCAAATCCTTTATCAACAAAAATATCCAAACTATTTGAAGGTTCTGCAAACACAGAAAAAGTTCTACTAACGGTTCTTACATTCACAAACTGACCACCATTTAACGTATGAAAAACAAAAAAAGCTGGAATATTTTGAGTTTTCCCTAATAAGCTAGCAACTTTTTCTTCAATACTGTACACATTAATTGCACTAATTTTTCTTAAATCATAATAATAATTGGATTCTATAAGATCTTTACTTATCAAAAAATCCATTTTGCCACTATCTGAAGATAGTTTCACTAAATGCATGTTATTGTCTAAATTGATATAATCAATATTTTTTCCCAAATATTTACCATCAATATTAAATTCAAAATCTTCTGAATTTAGTAAACCAACCAACTTTTTTGTTTCATTTAATTCTACATAGTACTTATTAATTCCATTTTCTGTAAACTGTGATCTTAGTTCTTTAGTTTCATATCCAGCTTTTGATATCGTTAATATATAATCGCCAGGTTCAAAAATCCCATAATAAGGAGTAGTTCCTATATATTTATTGTTCAAAAAAACTCCTGATTCTTTTGGCGTACTATCAATAAAAACCTCAATACCACGTTTAAGTTCTATAGTAATTTTATCATTTACATTTACATTCTCCAAAGTTTGTTCTATATAGCCTTCCTTTTTTACAATTACTTTGTTTAATTTATCTTTTTTCAGTTTTAAGGGGGTTGTTCCGACTTTCATATCTTCTACATAAACATCAGCTCCTTGTGGAAGCGAATCTAAAATTATTTCATCTAATCCTAATAAATCAACATTAATTTCTTCTTTCCCAAAAGGCTTCAAATCTAATTTAACTATCTTTTCATGATAACCTTCACTTTTTAATATTATTTGATCTATTATGTAAGGGAGTTCTATCTCTTTGACTCCCTGTATATTGACACTTTCTTTCTTTCCCTTATATTCGTATTCTAAATAAAGTTCGTCTAACTCCGAATTTAAAAGAAGTTTTGACAAAGGCACTTGTTCGGCTACTATTGTAGCTTCACTTCCAATCAAGGATAAGCTAACAATATAATCAGTGTATCCGTTTTTCAGAATTCTTAACACTCCACTAGAATTATCAATAATTTCAAACTTTGCGGGGACTTCTTTGACTATTCCCAGAAGATTGCCACCAAAGTAGACTGCACTACCAGGCAATGCATCAATATTTATAATATAAGAAAATCCAAAACTCGAAAAAGCTAAAATATTACAAAGTACAACTAATAGAACTAAAATAGCCAAATTGCTAATGTTCCATTTTTTGTTCATTTTTATCCTCCTAGCTCAATTTGGTTTCATTCATGATTTTATTTATCTCATTTAATATTTCTATAGTTCTAACCTTATCTCCCAATTTATTATAAACTTTTTCTATTAATTTTACCCTAGTTTCAATAACTTCTTCAATTATATTCTTTCCTTTTTGGGTAATATTTACCATATAAACTCTTCGATCTTCAGGAGACTTTTCTTTAGTCAGGTATCCCATTGTTTCTAGCCTACTTACAATACCTGTTGTTGTACTTTTGGTTATTCCAAGTCTTTTACTTATGTCGCTAAGCATTTTTGGACCTCTAAAATATATAATCTGCATAACATCAAATTGGGCCGGAGAAATATCAAAATCTTTTAAAACTTTCCTACCTTCACTTTTAATTTTAGAACAGATTTCTCTTATTAGCTTTTCCATTTGAGCAGGCTGACCTAAAAGATCATTCTCCATATTGCTTCCTCCTTAGTGCAAATTATCGAATTTTTTTAGATTCTATTTGCTGTTTTGAATGTTTTTCAGTACAAAAAATATTTTTGTTTTTTCATTCTAATAGTATATCATATGTTACAACTTGTTAAATAAAAATCTTTTCAATATTGATTTTATAATATTTTGATATAATTATAAGTAAATATAATTTGTAAAAAACTAAATTTACATTGTTCTAATAATATTCGGAGGAGAGTAATGGAAAAAGATTTAACACAAGGTCCTCTCTTAAGACAAATATTGACTATGTCCATTCCTACAATGATAGGATATGCTGCTCAAATGGTATATGATTTGGTAGATATATACTGGGTTGGCAAAATCTCAAGTGAAGCAGTGGCAGGAGTTACTTTATTTTCAACTATTTTTTGGATTGTAACCGCCTTGAACGAAATTATTGGTTCCAGTTCTATATCTTTAATTTCTCAAGCTTATGGACAAAAAGACTATGAACAAACTAAAATAGCTATAGAACAAACAATTAGCTTTAAGTTTTTAATGGCATCAATCGCAGCGGTTTTAATTGCTGTTTTATTAAAACCTTTAATGCTGTTGTTTTCTGAAGCAGATGTTGTACAACATGGATTGGATTATGGTTATATTAGACTTTTTTTCTTACCCATAATGTTTTCTTCCTACTCGATAAACACTGTTTTTCGATGTATAGGAGACTCAAAAATACCTATGAGTATTATGATTTTAGTTAGTTTCTTAAATGTCATTTTGGACGCAGTATTTATGTTTGAAACGATTCCTTTTACTAATTTAAAAGGTCTTAATTTAGGGGTGTTCGGAGCTGGGTTGGCTACTGTCGTATCTCAAACTATATCTTTTCTTATTGGATTCATAATCTTATTTACAAGAACCCATAATGTAAAACCTTCAATAAAAGGTTTATTTAAGCTTAACCCTCAAATTGATAAAAAATTATTAACTATAGGACTACCAAACGGTATAGAAATCTTTTTTAGAAATCTTTCAAATATTGTAGTGTTAGGTTTTGTTTCAATGTTCGGTACAGCTGCAATTGCAGCTAATGGAATAGCTGGAAGACTTTTTGGATTTGCTTTTGTACCTTTATCAGGACTTACTTCAGGATCATCATCTGTTGTAGGTCAATGTTTAGGAGCTGAAAATATACAAAGAGCAGAAAAAGCCTCTCATTTAGCTGCTGTAGTTGCAACAATAATAATGAGTGGATCTATTTTCTTAGCTTTTGGTTTTGGAAAAGAGGTAATTCTATTTTTTACTAAAGATCCGGAGGTTATAAAACTAGGTTCGGATTTTTTAAAATTTGGTTCACTTGGACTTGTTGCTTTAGGATATGGAATGGGTTTAGCTAGTGTTTTTTCTGCTTCAGGATATAATTTTCCTTATTTGGTATCCAGCATCTTTTCAAGGTGGGCAGTTCAATTTGTTATATTGGTCATTACAATTAAGTTTTTAAATTTATCAATAATATGGATATGGCTTTCATACATGTTCGGTGATATTGCTGAAGCTCTGGTATTCATTTACTTCTATTTACGTGGTGACTGGAAAAGAAAGAGAGCCTGGTAATTTTTAGTAAATAATAATTATAAGAGGCCCTGATGATCAGGGCCTCTTGTTTTTATCTATCAATTTTTATAAATAAATCGTCTATTATTTTAGGATCAGTTGTTTTTCCTCCACCAAAAGCCCATTGCCCTCCTTCTGGTGTTAATGGTCTTAAAACTCCTTCAATACCGTCATAATCGTATGTTGTAATATATATATTCCAACCAGATAAATCGTTTGTTTCGAGCACTGACAAAGGAATAAAAAAAGTAATGGTATTTTCTTTCTTATTAACTTGAGCTTCTGGAGAAGGGGTTACTGGATCTCCAAATTTTTCTGCAGATGCATTATTAGCACTATATAAATAAATACCCCAACCTGTTGCCCACATACCATAATTCCAATCATACCCATCTGGCATAGTAGCATTTTGAAGAGGTAATTCAATTATTCCTGGTTTACTTGGATCATCAAAGAAAATTTGGAAAGTTACATGGTCAAATCCGTTTGCAGGAGTCCAGGAATCGGTAACCGTATCCATAGTTATTATCATTCTTAACATAGTACCTATTTGAACTAACTCAACTTTTCTAATGTCCATTTGACTACTAAAAGTTGAATCTTTGGGATAAAAGTAAGTTCCATAAGGTCCTTTATCATCCCCTTTAGGATCTTCAACTACCTTCAAGGAAATCATTGGAATATCAAAGTTTACGGTATATTCTTTAGAGTATTCAACTATCATAGGTGTTTTACCATATGCCTTAGCAATTATTTTATGTGTCCCAGGAGTAAAATCGGAGATATTTATGGTTACTTCCCAAGGTTCATTTATGCCTTGTTTTAAATCTATTTTAGCATACTCTTTTTCCTCACCATCTACGATAATTCTTACTGATTTTGCTCCGGAAGCTGTACCAGTTAACACAAAATTATCAGTAAATGTATTATTTTCAGATAAATTATTTATCTCTACAGAGATTCCACTTTTGGCTACCTCTTCTTTTTGGTCTGTCACTTCAAAAATTCCTAAAGATTTAGCATTTAATAAAATATTATAAGGATTTGAATATACTATCTCTTTATTAACCATATTATTTACAACTAAAGGTCTTAGTACACTCCCATCTTCTATATTGAAATCCATTCCTGTTGCGTGTTTCTTATTAGAAGAAGTATTCATCATCACAATATACATTTTTGAATCATCAAATATTTTATAAACTAAAGGACCCGGCCCTAGATCATCTGAGAACAAAACTTCTATCTTTCCATGCTTAAAGGTTGGTGTGTTTTTTCTCAATTCTGACAGCTCTTTTATAAATTGAAAAGTAGGTGTATTTATATCGTAATGATCTTGACCTCCAGAAGCAAAACCATTTGCAAACATCGTAGCTCTAGTTTCTATAAAATTCTGTTCTGTTCCATAATAAATGGTAGGAATACCTGGAATAGTAAAAATTAGAGATAAAGCTTGCTTAAGACTATTAATATCTGAAGCTTTTAAAAATCTATCCATATCATGATTATCAACAAAAGTAACCATTCTTGCAGGATTACTGTACATTATTTCTCTTTGTTCAAGACGATATTTTATATAAGAAGTAGGTTTTCCTTCTTTAAATACTCTTTTTATATCTGTATGAAGAGGAAAATCTAGCATCGAGTTAAATCCCCAATTAAAAAATTGTTCTATTTCCTTCTCAGCATCATTTGAAAAGGGCATAGGATTAAGCCAAGCTTCTCCATAAGTTAAAAAATCATTTTTTCCTAATTCTGAAGCAACCTCAAAAATACCTTTTTCTCCTTCAAGAAACTCTGGCCAAAATTCAGGTTCAACATAAATTGCAGTATCTATTCTAAAACCATCTACATCAGCTTCTTTAATCCAAAATGAATAGGAATCTTTTAAAGCTTCTATAACAATCGGATTTTCGGTATTTAAATCATCTAAATCAGAAAATTCTGTATTATATCGATTTGGTTCTTTTACTTCTGAAGGCCAATGATATATATTTAAGTTTCTCTGCTCAGGATCATTATAGTCGTTCATATTAAAAGGATATTGCTCTGGCTTATTAGTAGGATAACTTTGATCATTCAGATAATATTTCCCATCCCTATAAGAAATAAAGTTTCCTGTGTGGTTAGTAACTATATCTTGAATAACATAAATTCCTCTTTTATGGGCTTCTTCTACAAATTTTTTATATAATTCAATATCTCCAAAATGTTCATCGACATTCTTAAAATCTCTAGCCCAATAACCATGATATCCACCATAGTCAACAAGACCATCCCACCATTGATTTGCAACTGGGGGAGTAACCCAAATAGCAGTGACACCTAACTCAGCAATATAATCTAATTGATTGATTAAACCTTGTATGTCCCCACCATTATATTTCGAATTAACATAACCACTATCAATTCCTGATTCAGTAAGTACGTCATTCGAAGTATCTCCATTTGCAAATCTATCGATCATTATAAAGTAAATGATTTGATCTTCCCATACTGGAGAGACAGTAGATGAAAATCCTAATATAACTATAACAATGGACCAAAACATAAAAACTAAAAATTTCTTCACTTTAACTCCTCCTTTGCATAATAGTATGCCGCCTTTAAAAACTCAAAAATATAGATTTATAAATGCTCCAAAATTGAAATTTTTCAACAATCCTTCTCGACTATAATCCTTACCTATCTTAAAAATTCAAAAATTCTTATTATAATATATATGTTTTAGATTTAATTATTTACAAAATACCTTACTACTTCTAAACTTCACTAACTCTTAATTTCTTTAAATTTTTAGTACTTGTACTAAGAAGAGATGAGGGCTCCGCCCTGGATATAGATATTTCCTTCTTGCTAAATAAAACTATGAATAAAAGGGCAGAAAATTTTGCTAGCTTGGTCAGAATCATTAGTATATTTTTGAGTTCCTTAATTAATAATAGTGGTAACCTTTCCAATATTATACCATTTATCATTTGGTTTTTAAATATTTTTAAAAGAAATCAGCACTAAAAATAAAGGGCCCGTACGTACGGGCCCTTTATTTTTATAACTTTTAATTATGCTCTTTCTATATATTCGCCTGTTCGAGTATCTACCTTAATTCTTTCTCCACGTTCTACAAAAAATGGTACTGTAGTTTTAAGACCTGTTTCTAAAATTGCAGGTTTACCTCCACCAGAAACAGTGTTTCCTTTAAAATTGGGTTCTGTTTCAACCACGGTTAATTCTACGACAACTGGCAATTCTACTGAAACTGGCACTCCTTCATGAAAGACTAAGTCAACTTCAAGATTCTCTATAAGATAAAATTTTACATCCTCTATCTCTTCTTTTGGTAATGCAAACTGTTCATAATCATCTAAAGTCATAAAATAATAATGATCACCATCATTGTATAAATACTGAGCTTTTTGAAAAGATATGTCAGCTTCCTCTACTTTTTCACCACTGGGAAAAGTAACTTCTTTTATAAGGCCTGTCTTAACATCCTTTAAGCGTGTTCTAATAAGTCCACTACCTCTTCCCATGAAATGCTTATTAGCCTCTATAACTTTGTAAATACTACCTTGATAAAGTATATAATGTCCTCTTCTTAAATCTCCTACATCTAACATTTATGTTCCTCCTTTAACTTTTTTCCACAAAAAACCTAAGAAATGTTACCATTTTAAATAAAAATAATGAGAGAGAATACAATTACTTCCCTCACCAAAAAATATTAATTTGTGAATTCAATCAAATTTATCAATTTTTTATTAAAGGCAAATAACATTAACCTACTATTTGTTTAAGTTTCTGTTCTATATATATTATATCATCTCTTTCAACAAATACACATACTTAGTTAACATAAAATTTACTTGCATTTGAATAATTTCTGTATTATAATTTCTTCAGCAACACAAACCGAAAGTCACAATGGGTGGCTCGGTAGAAATTTGGAGGATACAAAGTGAAAGGTAAAGTTAAGTGGTTTGATTCCAAAAAGGGTTATGGTTTTATCACAGGTGAAGATGGGAATGACGTATTTGTTCATTTCTCCGCTATTCAGATGGATGGATACAAAAAGTTAGAAGAGGACCAAGACGTAGAATTCGAGGTAGTTAAAGGCGATAAAGGTCCACAAGCTTCTAAAGTTAGACCTTTATAATAACGACCATAATCTGAAAAAACCTAAATAAAAGGCAAAAGGGAGCGTTAATACGCTCCCTTTTTTTATTCTTTTACTATGTTAACCCCTGAACTCGTTCCTATTCTGTCTGCACCTGCATTAATCATTTTCATAGCGGTTTCTAAATCTCTTATTCCACCAGAAGCTTTTACTTTTATGTTTGGACCAGCTACAAACTTCATTAAAGCCACATCTTCTGCCTTTGCCCCATCTGTTCCAAACCCTGTAGAGGTTTTCACAAAATCAACATTCGCCAATTTGGAAATAACTACACTTGCTATCTTTTCTTCTTTTGTGAGATAACAAGTTTCAATTATTACTTTCAAAACTTTTCCGGACTTATGAACTATATTAGCAATTGAAGAAATTTCATCATATACATAGTCAAATTCACCAGCTTTTAGTCTCCCTATATTTAAGACCATATCTAATTCGTCTGCACCGTTATTTATCGCATCTTGAACCTCAAATTTTTTTGTATCTATCGTATTTGCACCTAAAGGAAAACCAATTACAGTAGCTACTTTGACCGTAGAACCTTTAACTCTATCTTTTGCCAAAGAAACATAAGTCGGATTAACACAAACGGCACAAAATTCATTTTCTACGGCTTCAATACATAGTTTATCAATTTCTTTAGAAGTCGCATAAGCCTTTAATAACGTGTGGTCTATATACTTTGCAAGTTCTTTTGGAGACAAACATACTTCTTGAGGTTTAAAAACAAAAGACTCTCTGACTTTTTTTATCTCATTTTCTATCAAGTGATTCAATTTTTGTATTTCCATTTCTCTTACTCCTTTTTAGTAAATTTATTAAACGAATAACAAGAAGCTCTTTTAGTCAGCCTGTTAAGCATATAAGAATATTTTTACTAAAATGTAGTACTAATTGTTGTATTTAAATATTATTAATGGTACAATATATAGTATTAGTTTATTTCTATTTTTAATCTTTGTATCCTTATTTTATCAGATATAGTTTAAATTTACAAAAAAATAGGCATAAACATGTCAATTACCCACCGCCCCTAGAGGCGGGGGCTTGAAGAAATACAAGCTCGGTTGATTAGCCTATGTCATTAGTTTTTGCTAATGATTAGTTATAGCAGAATATATAGTCACCGTGGGATGCTCCACAAGTCCCATGCTCTGAGGGTAATGGTTAAACATCTCTGAGGGGTAGGAGAAGTGCTGTTACCATTAAACCTGCTATAACATTGGCGATGTGGACCTACAGGCTTCGGCCTGACTTACCTTGATGGAGGTAAATTGTATGGAATGAAGCCTGTTCAAAAACCATTAAAGGACGCAACATTTATGTCTACTATAAGATGGAAATTGGTCAATGCGCTGATGTGTGACTACACTTACGGTTATATTACAAAATCCAAAAGAGTAAGTCTTGGTTTGGAAAAGACACATTATAACGATGCATTTTGCATAGCAGGTGGAATTAATCAACAGAGAATAGAACCTATCTATTTTGAGCAAATTAGGAGAAACAATCGTTCACTCGAAAAGTTCTATGATGCAAAATATGTTGATATAAGAGATAAGTCTATTAAAACAGGACAAGAGCTTTTCTGTGGTAGAAGGACACGGAACAAAAACTTAAATGAAGAAAATCTTCATAAGTATCGTGGAGCTAAAAAATCAAAAGGCAGAAGAAATATTCGTAAGCAAAGATACGCTTATCAGCCTAAAGATATCGTTATCTTTGAGAGCAAAAAATATTCAGTTCAAGGTGTACAGAACAAAGGTAAATATATTAAGCTAATGGAAATGTCTAAGCCAGTTAAAACAGATTTAGTTAAGCCCTATATGTTTAGGAAAGGATTTAGTATGTTTTATAACTGCAATTCATCACCCACTTACAGAAGTGGGAGTCTTCTTGCAGGAAAATGATAAATTTTTGGAGGGAAAATAATGGATTTGATTTATGATTACATTAACAACAAAGATTGGAAAGTTAGGGAAAACTCAAACATGCAATATTCACTTCAAGGTTTAAACAATCATATTCACCAAGAAATCACTAAACAGTTTTGGCTTGATGAAATATATTCAAAACAAAACAAGAAAATTAGCGAACTTCATAATAATGGATTTATTCACATCCATGACTTAGGAGCATTGTCTACTTATTGTGTGGGTTGGGATTTAGAAGAATTATTAAGAAAAGGATTTCATGGAGTTTCTGGTAAGATTGCCGCAGGTCCTGCAAAACATTTTAGAACTGCACTAGGTCAAGCTGTTAATTTTTTATACACAATGCAAGGAGAAGCTGCAGGAGCAATAGCCTTCTCAAATTTTGATACCCTTTTGGCACCTTTTGTTAGATATGATAATTTAAGTTATCAGCAGGTCAAGCAAGCAATGCAAGAATTCATATTTAATATGAATGTTCCTACGCGTGTAGGCTTTCAATCTCCTTTTAGTAATATCACGCTTGATCTTACTCCCCCTTCTAATTATAAAGATAAAAAGGTAATTATAGGAGGAAAAGAAAAAGATGAAAGATACGCAGAATTTCAAAAAGAGATGAATATGATAAATAGAGCTTTTATCGAAATAATGATTAATGGAGATTATGATGGAAGGCCTTTTTCATTTCCTATTCCCACATATAATATCACTAAAGAGTTTGATTGGAATAGCCAAATTGCAGAAGATATTTTAAGGTTAACCATAAAATATGGATCTCCATATTTTGCAAACTACATAAATTCAGACATGAATCCAGAAGATGCCAGATCGATGTGTTGCAGATTGAAACTTGATAACAAAAAGGTTTTGAAACACATGAAAGATCTTTCTTTCGGTTTTATTAATGAAAACAAAGAAGAAATTGAACTTAAGAGACGTGGGGGACTATTTAATTCAAACCCCTTAACTGGTTCTATAGGAGTAGTAACTATAAATATTCCAAGATTAATGTATTTATCTAAACAAAACATGCAATCCTTTTATGAACTTTTAGAAGAAGTTATGGAAGTCGTTAAAGATAGTTTAGAAATAAAAAGGAAGTATCTGGAAAAATGGACTTCTCAATGTTTGTATCCTTATACAAAGGTATATCTGAACAGTGTGTATGAATTAACTGGTCAATATTGGGCTAATCACTTTTCAACTGTAGGTTTCGTTGGAATGCATGAAGGTCTACTAAATTTTGGAATAGAAAATGGTATTTGCAGTAAAGAAGGTAAAAAGATTACACAAGATATTATGGATTACATGCTTGACAAACTGAATTTATTTACTAAAGAGACTGGCAACCTATATAATTTAGAGGCTTCTCCCGCTGAAGGGGCTACCTATAGACTGGCTAAGATTGATAAAAGTACATTTGGAGATAGTATAAAACAAGCAGGGACTAATGAAAGACCTTATTATACAAATTCTGTTCATCCACCAGTAAATTATTTTGAAGATCCATTTGATTTGTTAGAACACCAAGAAAACCTACAAAACAAATGGAGTGGAGGCACTGTTATACATATATTTGTTGGAGAAAAGATAACAGATACTGAAGTATTAAAAGAATTTATTAAGTTTGCATTTGAACATTATTCCTTACCATATATGAGCATTACACCAACATTTTCAATTTGCCATGAACATGGATATATCGCTGGAGAACATTTCAAATGTCCTGATTGCAGAAAAGATACAGAAGTATATTCGAGAGTAGTAGGATACTATAGACCTATTCAAAACTGGAATGATGGTAAGCAGCAAGAATATAAAGAAAGAATTCAATTTAATCTAAATAAAAATTCATTTTATTAATTTTTAGTAATGAAGGAAATTATGTTGAAAGCATTCTTGAAATTAAAGATATTTTTAAATAAGTTTATGAACTTTAAAAATACCGGTTTTTAAAAAAACTTTTGAATTTATAACGGGTCTAGGGCAGCGCCCTCACCCACCTCAGTACAAGTACCAAATTTTAAAGAAATTAAGAGTTAATAAAGATTAGAAGTTGGTAGATATTTTGTAAAAATAATCAAATCCGAAACATAAATATAATAGTAGGTATATTGCTTATATAAGTGAGGATGATAAAAATTAATTTTGCAGGTATTAGAACGTTCAGCTTTGTTGATTATCCTAAAAAAATCTGTGCTGTTGTTTACACTCCAGGTTGCAATTTTAAATGTCCATGGTGCCATAATTGGAAGATAGCCTACACCAAAAATTATTCATCAATGGAAGAAATTCATGTTTTGAATAAACTAATATATCTAAAGAAAAGAATCTCTGCAGTATGTATTACAGGCGGAGAACCTACAATTCATAGTTATTTACCTAAATTTATTCAAAAACTGAAGCACCTTCGTTATTCAGTAAAACTGGATACTAACGGAACAAACCCAGAAATGGTAAAATGTCTGATTGAGAATAATATGATTGACTATATAGCATTAGACATTAAAGCAAAACCGGAAAATTACTCTAAACTTATTGGAAAAAACGATTATCTTTTTTTCAAAATATCTAGAACCATCGATATTCTCAGAAACTCGACAATTGATTATGAATTCAGAATGACTTTTGTCCCAGGCCTTTCAAATGAAGAAGACATAAACTTTTTTGAAAATTTTTTGAAAGATGAAGAAAAGGGCTATATAACAATTGCCAATTCTACTGAATTATTTCAAGTTAAAAGGCAATATAGCGATTTTAATATCAATAAATTAATCCTCAGATAAAAAATACTAAAGTTTTAAAAAAAGATGATATAATTAAGGTATACAAACAAATATAAGATAGTTTTTAAGGTGATAAAATATGGATATTAAAGAAAAATTAGATATACTCTCATCATCAGCCAAATTTGATGTAGATACCGAACCTTCAATCATTGATACTGTAACTAATTTAGAAAATGACAATATGCCTGGGTCTATATACTATAGCAAGACTTCAAATGGCGAATGCATGCCTTTGTTGAAAGTTCTTTTTTCTAATTCATGTATCTATGATTGTGCCTATTGTATTAACAGACGAAGTAACAATATCCCTAGGGCAACATTTAAAATGGATGAATTGATAAACTTGACTCTGAATTTATACAAAAGAAAGTTAATAAGAGGATTATTCCTAAGTTCTGCAGTTTTTGGTTCTCCAAACACTACAATGAATACACTTTATTTAACTGCTAAGAAACTAAGGGAAGAACATAATTTCCCTGGATATATTCATCTTAAAATCATTCCTGGCGCTGATTTAGAATTAATCAAACAAGCTGGATTTTATGCAGATAGAATGAGCGTCAATTTAGAATTGCCTTCAGAAAAAAGCCTCTCTTATTTAGCCCCTGATAAAAATAAAAGTGCTATTTTATCTCCAATGAATTATGTAGGGAAACATTATCAAGAATGGATGGACCAAAAGAACAAATACAAATATAGCCCGACTTTTATTCCATCAGGACAATCAACTCAACTGGTAATTGGGGCTTCTCCAGAAAGTGATTTTCATATTATCAAACTTGTTGAAAAGCTATATTTAAACTTTCATTTGACTCGTGTATATTATTCGGCTTTTCAAAGGGTAAATCAAGATTATCGTTTACCAAATATTAAAAATCCTCCTGTTACAAGAAAGCTTAGATTATATCAAGCAGATTGGTTAATGAGATATTATGGTTTCTCCTCAAATGAAATATTGAATGAAGAAGAACAATTTTTAGATGACACGTTGGATCCTAAAACCAAATGGGCCTTGAGAAATTATCAAATGTTTCCCGTTGAAATAAACTCTGCACCTTATGAACTTTTAATAAAGGTACCTGGAATAGGTCTTAAATCTGCCAAAAAAATTATTTCTTACAGAAAAAAATATTTTCTTAACTTTGAAAATCTCAAAAACATTGGTGTAGCTTTAAAAAGAGCAAGGTTTTTTATAACTTGCAATGGAAAGTACTATGGAAAAATATACAATAATCCTGATATAGTAAGATCGTTGCTTACTAATAATAAGCAAAAGAATAATTCTCAGTTATCTCTTTTTGAGATTTAAATATTGTTAATAATTCAATATTTTAAATCTATAAACACCCATAAAACTCTTGTTTTCTGGAACGGCCATCCAAGTGGGATCGGCTTTATACAAATTTTTTATTTTCACTACCCTAAATTCCCCACTATTAAATTCATCAACTGGACCTGTATGATAGATTGCATACTCTTCAAAACTAACCGGATCTTCAAAATACACCATAACATGATAAGGAAATTCAGGATCTTCTGGATGAAAAAATACCAAAATATCTCCACTCTGTGCAACTTCAATATTTTTAGATAAAAAATCCATGTTCATTTCAATCAATACTCTCGCAGAGGCATAATTTGAAAAGCTATCCGGATTGATGTTATTTTTATCTATTTTAAAAATATTTGTTCCATAGAAAGGAATATCTGGATAGTTATATTTTTTAACATCTTCTTTAACAATTCCTTTATAACCTGTATTCTTTATCCAATTTTGATCATGCTTTTTTAAAGATTCTTTATAGGCAAATCTGATTAGTCCTGCACAATCCTCATAATTTGAAGGCAAAGTTATATATCCATTAATGATATTAAGAATTATACTGTTAAACCAATAGCTAAATGAATAGCTATCCTGAGCATCTAATTCTAAAAAATCTGGATAGTTATTTCCATCAACATCTTCAATCTTTATCAATTGTTTGGATAATTTTTCAGTATTAACTATTTCTTCTTTTTGCCAAAATAACGAAAATATAATTATACAAATTAAGCTTAAAAAAATGCATGTGAAAATAATAATTTTCCGCACGAGTTATCACCTTTTATATTATACATTAATTTATTAATAGTTGATTAATATACTATATTTTATTTTTCTTTGGCGATGTGATATAATCTTTATGAGAAAATTTAATAGTTCAAGTGCCGGGGGAGCTTTATGGCTGAGAGGATGTGTTAGGTGAAACACATCGACCCCAGAACCTGATCCAGGTAATACTGGCGGAGGAAGGCTTAAGTGGTTATTTTGACTTAATTCAACCAAAAGTAATTTATTCCTGCTTTTCTTTATTACCTGGAGAAAAGCAGGTTTTTTATTTGTTTGTCAATATCTTATTTCAAAGAGGTGATTTTTGGTGAAAAAAGGAACTTTAGTATTTATATTAGTTATGATTGTTTCACTGGTTTTTTCTAATGAATTAGTTGTTTATATTTACGAAAGTTTGAGTTGGATTGAAGAAGGGACTATCCAAAAATTTGAAGAAATTAATAATTGCAAAGTAAGGGTGGTTAAATTAGGTGATTCTGGAAATGTACTTACTAGATTAATTCTTGAAAAGAAAAATCCTCGTGCAGATGTAATTATAGGTCTTGATCAAGCTTTAACATTAAAAGCAAAAGAAGAAAATCTTCTCATACCTTACAAACCTAATAATATAAATAAAATTAAAGATCCATCACTTATTATGGATCAAGATTATTATGTTGTTCCTTTTGATTACGGGGCAATAGCTATAATTTATGACCCTGAAAAAATACAGGACGAACTAATATCTTTTGAAGACATTACGAAATATAAAAATTCATTATTAATAGAAGATCCAAGAACATCTAGTCCAGGACAATCGTTTTTGTTGTGGACAATAGCTGTTTATCAAAATAATTGGAAAAATTTTTGGGAAAAATTGATGCCTGCTATTTTAACAATTACTCCAAGTTGGGATGACGCATTTTCGCTTTTTGAGTTAGGACAAGCCCCTATGATGGTTAGTTATGCTACAGACAATGCATATTCTCAATATTACTATGGGACAAGTAAATATAAAGTCTTTATTCCAATTGAAGGAGCTTTTGTACAAATTGAAGGAGCAGGAATTGTAAACGGGACAAAAAATTTAGAGTTATCTCAAAAATTTATAGAATTCATACTTACAGAAGATTTTCAAAAAGAAGTTCCATTAAATCAATGGATGTTCCCTGTAACGAGTGTAGAATTACCAGAAGTTTATCAATATGCAATAATTCCAGAAAAAATTCTTACTATCCCTGCAGAAGAAATCTCACGAAATCTAGATAAATGGCTCGAAGAATGGGAGGATTTGATTTTTTGACCATGAAAAAACAATTTAAAAATAATCTATTCGCAATATTTTTTTTATTTTTACTTCTTTTCCCTTTTTTTATGTTATTTAAAGATTTCTTTCAACCTAAAGACCTTATCAACATAAAGGATCCGCAAACTTTGCGGATCCTAGGTTTTACTTGTTATCAATCTTTTTTATCCACAGTCATTTCCTTTTTTATAACACTTTTACCTAGTTACTTTTCTGCCAAAAACAAAGGAGTATTATCCAAACTACTTGAAAATTCGATCTTTATTCCTTTCTTTTTTCCACCTGTTTCGGCAGTGATTGCTTTTTCATTGCTGTTTTCCTCAACAGGACTATTAGCTAAGAGTGGTATAAAGATTAATATAATGTATTCATTCACTGCAATTATAATAGCTCATGTTTTTTATAACTCTCCAATTTTTGTTAAGTACCTCTCTGAAGGATTAAGAAGAATACCACAAAGTTTAAAAGAGTCTGCTTATGTTGAAGGTGCAGGAAAAGTTAAGACTTTCTTTTATATAGAACTTCCATTAATCCTTCCATCTATTTCACGGGCATTTTTTTTGGTGTTTACATATAGTTTTACTAGTTTTGCAATAGTCTTAAATCTCGGTGGAATTAAATATTCAACACTGGAAGTCGCAATTGCAACTACTCTTAAAGGTACATTGAATTTTTCCAAAGCGTTATCATATGCCCTTATTCAATTTATAGTTCTTACATTAATAAATATATTTATGTCAAAGTTTGAACCTCAATCTTTTGAGTATAATGAACCAGAATATAGCGCAAATAAAAAAACTGGAAAATTGAGCCTTGTAATCTCTATTTTTTATCTTGTTTTTGAGTATTCTTTAGTTATAATAGGTATTGCTTCTTGCTTTTTTAATTTTATAACTTTAAAATTCGATCTGAGTGGTTTTATTAACCTTTTTTCAAAAGAACTAAACAATAGATTCCCTGTAATTCAGTCAATTTTTAATTCTATTTCTGTTTCAGCTATTACAGGAATTCTCGCAACAATTGCTGCATACTTGTTGTTAAAAAAATATAATAAAATCATTAATATCGCTATTATGTCAACTTTTGGGATTTCTTCGGCATTTTTAGGAATGGCTTTATTGTATTTAAACATTTTATATAATATTCCATTTTTTATTTTGATTATATTGGGCTTTTTTTTAATAAGTGTACCTTTAGCGTACTCTTTTCTATATCAACCAATTTTAAGTTTTGATAAAAAAATAATAGAAGCCGCTAAAGTAGATGGTGCAAATAAGCTTGTTATTTTTTCAAAGATTGAACTCCCCTTACTATTTTCTTCATTCTTAAGTTCATTTCTACAAATCTTTGCAATAATATATGGGGAATTTACAATTAGCTATACAATGCAAATTAGAGATTATTTCCCTCTTTCAAGTATAGTGAATTATTCTCTTTCTTCTTCAAGATTTTATAGAGAAGCTACTGCCCTTAGCGGACTTAACGTGATAATAATTTTTATTACCTTTTATTTAAGCTCATTAATAAGAAAAAAAGAGTAACAGTATGTCTAGTTTGAACAATCAGATTCTATTCAACTATCGCAATGGCGAATTCACTAATTAAGTAAGCTTTCATCATATAATATTTATCTGCTTCTTCTTTCGTTAGTACATTGTCAAAAAAATCATCTTGAGAGACGTCAAAAATATTTTTTAGTTTAACTACCATATTAAATTCTCTTATTTCCTCAATCTCCAAATATTTAGCAAGGTCCGTATATTTTAAATAAGCTTCGATAACTGTTTTAATATATGAATTTAGACTTTCTTTAAGTGGCAAAAACTTAAAAAAGTTATTCCTTAATAAATTAGCTAATTTCATTGCACCCACTTTTTTTATTGAAAGTAATTCATAAATATTGTTGTATTTCAAATTAACATACATTCCTAGAAATTTACCCCTTAAACTACCCTTTATCTCATTTTCAGTATCTTTTAAAAGATCACTACTCACTGTTAAAGCAAATGGGAACATTGTTATAGTCTCTAAAAAATTATCTAAATTAACCTCCAAATCATCGATGTTATAATCGAGTTGAGACTCAACTTCTGGCTTAACTGTTATTTCTGCCTTTTTGAACTTAAAAGAAGCCAACCTCAATACATTAACTAATTCTTCTGCTTCAGAAGAATTTGCTTCTTTTAAAAAATCTAAATTAAAATTTTGCAGTTCAGGATACTGCTCATACATTTTATTTAAAAAGTCTTTAAATTCTTTATCACCAAAATCTTCCATAAACATTCCTCCATTAATATCTCAAAGAAGAAATATGATTTAATATCTAAGGTTGCTACATTCAAATATATTATAACACATTGAGATTTCGAATATTAATAAGTTAATTCTTACAAATTTAATTAAAAATAATCGATACTAGAAATAGTTTAGCATTATTGCAAAAATAAACATTATCTTAGAGTTTTGTAGTATAATAAAAAGGAGATTTGCTTTTTAAAATTACATATGTTAGTAAAATTATATTAGAACTGGACTATAGAAATGACGACTTTCTACAAATGAAATTTTGAATTTAAAAGGGTAATATGGTGAAACCCTCACCCCTTCCTTGCTACGAGTACTAAAAAAAGAAATTAAGTATTAGCAAAGATTATAATGGGAAGGTATTCAGTGGTTTGTTTGTTGAATATAGTATCTTTTGAGATAGTAAAGTTGATTGCTACTGTATATAAAAAAACACAAAATCGAGGAGGAAAAAAATGATAATAATCAGACCCCTTTTGCTTTTTTTAGGATTTATTTTTCAATACATTCCGTTTTTGCAATTTTTTGGAGTAGCTATTTTATTTTTTACATATTTTGCTTTAATAAGAAATAGAAATACTCACATCAAAATAATGAAACAAGTATATGAAGCTAATAACTGGCAATTCCCTGATATAAAAGAAGAAGTAGCAAATTTTTGGTTTGCAATGTACATTATATCAATTATCGTTATGTCACTTTTCTATTCATTTTTAGCTAAAAAATTAATTAATATACCTTTTGAAGAATGGCAAAGCATTTCCATCCCTAACTGGTATTTTTACGTTTTCTTTGGTTTCTTTATTTTAAGTTGGGTATCTTATGCCACAATGATAAACAGAATCGTTAAGGACCAATGGCAACTTCAAGAATCTGAAATCTCTCATAATATTGTTAAAAATCGTTTTATTAAATTAAGAAATGGAAATACTGCAATGCTTCTTAGAATTATAACCTTGGATATATATGAATGGCTTTTGCTCTTTTTTCTGATCAGAGAAACCACTATGCATTATATAGAAGACGGTACAGCAACAGGTAAATTTGCTATCCCTGTTTCATCAGGAGATTTAAAAAAAACTGATATCGAGCCAATCCAAGATATAAAAGTTAAAGAGAAAACCTTAGAACCTGCTAAAACTAAAGCCTTAAAAGAGCGAAAAGAAGAAAATCTCGATGAAATATACAACGAACTAATTAAAAAAATTAAAGGAATGGATGATAAAGAAAAATATAGCACTATTTTTGCAGATGTGACTATTATTAAAAACAAAGAAATATCAAAACAAATACTTAATAAACTACTTGAAGAAGGATATATCACTAAAGAAGAATTTAATAAATTAATGGAATTTATTTAAATATTTTTTCTGTGATTTTATTGTATAAGGGTTACAAAGCGAAGCAAGATTATGTAAGTTGAACTATTTTAAAAGTTGGAATGATAAATTTCAAATTTTAGAATTTTTGAAGACAGTGTATAAATTCAATTGAAGGAGGCTTTTTTACTTGTTTGTTCCTCTATCTGGAACTGATATAACAGATCTAGAAATTAATTGTGTCTTAGACGTTTTAAATTCTGGCAGATTAGCTTTAGGACCTTACCTGGATAAATTTGAGACAATTGTAAAGGATTATGTTAATAGTACTTATTCGGTTGCAGTGAATAGTGGAACTTCTGCGCTACATTTAATTTTGAGATCTTTAGGCTTTAAGAGCGGAGATAAAATGATTGTAACCCCGTTTACTTTTATTTCTTCTGCTAACGTCTCACTTTTTGAAAATGGTAAACCCGTTTTTATAGATATTGATCATAAAACTTATAATATGTCTACAGCAAACCTAAAACATTTTGTTGAAGTAGAATACCAAGGGGATGTTTCTTATTTCATGGGAGTCGATATATTCGGAATTCCTCTTGAGTGGGATAATATTTATGAAATATTACCGAATGAAATTAAAATAATTGAAGACTCTTGCGAAGCTCTTGGTGGAGAATATAAAAATCAGAAATTAGGGACCTTCGGAGATGCTGGGGCATTTGCTTTTTACCCTAATAAACAAATAACAACCGGTGAAGGAGGCATTATTGTCACAGATCATGAAGAAATATATGATTTATGTAAATCAATGTCAAACCAAGGAAGAGGGAAAAATGGTGAATGGTTAATAAGCGAACGTTTAGGATACAATTATAGAATGGATGAGATGTCCGCTGCTTTAGGTTATGCTCAAATGAAAAGAATTAACGAAATAAGTAAAAAAAGAAAACAGAAAGCTGATAACTATTTTGAGTTGTTTAAAAACGACGGTAGGGTAGTACTTCCTTATATCCCTCAAGAAGTTACTCAAGAAAGTTGGTTCGTATTTGTTTTAAGATTAAACTTAGAATGGCTTTCACAATTTTTGAATATCCCGAAATGGGTTCAAGACTTCGATATCCCTATAAGAATTGAAGGAGAAAAAAATCAAAAAGAATGGCACAATTTGATAAAGCAATTACGTGCTATTTTAAATAATTTACTTAAAAAATTAAATAATAAAGGAGTCCAATCAAAGAATTATTTTTATCCTTTACATCTTCAACCATTTTATAAAAAGTTATTTGGATATGATGAGGGTGATTTCCCAATAACAGAATTAGTGTCTTCACTAACCGTTGCTATACCTTTCTTTAGCAACATTACATTTGAACAACAAACTTATGTTCATAAAATTATTTCAGATAGTTTAGAGGAGATTAAGGATGAAGCATCTATCTAAAAGATCTTTCAAACTAATTATCATTGATTATCTTTTATTTTTTGTTTCATACATAATAGCAATGTTCATACGTTTTCAATTTGATTTTTCTGAAATGATAAAATATTTATCTCCTGTAATACTCTTTCCATTAATTATGGTAGGAGCATTTTATTTTGGAGGAATTTATCAATATATTTGGCGATTTGCTACATTAAATGAATTAAAACCTATTTTTAAGAGCACACTTATAGGCTTTCTCATAAACATATTTCTTTTTGAAGCTTTAAGAAGATATGTAACAAGTTTTTTTATACTACCTTTTAGTGTAGCTGCAACAGCTTCGTTAGTTGGAGTAGTTCTAGTTTCAATAAGTCGTATTTACTGGTTTTCAAAATACTCTAAAAAAGATAAAAAACAAACATATGGAACTAAAAGAATTATAATAATAGGTGCTGGAGATGCTGGTACAGAACTATTAGACGAATTTGAAAGACATCCAGAAGAAGGCAAAGTCGTTGGCTTTTTAGATGATGATCCTGAAAAAATAGGAAGAATTATTAGAGGATATCCGGTTTTGGGAACAACATCCGAAGTCATGAGATTTGTTGAAAAACTTAATGTAAACGAGGTAATAATTGCTATTCCCAGTGCAACCTCTTCACAAATTAAAAGAATTATAAACTATATAGACACAACAAAAGTTAGATTAAAAACCCTACCCGGAATATTAGAAATACTAGATAATAAACTTTCTTTAGGATTTTTAAGAGATGTTGATATCTCAGACCTTTTAGGTAGAAAAGAAATAAAGGTAAATCTCAAAGAAATCAAAAATTATATTAAAGATAAAAACATACTTGTAACTGGTGCTGGAGGAAGTATTGGCTCAGAGATATGTAGACAGGTCCTTCCTATGAATCCTAAAACACTTTTTTTACTTGGAAAAGGAGAAAACAGTATTTTTGATATAAAAAATGAATTACAAGAAAAGTTCCCAGATTCGAATATTGAAGAAATTATTGCAGATGTCTCAGATGAAAACAGAATTAGACATCTCTTTTCTAAATACAAATTTGATGTGGTATTTCATGCTGCTGCACATAAGCATGTACCTTTAATGCAAAAAAATCCTACAGAAGCATTAAAAGTTAACTCCTTAGGAACATATTATGTTGCTAAAGTTGCAAGAGAATATGGAGTTGAAAGATTCGTTTTTATATCTACAGACAAAGCCATAAAACCTACTTCAATAATGGGGGCATCTAAAAGACTTGCTGAAAAAATCATAAAATCTATTTCAAACTCTTCTAAAACTAATTATGGTATAGTTAGATTTGGAAATGTTCTTGGAAGTAGAGGAAGTGTGATTCCTATATTTAAGGAACAAATAAAAAAAGGTGGACCTGTTACTGTCACACATCCAAAAATGAAACGTTACTTTATGACTATCCCTGAGGCTGTATCTTTAGTACTTCAATGTGGGCAGTTTGCACAAAACGCAGAGATTTATGTTTTAGACATGGGAGAACCAATAAATATAGATCATCTAGCAAGAGACCTGATAAAACTATCTGGTTATATCCCCGATCAAGATATTAAGATAGTGTATACAGGTGTTAGACCAGGAGAAAAACTTTATGAAGAACTATTTTCAAAAGACGAGGATTTTGAAAAAACAAAAAATGAACGAATTTTTATTGCAAAATCCAATAATGACATTTTACTTGAAGAAGATTTAGAAGCACTAATAAAACAAATTAACAAAATAATTATCGAATATGATTATAATGAAATGAAAAATCTATTTAAACAATACATTCCCGATTCCAATGTTATTTTTTCGGAAATTATATAAAGGCAGAACTTTTTAATATAATATATTTTAAAAGAGGGGGATGACAATTGTATTTTTTTGATAAAATACCAGAAAATACGTATGTTTCACCTATCTCAAAAGAACTATATATTAAAGGCGATCGAAATGAAGCTGTTTTATTATTGCATGGTTATACTGGCTCTCCACATGATATGTATTATTTGGGGAAGGAGCTTAATAAAGGTGGATTTACCGTATACATTCCTCGACTTCCAGGACACGGAACTAATTCACAAGATTTTTTAAATTCTAATTGGCATGATTGGCTAAGAAAATCATTAGAGTCCTACTTAAATTTAAAATCTTACTATGAAAAAGTGTATGTTATAGGATTATCAATGGGTGGAGTTTTGACAGCCCTTATTGCAGAAAAATTTGAACCTGAAAAGATTGTTTTAGCTGCACCTGCTTTTATTGCTACCGATTGGAGAATCAAATTGACACCTTTCTTTAAATATTTCATTAAGAAAGTCCCAAAAAATAATCCTCCTGTTTTTGAGGATGAAAGATTAAATTATCTTGCTCAGCAGTATTGGAATTATGATTGGCCTTCAAAGGCTGCAGAACTTTATAAACTTCAAAAAATGGCTACAAAAAATCTTTCAAAGATTACTTCTGATACCTTTATAATACTTTCAAAAAAGGATGACGCAGTACCTTTTTACGTCAAAGATCTCATTGAAAATAATATAAAATCGAAGAAAACTTTCTTAATTCTCGAAAATAGTGGTCATGTTGTTGTTAACGATAGTGAAAGAGAAAAAGTTGCACAAGAAACATTAAAATGGTTAAAAATCGAATAATAATAATATTTAATTTAATGACAGTATCCTTTTAACCTGTTTTTTTTATAATATATATGATTGTTTTTGTCGGATTTATTCTCTTTAGGTTCACACTTTATCGTATTATATGTGTCTAATTATGATAGGAGGAAATCATATGAAAATTAGTATAATCGGAATAGGAAGAGTAGGTTCAAGCACCGCATTTGCTATTGTTAATAAGGCATTGGTTGAAGAATTAGTACTAATTGATATGAATAAAAATCTAGCTGAAGGGGAGGCTTTAGATCTTCTACACGCCTCAAGCTTTCATAAACGTACTGTAATAAGAGCTGGAGACTATGAAGATATAACAGGCAGTAACATAATAATAATAACTGCTGGTGCGGCTCAAAAACCAGGTGAAACAAGACTAGATTTAGTTTTAAAGAATGCTAAAATAATCCAAGAAATATCTCAAAATATTAAAAAATATGCTCCAAATAGTATCGTTATAAATATTACTAACCCTGTTGATGTTATGAGTTATGTTGCTTGGAAAACAACGGGCTTTGAATCTAACAGAGTAATTGGAACTGGTACTATATTAGATACAGCAAGACTTAGAGCATTGATTGGTTACAATTGTGGAATTTCACCTATGAGTATCCATGCCTACATAATAGGTGAACACGGTGATTCTGAATTAGCAGTATGGAGTTCTGCTATGATTGGAGGAGTTCCTATAACAAATTTCTGTGAAGATTGTCCTTTTGAACAAAAATGTAATTTGCAGTTAGAAGAAATTTTTGAAGAGGTTAAAAATTCAGCCTATAAGATAATAGAAAAAAAGGGAGCGACCAATTATGGTATAGCTTCTGCTACCGCTGCACTTGCAGAAGCTATAATAAAAAATGAAGGAAGAGTATTCACTCCATCAGTATTAGTAGACAATGTATATATTGGATATCCAGCTATAATTAATAAAGATGGAATAGAAAGAATTGTTAATATTTCGTTGAACGAAGAAGAAAACGAAAAATTTGAGGTATCAAAGAATATAATCAAAGAATATATAGAAAAAATTAATATCTAAATGCTCTTTAACGCATTTTGTTGAAATAATTTAAAATACTTAACCAGGTAAAATAATGTCTATAATTGTATTAGAACGAATAGGTTAATTTTTGGTTAACTTAATATATAGTTTAAATTAATTAATCATTTTTAGTATTATTACGTAGTATAATAGACCGAAATTATTTTAGTGAAACAATTAACTTTTAAGGAGAATAACTCTGAAAAATCAAAAAGTTCTTTTATTAATATTATTAACTGTCATTTTCATTGCATCTTTTATGTTAACAGGATGCGACAAAAGTAGTATTAGTATAGGTATGATAGGAAATAAGATGCCATATCGGATCTCTTATCATTTTCACTTGTTCTCTGGACAAAAAAACGGAACGGTTAAGGTTAAGAATGAACAAATAATAAATATTGAATATAAGGAAGTTTTAACGTTTCTTGGAAAGTCAAATAATTCTTAAGGGGGCTTTTAATTGATAAAAGCAATTAATCTTACAAAAAGATTTAAAGATTTTACTGCCGTCGATTCAATCAATTTGCTAATAAAACCTGGTGAGATATATGGATTCCTTGGACCAAACGGTGCAGGAAAAACTACTACTATTCGTATGCTAACAGGAACTTTAAAACCTACATCTGGTGAAGTTTTAATAATGGAAAAAAGCTATAAAGATTATGAGTTAGAAATAAAAAGAAACATAGGTGTCGTTCCTGATGAACCTAAGATGTATGAGAACCTTAAGGGTAGTGAATTCATTGAATTTATTATAAACGTATATAAACTAGATCCCAAAGAAGCTTACAATAGATTTGAAGAAATTTGTGAAGCTTTCAACATAGACTATATCAACAATTTTATCGGAGACTACTCACACGGTATGAAACAGAAATTAATGGTTGCATCTGTTTTGATGAGGAAACCAAAAGTAATATTTTTAGATGAACCAACTGTAGGTTTAGACGCAAAGGCTACAAAAATACTTAAAGAAATTCTTCATAAATACAAAGAAGAAGGTTGTTGCATATTTTTAACCACTCATATTCTAGAGATTGCAGAAAAAATGTGTGACAGAATAGGAATAATTGATCATGGTAGAATAATCGCAGAAGGAACTCTTGAAGAACTTCGAACCCTTTCAAAAACTGGAAGTACAAGTTTGGAGGATATATTCTTAGAACTAACCGGTGGGGAAGAAATAATGGATATCATCAAAGATTTATAAACAATAATAATTTAGTTTTTCTTAGATTACATCCATAAAAAGGAAAATAAATAAGGGGGAAACTAATGATAGCTTTAGAAGTGTCTAATTTGGTAAAAAAATACGGGGATTTTGAGGCAATAAAAAATATCTCTTTTGAAGTGCGTCAAGGTGAAATTTTTGGATTGATAGGCCCCAATGGTGCAGGAAAAACTACAACATTAAGAACAATCTCAACTTTAATTCAAATCACCTCGGGATATATAAAAGTTTATGGTTATGACGTAAAAAAAGAAGGATCTCATGTAAGAAAAATTATTAGTTATTTACCGGAGGATGCAGGTGCCTATAGAAATTTAACTGGAAAAGAATATTTGGAGTTTGTTGCTAAATTTTTCACCAAAGACAAAAATAGTTTAAAAAAGATGACAGATAAAGGTATTGAAATTGCAAATCTTAATGAAAGAATAAATGCAAAAATTGATACCTATAGCAAAGGAATGATGAGAAAACTATTAATCGCTAGAGCTATGATGACAGAACCTAAATTAGCAATTTTAGATGAACCTTCTTCAGGGTTAGATGTTATTAATGCACGTGAAGTCAGAAAAATAATTAAAGAAAGCGTTAATAACGGAAAAGCTGTTTTACTATCTTCGCACAATATGTTAGAAGTAGAATATATGTGTGACAGAATTGCTCTAATAAACTCAGGAAAAATCGTTGAAGTTGGAACTCCAAAAGAATTAAAAGAAAAATACCAAGCCCCAAATATTGAAGATGTGTTTATCGAGGTGATTAAATAATGTTTTTTAACATGTTTAAGAAAGAATTAAAAGAAGTTTTGACGATCGGTTCAATTATTTCAATAGCTGCTATGTCATTCGTTTTTGCTATGATCGGTCAAAGTGTTGGAAATATAGAAGAAAAGCTTGAAGTTAAACCGGCTATTGGCTTAATTAATAATGACAATGGTATATTTGGTATAATCTCAACACAAATTTTACAGGAAACTTCTGATATTATTTACAATGGTTCTGACAAAAGTGCTGGTTTACAAGAGGTAATTGCTGAAAAGGGAATTGCCTTGATTGAAATTCCTTCTGATTTCTCTGACTCCATTTATAACAACGAACAGGGTAAACTCAACATCAATTGGGTTGTTCAAGGAGTTGGTCCTTTTGATGGTATTTCGTCAGATGTATTAGACTATGTTTTAAATGCTGTTGAAAAAGAAATATCTAAGATCATAATTACACAAGAACTAGATTTAGATCCTAATTTAATCTTAAATCCTTTAACAACATCCCAAACTACGTTCTTGAAAGAAAAAGAATTTAGAGGACTATCTCCTAATGAACTCATCAATACTTTTAGCACACAGTCTTATCTCATACCAACACTAATTATGATGATTATTATGATGTCAGGATCATCTATTATTTCTTCAATGGGATTAGAAAAAGAAAACAAAACCTTAGAAACTTTGTTAACTCTACCCGTAAAGAGAAATTATATAATCTTAAGTAAAATAATTGCAAGTACAATAAGTGGACTAATTCTTGCAGCTATTTACATGGTTGGAATGACTTATTACATGAAGTCTTTTTCTTTTTCCGGTGTGGTAGATTTACAAGCATATAATTTAACCCTTAATATCTATGATTACACACTTATGGGACTCTCTGTTTTCATGTCACTTTTAGCAGGATTATCACTATGTTTGGCGTTAGGTTCTTTTGCCAAAGATTACAAGAGTGCCCAATCTTTGCTCTTTCCAGTAACTGTATTGGCAGTCTTTTCTATGCTTATGACAATGTTTATGGATTTTTCAACGATGCCTACTTTTATCAAAATTTTCATTTTTATTATTCCTTTCTCGCATCCGATGATGGCTATGAAATCTTTGATGTTAAAAGAATACGCTCTTGTCATATCTGGTATTATTTATTCTAGTATCTTTGCTGCAATAATGATAATAATTACAATATTAATATTTAACAGCGATAGATTACTGGTTGGCAAACTTCAGAAAAACAAAAAAAGCGCTAAAAATCTTGTTTCATAATAGGGGGTATAACTAAAAATGAAAGATTTAATTTTGCTTTTGAAATTATCATATAAAAATAAAGCCCGACCTACAAAAAATCGAAAAGGCCAAATTGTTAGACCAAGTGTAATTTCAATATTGATAGGATATTTACTCGTACCATTGATTTTTATTGCTGCTTTTGTACCAACATTGATTTACACATTAAAAAGTGTGAACCTTAACATTCCTTTATCTCAACTTGGAATGGCCTATAATTATACATTGCTTGATCTTTTATTAGCGCCAGCTTTTCTAATGTCTTCGGCGCTTTTCATACTACAATTCTCTCCGCTAATTATTACGTCTTTGTATGACAATGATATGAATCCCTTGCTTTTATCTATGCCAATAAGAAGATCAACTATCTTTTTTTCTGCAGCAATAGACAGCTTGATTATGTCAGGAATGGCAGGTTCAGCAGTTTTTTCAATAATTATCTTATATCTTGTCATACAAGGTTCAAATTTGTTTTTCGCTATCTTGTCAGCAATTGGTTTTTTATTATTTTTGTTATCCATTTCATTGTTAATAGGATTAGTCATGTCATTTTTCATTGGGAAAACCTCTGCAAAACGTTTAGGTCAATTGATGTATTTCGTTGCAATAATTCTTATTGTGCTAGTTCCGCAAATCTTACCACAAAAAATGGGCTCCAATCCGGAAGATATTTTAGAAATGTTTGGCAACAGTGTCAAAATTTTTATGTCTCCTATCTGGCCTCACACTCAATTCATGTTGGCCTCAGATGGAAATATTTATTCATTGATTTTCATTTATGTAATTTCAGCTGTAATCTTTTATCTTATATATAGATACTCAACTAATTTAGATTTTTCAACTGCACGAAAGAAATCTAAAGTTAATAAAGTAGAAAAATTTAAAGGAAGTCGACAACCCTTACTCAAAAAAGAAATAAAATTGCTATTTAGAAATTCTCAGTTAATATTTATGATACTTTATCCATTGATATTTCCGATCATTTTTTCTTTTTCAGGCATTAATAAACTGACTTACATTGCAATGTTGTTCATGCTTATTGCAGCAAACTATACAGCTTTGATTACATCTATGATGCTCGCAGAAGAAATAAAAATATGGCCAGTTCCTAAATTATTTCCTTACTCCACAAAAACCATGGTTAACTCGAAAGTTTTGCTTTCTTCCAGCCTTTTTGTCATAGAATTTTTGGCTATCTCTCTCGTTTATTTTTTCGTTTTTGAAACTAACTTTTTTGAATTGTTCCTTATTATTCCAACATTGATTTTACTTTATTATTCGTCACTAATCGGTGCTAGATTTTTTCTTTCAGATCCAAACAGAGATGTATCTCAAAGTAACAAAGTATTTAAAGGTAAAGAAATTTTAATAATTGAAAGTATAACCATGGGGTATGCAATAGCTATTTTTGGTTTACTTCTTTTATACGACGTTATATTAACAGAAGGTCTAATGTGGATTTTCGAAAAAATGGGAATGTTTTTATCCTCTGTGATTATTTTAGGAACCGTTTTAACATTGATGTTGATCATTATCTTTTCGATTAGAAAAGAACTTAAAAAAATTGATAGGTACATAGAACAAATGGAATAAAATAAAGCTCCTTAAAAGGAGCTTTATTTTATTTATTAACAACTTTATTAACGTTTTTCTCCAATACTTTGCTTAGATAATAGCCTGTATATGTTCCGCTTTCTACTATATCTTCAGGAGTTCCAATAGCAACAACCCTACCGCCATTTTCTCCACCATCAGGACCTAAATCTATTATGTAATCAGCATTCTTTATAATATCTAACTCATGCTCAATAACAATAACTGTATTACCTTTTTCAACTAATAAATTGAGAACTTTAAGCAGCTTTTTAATATCCTCAAAATGCAATCCCGTTGTAGGTTCATCAAGAATATAAATCGTATTTCCCGTTGCTTTTTTTCTTAATTCAGAAGTTAACTTTATTCGTTGGGCTTCTCCACCTGATAAAGTCGTCGCAGGTTGGCCCAATCTAATATACCCCAATCCTACATCCTGCAATAACTGCAATATGTTATTTATCGCAGGTAAATTCCTAAAAAAATCCAAAGCTTCATCCACTGTCATATCCAAAACATCAGAAATATTTTTACCTTTATACGTAACCTTCAAAGTTTCTTTGTTGTACCTTTTACCTTTACATACATCACATGTAACATAAACATCTGGTAAAAATTGCATCTCAATTTTTAAGACCCCATGCCCCTTACATGCTTCACATCTTCCACCTTTAACATTAAAACTAAATCTTCCTTTGTCGTATCCCCTTATTTTTGCTTCAGGAGTCTGGGCAAAAACTTCTCTAATAAAATCAAAAACACCTGTATATGTAGCAGGATTACTTCGAGGTGTTCTACCAATTGGGCTCTGATCTATTGAAATTACGCTATCTATATATTCCAACCCTTCAATTTTTTGATATTTACCAGGTCTAGTTTTAGAATTGTACAATTCTTTCTGAAGAGCAGGATATAATGTATCCATAATCAATGAAGATTTACCAGAACCAGAAACTCCAGTTACTACAACAAATTTACCCAAAGGTATCTCCACATCTATATTTTTCAAATTGTTATGGGATGCACCTATAATTTTCAAAGATTGATTCTTTTCTACCCTCTTTTTTTCTAATATCTCTATTGTCTTTTGCCCTGCCAAATATTTTCCAGTTAAAGAATTGCCCGGGTTTTCAATTAACTTATTGGTAGGTCCCTGATAAATTACTCTGCCACCATTGGCGCCTGCGCCAGGCCCTAAATCTATTATATAATCTGAAGATCTTATAACATTTTCATCATGCTCTACTACTATTACTGTATTGTCTAGATCCCTAAGCTTTTCTAAAGTATCTATTAATTTATCATTATCTCTTTGATGAAGTCCAATAGTTGGTTCATCTAGTACATAGGTTACACCAGTTAAACCTGAGCCTATTTGGGTAGCAAGCCTTACTCTTTGAGACTCTCCACCTGATAGAGTAGTAGCATTTCTACCAAGTGTCAAATAATCTAGTCCTACATCAACCAAGAAAGTCAATCTTCTTTTAATTTCACGAAGTAATTCTCTAACAATTTCCATTTCAAATTCACTTAAATGCAAAGTTTCAAAGAATACTTTTAATTCTCCTATTGGTATTTCAGTAATGTCATAAATATTGTAACCATTAAGTTTAACGCTTAACGCTTCTTCTCTTAGTCTTTTACCTTTACAAGTTTGACATGTTTTTTGAATCATAAAATTATTTTCTATCCAATCTTTGATTTCTTTTGAATCTGTTTCTCTATACCTTCTTTCGTACCAATTAACCATACCTTCAAATTCCCTTGTAAACTCATATGATTCTCCATTACTTTTTGAAAATGAGAAATCTATTTCTCTATTTGTACCATATAATAGTGCATTTATAATCTTCTGTGGCATATCCTTTAACTTTTTTGAAGGATCTTCTCCATAACTTCTCACAACTTCCTTCATCATATTTACCATAAAAGTATCTTTGCCCATATTCATAGCTGCTCCATCTTCTAGAGATTTATTCATATCAAATATATAGTCGGGCTCTACTTCTAATTTAAAACCTAATCCATGACATTCTGGACATGCACCATATGGGCTATTAAATGAAAAGAGTTTTGGATTTATTTCAGGAAAACTGTATCCACATTTAGGACACGCCAAATTTTCGGAGAACATTTGAATTGAAAGAACTTTTTCATCTTTATCCACTTCTCTAATTTCTACAAATCCTTCTCCTTCTTTTAATGCAATTTCAACAGCTTCATATATCCTCTCAAAGTTATCCTTTCGCAACTTTATTCTATCCACTAAAAGATTTATAGTATGTCTAACTGTTTTAGTTAATGAATCAACCTCATCAAGATCAAACAGTTCTCCATCAATTTCTAACCTTTTAAAACCAGAAATTTTCATGTTACTTATTTCTTTTCTGAATTCACCCTTTTTTTCTTTTGCTATTGGTGCAAAGATGTATAACCTAGCATCTTCTTTAAAATTTTTATAAATATTATCTACAATCTCGTCTACTGTAGAACTTTCTAACGGTATTTCACATTTTGGACAAAAAGCTTTTCCAACTCTTGCAAACAAAACTCTTATATAATCGTATATTTCTGTTATGGTTCCTACAGTAGATCTTGGATTATGACTAACAGATTTTTGTTCAATTGCAATTGCGGGTGAAAGGCCTTCTATTAATTCAACGTCTGGTTTTTTTAAATTTCCTAAGAATTGTCTAGCATATGTTGAAACAGACTCTAAATATCTTCTTTGACCTTCAGCATATATAGTATCTAGCGCTAAAGTAGATTTTCCTGAACCTGATAAACCAGTTATTACAGTAAATGTATTCTTAGGTATTTGAATATCAATGTTTTTTAAATTATGTTCTCTCGCCCCAATTATTCTAATCCACTTTTCCATAAGAAGCCTCCCACTGTTGTAAAGTCAACAATATTATACTACTCAAAAATTAATTCTATGAGAAGCTAATTTTATCTTTTGAAAAAATGCCGAAAGACTCCCTTTCACTTAATTTCTATGTACTCTTTTTTATCTGAAACCTTGACTTTTTTATCTGCTTTTTTTAGCAGCTCATCGGGAAGAATTAGATTTAAAGAAATTCCAACTAACGAACTTAAAGCCACTCCTGCCATTTCAAAATTTCCTATAGTTATTTTTACCCCACCTAGTCCAATAGTAAGCATCACTGCAATAATCATTAAAACTTTAGGATTATCAAAATTTACCTTAGAATTAGCTAATGTTTTAACCCCAATTGAGGCTATCATTCCAAAAAGAATAAAACTCACACCTCCAATTACTGCATGTGGAATAGTCTGTAAAAATAAACCGGCTTTATTAAAAAAAGAAAATGCTATTGCAAGAACTGCTGCAATTCTTAATGTTCTAGGATCATAATTTTTAGTTATGGCAAGTACCCCAGTATTTTCACTATATGTAGTATTAGGAACAGAACCCATTAAACCTGCAAACATTGTAGCTAAACCATCTCCAATTAATGTCCTGTGTAAACCCGGATCTTTGACAAAATCCTTACCAACAACACTACCATTAGTAGTTATGTCTCCAATATGTTCCATAAAGGTGGCCAACACAACTGGAGCAATTATTAATATTGCATCCAACCTAAACTTAGGAATTACAAACTCGGGAACAGCAAACACTGATCCTGCTTTTAATATAGAAAAATCAACCTCACCCATTAAAGATGCTACTATGTATCCTACTGACATTCCAATAATAACTGATAAATTACTTACAAAACCTTTTGTCAATGTAGAAATTAATAAAGCAGTTGAAAGAGCAACTAATGCTATTATCCAATTTTCAGAGGCCATACTTACTGCAGTTGGAGCTAGTGTCATGCCAATAATTATTATCATTGTTCCTACAATATGTGGTGGAAATAATTTCGAAATTTTTTCTACCCCTACGATCTTAACAATCATCGCAAAAACCAAATAAAGAGCTCCCGCAACAACAGAACCCCCAGCAGCATAAGCATAATCTCCTGTTTGGGTAAAAACAGTGATTAAAGGTGCTACAAAAGCAAAGCTAGAACCAAGAAAAACAGGAACCTTCATCTTAGTACAAATATGAAATATAAGCGTACCAACCCCTGCAGAAAATAAAGCTAACTTTGGATCTATACCCACCAATAATGGAACTAAAATAGTTGCACCAAACGCAGCAAGCAAGTGTTGTAACCCTAAAACAAATTTTTTCACTAAACTCCCTCCCTGTTTATTTGCTCTTTTTACTCACTTTAGAAATTATAAAATGTGCATTATATATTAGAAACAACAAATATTCACAAATCGTCAATAATATTAATTGGTAATTGTGGATCCATCATAACTCCATAACCAATACCTACTAAAGTCGCCCCAACTTTTAAAAATTCTAAAACATCAGCTTTGCTAACAACGCCTCCCATCCCAATTATAGAAACATCAGGAAAGATTTTTTTAACTCTGTAAATACAGCTCAAGGCCAAAGGTTTTATTATAGGACCACTTACTCCTCCAAATCCACGTGAAAGTTCTACGGGATTATTCTTATCTAAATTCACTTTAGTCCCTTTTGGAGCGTTAATAAGGGTTAAACCATCAGCCCCGTTTTCAAGTACAATTTTAGCCAACTCTTCCAAATTACATTCAATACCTAGTTTTACAAATAAAGGCTTTTGCGATATCTTACTCGCTTGTTTAACAATCTTTTTTGTTTCTTCTAAATCATTTAAGATCGTGTCGCCTCCCTTATCAACATTAGGACAAGAAAGATTGAGTTCAATAATTTTTATATTGGTATTGTTAAGATTTTTGATCATATAACAAAATTCTTCAACGTTATAACCTCCTATACTTGCAATAACGTTGGTATTGAGTTCGTTTAAAAATGGCAGATCATCATTTAAAAAGGAGTCAAACCCCGAATTTTCTAATCCTATTGAATTAATTACTCCATTATCAATGTTTATTATTCTTGGTGGTGGGTTCCCAATTTTAGGCTTAAAGGTAATAGTTTTAGTTGTGAATCCTCCGAGTTTAGATAGATCTATGAATTCATTTAATTCTCTACCATTTCCTCCAGGTCCCGAAGCAATAACAATTGGATTTTTAAATTTAATCCCAAGAACATCTACTTCCACTCTAAATTCACCTCATTTGCTTTGAAAATAGGTCCATCCTTACATACCATCTTAACACCAGCTACAGTTTGAACAGGACAACCCTTACATAAACCAGACCCACATCCCATATTTTCTTCAAGGGAAACATAAGAACGATTCTTCATATTTGGAAAAGTGTCAAAAAAACTATTTAACAATCCTTTACTACCGCAAAGTATGGCTCCTGAATTTTCCAGTTTTTCTTGATTTTGAGATAGAAATTCTACTGGAGTCATTCCCATAATGTCGTCTATGAACAAAGTCAGTTTTGGAAGAATTGATTGTATGTATACCTCTTTAAAAGAAAATAGTGTGTCTTTTACTAACTGTGGATATTCTTTAGAAAAATAAATTAAAGGTGCTGAACCACATCCTCCACCTAACAGAATATATTTTTTTGTTAAATCAATTTTGTTGATTATTGGTACTCCATATGGTCCTCTTATAAGAAGAGAGTCTCCATACTTCAGAGAAGAAATTTTCTCAGTAAAAGATCCCACAATTTTTATTAGAAAAGATAAATAATTACCCTTTTCATCCATTACTGAAAAGGGTTTTGGTAAATTGAGAGAATCTAATAAATTTAACATAAAAAATTGACCAGGTTTTGAATTGAAGGTTTTATTTGTCTCAACAGTTAGAACAAAATAGTCTTTAATTACTTTTTTTTCAATAACTTTAACTAGTTCCACGTAAATCTTCCTCCTATAATTTTTATTACACCTGATACCATAACCATTTCTATTTTCCCAGGCAATGTTGAACCTAAAAAGGGAGTATTTTTTCCTTTAGAGACAAGTGATTTCTCTTCAACAAGCCATTCTTTTTCCAAATCCAATAAAACTAAATCAGCCAAATATCCCTCTTTTATATCTCCTATTAATCCCAAATCAAAAATCTTCGCAGGAAAATAAGTTACTTTATCAATTAACCTAGAAAAATCTATCTCATGGTTTTTAGAAATTAATATCAGGGATGAAAGCAGGGTTTCTACACCTGAGATCCCGTATGGTGCTTTAGTAAAATCTACAGATTTTTCTTCTTTAGTATAAGGTGCGTGATCACTTACAATAATATCTATAGTTCCATCTTTTATTCCTTCTATTAGGGCTAATTGATCATCAATTGTCGGAAGTGGGGGATTAACTTTTTTACTGGAAGAAAAATCTGAAATACTTTTGTCGGTAAAAAGAAGGTGATTATGAGTAACCTCAGAAGTAACTGGAATATTCTTTGTTTTTGCATTTCTTATTAAGTCAACTGACGATTTTGTAGAAAGATGAGCAATATGAATATGAGATTGAGTATATCGAGCCATTTCTATATCTCTAGCTACCATTATAGATTCAGCTACATCGGGAACCCCTGAAATACCATAATAATTAGAATAAAACCCCTCTCTAATACAACCCAGTTTTGATAACTCTTTGACTTCACAATGATTAATAATAGGTTTTTTTATCTTTTTTGTTATTTCCAAAGCTCTTAATAATAAATATGGATCTTCAACAGGATTTCCATCATCACTAAACGCCACAATCCCTCTATTACTAATCTTTTCCATCTCAACTAATTCTTTTCCTTCTCTTTTTTTTGTTACAGCTGATATAGAAAACAATTTAGCTAAATTAAGTTTTTCTGACTTTAGATTCAAATAATCTACAAGATAGGGATTATCAATGCAAGGATCCGTATTCGGCATCACCCCAACAGAAGTTACCCCACCATTCAATGCAGCTTTTAATCCTGTTTCTAAATTTTCTCTCTCTTCAAATCCTGGGTCCCTTAAATGAACGTGCATATCTATTAAACCTGGAATAAGTTTTTTAAACTTCGCATCAATAACCAAATTAAAATTACCCTCTATCTCTGTATCGCTAATCTGGCTTATTCTTTCATTTTCAATAACTATATTTTTTATTCCATTCGTTGAATGAGAAGTTGTATTGGCATTTTTTATAAGTATCTTCATAATTCCTTCCCCTTTCTAGATTATTATGAACTTAAGAATCACAGAACTATTTTTTATACTTATTCAAAGTTAAAAAGTACTAAAAGTGCCAAGCCTATTTCTATAGCGAATATAGAAAAAAAGCACCTGCCTACAAAGACAAGTGCTTTTTATAATACTTAGATATATAATAATTATTGGTTTCTACATATAATAATATATATTTATTTTTTTGGGTGAAAAAAAAATCCTGCATTTATATTTTTACCTACCTAATATTTATTGATAAATATTTTACCATCACGATTATTTATTTTGATTGCTTTACTGTTAATTTTGAAATAATATCAAGTTAACCATGCCCCCACTCCTTGTCTTTCTAACAAATATTTATTATTCAAAATCTGTTATAATATTAGAAATATAATACTTTATAATTTTTCTGTTAGTAATAATATTTATATTTCTAAATAGGTATCTGTGAATGTGGAGGAATAAAAAATGAACAAAATTGTAAATCAAATTAATTTAAATAACGTTTTTATAAAAATCATATATGGAGACATCACGGAAGAAAAGGTTGACGCAATTGTCAATGCTGCTAATTCTGAATTAAAACATGGAGGGGGTGTAGCAGAAACAATTGCAAAAAAAGGTGGGCCTACCATACAAGAAGAATCAAATGAATATGTTAAAAAACATGGATTTATTAAAACCGGAAATGTAGCAGTAACTGGTGGAGGAAAACTAAATTGTAAATATATAATTCATGCTGTAGGACCTATTTGGAAAGATGGAACAAATAATGAAGAAATACTTTTATATAGCGCAGTTTATAACTCATTAACAAAAGCTGATGAGTTAGGGCTAAAATCAATCGCACTTCCCGCAATCAGCGCTGGTATTTTTGGCTATCCAATTGAAAAAGCAGTAAAAATGTATTTTGCAGCCGTTTATGATTTTATTTGTCACAGCTCTAAATCTTTAAAAGAGATACGTTTTGTTGTGTATGATGAAAAACTATTAGAATACTTCTTGAAAGAATTTGATATTCAATGAGTTTTGTACGAACAGTTTACTTTTATAACAATCTTAGAAAAAATCTTTCAAAATCAAGAGAAGAAATTTTAAACATAAGAAAAACTAAATTCAATAAACTAGTAAAGTATGCTTATGAAAACATTCCCTTTTATAAAGCATATTATACTTCTTTTGGAATTAAGAAAAAAGATCTTGAATCTATTAATATTACAGATTTACCTACGATAAACAAAGGTATTTTGATGGATAACTTTGATAAATTCTTTATCGATAAAAGAATTACAAAAATACAGGTTGAAAAATTCTTATCAGATAACCCTGATCCAACATCCTTATTATTTAATAGATATTATGTAATTCACAGTTCAGGGACCAGCGGTAAAGTAGGTTTCTACTTATATAGCAGAAAAGAATGGGATTTTATAAAGGCTATATCCACAAGAATATTTTCTAATTTTACTATTACTCGAAAAAAATATGCTTTTTTAGGTGCAATTGATGGACATTATGCTGCAATTAGTCTTTTTTTATCCCCTTTACATCAGGTTGAGCAGTATTTTTATAAAGATTACCTTGTGATGGATATAAATCGCCCCTTACAAAACTATGTGAATGTATTGAATGAGTTTAAACCTCAAATTTTAACAGGATATCCAAATGGCATAAAAATATTAGCTGAACTTCAAAAGAAAGGTACCTTAAATATATACCCCCAAAATATTGTAACAGGAGGAGAAATCTTACAAAAAGATACAAAAATATTTATAAAAGAAGTGTGGGACAAAGCAGAATTAACCAACTCTTATGCAACTTCAGAATCATTGGCAATGGGGGTAGCCCGTGACGATCTTGATGGAATGTACATTTATGATGATGCTATTTGGCTTGAAATTCAAGAAAGTGGTTCTATATTAACCAATTTATATAATTATACCCTACCTCTTATAAGGTATCAGTTATCTGATAGTTTTCGTACATTAAGTGATAAAAATACAATATGGCCATTCACAAAAGTTGATGAAATAATTGGAAGAAGTGAAATAACTCCTATATTTATAAACGAAGACGGAGAAAAAGACTTTATACATCCAATAGTAATCGCTGAAATCTTTGTAGAAGGAGTAACTGCCTTTCAGTTTGTTCAAACCAGTGACGTATCTTTCATATTTAAAATCGTTATTTCTAAAGAATCCAAACTTTCTGAGACTCAAATAATCAATAATGTAAGAACAAAACTGAGCAATCTTCTTCAGAAAAAAAACATGAAGAATGTTTCCTTTGAAATTGAGGTCGTTTCAGAGTTAAAACCAGATCCTAAAACAGGAAAATTCAGATTAATAACAACTAATAAACAATAATTATTATAACGAGAAGGTGAGTAAAATAGGAGATTTATACTTAATAGATGGTTCTGGAATTGCATATAGAGCTTTTTTTGCATTAGGAGAATGGATGAGCACAAGTGATGGCATCCCAACTAATGCAATTTATGGAGTTACTAGAATGCTTTTAAAATTATTAAAAACATATGTTAAAAAAGATGAAGATTCCATTATTTTTGTTATGGATAAAAAGACTACTACATATAGAAATGAACTTCTTGAAAGTTACAAGGCACAACGGCCTGAAACTCCTGAAAAATATATTCAACAGATACCTTATATTTACGAACTTGTTGAAAATTTAGGTATCAAAGTAATCGCTATGGACAACTATGAGGCTGATGATGTTATTGCCTCCATTGTTGAGAAAAAAAAGAATCTTTATGATAAAGTATATATTATAACTTCAGATAAAGATATGATGCAGTTGGTAAAAGATAATGTATTCATTTTAAGGCCTGAAAAAGGCATTAGTGAAATTGTACTTTACGATGCAAAAGAAGTTGAAAATAAAATGGGTGTACCTCCAGAAAAAATTCAAGATTTATTAGCCCTTATGGGAGATGCTTCTGATAATATTCCTGGAGTAAAAGGAGTGGGTGAAAAAACTGCTCAAAAACTTCTTAAAGATTTCGAAAATCTAGAAGACATTTTTAATAATTTAAACAAAATAAAAGGGGCAGTTAAAAAAAAGTTAGAAGAACAAAAAGAAGAAGCGTTTTTAAGCAAAAAATTAGTCCAATTAATGACCGATGCACCTATAGAAGATATTTACAAAGATGAAGAAATCATATATAGAGGATTTAAAAAAGAATTAAAAGATTTGTTAATTCGTTTAGAATTTAACTCTATTTTGAAAGAATTAGATTTAGCTGAATCGCAAGATCAAATAAACAATGAAATAACAATGCAAAATACGGAGAATAAAGGAGAAAAGAGAAATTATTCATCAAAAGGAAAATATTCAATTTTCTCATCACAAAATTACAAAGAATTGTTTAAAATAATTGATGAACATGAAATCATTTCGATAGATTTCGAAACTACCTCATTGGACCCTTATGAAGCTGATCTGGTTGGAATAGCTATATGCATTAAACCATTTGAAGCTTATTTTTTAGATCTGTACAAAGACGATAAACGATGGAAAATAACAGAGGAACTGATAAATTTAATATCTAAAAAGAAGATAGTCGGACAAAACCTAAAATATGACGTATCAGTTTTGAAAGTTAATGAATTAAATCTAAACAATATTTATTTTGATACCATGATTGCCGCTTATCTCTTAAACCCTGACAGCAGAAGATTCAATCTTGATGATCTAGCAAAAGAATATTTAGATTATAAAACAATAAAATATAAAGAAATAATGGGAAACAATAATAAAAGTGACCTAAAATTATTAACCTTAGGAGATATGGACAAGAAAACAGTTGCTGATTATGCCGGAGAAGACGCAGACATTGCATATAGATTATTTGAAGTATTGAAACCTAAGTTAGAAGAATTTGACTTAATTGCCTTATTTGAAAAAATTGAAATGCCAACCATTAATGTTCTTTCCGAAATGGAAGTAAATGGCGTATATTTTGACTTAAAAGAATTAAAAGAACTTGAAGAAGAATATAACAAAAAATTAGATAGTTTACTTTCTCAAATGAGAAAAATGGCAGGATATGATTTTAATCCAAACTCTCCTAAACAGGTTGGAGAATTACTTTATGATCATTTAGGCTTAAAAGGAAAAAGAAAAACCAAAAGTGGTTCATATTCTACTGACGCTGATTCTTTAGAAGCTTTAAAAGATGAACATCCAATAATTGCAACGCTTCTAGAATATAGAAAGTATCAAAAACTTCTCTCAACTTATATAATCGCCATCCCTAAATTGGTAAATAAAAAGACGGGAAGGGTTCATACTTCCTTCAATCAAACCGGAACAGCAACCGGAAGACTAAGTAGTAGCGAACCTAATTTACAAAATCTTCCTATACGAGAAGAAGAAGGAGAAAGAATTAGGAAAACCTTAAAAGCCCAAAAAGAAGATTATTGCATATTAAGCGCAGATTACTCACAAATAGAATTAAGAGTTTTAGCTCATATAACAAAAGATCCTATTCTAATTGATGCTTTCAAAAACAATAAAGATGTACATTCACTAACAGCTGCTGCAATATTTGGTGTAAAATTAGAAGATGTTGACCAAAATATGAGAAGAATAGGCAAAACTGTTAATTTTTCTCTAATATATGGTTCATCAGCATATGGCCTATCTGAAAATCTCGGAATACCTGTAGAAGATGCCAAAAACTTTATTGATAAATACTTTGAAACGTATAAAAAAGTCAAAGAAATTCAGGAAGAAAGTTTAAAATTAGCAAAAAAGAATGGATATGTAGAAACAATTTTTGGCAGAAAACGATTCTTAAAAAATATCAAAACATCTAAGTCAGAATTAAAAAGAATCGCTATAAACGCCCCTATACAAGGAAGTGCAGCTGATATTATGAAACTGGCGATGATAAATATATATAATGAACTTCCAAAAGAGGCTAAGTTAATACTGCAAGTTCACGATGAAGTATTGATAGAACTACCAGAAGAAATTGTAGATAAGGTCACAACAATCGTTAAAAATTGCATGGAAAATGCTGTAGAATTAGATGTTCCTTTGAAAGTAGATGTAACTGTTGGTAAAAGTTGGCAAAAATAAATATTATACATATGTATAATATTTATTAAATTATATTCTTCTTTTTTTAAAAAAAATCTGATATAATTCAATTAACTAAAATATTATAGTGTAATTGATAAACTAAAACTAGCATGATTATTACAAAGTATAGAAAATTGAATCTACAGAAATTAAAATATTGATTTTATAAGGGTACAATGGTGGAGTTTTCCTCCACTTGTTTGAATTATAATATCTTTGAAAAGTGAAATTTTAAATTATTAATTGAATATAAGTTTTAGAATTTTTAAAGTGATTATAAACAAAGAATTCATGGAGGTAATTGATGAACAGGTTCCATATAGTGAAACTAGGTTGTCCAAAAAATGACGCTGATTCAGAAATCCTTAGAGGTATACTGGAAAGTAAAGGCTATGAATATACATCCAATCCTGCAAATGCAAATTATATTTTTATAAATACATGCGGTTTTATAGAAGACGCCAAAAAAGAAAGTATTGAAGTGATATTTGAATATCTTATGCTTAAGAATGAAAAAAAAGATTTAAAAGTTATTCCATTTGGTTGCCTGTCAGAAAGGTATTATACAGAAATATTAGAAGAAATACCCGAGCTTGATGGGCTTTATGGCGTATTATCGCCCTATACTATTGTTGACAAATTAGAAAATGGCGTGTGTATGTACAAAGATACAGAACCAGAAACTATTTATGAATATAAAGCTAGATCTAAGCCTTCTGAATATTATGCATATGTTAAAATTGGTGATGGATGTAACAGAAATTGCACTTTTTGTTCTATACCTTCCTTTAAAGGTAAACCAAAAAGTCGGGATATAATTGATATTAAAAAAGAAGTCGAATTTCTGGTTAATAATGGTGTGAAAGAAATCATTTTAGTATCGCAAGATAGCTGTTTATATGGTGTTGACAATTACAAAAAACAAGCTCTACCTGAGTTATTAAAAACGTTAAACACCATAAAGGGTGAGTTTTGGATAAGGGTAATGTATTTACACCCAGATTTTTTAAATAAAGAAATAATTGAAACCATTCATTACACTGATAAAGTAGTTAAGTATTTTGATGTACCTATTCAACACATTTCTTCCAACATTTTAACCAGAATGGGTAGGATAAAAAAGAAACAGGATTTAATTAATCTAATAGAGCAAATAAGAAAATATCCATCCGCAATAAGAACAACTTTAATGGTAGGATTTCCAGGCGAAACCGAAGAAGATTTTTTTGAGCTTATAGATTTTGTAAAAGAAATAAAGTTTGAAAGGCTTGGAAGCTTTACTTATTCTAAAGAAGAAGATACACCTTCATATAACATGCCAAATCATGTAGATGAAGAAACAAAAATAAAGAGACAAGAAGAACTTATGAGCACTCAACAAAAAATATCAAGTGAAGTTATGAACTCTTTTGTAGGAAAAACTTTAAAAGTATTAGTCGAAGAACAAGAAGATAATGTTTATATTGCAAGAACTTATCTTGATGCTCCAGAGATTGATGGAAACATCTTTTTTAAATGCAAGAAAAAGATAAAGCTTGGGGAGTTTGTAAACGTAAAAGTAACCGGAAATTATGAATACGATCTGGAAGGAGAAGTAGTAGAGAATGAATATTCCCAATTTATTAAGCCTTTCTAGAATATTTCTAGCTATACCTGTCTTTATACTAACAGCATTAGGAGAAAAATATTTCATAGCAGCATTAATAGTATTCATTGTTGCTTCGTTAACAGACTTATTTGACGGATTAATTGCTAGAAAAAAGGGACAGGTTACTGATCTTGGCAAATTTCTTGATCAAATATCTGACAAAATACTAATAAATTCTACTTTTATTGCATTATTAACCACAGGAAATATTCCTGGATGGTTTGTAGCATTAATTGTTGGCAGAGATACGTATGTTAGTGGTCTTAGAATGTTTTTAGCAAGTAAAGATATTATTATACCCGCTGACATCTTAGGAAAAATAAAAACAGTTCTAGAAATAGTCTTAATTGTATTGATTTATTTGCAACTTTGGAATATTCTTAGCAATATCTTGTTGTACTTAACACTTATCATAAGTTTGGTCTCTGCTGCAAATTACACTATCAAAAATTTGAAAGCATTTACAGAGGCTTAACGAAGTTAAGTAACACAAAGGAGGAGCTTTATTATGATTGAGTCAAAGAAAACTAAGCAGCAGTTAGATGCAGATAAAGTTCGATCATTTATCGCAATCGAAACCAATCAAAAAGTTAAAAAAACTTCTGATGAACTTATAGAAAAACTAAAAAGAATGGGTTTTAGAGCTTCCTGGACGAAAACAAGCAATACCCATTTGACACTTTTTTTTCTTGGTGATCAGAATATTACTAAATTAGCTCAGCTAGCTTATAAAATAGGAGACAGGCTTGCTGGATTTCCAACCTTTCATTTCTATGTTGAAAAATTAGGATTTTTTGAAAGGAACTCTATTCCTAGGGTGTTATGGCTAGGAATAAGAGAAGATACCACCTTAAATGGGTTATATGAAGAAATAAAAAAAGTTCTCAAAATGTGTGAGTTTGAAGTAAAAGAAAATGTTTTTACACCGCATATCACTATTGGAAGAGTTAAAAACTATCCTAAACATTGGAAAGAACTTTTAAGTTCAACTAGTTTTGAAGAAATAAAAGTTTTTGTCAATTCAATAGAGATATATTCTTCAGAGTTGACAAAAAATGGACCTATGTACAATAAGTTGTATACAATTGATTTTGAGGGAGGCGTAATAATTAATGGCCAAAGATGATTCTAAAGATATCAATAAAGATGCTTTGCTTGAGAAGTTAGTCAAAGAGCTTGAAAAAACGCATGGAACAGGATCTGTAATGATAATGGGAAAAGGTTTAGACAACAGAGATATTTCTGTAGTTCCTACAGGATGTTTATCTCTTGATATAGCATTAGGTATTGGGGGTTATCCTAGAGGAAGAATAATTGAAATATACGGAAATGAGGCATCAGGAAAAACAACTCTTGCACTTCAAGCACTAGCAGAGGTTCAAAAATTGAACGGAATAGCTGCGTTTATAGATGCCGAACATGCTTTAGACATAGAATATGCTAAAAAACTTGGGGTTGATGTAGATAAATTAATTGTTTCTCAACCCGATTTTGGAGAACAAGCCTTAGAAATTGTTGATTCATTGGTTCGCTCTAATATTGTGGATATAATCGTTGTAGATTCAGTTGCAGCTTTGGTTCCAAAGGCGGAAATCGAAGGTTCTATGGGGGATGCACATGTAGGACTTCAAGCAAGACTAATGTCTCAGGCATTAAGAAAATTAGCTGGCAGTGTAAGTAAATCAAAGTCTATTGTTATATTCATAAACCAAATAAGAATGAAAATTGGCGTATTATATGGAAATCCTGAAACAACTACTGGTGGAATTGCTTTGAAATTCTATTCTACAATAAGAATTGAAGCTAGAAAGGGAGCAGCAATAAGAGAGGGAAAAGACCAAATAGGAAATGAGAGTGTTCTAAAAGTTGTTAAAAATAAAGTTGCCCCGCCTTTTAAAGAAGTTAATGTTGATATGATATTCGGTCGAGGATTTGCAAAGGAAAACGATATATTCAATTTAGCCTTAGAAGAAGGCTTAATTCAACGAAAAGGTGCATGGTTTTCGTATATCGATGATAAAGGTGAAGAAATAAGTTTAGGACAAGGCAAAACTAATTCTGTTGCTTATCTTATCCAGAATCCTGATATTTTGGATTATCTAGAATATACAATAAGAAAAAAACATGGAATCGTGGTACCTGATTATCTAACAGAAAAATTTGAGAAACCTAATAAAGCAAAAAATAAAGAAACTGAAAAGGAAAAGGAAAAATCAAAAGAGAGTGAGAAATAAATAAAGTTGAAAAAGAAAAATCCAAAAATTGATCCTTTTGACGAAAAAGCAGCTGAAAAAGCTGCATTGAGTTTAATAAAATATAGAATAAGATCAGAAAAAGAACTTTTTCAAAGGCTAAAAATGAAAGGTTTTTCTGAAGAAACTTCTTTATCAATAATTGAAAAATTCAAAGATAGTGGACTGTTAAATGATGAACTATTCGCTTATTTATTTAGTTATGATAAATTAACCCTTGATAAAAAGGGACCCATGTTCATAAAAAACGAACTAAAACGGCTAGGTGTAGAAGAAAAATACATAGACAAGGCATTAAATAAAATATCTGATGAAATAGATTTACATGAAATAGCAACCGAAATTGCAAGAAAATATTACACTAAAACCAAAGATGAGCTTAAAACTAGGAAATATTTATATAGAAGAGGTTTTGAGCCAGACATAATAAACTGTGTTATAGAAGACTTGAGAGGTGATCAAAATTGGGAGAATTAATTATAACAACTATAATTTGTGCATTTGTTTTTATTTTATCGTTATTTTTAGGGATTAACATTGGTAATAAAAAAGTCATAGGTTCTTTAAAAGAGAAAAAAGCAAACCTTGAATCTGAATTAGAAAGCAAACAAAAAGAAATACAAGAACTTTTACAAAAAGCTGAAGAAGAAGCAAAAACTTTAAGGCAAAAAGAAATTGTACAAGCTAAAGATGAAATACAAAAGTTACGAGAACAATTTGACCTAGAAATAAAAAAGCAGAGAGACGAACTAAAATCCATGGAAGACAGGTTAATTCGAAGAGAAGAGCTTTTAGATAAAAAAGAAGAAAATATAGAAAAACTTAAAGAAAAGTTAGAATCACAAATTGCTAATACCCATCAACTAGAAGTTGAATTAGAAACCAAATTAAATGAAATTGCAAAAATTTCAGAAGAAGAAGCTAAAGAAATAGTCTTAAAACAAACAAGGGAAAAATATGAATTAGAAATCGCTCAGAAATTCAAAGAAATTAAAGAACATTACGAAGAAGAATCAAAAAAGTATGCAAGATGGGTAATTACTACAGCTATTCAAAGATACGCATCAGATGTAACAGCGGAACTTACTACCTCTACCGTTTCACTACCTACTGATGACATGAAAGGTAGAATTATTGGTAGAGAAGGAAGGAATATACGAACTTTTGAGAAACTAACAGGTACCGATCTAATAATTGATGATACACCAGAAATTGTGGTAATATCTTCTTTTAATCCTTTAAGAAGAGAAATTGCTAAAAGAACCTTAGAAATGTTAGTAGCAGATGGTAGAATTCATCCAGCAAGAATTGAAGAACTATACGAAAAATCAAAAAAAGAAGTTGAGGAATATATTAAAGAAGTTGGAAAAGAAGCTGTGTTAAGGGTAGGAATCAAACAACCACATAATGAAATCATAAAATTACTTGGAAGGCTAAAATTCAGAACAAGCTATGGACAAGATGTTTTGGAACATTCCATAGAAGTGGCTCAATTTGCTGGGCTTATGGCAAGTGAGTTAGGTCTTAACGTAGAATTAGCCAAAAGAGCTGCTCTATTTCACGACTTGGGAAAAGCAGTTGACCATGAAGTTGAAGGGTCGCATGCATTAGTTGGAGGTCAGATTGCAAGAAGGTATGGAGAAAAAATGGAAGTAGTGAATGCAATTCAATATCATCATGATGAAGTTGACCCAATGACACCGGAAGCAGTCTTAGTCGCAGCAAGCGATGCACTATCCGCTTCTAGACCAGGAGCCAGAAAAGAAACTTTAGAAAATTATATAAGGAGAATCGAGCAACTCGAAGAAATTGCAAAGAGTTTCAGACATGTTGATAAGGCTTATGCAATTCAAGCTGGAAGAGAACTGAGAGTTATCATTCAGCCAGATAAAGTAGATGATTCTATAGCTGAAAAATTAGCTCATGATATAGCTGTTCAAATCGAAGAAAAAGTTCAATACCCTGGTGTTATTAAAGTTACTGTTATAAGAGAAAAACGAAGTGTAGCATATGCTAGTTAATAAATAATAATTTAACAAAAGTCAATTACCCACCGCCCCTAGAGGCGGGGGCTTGTAGAAATACAAGCTCGGTTGATTAGCCTATGTCATTAGCTTTTGCTAATGATTAGTTATAGCAGAATATATAGTCACCGTGGGATGCTCCACAAGTCCCATGCTCTGAGGGTAATGGTTAAACATCTCTGAGGGGTAGGAGAAGTGCTGTTACCATTAAACCTGCTATAACATTGGCGATGTGGACCTACAGGCTTCGGCCTGACTTACCTTGATGGAGGTAAATTGTATGGAATGAAGCCTGTTCAAAAACCATTAAAGGACGCAACATTTATGTCTACTATAAGATGGAAATTGGTCAATGCGCTGATGTGTGACTACACTTACGGTTATATTACAAAATCCAAAAGAGTAAGTCTTGGTTTGGAAAAGACACATTATAACGATGCATTTTGCATAGCAGGTGGAATTAATCAACAGAGAATAGAACCTATCTATTTTGAGCAAATTAGGAGAAACAATCGTTCACTCGAAAAGTTCTATGATGCAAAATATGTTGATATAAGAGATAAGTCTATTAAAACAGGACAAGAGCTTTTCTGTGGTAGAAGGACACGGAACAAAAACTTAAATGAAGAAAATCTTCATAAGTATCGTGGAGCTAAAAAATCAAAAGGCAGAAGAAATATTCGTAAGCAAAGATACGCTTATCAGCCTAAAGATATTGTTACCTTTGAGAGCAAAAAATATTCAGTTCAAGGTGTACAGAACAAAGGTAAATATATTAAGCTAATGGAAATGTCTAAGCCAGTTAAAACAGATTTAGTTAAGCCATATATGTTTAGGAAAGGATTTAGTATGTTTTAGAACTGCAATTCATCACCCACTTACAGAAGTGGGAGTCTGCTGGCAGGAAAATGATAAAATTAAAAAGTAGGGATGCTATAAGGCATCCCTACTACTATTTAACTCTAAAATAGAGGCTCAACTTCAACATGTTCCCAATAATCTTTTGCAGTTTTTTGATACAACTTATAAATCATGTCTCTGTGATTCTTTTCCCACTCTGCTAAATGTTTTAAAATCTTCTTGAGTTCTTCATCCTCCACTCTTTCAGCAGCTTGATTGTAAAAATTCATAAAGTCTTCTTCTATCAAATAAGCCATCCTCAAAACAGGAATATCAGATCTTAGCGCACTAAAATCCCCAGAATATGGTATTTCCTGTTCAGCTTTTTTACGAAAGGATTGACCTATATCTGTTTCTTGCCTAAAATGTACATAATCATGTTCATCTATTTCATTTATAAGACTGGTTATATAATCTGCATGATTTTTCTCCATGTTACTAAGTTCTTCAAATGTTTCTTTTACCTGTTTAATTTTTACAGTTTTTGATTTAGACTCATAAAATTGCATGCCTTCAATTTCCTTGGCTAACGCATATTCCAATATACCTAAAGCCTTTTTTTTATTCAAATAAAACACCTCCTCTATAATTTCAAATATACTCACTTTAGAAATTCTAAAATCCTTACTTTATGTATGTTTTGAATTTGATTATTTACACAAAAAATCCTCGACTTCTAATCTTCACTAACGCTAAATTTCTTTTAATCTTGTTTATTTTCTTTAACCTGAGGTTTTTGAGGAGCGACTACTTGATTGTTATCATGATAATATACATAAAGATAAGGAAGCCACAAAAACTCAAGTAAGGTTGATATATAAACACCTATATAAGGTATTAATCCCAAAAGAAATATGGCAACCAATACAATTAATATCTGGAAAAAATGTTCTGCCTTAAAAACAAAAGAAAAACTTTTTCTTATTGAATCAGCTAATGAAACATCTTCTACCACAAAAACACAAGGAGAAAAAATAAGAAAAAGTGCTAAAATAATACCTGGTATCACAAAAGCCATAAATCCTATAGAAATTAAAAAACCTACAAAAATCGAAAGTATCGTAATATCAAGAAAAAGTTTCTTAATCCTTGCAAAACTATCTCTCATGTCAGCTTTTTCATATTCTTTAAACTCGTTATACAATATTGTAGTCCATGCATAGAAAAAAGTGTTAAAAATCCCTGTTAGCATGACTGAGACAAAATAAGCGACTGGACCAAATTGGCCAATAATATCAAAAATAATAGTAAGTAATATGCTAATGAAAAGAGGAATAAGTATTATAGGCTCTTTACTAAAAGCAATTTTAAATGGTTCCACAAAAACGTTGTACAATTGTATCTTCATTTTAATTCCCCCTCGTAAGGTAGTAAATGAGTAGCAGTTAATTCAAAGGTACAAAAGTACTTATTTTTAATGATTATTAATTAGTTTATAAATTGTGAAATTATATCTTCTTGTTCCTCCTCGGAAAAATCAAAATAACTTTCAAGATAATAATGCATTATCTCATGAACTAATGTACTATAAAATATTCCTTTCTTGTGCAATACGTCAAACGGTAAGGTTACTATATAATAATCGTTTTTTGATACTATCAACGCACCTGCATAATATGAGTAAGGTAATTTAGTTAATTCAGTAAACTCTTCAAGAGAACTTGCCTCTAATACTGCGATTTGCTCATTAAACTTTATACAAAACTGATTTGAAAAATTTACTAATCTGTCATCTTCTATATGAAGGGTAGCTGGAAAATAATACAAATTAAAGGAAAAACAAACCAAAGGTATAAAAATTAACAGGATAAAAAAATATTTTGTCATTTTACCTCATTCTTCATTCACTCATAAAAGATATAGTTAATCTTTTTCTCATAAACATAGACATCCTTTTCGTATTTGCTAGGTCTCCAATTAGGAAACGTCCAATAATTAGATATTACTCGTGCACCAGGTTTTAATTCATACATAAGTTTTTTTTCTAATCTATCCATTGCAAAACTCACCTGAAAAACTGTAATAATGTCATACTGGGACAAATCAACTTTCCAAAAATTATTCCAATGAATAAAAGCCTTTCCTTTCAACCCAGCCTTTCTAATATTTATTCTTGAAATGATAACTAATAAAGGGTTAATCTCGTATCCGTGAGCTTGGATACCTTTTTTTGCAAACTCAATAACTACCCTTCCATCTCCTGAACCTAAATCAACCGACTTTTCTCCAGGTTTAATCTGGGCAAGTTCAACCATTTTTTTAACTGCTTCCTTATTACTTGGATCATAGATAGCCCCTTTCAACGAAAAAGGAATTATCCAAAAAAATAAAAAATAACCTATAGTTATAATCACAAAAATAAGCACAATCCACATAATTTCTCCTAAAGAATCTAAAATTAAATCGATTTAAATTTCGTTGTAAATATCTATAAATTCAACTTCTATACCAAAACTATTTCTGATTAAATCTCCTATATTTTTGATTCCAAAAACTTCTGTTGAATAGTGTCCTGCATTAATAAAATTAATACCCATTTCAGCAACAATATTTCTAGTTTGTTCTTTAACCTCTCCAGTTATAAAAGTATCTATTTTATTTTCAACACTCTCCAAAAAAGAGGAACCACCTCCTGAACAAACCCCAACGGTTTTTACAAATTTGTTATTTTGATAGACAAGTAGGGGTTGAGGATTGAAAAGCTTTTCTACTTGTTTATGAAAATCCATAAATAAAATAGGATCTTCGTATTCACCTATAAAGGTTACATCTACCTTTTCTTTAATATTTAGATTTAATGATTTTAGTATACTAACATTGTTTCCATATTCTTCATGTCCATCTAAAGGAAGATGATAAGCCATCAACGTCAAATTGTTTTTTATGACCTTTTCTACTCTTCTTTTTAAATATCCTTTCAGTTCAAAAAAATCTTTTCCAAAAATTCCATGATGAACCAACAAAAGATCACAGTTTTCTTTTATAGCTGTACTAATAAATTCTTCATTAAATGATACCCCTACAGCTATTTTGTTAATAGTGTGAGCCCCTTCAATCTGTATCCCATTATGGCAAAAGTCATCATAATCCCATGGTTTTAATATAGAATTTAAAAAATTCTCTAATTCAAAAATATTAATAGCCATCATCTTTTATATTGTGTAATTTTTCTCAAAAAGTCTTCCCTATTTTCAATATCCTTCTGATTTTCTATGCCTAAAGGTTTAAACCCATCAATAACACCTAAAATACCTCTTCCTTGTTCACTTTCAGCAATGATTATTTGAAGAGGATTTGCAGTAGCAGCGAAAATACCAATAACTTCTTGAACATTTTGTAATTGATTCTTTATATTTATTGGGAAACCCTCTTTCAATACAATGACAAAGCAATGTCCTGCCCCAATCTTTTGAGCATTTTCTACTGCAATTTTAATCAGCTCTTCATCATTTCCATCAAATCTTATAAGTCTTGGACCAGAGGCTTCAATAAATGCTATTCCAAACTTTAAGGAAGGGTTGGTAGTCACTATACATTCATAAATATCTTCTACAGTCTTTATAAAATGGGATTGACCTATGATTACATTTGCATCTTCAGGTATTGTTACTTGAACTAAATCTAATTTAAAATCCATAATTTTCCTCCTATACTTTCAGTTAATTAATCCAATGAAATACAATAATTTATAGTATAGACAATTTGATCTTACTCAAGTTCTTTTGTATAGTCCAACTATCTCAGCTTGTTCAATTATGTGACCGTTCATAGCTTCTAAAAGGTCCTCTTTCTTTGAACTTTCGGGTAGATCTAACTCAGTATCTAATGCATATATTTTAAAGTGATAATGATGGACTCCATGACCTACAGGTGGGCAAGGACCTATATAACCTATCTGATAAGCACTATTTTTGCCTTGTCTCATCGATATAGGAGAGGTAACTACGTGCATTTTAGGGATAGCTTCAGGTATCTCATTTACCGCTTCAATATTCCAAGCAACCCAGTGTACGAATGTGCCTCGAGGAGCGTCAGGATCATCCATTATTAATGCAAGATATTTTGTGTTATTTGGAATTTCTTCAATGATCAAAGGCGGATTAATGTCTCTCCCTTCACATGAATACTTACTCGGAATATAATCATTGTTCTTAAAAACAGGTGAAGAAATTTTCATACCCATTTCTATTCCTCCTTTGACAAACTCAAAAAAACGAATTTGTAATTAAAAACACCTACATTATTTATTATATCACAATTTGATTTAAAAAATCTGTTCTTATTGTTAAACAAACACTTACATGTCTTTGTAATTTAATAATAAGATAATTTTTGATTTTTCTGTAATGAGTAAAAAAATCCATCAAACAGAGCTTACAATCTTTTTAATAAATCTGTAGATTAATAACCAGCTTGAGAAAAGTGAAAGATATTATTAAAAGATTTTGTTAATAGACACAAAAAAGCGGTTCAAGGTCAATATAATGGACTGGAATACTTGGAAATTTTAACTTTATTAAGTTTGCAACATATTCCATACCTGGCTTTTCGCTTTCAGCATGTCCTAAAACAATCAAAGCCTTATGATTGCCTTGCCTAATTGCGTCTCTAACATATTCAGGGGCTTCCCATTCAGGACCTTCTCCATAAATTACTAAATCAAGACTTTCTTTATGAAAAAGAGGTATAATCATTTCACCGGTTCCCCTATAACCAACTAATATGCCTACTCTCCTACATTCCATTGATAAATCTCCCATATATCGTATATAATCTATATCTAAAGATTTTTTTATATCTTGTATAATCTCAAGTAAACTTTTTTTAGGAATTTCAATTATTGAATAAGTTTGACTTCTATTAACCTCATAAATATCCAAAGATAATCTCTTTAATAATCCTGCCATAATACCATCTGGTTGATATCTATGAATGTTGTCATGAAACCTAAAAATTGACAAACTATTTGATTCTATTAAGTGTAGCTTTTGCTTAAAAACCGGATCCGATTTCAAAAACTCAGTATTTCCAATATGGCTATAAAAAATCCCTTCATGAGTGATAATAAAATTATTTCCAAGTTTGATTGACTGTTCAATTACCTCTTGAGTGGCTAAAAAAGTTACAGAAATTCCAGTTACTATAGTTTCAGGATCACCAAATAGAAGTTTATCAACAGTAGCTTCACTACTTAATTTTGGAAGAACTATTGCATTAATTACATCTTGAACAGTAATTTCCATTTTTATCACCTCTTTACTGCCCTATTCTGTCTAGAAAAAAGTATCAGTTCAACATTGTAAACTCCATTAAAATAAGAACGGAAGAATTCAACAATAAAAAGAAGTATTAACTGAAGAAAATCAAGTTTTTATTCAATGGGTTTGAATCTAGCTGTAAAGAACCTTAAAACTGGGGGCTCATAGACAAATTCCAAACCTTTAATAGAATTCCGCTTATCAAATAAACTAATAACTGAATCAGCAACAACATCCATATGGGAATAAGTATACACCCTTCTGGGAATTGTTAATCTAACAGTTTCAAGTTTTGGATAACGATTTCTGCCTTTTTCATCTCTACCAGCAGATACTATTCCTCTCTCCATTGAACGTACCCCTGAATCTAAATATATTTCCGCTGACAAAGCTTGTGCAGGCAGCTCATCTTGTGATAAATGTGGCAAAAATCTTTTTGCATCTAAAAAAACCGCATGACCTCCCACTGGTTTAATAATAGGAATGCCTGCTTCATCTAACTTATCTCCTAAATATCTTACCTGTTTGATTCTATGCTCAATATAATGAAAATCTAAAGATTCATAAATGCCTGTTGCCATAGCCTCCATGTCTCTACCAGCCATACCTCCGTAGGTGGGCATTCCTTCATACACAACTACTAAAGAAGTAGCCTTTTCATATAAATCTTGATCTCTTAAAGCCAAAAAACCACCAATATTTACCAAACAATCTTTTTTCCCACTCATAGTACACCCATCTGCATAACTCATCATTTCTTTCAAAATTTCTGCTATACTTTTATCCCCATATCCAGGTTCTCTCTCTTTTATAAAATAGGCATTTTCTACGCATCTAGTAGCATCAAACATCACTTTTATACCATTTTTTTCTGAAATTTCTTTAACTTTTCTTAAATTTTCCATACTAACAGGCTGACCTCCAGCCATGTTAACGGTAACTCCAACACAAATATAAGGAATTCTATTTGCCCCAACTTCATCAATTAAATTTTGGTACTTTTTTAAATCTACATTGCCTTTAAAAGGCAACTCAATCTCAGGTTGATGTGCTTCATCTATAATTACATCCACAAATTTACCACCGTTTAATTCTATATGTGTTCTTGTAGTAGTGAAATACATATTTCCAGGAATATAATCACCGTGTTTTATCATAATTTGAGATAAAAGATTTTCTGCACCTCTGCCTTGATGAGTAGGTACAACATATTCAAAGCCATAAACCTCTTGAACAGCATCTCTGAGATGATACCAATTCTCACTTCCCCCATAAGCTTCGTCTCCAATCATCATAGACGCCCACTGATGATCACTCATAGCAGAAGTTCCGCTATCTGTTAATAAATCAATGTAAACTTTTTTTGAAGGAATTAGAAAAGTATTATACCCTGCTTCTTTCAGAACTTGGGCTCGTTCTTCTTTCGTCGTCATTTTTATTGTCTCAACAGATTTGATTTTAAAAGGCTCGGGTGGATACATCATACAAAAACACCTCCTATTTATTATTTTCCTGCAAGAAGACTCCCACTTCTGTAAGTGGGTGATGAATTGCAGTTATAAAACATACCAAATCCTTTCCTAAACATATAGGGCTTAACTAAATCTGTTTTAACTGGCTTAGACATTTCCATTAGCTTAATATATTTACCTTTGTTCTGTACACCTTGAACTGAATATTTTTTGCTCTCAAAGATAACGATATCTTTAGGCTGATAAGCGTATCTTTGCTTACGAATATTTCTTCTGCCTTTTGATTTTTTAGCTCCACGATACTTATGAAGATTTTCTTCATTTAAGTTTTTGTTCCGTGTCCTTCTACCACAGAAAAGCTCTTGTCCTGTTTTAATAGACTTATCTCTTATATCAACATATTTTGCATCATAGAACTTTTCGAGTGAACGATTGTTTCTCCTAATTTGCTCAAAATAGATAGGTTCTATTCTCTGTTGATTAATTCCACCTGCTATGCAAAATGCATCGTTATAATGTGTCTTTTCCAAACCAAGACTTACTCTTTTGGATTTTGTAATATAACCGTAAGTGTAGTCACACATCAGCGCATTGACCAATTTCCATCTTATAGTAGACATAAATGTTGCGTCCTTTAATGGTTTTTGAACAGGCTTCATTCCATACAATTTACCTCCATCAAGGTAAGTCAGGCCGAAGCCTGTAGGTCCACATCGCCAATGTTATAGCAGGTTTAATGGTAACAGCACTTCTCCTACCCCTCAGAGATGTTTAACCATTACCCTCAGAGCATGGGACTTGTGGAGCATCCCACGGTGACTATATATTCTGCTATAACTAATCATTAGCAAAAGCTAATGACATAGGCTAATCAACCGAGCTTGTATTTCTACAGCCCCCGCCTCTAGGGGCGGTGAGTAATTGACAATTTCTATATAGCAATTGCTTCAATTTCAATCAAAGCATCTTTTGGCAATCTGCTAACCTCTATGCACGACCTTGCTGGTGGTATTTCACTGAAAAAACTACCATAAATATCATTAACTTCATTAAAATGACTCAAATCTTTTAAAAAAATGGTTGTTTTTACAACATTACTTATTTTTAAACCTGCAGCCTCTAAAATAGCCTCTAGATTATTCATTACCTGTAATGTTTGATCTCGTATATTCATCTCCACCATCTGACCTGTTTTTGGATCTATGGGAAGAATACCAGAAATAAATAAAAAACCGTCAACTCTCACCGCCTGAGAATAAGGGCCTATCGCTTTTGGAGCTTCTGAAGTAGTAATTTGTTCCTTCAATATTATCCTCCTCCTCATGTAATAGTAATTTACTCACTTTAGAAATTCTAAGGTCTACATTAATTATATATATGTTTCGTATTTGATTTTTTTGCAAAATACTTACCAACTTCTAATCCTCACTAACTCTTAATTTTTTAACTTCTTTTTCTACTTGTACCAAGGGAAAGGGGAGGGCTGCGCCCTGTTACCCTTTTAAATTCAAAAACAATAATTAACCATTGCATTTTTTCTACTTGTACCAAGGGAAAAAGGAAAGGGATTCGCCCTGTTACCCTTTTCAATTCTTTTTTACTTTTTTAATTTGTCTATGAAAAAGAGAGGGTTTATACCCAAATTCTCTATAAATTCAAAACTATATTTTTTGAACTAATATTTCATCAACTTAAAAAAGAATATGAAAGCTCTGTTTATTATATTTTTAGAAGATGAAGGATTTTTTGTAGGAAAGGAGCGGCTCAATAATAAACTAAATTTTATAATCTAACTTAGGAATAGTTTAAGAAACCTCCAAAAGCTTTTGTAACATAAATTAAATGCGCCGCCCTGATACCCAATTAATTTTAAGATTAATTTTTAAAAAAGGATTTATTTTAACCCATTATATAGACAACTTCCCGAAATGACTAATATTACATATTTACTTTTTAACATTTTTTGCAATATGATATTATATAAAATAAAAAATTTCGATAAAAACTATCAATCTCATAATCTTTTATTTTCCGTTTTTAATAAACCTTCCTAACTTTTTGTCTTTAGGGGTTTTTACTGGAAATATTCCCTTGTTAACACTTCTAACCTCAGCAACTGAATAAAAAGCATTAGGATTAAACTCGTTTACTATTTGAATTATTTTATTTAAATCTTTCCTTCTTACAACACTATAAATTACTTTTACAGGGCCTCTAGCTCCTTCTGCATTAATACTAGTTACTCCAAAGTCATTGTCCCTCAAGTACTTTACTAACTGTTCTGCATCCTTATTGGTTATTATCTGTAATAAATTCACTCCCAAAGCAATTTTTTCATCCAAATATGCCCCAAGATAATTTCCACACGCAAAACCAACAGCGTAAGCTATTGCATACAATGGCTTATCTAAATTATTCATAACTTGGGATATGGCAACTAGCCAAACGCTAACCTCAAAAAAGCCCATAACAGACGACCAAAGTTTATATCCTTTTGAAACAAAAATTATCCTAAGTGTCATTAAAGTTACGTCTGTAAGCCTCATTAAAAAAATAATAAAAGGCAAAACCACATAATTAAAAATAGAGGAATCCATCCAAGCTGCCATAACTTCGCTCCTTTCAATTTCTTTACAAAATTCGTTAAATTTAAAATATGCGAGTTGAAATAATCAGAAAAAATATTGAAAATTATTTCATCGTTTCTATATTATCAAGTATTTGTTAAAAAATCAATAGTTTATCTATTAACAATTAATTTGTTTGATATGTTATAATAAAAAAGAATCCGTGTCAAAGTTTTATAAAAACATCAAACGAGGAGGAATTATGTTTGAAGAAAGTTTGCTTTTTTCTAATAGTATTAACAATTTCTTCGCTATGTTTTTCTCTTAAAATAGACAAATATTTTATAAATATTGATTTAATTGATTATAAAGAAGTTGTAGTGCCCTTCGTTTTCGTTAACGATAAAAACTATGAACAAATCATTCAGATAAAAAATCTATCTAAAAACGATTTTGTAGATATTTCATACCCTAAGACAATTTATTTAAACCCTTATGAAACTCAGAATGTAAACTTTGTCGTTTCTCCTACTAAAATAAATGTCGGTTCTTATTTCTTTTTTTTCCAATTCTCTATTGAAAATAATTTTATAAACGAGATAGGAAATATTTATTTTCCTATTTTATTTAGAATTAACATAATTCCTCAATTTGATTATCATCCCACTGTAGAAATTTACAGTGGTGATTTACATATTTCTTACGAAGATAAATTGGGAACTATTTTCCCTTTCACAATTACAAACGATAGCAATCTAATTTTAGAAATTTCAGGAAATTTTAGACTTACTTCTAAAGAAAACTCAAATTTCATTGTAGAAAAACCTTTATTTGAAGGTTACCAATCGGCAATTCTCCCTCAAACAGAAAAAGACTTTGAAATATTTATTGATCGATACCTGAAACCTGGAAAATACCGAATTCGTATGGAATTAAATTATGGGTACAAAAATTATTTACAAGAAAAATATGTATTAGAAAAAGAATTCACCATTCCAGAAACTATATATTTAGATAGAAAAGCTATTAACTTTGTGGTAAATAAAAACAAATTATATATTTCTGTGCCTAAGGAAATGAGCACCAGAGAATATATAACTACTCCACAACAAGAAACCCTAACTATTTTAAATAACGACTATATAGATGCAAATCTTTCGATTGATTTTATTAGTTCAACCGTAGATATTCCTCTAGAAAGAAGTATAAATCCAAAATATATAAGCGAGAATCCCTCAAAAATTTCTCTAAAACCAGATGAAAAAGGAGAAATTAATTTAATTGCAGACTACAGAAGAGCAAACCTTCAAAATTTAGAGGGAGAATTTTTTGGCACTGTTCAATTAATCTCAGAAGGTTACTCGCGAGAAAAAATTTTCTACAATACAACGAAAATCCCAACTGTTATAAACTTTGGTAACAACAAATATGAAGTAAAAAGTAACGTCACATCAATCGAACTAATCCCAATCAATAAATTTAATAAGAACCTAAATTTTAAAATTGATATTGAAAACACAGGTAATTCAACTTTGCTCTATCAGATTAAAATAAACAAATTCAACAAACAAATAGGCAAAAAAGTTGGTGAAGAAATTAGAATACTACCCGAAAAACCGATTCTTCCAGAACAATCAATTTCGATAAACAATCAATTAATTGTTGAATTAGGTGTGGACACCATTATAATTGATATTGAATATTATTCATATACTGATCCAAAAAGCATAATAAAAACTTACAGCTATTCATTCACGTTATAACAAGGAGAATAACAAGGAGAATAAAATGCGTAAAGTCTTCTTTCTATTATTAATTTTCATAACTGGTATAACTGGCTTTTCTAATATTCAAATTACTCTCCCCAATATAGCTTTAAAAGAGGCTTTGAAAGCACTAGAAGAAATTAGTGGTTCAACTATACTAACATCCCCCGATATCAAAGGCACTATTCATACAACAATAAACGCCATAAATCTAGAAAATGCCTTAGATAGTTTATTATACTCAACTAACTATGAATACAAAAAAATAAGTGAAGACCTTTACTTAGTAGGTAATTTTAATATAAAAATGCAAAATATGCAGAAAGAAATTTTACAAATGGAATTTAATAACCTAGATCTGAAAAAGATTCTTAATTTATTAACACTTTTATCAGAAAAAGTTTTTGTAATACAGAACTTAAATATTATTTTATTAAACAAAAATGATGAAATGCATAAATATATAAAAGCTTTATTTGAATTTCTTGAAACACAAGACAAATCAAATGATTATTTTCTTTTCTTTTCCATATATGAGATATCCGACAATGTATATCAATTTCTAAAGGAAAACGAAAAAGTTGAATATGAAAAAACATTTTTTATAAAAAATAAAAAATCTACAATAATTTTAGAAAATAATTTTGAATATCTGACAAGAATAAAAGAATTAGAATATCATCAATTAAAAATGCCTTCTTCCCAAGAAATAACATATTATAAGACACTTACTAACAATAATATCGTACTAGATTTTTCAAATAACAAATTGTTAATAAAACATTTAATAATGAAAGAAAATAACAGTATCCTTTTGAATACTAATGAAATTGGATATTTAGCTATAGAAAATGAAGAAAAATATTATATATTAGCTATAACATATCTAAATTTAAGTGATATATATATAAAAAAGAATCTTGAAAATATTGATAATTCCGAAAGTCTCTTTAATTTTGGAATAGGTTATTTGATTCCTGATGCTAAATTTATAGTTATATCAGGAATCAACCTTGGGAATAATTATATTGAAATATCTTCGAATTTTAAAGAGCATCTCGATTTTTCATTAAGTACTAATTTAGTTAATAATATGAATTTAGGTATCCTTTTTAAAAAAAATTCCAAAGAATCCAACACAAACATTTTTGTTAACGACCTTCAACACTATGACAATTTCGATCTTTATGGAAATATTATTTTGGGAGGAACTGTGAGTTTTTCCAACACCTTAACAAACAGCTTAGATTATATATCATATGACTTGTTAGTTTTAAAAGATATAATCAAAAGCGAAAACAATTCACATATCGTAACATTTGCCCCTGGCGTAGGCATTAAGGTCTCAAGAAATGATAAGTTAAAACCATATATTAATTTTGGTGTCCAATATAAATATAAATTGCTTAAATCAAAAATTAGCCTTCTGTATTATTATCAAATGAATATACACAAAATGACTTGTTCGTTGGAATTTTAACCTACAAAGTTTATTATATTTTAAAATTAGCACCAAATTTAACCAAAAAACCTAAAATTTTATACTAAACGTCAAATAAAAATCCTACAATTTTAAATGAAGAAAATTATTTTTAGAAAGGGGTTATACATATGTGTAAAATAATGGTTGTTGAAGATGATAGATCAATTTCAAGATTATTAGAGCTAGAATTAACTCATGCAGGTTACAAGGTTAAAATTGCAAAAGACGGTGAAGAAGCCTTGGAATTTTATGAAAATTTTAAGCCTCATATTATATTATTAGATATTATGCTACCCAAACTTGATGGCTTTGAGGTTGCAGAAGCAATTAGAGGATATGATCCAGATGTTGGTATAATTATGTTAACAGCTAGGGGTGAACTTGAAAATAAAATTGAAGGTTTAAAAAAAGCAGATGATTATGTTGTTAAACCTTTTGAAATAGAGGAAATACTTGCTAGAATCGAATCCCTACTCAGAAGAATGGGCAAAACTACGGATTATATAAAAGTGGGGGATATCGAAATATATCCCCAAAAAATGCAGGTGATAGTTAAAGGTGATGAAATACATCTAAGCTTAACTGAATTTAACATATTAAAACTTTTAGCAATTAACAAAAATCTTGTTATTTCGAAAGAAAAAATTATGGAAGAGGTATGGGGTTATTACGATGAAGAAAATAACAATCTAGTCGAAGTATATATAAACTATCTGAGAAAAAAAATAAAAAATTCTTCACAAAATATTGAAACGATAAGAGGTGTTGGATACGTCATTAGGGAGAGAAAAAAAGAAACCTAGCGCAGTTTTCAGGCAAACTATAGTTTTTACTTCAGTAACCATGGCGATAGTGTTTGCAATGGTTATAATTATTAGAATATTTTATGTACAATTTACTATAAGAACTTACAGTGATTTATATGCTACAGAATTAAATATAGCAACTGGTAAAAAAGAAAAAACTAATGAACCTCAAGATACTTTAAATCTACTCTATCAGCTCATGCAAGATTCAAATGTAATAAGAAGGAGTCTTGTGTCTAATAAGATTGTCATTCTTGATGGAGTACTAATATCAGACCCGTATGGTTTGATAAAAGACAAATTTAAAATCCCATATCTCCCCTATTTATATGAATATCAAGGATTATACTATCTTTTTATAGGTGTTCCAATTTTTGATTCGTCTTATTTAATTATAGGAAATCCTTCACTTGAAATTACAGCGCTTTTAAAAAGTTTTCGCGAGGTTACAACTCTTATCTTAATCTTTGGTTTTTTTCTATCTCTAGTCGTTTCATATTTTTTGGCGAAAAACACTCTTAAACCTGTTGTTAAAATCTCAGATCAAATTTCAAAAATTGATATTGACAACATAAACCAAAGAATTCCTGAACAAAATACAAAAGAATTCGACATATTTGCAAATAAACTGAATTCAATGCTAAATAGAATACAACAAGCTTTTGAATTGCAAAATCAATTTGTTTCTGATGTTTCCCATGAATTAAGGACACCTTTAACTTCTATCAATGGTTATGTCAAAATGTTGAAAAGATGGGGTAAAAACGACCCAACAGTTATGGAAGAATCATTGGATAGCATAGAATCTTCTAGCGAATACCTAAGTGATTTAGTAGAAAAACTTCTTCTCCTAACAAAAACTGATTATCAGATAGAAAAAGAAGAAATAAATTTATATTCAGTAATAGAAGATATTCTAGATTTTTTTAAACTTTCCCTCCAAGAATTTTCGGTGCAGATAAAAGGAAAGGACTTCAAAGTCAATACTTCTAAAGAATATTTATCTATAATATTAAAGGTACTTATAGAAAATGCGATAAAATATTCTAAAGATATCAAAAAAATTGATATAGAATTAAATCCTTTACAAAAGAAGTTAATAATTAAAGACTACGGAATTGGTATAGAGGAAGAAAAGTTAAAAAACATCTTTGAGAGATTCTATAAAGCTGACTCTTCAAGGTCTCAAAAGGGACATGGTCTAGGGCTTTCTATCGCTAAAAAACTAGCAGACGCATTAGACATAAAAATTACTGTGGAATCAGAAATAAACAAAGGAACTACATTCACTCTTCATTTCAAATAATAGAAAACTAATAATTTAAAAGGTAATAAGGGTCAAGCTCTCTCCCCTCACTACAAGTAACAACATAGACAAAAGGAGGAAAATTGTAAATTGATTTATTTTGACAATAATGCTACTACACCGGTAGACAAAGAAGTAGCAGAAGTTATATTAAAATATATGACTGAACTATATGCTAATCCCAATTCAATACATTCGTTTGGTGTTCAAATTGAGCAATATCTTGAAGAATCAAGAAAGACTATCTCAGAAATTCTACAAGTATTGCCTACAGAAATATTTTTTACATCTTGTGCAACAGAATCTATTAACACGGTTATACGTGGTGTTGCAAGAGCCAATAAGAACATAGGAAAAAGAATAATTACTTCTACAATCGAACACTCAGCAGTTATCAACACGTTAAAAGATCTAGAAAGAAATGGATTTGATGTAATATACATAAATGTCGATAAAACTGGAGTTATTGACCTTGAACAACTTGCAAATTCAATTAACCAAAATACTATCTTGGTCAGTTTGATGCTTGCAAATAACGAGATCGGTACAATTGAACCCATCAATGAAGCATATAACTTAGTAAAGAAAATAAATAGCAATACATATTTTCACATAGATGCTGTACAAGCCCTAGGAAAAATACCCTTTAATATTGAAATCTTCAAATGCGATTTTGCTTCTTTTTCTGCACACAAATTTCACGGTCCAAAAGGAGTTGGGATATTGTATAAAAAGAGAGGCACAAGAATGTACCCCTTACTTACTGGCGGTACACAAGAAAATGCGATGAGAGCAGGAACACAAAATGTACCAGGAATAATTGGAACAGCATTAGCTTTAGAAAAAGCTGTAGATCAACTAGAATACATGAAAACTTATATTAAACAAATAAGAAATTATTTAGCTGATAATTTAGAAAAGATTGGAGCCAAAATATTAACCCCTCTTGAAAATTCAATACCCAACACATTAGGCTTTTTCTTTCCTAACATTCGTGGCGATATTATAGTCAATGCTCTTTCAGAAGAAGAGATTTTTGTTTCTACTACATCCGCTTGTGCAAGTAAAACTCGCACAGAAAGTAGGATAATGAAAAGTTTGGGATACGATGACACTAATGCTAAAGGTTTAGTAAGAATTAGCCTATCTCATCTAAATAATCTTAACGAAGCAGAAATATTTTTAAATAAGTTAAAAAATATTCTTAATTTTTTGAATTATTGAATTTTTAATGTATAATATTAGTAAAAGGGGGTTTAAAAATGCGGAGTATGACTGGTTATGGTAGAATAAACAAAAATATTGGGGATTATGGGTATAACTTGGAGATCAAATCACTTAATTCAAAATCATTAAATTTAAATGTAATAATCTCTCCTATTTTTTCACCTTTAGAAATTAACATTCAAAACTTTATAAAAAAGCACTTTCAACGCGGTAGAATTAACATATACATAGATATTAAACTACTAAAAAGTGACGATGTCATAGATATAGATTTAGGATTAGCTAAAGCATATTACAATGCTCTTAATGTACTTGCAAATGAATTACACCTATCTGGTGAAGTAAATTTAGAAATATTACTTAAATTTAAAGATATACTAAAAGTTTCTTTAACAGATGAAAAGATAGCTCAAATATGGTGCGGATTAGAAAAAGTGTTAGAAGAAGCTACTAATATAGTTATTAACTTCCAAGAAGAAGAAGGTAAAAACTTAGAAAAAGTGATTGTTGAATACTTAAAAGAAATGAAAAGAATTGTTGACGAAATAAGTCAACATGCAGATAAAATGAAAGATACATATAGAGAATTAATTAACAATAATTTAAATAGTTTACTAACTGATTTTACTAATATAGATGAAAAAAGAATGGAAATGGAAATTACTTTGTTATCTGAAAGATCAGACATAACCGAAGAAATAGACAGACTTAACAGTCATATAAAAAGATTCAAAAATTTGTTAGAAAGCAGCGAACCTTCTATAGGCCAAGATCTAGACTTTATTTGTCAAGAAATGCACAGGGAATTTAACACCATAGCTTCCAAATCAAAACTCTTAGAGATCACTAATCTTTCGTTAGAGGGGAGATCTTTAGTAAATAAAATAAGAGAACAGGTTCAGAATGTTCATTAAATATATAATAATTGTTTATAATTGCTTAACTTTTAATATTAATTAATGTGTGGATAATTATGATTTTATGTTTTTGATAATTTTTTTGGAGGTGCTCTCTATGTATGGATTAATCAACATTGGATTTGGAAACTTGGTGGTGGGAGACAGAGTGATAGCCATAGTGAACCCTAGTTCCCAACCTTTAAAACGACTCAAAGATATAGCAGATCAACAAGGTAAGCTTCTAGAAGTCAATCACGGAAGAAAAACAAGGGCATACATTATTACTGACTCTGGTCATGTTATAGCTAGTGCTATTCAACCAGAAACAATTACCAATCGTTTTTTACAAAATTTCTACGAAATAGAAAAAGTACTTGACAAAATAAGAAAGGAAAATTTCTAAAAAATGCACGGATTACTATACGTTATTAGTGGACCTTCTGGAGTAGGAAAATCAACTCTAATAAAAAATGCATTAAAAAGTTTGAATGGATTCGATTTTTCAGTCTCTTACACAACTCGCCCTAAAAGAGATGGAGAAACAGAAGGAATTGACTACTTTTTTGTAGATGAAAAAACTTTTTTTGAAATGAGAGACAAAGACGAGTTTTTAGAGTGGGCTAAAGTTCACGGTAACTATTATGCTACTTCAAAAAGTTTTGTAGAAAAGAAATTAAAAGAGTGTAGAGGATTGGTACTCGATGTTGACGTACAAGGTGCTTTAAATATTCAAAAAAAATACGAAGAAGCCATCTATATTTTCATCCTTCCCCCTTCTATTAAAGACCTAGAAAAAAGATTAAAAAATAGAGGAACTGAAACTGCTGAAATAATGCAGATTAGATTAAATAACGCTAAATGGGAAATGTCAAAAATCGATAATTTCGATTATATTGTTGTCAACCATGAGGTTTCCGAATCGTCACAACAGCTTACATCAATTTTGGTAGCAGAACAGCTAAAACGCGAAAGATACAATGAATTAACCTCACAATTTTTCTTCTTTAAAAAACAAGAAACAGAAGGAGTGAAAGCCAATGGATTTAGAAATTAATTACGATAAAATATTAAATATTGTAAAACTAAAGTTTGCTGTTCCAGTTATAGTAGCAAAAAGAGCAGAAACCTTAAAAAATATAGATCAACTAAAGGGTGTTTCGCAGAAAAAAGATTATGTTGCCATAGCTTTAAAAGAATTAGAAGAGGGAAAAATAGTATTGAAAAAATAGAAAACCAGTTTATTATAGGGGGCGCTGCCCCCTATATGTGATATTAACATAATATGATTTCAATTATAACGGGTCTAGGGCGAAGCCCTCACCTACCTCGGTACAAGTACCAAAATCAATTGTTTATTAATGTTTTTGAATTTATAACGGGTCTAGGGCGGAGCCCTCACCCGCCTCGGTACAAGTACCAAAATCAATTGTTTATTAATGTTTTTGAATTTATAACGGGTCTAGGGCGGAGCCCTCACCCGCCTCGGTACAAGTACCAAAATCAATTGTTTATTAATGTTTTTGAATTTATAACGTCATTCTGGCCGATCTCTAACCACCCTCGTTACAAGTACCAAAACCAATTGTGTATTAATGTCTTTGAATTTATAACGGGTCTAGGGCTGAGCCCGCACCCCCTTTGGTACAATTACAAAAAGAATTGTTTATTAATGTTTTTGAATTTATAACGGGTCTAGGGCGGAGCCCTCACCCACCTCGGTACAAGTACCAAAATCAATTGTTTATTAATGTTTTTGAATTTATAACGGGTCTAGGGCGGAGCCCTCACCTCCCTCGGTACAAGTACTAAAGATTAAAAAAATTAAAAGTGGATAATTCTTTTGTAAAAATAATCAAATAAGAAAATATACATATAATAAGAATTTTGAAACTTCTGAAGACATTATAACAATATTCAATAGGAGGAAAAAAATGGTAGATCTTAAGTTCATAAGAGAGAATCCAGATATTGCTAAAGAAGCCTTAAAAAAGCGAAACAATGATACTACTTTAATCGATGAGATAATCAACCTTGACGAAGAAAGAAGAAAGCTGTTAAAAGACGTTGAAGCCCTAAGAGCTGAAAGAAATAAAAATTCAAGCCTAGTGGCAAAATTAAAGGCTGAAAATAAATCAGCTGAAGCAGAACGTTTGATTGAACAAGGAAAAGAAATCTCTGACCAAATTAAAAATCTAGAATCAGAATTAAAAGAAATTGATGAGATGCTTAACAATAAATTACTTTATATTCCAAATATACCTGATAACTCTGTACCCTACGGCAAGGACGAAAATGATAACATTGAAATACGAAAATGGGGACAACCAAGAAAATTTGACTTTGAACCGAAAGCACATTGGGATTTAGGACCAGAACTGGATTTATTAGACTTTGATAGAGGAGCAAAATTAAGTGGTTCAAGATTCACGATTCTAAAAGGAGATATAGCCCTATTAGAATTAGCCTTGATAAATTTCATGGTAAACCTTCACACCCGAGAACATGGATATAAATTCATCATGCCTCCTCATTTAGTTACAAAAGAAACTATAACTGCCACAGGTCAACTTCCAAAATTTGAAGAAGATCTATATAAAACTACAGTAGATGAACTATACTTGATCTCAACGGCAGAGGTACCTTTAGGCGGAATGCATAGAAATGAAGTACTTGAAATGAAAGAGTTGCCTCTTAAATATGTATCGTATACCCCTTGTTATAGAAGAGAAGCTGGAAGTTACGGTAAAGACGTTCGAGGAATGATTCGCCAACATCAATTCGATAAAGTTGAACTTTTTTGGTATACAACCCCAGAAGAATCTAACCAAGCTTTAGAAACATTAACCTCACATGCTGAAAAAGTTTTACAACTTTTAGGTTTGCCGTATAGAGTTATAGTATTGTGTAGCGGAGACTTAGGGTTTGCTGCTGCAAAAACTTATGATATAGAAGTATGGCTGCCTAGTTATAACAATTACAAAGAAATTTCCTCTTGCTCTACTACAAAGGATTTTCAAGCTAGAAGAGGAAATATTCGATACAAAACAAAAGAAAACAAACTAGAATTTGTTCACACGCTCAACGGTTCAGGACTCGCTGTAGGAAGAACTTTAGTTGCAATTATGGAAAACTATCAAACTCCTGATGGGAAAATTGAAATTCCTGAGTTACTAATTCCCTATATGGGCAAAAAATATATAGGTTAAAACCATAATGCCTAACGTTTTTTATGGCAAAAAAAATAATGATAAAATTTTTTTAGATGAAAAAGAAACCTCCCATTTAAAGGTTGTTAGAAAAATACCCGGCGAAGAAATAAACGTTATCACTGGGGATGGTTTTGTTTATACTGCAATAATTGATAGTATTAAGAAAAAAGAAACAATTTTGTCTATTAAAAATAAGACATCTGTAATGGAAAATTTTACACCTTATTTATCAATCTACTTTGGAATGAGCAAATGGGATAGAACACAAATTTTGTTGGAAAAGTTGGTAGAACTCAGAGTAAATGAATTTAACGTTTATTTTGGAGATAAAAGTGAAATTAAGTACATAAATTTAGAAAAATTTCAAAGAACCATAATAGAAGCTTCCAAACAAACGATTTATGCGTCAATACCTATTATAAACATGATTAAATTTGAACAAATACCTCAGGAAAATACCATAGTGTTGGATTTTGTTGATAACAAAAGAACCTTTAAAGACTTTATAAAATACAGGGATGAAAACCAAAAAATAAATATCGTAATCGGTCCTGATGCCGGATTCTCTAAACAAGAAAAAGAATTCTTTTTTGATAATAATTATCTAATAATAAACTTAGGAAAAGCTATTCTTAGATTTGAAACAGCCGCAATTTATGCTGTTTCTGCCATCAATTATGAATTTAACAGGTTATATCAAAATTAATAACAGGGGCGATTTATATGGATGAATGGGTTAAAACGATTATAATTTACTTAATTAAAATAGGTATTAGTATTCTAGTTGTTGTACTAGCAAAATATATAGCAAAGTTGATATATAAAATTATCCTCTCAACTGCTGAGAAAAGTGGAAAAGTTGCTATTAGCTATAAAAAATCGCTTATGACTTTGATAAATACTGCAATGTATATATTAGCAGGATTTATAATAATCTCTGTAATATTCACTAACCTCAGTGCTTTTTTAGCAGGGTTAGGAATAGGAGGGGTTATAATAGCCTTTGCTGTACAAGAACCTTTAGGAAACTTAATATGTGGATTTCTAATCATGTTGAACCATTTAGTCGTTGATGGTGAATCTGTAGAAATCGATGGTATCGGTGGAACTGTCCAAGAAATTGACATAAACCATGTTGTACTTAAAACTTTTGATGGAAAACTGATCCATATTCCCAGCAAACAGGTTTGGACAAATAAAATCATACACTATTGGCCTGAAGATATAAGAAGAAATGAAATAAAGGTTCGAGTTTCCTATAAATATGATATAAACCTAATCACCACAGTTTTAGATGAAGCTATAAGGACCTCAGAACTTGTTTATATAGATGATGATCACCAACCTGCAATTGTCTTTGACAGTTATGGTGATTCATCAATGAATTTTATAGTTAGATTTTGGGCTAAACGAGATAATTTTATAAGTTCAACTACTAGTGCTGCAGAATCTGTAAAACAAAAGTTTATGGAGAACAACATTGAAATACCTTACAATCAAATAGATTTGCATATTAAAGATGTAAACCCACAATTAGTTCAAAATAAAGATAGAAATTGAAAAATCAAATAACAAAAAAGGCGGACTTGTCCGCCTTTTTATTTAATAATTTTTATCTATTATTATAAAAAAATATTTAGGAATATCTATCACTTTAAAAGAACAATTAGAATGCAGGGAGGATTTTTAAATGGCGAAAAAAGAAGATAAAAATATAGTAAAAGAAAAGAAAGGTAAAGGCAAAAAAACACTTATTTTTATACTTATAGCTTGTGTTATAGCGTTCCTTCTGTTAGGTTTTGGATATATTTATTTTGAATATTCTAGATTATCTTATTTAAATCTAAACTTGAAAAATAGTTGGAGGAGTTATATAGCTTATTTAACAGATTACATCCCTGGATTGAACAAACTATCAAAATATGAATATTTAGAAATTTCCGATCCTCTATTCATTGAAAAAGAAATTATAGATGTCAGATTAAAAGCAATTAAAGAAGAAAGTCAACGTTTAGAAATTCAAAAACAAGAATTGCAAAATCTATTAGATCAAATATCACAAGAAAATGAAAAACTAATTAAACAAAAAGATGAATTAGAAAGTCTCTCAAAAGAATATAATGAAAAACTTGCTCAATTCACTGATTACAACAAAAGAATCGCAACGTTGGGAAGTTGGCTAGCAAAGTCAACCCCTGCTCAGATAGCTTCTGCATTAGTAAGAGAGGAAGTTAGTGTTGATTTACTTGTTGATACAATGCTGACTTTAGAACCAAAATCAGCTGCTGAAATTATTCAAGCTATAGCTGCAATTAATCCTCAAAAAGCTGCTGTAATCATTGCAAAAATGGGGGAAAAGGAGACAAATGAAAGCAAATAACCTAGGGATTCAAAATCTTTTAAATATATTAACAGAAAGTAAAACACCAAATAAAAACCATAAAACAATAAATTCAAGATCGACTCTTGTTTCATTTAAGAATGAGTTAGATAGTCTTTTAATCACTAAAACTACACCTGAAGTTCAAAAAAATATTAAACCTGTAGATAAAAATAAAGACCTTGAAAAATTAATGCAAGAGTCTGAATTATTAAGTTATTTAAACCTTTTTTTATGTTTTGATAACCCTAAAATAAAAATAGAAGCAAGTGAAGATTCCACCTATCTTAAAATTTTTAATAATGACAAGAAGAAAACTGTCACTTTTGATTTAAAGGAATTGATGAATAATTTCGATTACTTTCTAAAACTCAAACAAAATCAAACTAACCCTAACGCTCAAAATGAAGTTTTTGCAATAAAACAAGCATTAAATATTATTCATAATATTTTAAAAGATATCGAATTAACAAAAGAAGATGCTCAAATCCTCTTAAAGGCTATTGATATAACAACAAAAAACGTTATTAAAGAGGTTCAGAAAAGTATAACTGATACAGGTTATATAACGCCTGAACAAAAAAAATATTTCGAAAGCATGGGGATAAAGATCGATATCATGTCTGTACAATCAACCAACGAAGAAATAGTAAACCTTATAACCCTTCAAAAAGGCAAAGAGACAATAGTAATTCCTGAAAATCAAGCCATAGATGACGAAAATATTCTAAATAATTCAGTTTTAATAAAACTTACTAATAACGATCAATCTTATATTTATAATATAAACAACCCATCAAAATTTATTTATTCTGATAACAATTACACCCCATTAACTAACATAAAACCTGATATTATAAGTGAAGAAACCTTTAACACAACACTTATAAATAGCTCAGAATTAGAAAAAATTATTGTCTTTCAACCAAAAACAGAATCTAATTCGAATAATACTTATATAAACAGCATTTTATCGTTATTAGAAGAGAATGAAAACAAATCAGAAAATAGTGAAAAGTATGAAAAATCAATCACATTTGAAAAATTCTTTTTTTCAACTGACAACGAAAATAACATTGTGAACAATAACAAAAACTCATCTAGTCAAAATAATTACACCAATAATTTTAATGACAACCAAAATAAAACATACTTTGATATTCAAAAAGAACGAAAGCAAAACTATCTAAGCATAGAAGACCTAAAAAATGATCTTCAAACAAAAAAATTGAATTTAACCGAGCAAGAAAACTCTGAAATTTTGCAGGCATCTATACACTCATCAGAAAGTAATACGAATACATCATATGATATAGCTAGTAACTATATAAACATTGATAACCAGACCAACAACCAATTCGAAAGTCTTACAAACATTCATCAAAAAAATAATTTTTTGTCTTTTCTCAATACTGATGACTTAAACACTCAAATAAAAGATGTAATTATAACAAAAAACACAGAACAATTTTTTAACGAGAGTTTCTCAGTTAATGTCTCCCCACCTAACCTTGGAAAGGTTGATATACAAATAATAAAGAATGGTGAGGCAATAACTATAAACCTTGCAACAGAAAGTGAAAATGCTAAATTAACCCTTTCAAAAACAGTTCAGTCCTTAGTTGGCAACTTAAGAGATGAAGGATATAATCCCGTAGACGTAAAAATATTTGTTCATCAGGAAGAAAGCGAACCTGATTACCAACATCAACAAAACCAAAACCAAAAACAACATGAAGAAAAAAGATATAAACAAAAGGAAAAAGATGAAAACCCGATTTATACTTTTGAAGAATTTCTAAGGAGTGATTTGCATGTTTAATTCAGTATCTATGGATGATGTTTACATTAATACACTTCAAGCATATAAAAATCGAGAGATAAAAAAAGAACTAGATAAAGAGGCTTTTTTAGAGTTACTGGTAACTCAACTAAAAAATCAAGATCCAACAGAACCTTTAGACAACAAAGATTTGTTGATTCAATTATCTCAACTATCCTCCACCGAACAGATAATGAACATGAGTAATGCTGTTCAAGAAATGGTTAATTCTCAATTAGCTTTGAATAAATTACAAGCAGTTTCGCTTCTTGGAAAAGAAGTAGTGGTAAACAGCAACGTTATAAAATTAGAAAGTGGGGTTGCTGAAACCATCAATTTCGGATTAGATAATGATTCAGAAGTAATAGTCGAAATTTATGATACAAACGGTAACTTAGTAAGCTCTCAAAATCTAGGTGTAAAAAACGCAGGATTAAATTCATTCTTATGGAATGGAAGAGATAATAACGGAACGTTGCTTGCAGATGGTGACTATCTGTATGGTGTATATGTTATCGAAAACGGAGAAAAGGTTTTAACCACCGGCATTAAAAGTGGAACCGTTGAAGCAGTTAAATTTATAGATAACGAATTATATCTACTCGTTGATGGCCGAATATACCCATTCTCCGCAATAAACGAAGTGAGTGTATAAATACACCTTATTATTAACGTTATCGTATAAAAATCCTAAATCTAATAAATAATTGAAAGATGGGAGGAATATAAAATGCTCAGGTCAATGTATTCTGGAATAACAGGATTAAGAAACTTTCAAGACCAACTAGATGTAGTTGCAAATAATATAGCAAACGTTAATACAATAGGATTTAAAGGTTCAAGAACCACCTTTCAATCCACACTTTTTCAAACTTTAGCAGCAGGAAACGCCCCTCAAGACTTACTAGGTGGAATCAATCCTATGCAGATAGGATTAGGTTCTAAAATTGCCTCAATAGACAAACTAATGACTCAAGGTTCTCCAATGTCCACAGGAAAAACAACCGATATGATGATCCAAGGTGAAGGTTTTTTCATACTTTCAGATGGTGTAGGACAATATTACACAAGAGCAGGTAATTTTACAAGAGACTATAACGGATTCTTTGTAGATCCCGCTTCAGGCATGAAGCTCCAAGGATGGACCGCAAGACTAACCCCAGATGGACAAAGAATCGTTGATACCAACGATCCAATTGGAGATATACAAATATCCTCTGGACAGGTTATGCCTGCAAAACAAACCTCTTTTGTTAAACTTGCACATAACCTAAATGCTGGTGTTGGAATTCAAGATACTACTATTGTTATTAAAAGCACTTTAGGAGAAAATATTCCTGTTAGATTTAGCTTTGAGCGTGATTTAAATAACTTAAATCAAAACGTTTATCTATGGGAGGCTAAAATACTAGACACAAATTACAATTTCTCAAACTTAGCGGATAATACCTCAAGCGCTGCTCTTACTCCAACTCAAACAATAAACGGAAAAGTTGAACTAGACGATTATGGAAAAGTTATTAATTGGGTAAATTATGCAGGAGATGATAGTCCTCTATCAGACACTAGAATTTCGATCTTTGATGTAAATGGAAATATCGTTGGAATAGATGGTGAGCCTGTAACGATAGGTACTAATAATAATAATAATAATAATACTGGTACTCTTAGTGGAAGTATAAAACTAGTAGACGCTACTACCAACGAATTAGTATATTACAACCCTGAAGATATACAATTATCTTTTGATTATGATAATAATAATAATAATTACTCCTTCACAATCACATTGAAAGACTCACAGGGACAAACAATTGATTTTAATTATACTACTAACAATGGCACAGTTGGGGAATTCAATCAATTACTTAGTGAAGGAATTGTAGATGATACTACCTCACCCAATTACAAATTAACCGGCTTAAGTATAAAAGGCGTTGATGATAGTGATACTATAAATACTACTACTACTATTAACCTTCGTTCCGTTCGCGATGTCATTCAGCCTCCTGTAGCAGGAGAGATTAAGTTTGTTGATATGAACAATCCTACAAATTTTGCAACTGCAGAATATATAAGCCCTAAAACTACAACTTCAACTGTTGTTTATGATTCTTTGGGAAACTCGTATAATGTTTATCTAAACTTCACAAAAATAAATGAAAACACTTGGTTTTGGGAAGCAAAATTGGATGATGGAACCCCATTATATAAAATTACAACTGATGAACAATTAGTAAATGATCCTGCCAATGGGGTAATAGCATTTGATTCAAATGGGAATTTGGCTGCTACTAATTGGTCCATAGTAAATGGAAACATTGTACAATCTGGTGGTACTGCAGGATTTTGGTTTGATCCTGCTGAACAAGGAGCCGCCTTAAACCCTGATGTTAACCCACCATCAATTGCTGCAGCAGGACCAGTTATGGTAAGCGTTAATTTTCAAGAATTAACTCAGTTTGCAGCGCCTCATTCTATAGCTGTAACTGAACAAGATGGAAACGCACAAGGTACGCTTGATTCATTTGCAATAAACACTAATGGTGAAATAATAGGAATTTTTAGTAATGGCCTAACAGCACCACTTGGTCAGGTAGCTTTAGCGACTTTTAATAACCCTGAAGGCCTTTTGGAAGTAGGAAACTCAATGTATGCTATGAGTTCAAATAGCGGTCTTCCACAAATAGGTGTTTCTGGAGTCGGAGGAAGAGGAAGTATTATTCCTGGCGCATTAGAAATGTCTAATGTAGACCTTGCTGAAGAATTTACAAACATGATTATCGCACAAAGAGGATTCCAAGCAAACTCAAGAAGTATAACTACTGCAGATCAAATATTAAATGAACTTGTTAATATTAAAAGATAAATTTATTTTTTAAAAATATTCTAGATTATGGAATGGTGAACAATTTATGATAAAATTGACCAAATTAAATGGTGACGAGTTTTATTTAAACATTTATCAAATCGAAAAAATTGAATGTCGCCCAGACACCACAATAACTATGATGAACGGTCATGTATATATAGTTAAAGAAACGATCGAAGAAGTTATTGAAAAGATGATACAATATAATAGAAAGATATTTGGTGATAATTAATTTTAATAATATTGAGAGTTAAGAGGTGGGGTTCTAGTGGATATATCAACATTGATAGGTTTGGTATTTGCTTTGTTTGCTATTGTCCTAGGGGTAGGAACTGAATTTGGTAAAATGATCGATATTCCATCTTTTTTTATAACCGTTATAGGTTCCTTAGGAGCTACTTTTATAGCTCATCCTAGTTCAACATCTTTTAAGATTTTTAATATCTTTCTACAATCACTCAAAAATCCAAAAATTGATAATATTGAGGCACTTAGAACTTTGTATTCTTTTTCTGAAAAAGCACGTAGAGAGGGTATGATTTCATTAGAGGAAGACTTGCCGTCAATTCAAAGCGATTTTTTAAGAGATGGATTAAGGGCAGCTGTTGATGGAACCGATCCTGATGAAATCAGAAAAATTCTTGAAATAAAAATGGATATGTATGAAGAAGAACAAGAAGAAAAAATAAGTGTATTAGATACTTGGGGAACAATGGCTCCAGCATTTGGTATGATTGGAACCTTAATAGGATTGATATTATTATTAGACACCTTGACAGACCCTTCAACTATTGGTCCAAGTATGTCTATTGCACTTGTAACTACCTTTTATGGTTCTCTAATAGCCAATGTTTTAGCACTTCCTCCTGCTGAAAAGTTAAAAAGAAGAACAAATAAGTATTTAAACCAAATGAGGATGATGCTAGAAGGTGTATTATCCATTGTTCAAGGTGAAAATCCAAGATTGATGGAAGAAAAATTAAAGGCTTTTTTAAGTGCAGCCGAGAGACAAGAATACGAAAGAAGTAAAGGTGAATCAAACTTCTAGAAAAAGTTTGAGGTGAAACAGTGGCTAGAAATAAAAAAAAGTTTGAAAGACCCGAAGCAAAATGGATGACAACATTTACTGATATGACAACATTACTTTTGACAATGTTTATTGCATTGTTTGGTATGTCATCCATATCACCAGGAAAATTCCAACAAGCAGCGATGAGTATACAAAGTGCTTTTGAAGGTCAGCCTATTGGTATCCTAGTAGGTGGAAAGAGCATATCTGAAGAACCCCTCATTACCTCACAACCTGGTATAAAATCGGAGCTTTTAAAAATTGTTGAAGATGAAAAATATAAAGGAAAAATTACTATTGAGGAAACCGATAAAGGGACGATAATATCTATGAGGGATATTGCATTTTTTAGATCTGGTAGAGCAGAACTAACCGCAGAAGCTAAAGAGCTATTGTATAAAATTGGCACAATTATCTTAGAACATACTTCAAATGCTATTGAAGTCTACGGTTTTACAGACGATGAACAAGTTTTGCCAACTAGTGTTTATCCCTCTAATTGGCATTTAAGTGCTGCGAGGGCTGCTAGCGTTGTAAATTTTTTTACTGGTGAAATGAAAAATAGAAGAATGATTGAAAGAATGGCAGAAATTAATTTGGGACAATTTGATATAGATTATTATTATAATCCAAATAGGTTTTATCCAATTGGTTTAGGTGACAAGGACATTCAAAAAGATTTAGATTTACTAAAAGCAGAAATTGATTCAAGATTGAATCTAGCAACTCTAGATTATATGCAAGGAAAGTTAAGCGCAGCAGAATTTCAACAAATTAAAATCGAATTAGAAAATGAATATAACACCAAACGAGACGAATTAAGAAATCAATATAGACGAATTGATATTTTGATACTTCGTCAGAGAGTTAGATAATAATTTTTAATATTTTGGAGGTTGGATAAAGTGCCAGATGAAATCGATAATGCTCCCGAAACGAAAAAGAAAAAAAGTCAACCTAATTTTCTAATGACATTAATTATCGTTATCGTCGTAGCTTTAGCTATTTCAGGTATTACATCTTTTTTTATTGTAAAGGTACTTTCTAGTAATCTTGTAGAAAGCACTAAAACTTCTTCCCAATACTCTTCTAAGATCCCTTTGAGGGTAATTCTTTTGCAAGAGGGGGCTAGATACCCTGTTATGTTAAAAGGTGGATATGATGTTGCTGTAATTGATTCACTTCAACTAGACGTAGGAAGTACAGAAGCTAGAGATGCAATTAATGCATATAGATTAGAAATATTAGAAGCAATTAGAATGATATTTCTAAACAAAACCAGAAACGAATTGTCTACTCCATCTGGCATTGAATTGACAAAAAAACAAATAATAAACTCGGTAAATGAAATTATTGGTTTTACCGGTGAACGAGAGCAATTAGGCGTAATAAAGGTCACACTAATCATCATGACAATTACAAATGCTACATAAAAAGAGGTGTTAAAATGCCTGAAGATGAAATGCTTACTCAGGAAGAAATAGATAATATATTAAAATCTATGGCTCTTGGGGAATCGCCTGAAAAAATATTTGAAGAATTCAAAAAAGAAGAGAAAAAAATTAGAGAATATGATTTTAGAAGGCCTATGAAGTTCTCACGCGAACAGTTAAGAACTCTTCAGTTAGTTCACGAAAACTTTGCAAGAGAACTTTCTACTTATCTTTCTGGTAGGTGCAGGACTTTTGTTGATATTAAATATGCAAGTATAGATCAAATAACTTTTTCAGAATTTCAAAAATCGCTTAATGCCCCAACTTTAATGGTTATATTCTCTTCAGATATCTTTAGTGGAAGCGCTATATATCAAATGGGTTTAGATATAGGGTATGTAATTATTGATAGACTTTTAGGTGGAAGTGGTTCGACCTTAGAAGATATAAGAACTCCTACAGAATTAGAAATGAATATTTTTAGAAAAGAATGTTCCGTAATATTAAGATTACTATCAAGATCTTGGGCTAATGTTGAAGAATTTGATGTTATTTTAGAAAATTTAGAGACTAATCCACAGTTTGTTCAAATAGCCCCTTCAAATGAAATGGCTATTCTTGTCACATTATCAGTTACCATAAGAGATATTCAAGGGTTTGTTAATCTTTGTTACCCATCTTCCACCCTTGAGCCTCTTAATGATAAATTGTCAACAAGAATGTGGGCAAGAACCTATAAATACTCTCAAGAATCAAAGGATTTTTTAAAAAGAACTTTACTGCTTTCAAAACTGAAAATGTCCGCCATACTAGGTAGAACTACAGTTAGCTTACAAGATATACTGGATTTAGAAGTTGGTGATGTAGTTAGATTAGACTCCTTTCATGATGAACCTATTGAGTTAGAAATAGAAGGAACAAAAGTGTTCAAGGCTCAAATTGGTAAAATAAAGGGATTTCATGGGGTTAAAGTTGTAAAGAAAGATGAAGAATTATTAGAGAAAATCCTCATAGAAAAAAGTATTCAAGATTATCTCTCAAAACAAAAAACTTCTCCAACCAAACAATCCGAGAAGGAGATGAATCATAGTGCCTAATGACAATGAATTTTTGAGTCAAGAAGAATTAGATAAATTATTAAAAGGTATACAAAATCCTACTCAGAGAAATGAACCAAGAGAGGATGAATTAGATGAAATACTAGACATAATTGGAGAAATTGCAAATATAACGATGGGATCTGGTGCAACAACCTTATCCACACTTTTAAGAAGAAAAATCGATATAGAATATCCAGAGACAAGCATAGTAAAGTTTAAAAACATAAAGACCAACTTCAAAGGTGAACATGTTGTTATTACAGTAGAATATACAAAAGGGCTATATGGTATGAACACACTGGTTCTACCATCTAACTTAACAAACATTATAGCAAACTTGATGCTTGGAAAAGATCCTTATGAAACTACTGGTGAAATTGACGAAATTAGTTTAAGTGCTGTATCCGAAGCTATGAATCAAATGATGGGGACTGCTTCAACTTCTTTATCAGACTTTTTAAAAACTACTATAGAGATTTCTCCTCCAATAACCGAATTGCTGGATTTTTCTGATCCTACGGTTGAATTTCCTCCAATAGAAACTGACAAAGAAGCCTACGTCATTTCAGTAAAATTTAAGGTTAAGATTTCAGGCATCGCAGAAACTGTTTTCTGGCAGTTTATACCCTTAAAATTTGCGAATACAATTAAGGAAAAGCTTGAAGAAGCATATGGTATGAGTAAAGTTGATACGAAAAAAAAGCCTGAGAAAAAGGTTGAACGTACCCCTAGCGCAAATCTTTTCAAACATGAAAAGGATATCAATTCTAATGTAATCAAGGAAGGTGGTGTCAAAGTTAGACCTGTAGAGTTTGGAGAATTTGAAAAGAAGGAAGATAGTATATCAGAACAAATAGACTTTTCTAAGTTAGAATTATTAATGGACGTTCCTTTAGAGATAAAAGTTGAACTAGGGTCAGTAAGGATGACACTTAGAGAAATATTAGATCTTCACGAAGGATCTTTAATACAATTAAACAAACTAGCCGGTGAACCACTTGATATATATGCAAACGATAGACTGATTGCAAGGGGAGAAGTAGTGGTTATTGATGAAAACTTTGGAATAAGGGTTACAGAAATTGTTTCATTAAGGGAGAGAATAAAAACCTTAAAGTGAAGCCAATTCTGTTAAAGCATAGCCCTCATATTTTTTACTCAATGGAACGTTCTTTTTTTTATCTAACAAGTATTTAGTTTGCTCAAGAACAAGGTCCTTTGAGCCAGCTTTTCCATGCCCAGGTAAAATCTTTTTTATCTTTAAGCCTTTCATATTCTGTAGTATACTCGTCCATTCTTCAACATCTGAATTTAATATTTCTGCATGAACCCTTGAGAATACAAGATCCCCCGTTATGATATAATCTTGGGGTTTTAAAGTATAGATTGTAGAATCAGGTGTATGCCCTCCAACAACTTCCGCAGCTATAATATTATCCTGAAAAACCATGAAAAAAGATTTCTCAAAAATAAAAATATTTTTTTGGTTTAAAGCTTCTTTTAAATTATTGAAATTATATTCTGCTATTTTTGAAGTCTCCATTAAAAAATTTTTATCCATACTTGCTAATAAATCAAAAGTTGTTTTGTTTAAGAAAATGTCTACTTTTCTATCGCTAAAAATGCCTCCAAAAGTATGATCGGGATGAAAGTGGGTAAAAAAAATTTTTTTAAGTACTTTTGAGGTCTTTTGTTCAACTATGCTTGTCATTTCTTCAAATTTTTGTGGATAAAGAGAACTATCAAAGGCTATTAAACCATCACTATATTCAAAAAAATAAACACTGCTTGCCCCATTTTCAAACCAAAAATTATATACAGAATCATGTCTTTCGAACATTTTATCACCTTAAATTTAAATATTATTATAATTAATATTATCATAACATATTTTTATGGAAAAGTTATTAACATTCGTAATTCTGAATGATATAATAAAAGTAAGGAATGTAAACTAAATGTAGATTATTAAAATATGGATGGTGAAACCTTGATAAAAAATTTTCTCAAAAAGCATTGGTGGAGATATCTAATAGGGGTAACATTTCTAATAACAGTTGATGTAATACAGATTTTCATTCCAAAGCAGATTGGAAGTATTATTGATGCTGTGGGGTTAGCTGTCCCAGATATGTTGTATGTGAATTCTTTGATCTTTAGAATATTGATGCTTGCAGTTGGTCTAGCAATAGGAAGAATATTCTGGAGAATTACAATCAATGGAACAGCTAGACTTTTTGAATTTCAACTTCTGAACAATATGTTTCAACATATCATTCACTTAGATCAAGACTTTTTTGATAAATGGCGTACTGGAGATTTGATGACAAGATTTACCTCTGATGTATACCTGCTAAGGCGTCTTATGGGTAACTCTATAATCATGATAGTAGATGCAGTTTTCATGACTTCGCTAACAATAATTGCAATGGGTAGTTTTGTTGACTGGAAATTGACCCTAATTGCAATCATCCCTTTACCCTCCATAGCTGTGATTTCCTTAATTTTCGGAAGAATGATTCAAAGAAGAGCTATGGACCTTCAGAAAAAGACTTCTGAATTATCAAACATTACAGAAGAAGATATAGCTGGAATTGACGTTATTAAACTTTATGCTAATCATGAAGTTATGGAAAAGATATTTGCTAATAAAGCAAAAGAATACTACAATTCCTTTATTAAACTTATCAGAGTGGCAGGATTAATGTATCCTCTAGCAATGTTAGTTGGTCAGCTTTCTACAATAATCATCTTCAATATTGGAGGACCAATGGTTATTAACAATCAAATCACTCTTGGAGATTTCATTATGACTCACCAATATATAGGAATGCTTGTGTGGCCGATGATTGCATTTGGAGATTTTGTTAACTTATTAGCAAGAGCTAAAGCCTCTCTAAAAAGGGTCAACGAAGTACTTAATCAGCCAAACTCTGTAGTAGAACCTCCATACGAAGTATATGATTTTCAGGGAAAATATGAGATCAAAAATTTATCTTTTTCTTATCCAGGAACAAAAAGAGAAGTCCTAAAAAGAGTTAATATGAAAATAGAACCTGGAGAAATGGTGGCTTTCGTTGGAAAGATAGGATCAGGCAAATCAACACTTGCAAAACTATTAGTTAAAATGTATCCTGTTGAACGTGGTACTATTTTCCTAGATGGAAAAGATATTAACGATATAAACGGTAGATTTATAAGAGAAAATGTTTCTTATGTTCCTCAAGAAAGCTTTTTATTTTCTATGACAGTACGAGAAAATATAGCTTTTTCAGATGAAAAATTAGAACCCTATGCGGAAGAATATGCGCAACTGGCTCATGTCCATGAAGATATAACAAATTTAGAAAAAGCCTATGAAACAGTTGTTGGAGTGAGAGGAGCAACCTTATCTGGTGGTCAAAGGCAGAGGGTTACTATTGCAAGGGCACTTGCAAAAAACTCAAAAATGATCATCCTAGATGATTGTTTATCAGCAGTCGACACGGAAACAGAAGAAGAAATAATAAAAACCTTAAGAAGTGAAACAGAAGGAAAAACTATAGTTGTAATTTCTCACAGGCTAAAGGCTGTAAAGGATGCAGATAAAATATTTGTGTTTGATGATGGTAAAATAGTCGAAGAAGGAAATCATGACGAATTAATTGTAAAAGAAGGAATATACTATTCAATGTATATTAAACAACTAATAGAGAAAAAAGTGGAGGATTGATCAAACAATGGCTTCAATTCATGAAGATATATTCTTAGAAGAAAAAGAAAAAAGTGAAGGCGATTTTAAAACAGTTCTTCGACTGTGGAAATATATAAAAAAATATAAGCTATTAATATTTTTGACACTTATAGCATTAGCGGCTGCTACACTTATCGAATTGGGATTGCCTTATGTAATAAAATTTGGTATTGATAATGTCATTAATGTTGAATATTCCTTTACACTTAAAGATTCTAATCCTCCAACTTTTGTTGAAGATACAAAGGGTACTTACGTTTTAAAAAAAATAGATAATAACTACTACATGATAAATAAACAAACTAATGAAACTATAGAAGTTCCTGGTGAATATTATGCTTCTTACTTTGATAGTGCAATTCAACGTATTAGAAATTTTAGTTTTTTCTTTATTTTTCTGTTATTTGCCCAGTTTTTAATACACTATACCCAACTATATTTTTCAAACATTGTTGGACAAAACGTTGTTTATAACTTAAGAAATGATCTATATAAACATTTATTAAGAATTGAATATAATTACTTTGAAAAAAATACCCCTGGTAAGATTACTACAAGAGTTGTACATGATACCCAAAATTTGTCAAACTTTTTTAGTGATGTAATTACGAGCCTATTAAAAGATATTGCTATTCTAATTGGTGTAATAATATTAATGCTACTATTGGATGTACAATTAAGCTTGTATACCTTTATGATGCTTCCAATTATAGTAGTCGCCACTTTTATGTTCAGATCTTTTGATAGAAAAGCATATGATAAGGTAAGAACTAGAGTATCCGCTTTAAACTCGTATTTAGCAGAAAACTTATCCGGAAGTATGGTAACTAGACTATTTAATCAAGAAGAAAGAAAAGAAAATGAATTTAAATATATGAGTACAAAATTATATGAAGCAAATATGCAACAAATGTATGTCTTTGCTATCTTTAGGCCATTAATGAATTTGCTTTATTACCTTACATTAAGTCTAATTTTATGGGTTGGAGCCAAACAAATCACACAGGATGTTACAACTTTTGGTACTATATATGCCTTCACTGCATATATAGATATGTTTTTCAGACCTATCTTTGATATTGCTGAAAAATTTGACATAATGGAAGATGCCTTTGCTTCAGCAGGAAAAATATTTAAAATTTTTGGTCAAAACCAAGAAGATCTAGGAAAAGGCATTTACAAAACCATCGAAAAAGGAAAAATAGAGTTTGATAATGTAAAATTCTCGTATGATGGAAATACAGAGGTACTAAAAGGTGCCAGTTTTAAGATAGAACCCAACGAGAGGGTAGCTATAGTTGGAGAAACTGGTTCGGGAAAAACAACTATTATTAAGCTAATAAGTGGTTTATACAAATATCAAGAAGGTCGAATACTTTTAGATGATAAAGAATTATATGATTATGATTTGAACATGGTTCGAAGGAAAATTGCCGTTGTTCCACAAGATGTATATCTTTTCTCAGGAACCATTTTAGACAACATAAGACTATTTAACCAAGACATCAGTGAAGATGAAGTCAAACGTGTAGCAAAGTTTGTTTACGCTGATCAGATAATCTCTAAATTTCCGAATAATTATCACACTGTTATTACAGAAAGAGGTGCTAGTCTTTCTGCTGGAGAAAGACAACTTGTAGCCCTTATCAGAGCTGTATTATATGATGCAAAAATAATTATTTTAGATGAAGCAACAGCTAATGTAGATGTTGAAACCGAGTTTCTAATACAAAGAGCATTAAATAAAATCTCAGAAAAAGCCACTATCATTTCAATAGCTCATAGATTGTCCACCGTAAAAAGTTCTAACCGAATAATTGTTGTTCATGAAGGTTTAATTGCAGAAGAAGGTACTCATGAAGATCTGATTAATAATCGAGGAATTTATTATGAATTGTATAAGCTTCAATTTGAAAAAATTTAAAAAGACATTAATTTAGTTCACTTATTAAAGGAGTGGGAAATTTGTTAACAATAATTAAAAATGCAGAGGTTTATTCCCCTCACTATCTTGGAAAAAAAGACTTAGTGATTGGTGGGGGAAAAATACTATATATATCTAATTCATTTACTTCCTCTTCCCCATTAGATGTAGAAATTTTAGACATCGAAGGTGATTATTTAGTACCTGGTTTTATTGATTCTCATGTTCACATAATTGGAGGAGGTGGAGAAGGAGGATACAGCACACGAACACCTGAAATAATGCTCTCATCGGTAATAAAAGCTGGAATAACTACGCTTGTTGGTGTTCTTGGAACCGATAATGCCACGAGAACGATGACAAATCTGATTGCCAAAGCAAAAGCTTTAAGAGATGAAGGAGTAAGTTGTTATGCATACACAGGTTCATATCATCTACCTTTAAAAACATTAACAAACAGAATAATAGATGATATAGTATTTATAAACGAAATAATAGGTGTTGGTGAAATTGCCATATCTGATCATAGAGGTTCTCAACCTACTCTTGAAGAATTAATACGAATTACTTCTGATGCAAGAGTTGGAGGCATATTATCTAAAAAAGCCGGTATTGTAAACGTGCATGTTGGAAGAGGAAAAAAACTAATACAACCACTCATAGAAGTAGTTAACAACTCAGATTTACCAATAACTCAATTTTTACCAACTCACATGAACAAAAACCAAGAATCAATAAAAGCATGTGTAGAATTTATTAAGTTGGGCGGAAGAATAGATTTCACAACAAGTTCTTCTACTACACTAGATGAAAACGATATTTCAAAGCCTTCAAAAGCTTTGAAAAAGTTACTAGATGAAGGAGTTAATATTGACAATATTTCATTCTCTTCAGATGGCCAGGGAAGCATGCCTCATTTTGATGAAAAAGGAAATTATGTTGGGTTAACTGTTGCTGATGTAAGCACATTATACCAAGAAGTCAAAGATTCAATCATAAATGAACAAATCCCAATAGAGATTGCTTTAAAAGTGGTTACCTCTAACCCAGCTACTTTTTTAAAATTAGAAAGCAAAGGACGAATAGAAGAAGAATGTGACGCTGATTTAGTTATATTAGATAAAAAAACTTTAGATATCAAAAGTGTCATAGCAAGAGGAAAAATGATGATGAAAAATGGTAAAATTATAACAAAAGGAACTTTTGAGTAGACTCTATCAACAATCCCTTTAGATTTGATAGAGGCTACAATAATAAATTGAAATATTAATTAAATATGATTTTGATTTTACAACGGGTCTAGGGCGGAGCCCTACCTTCTTTGCTTAAATCTCAGAAAAACGTCACTACATAATTTAGGACTTTAGAAATTAAGATTTTTAAAAATTGAATTTTGATCTTATAACGGGTCTAGGGCGGAGCCCTCATCCCTTGGTACAAGTACCAAAAAACTCAATAAATTCAGAATTAGTGAGTTTTAGAACTGAGAAGGTATTTTGTAAAAAATCAATTCTACAACATATATATTATAATGATTTTGGAATTTCTAAAGTGAGTATATTATTAATGTTGAGGAGGATATATAATGAAAGCAATAATCCTCGCTGGGGGGTCGGGAGAAAGATTTTGGCCTCTTTCAAATTCTAAAAAGCCTAAACAATTTTTGAGGCTTTTTTCCGATAAAAGTCTTATAAGAGAAACGTATGAAAGGTTACTATATAAAATGAATCCAGACGATATATATATTGTCACTTCAGAAAATTACTTTGAAATCACTAAACAAGAAATTCCGGAAATTGACGAAAAAAACATAATTTTAGAACCAATTCCTAGAAATACAGCACCTGCATGTATGTTAGGTACCTTGATTGCGGAAGATAATGAGACTGTTGTTATTTTACCTGCGGATCACTATATTCCCGACAAAGAAGCTTTTTGGAACACATTAAGTAAATGTATCAAGGCAGCTCACAAATATGATGGATTATTTACACTTGGTATAACTCCAACTCGTCCTGAAACAGGATACGGATATATAGAAGCAGATAAAGAGTTAGAATCTAATATTTTTAAAGTTAAATCATTTAAAGAAAAACCCGATCAAGAAACAGCTAAATCATTTATAAAAGAAGGAAATTTTTTCTGGAATAGCGGAATTTTTATATGGAAAAAATCTATTTTCTTAAAAGAGATGGAAACACATTCATATGAAATTTACGAAAAACTTATAGATATTGATCCTTTCAATATCTATACACTAAAAAATGTATATCCAGATATTAAAAAAATTAGTATAGATTATGCACTTATGGAAAAGTCACAAAAAATATATGTTACAAAAACGGATCTTTTATGGTCAGACGTAGGAAATTGGGTTTCAGTACGAGAATTAGCAGGATATTCTGATAACAAGAAAAATGTGCATATCATAGACGGAGAAAATGTTTTTGTAAAATCCAATAAAAATGTTGGTGTAATAGGACTTTCAAACATAGTTGTTGTAGAAAGTGAAGACGGCCTCCTTATAACAACAGAGGAAAAAGCGCAAAAAGTAAGAAATATTTCTCAAAAGTTTAAAGAGACCGATAACTCCTGAAAAAAATCATGTTTGACAGATAATATATAATTATGGTATAATCAAATGACAAGAAAATATACTTAAGAGGTGTTAGAATTGAAACAAGGAATCCATCCAGAATTAAAGCTAGTTACAGTAAAATGTGCATGTGGCGCAGAACATACACTTTATACTACGGTAGACAACTTTAGATTAGAGGTTTGTTCCAAATGCCATCCTTTCTATAAAGGAGACATGGGTTCTCAAATTATAGATACTGAAGGTAGAGTTCAAAAATTCAAAAATAGGTATAAAGATTTTTTTGAAAATGAAAATTAAACTGCTAAATCACTTTATTTAGGGGGGATTTATAAGCGGGCAAAATTTATTGATACAAAAGGTTAAAAGCCTTACTCGATCAGACCTTGCTGTTGGTAAGTTACCAACATCTGATCGAAATAGAAAAATATTTGGAGGTGAAGACCAGCGCCGGGACCCAGGCCACCTTTGTACGAAGGTGATATCACGGCTTAGCAAGGTTTTCGTGGTAGAGAGACAAGGGCAAGGTATTAAGTGTGGTAAACGAAAGCTTAGCAACAGGAGATACAGTTAAAGCGAAAGTGGTTGATATTAAAAAGTTTGGTGCTTTTGTAGAGTTGGAAAACAAAGAAGAAGGATTTATACATATTTCTAAAATATCCAAAAAATATGTAAAAGAGATTTCCGATTTTTTAACCGTCGGTCAAGAAATTGAAGGAAAAATTATCGGAAAAACAAAGGATGGAAAGTATGAATTATCTCTAAAAGAGAATAATGATGAACTAATCGATGAGGCCACAAATAACTCCCAAAACTTTGAAAAGAAGTTGAATCAATACCTAAAAGATAGCGATAAAAAAATCCCCGAATATAGGAAGCACTTAGACAAAAAAAGAAACATAAAGAAAAGATAAACAGAATATCTAATATAGTTTAAACTTTTATATATAGCATAAAATTAAGAGAGAGCTTTAGCTCTCTCTTAATTTTTTGTGATAGAATATTTATGATAATAAATGGTATGTTTTTTTATCACCATTATTCTAATACAAAAAATGCAATTGTTAATTATCGTTTTTGAATTTAAAAGGGTAACAGGGCTTAGCCCTCTCCTCCTTGGTACAAGTACTGAAAAGGTTAAAGAAATTAAGAATCAGTAAGGATCAGTATTGAAGAGATATTTTGTTAAAATAATTAAACCCAAAATATACATATAATAAGGACTTTAGAATTTCTAAAGTGATTAAAAACAAACAACTATAAGGAGGTTCCTGTTTTGAGTAATTATAAAAGAATAAAAGGAACTAAAGATATATTTGGAGACGAAATCAATTACTGGTATTATGTTGAAAATTCAGCTAAAAACACTCTTGAAAAATATGGTTTCAAAGAGATAAGAACCCCAATTATAGAAAGTGAAGAACTCTTCAGTAGGGGAGTTGGTCAAGAAACTGATATTGTTCAAAAAGAAATGTATACGTTTGAAGATAAAAAAGGTAGACTTTTAACTTTGAGACCAGAAGGAACAGCTTCTGTAGTTAGAGCATACATTGAAAATTCTTTGATAAACTTAGGTTCTCCTCAAAAGTTCTTTTATATAGGTCCTATGTTCAGATATGAAAAACCACAATCAGGTAGGTATAGAGAATTTTATCAAATAGGTGCTGAAATCTTCGGTACAGATTATCCTTTAGCTGATGCCGAACTTATACATCTCTTGCATGAATTTTTTAGATCTTTAAAATTAACTAACTTCAAAATAAAAATCAATTCCATAGGAACACAAAAAAGCCGAGAAAAATATAAAAAAGTGCTTAAAGAATACTACACGCCATTTTTACCTAATTTGTGCGAAGACTGTCAAAGACGCTATAATACTAACATCATGAGATTAATTGATTGTAAAATTGATAAAGAAATTGCTTCAAATGCACCTTCTATCCTTGATTATTTGGACAATGAAAGCAAAGAACATTTTGAGAAATTAAAGAAATATTTAGATATATTAGAAGTACCCTATGAAATAGATCCTAAAATAGTGAGGGGTTTAGATTATTATTCAAAAACTGCTTTTGAAGTAGAACATTTAGATTTAGGTGAACAAGCTGTTATAGCAGGTGGAGGAAGATACGACGACCTAGTCGAGCAACTTGGGGGCCCCAAGACCCCTGCAGTGGGATTTGCCATGGGTATAGAAAGAATTATAGAAGCACTTAAAAAAGAGCATATAGAAGTCAAAAAGGTATCACAAATCGATGTTTATATAGCTTATCAGGGAGAACAAGCTGAACTAGAAAGCATAAAGCTTTCTAAAGAATTGAGAAAAAATGACATAAAAACGTATTTAAATTTATCAAAAAGGAATTTAGGTGGTCAACTTAAGCACGCAGATAGACTGAATGCAAAGCTTTCGATAATTATGGGAGACGAAGAAGTTGTAAATGATGTAGTAACAGTAAGAAACATGGAAACAGGGGAACAAACAAAAGTTCAAAGAAGCTGGGTAATTGAAGTAATTTTGGAAAAACTACAAGAATTTTACTAAACCAGTTCGACAAATTATAGGTAAAGTTAATATATAAAAGGGGGATTAATACAATGAAAGCTCTTATACTTTGTGCAGGAAAAGGAACAAGACTACGACCTTTAACACTAACAAATGCAAAGCCATTGATTCCTATAGCAAACAAACCAACTATTATGTATAGCATAGAAAAAATAAAAGAATCAGGAATTTCAGACATAGGAATCGTAGTAAGCCCAGAAAATATTGAAGCATTTCAAAGAGTATTGGGAGACGGAAGTTCTCTAGATATAAAAATAACTTATATTATTCAAGAAAAACCTCAAGGATTAGCTCACGCAGTTAAAGTTGCAAAAGATTTTTTAAACAATGAGGATTTTTTAATGTTTTTAGGAGACAACCTCGTACATTTTGATCTTAAAAGTTTTATTAAAAAATTTGAACAAAGTGAATATGAATCTTATATTTTACTCACACCTGTAGAAAACCCTTGGGATTTTGGTATTGCGTTGATAGAAGATTCGAAAGTTGTAAAAGTTGTTGAAAAACCTAAGGTACCTCCCTCAAATCTTGCTATAGTAGGTGTATATATTTTTACACCTCTAATATTCGAAGCAATTGATCACTTATCTCCTTCCTGGCGTGGTGAATATGAGATAACAGATGCTATTCAATGGTTAATAGACAACTCTAAAAATGTTGGTGCACATATTATTGAAGGATGGTGGAAGGATACCGGAAAACCTGAAGATCTAATTGAAGCGAACAGAAAAATACTAAGTGAATTAAAAGAAATGCAGATAGAAGGAGAAATAAGAGAAGATTCATTAATTCAAGGTAATGTAGTTATTGGGAAAAATACCAAAATCATCAATTCCATTATAAGAGGTCCTGCAATAGTTGGCGACAATACCACAATAAGTAATTCATACATTGGACCATATACAAGTATTGGAGATGGCGTTTATATATCTTCTTCAGAAATAGAACATAGTATCATATTAAATGATGCAAACATTTTAAACATACCTGTTAGAATAGAATCATCAGTTATTGGAGAAAATGCAAATATCATCTCGATAGAAAGGAAACCACATTCAATAAAATTAATCTTAGGAGATTATAGTCACATACAAATTCCAAAATAGATAATACTAAAAAACATAGAGACGTATTTGCCGTCTCTATGTTTTTCTACATTATGTAACTAATTTATATTATCTTTCTGAGTCTTTCTTTCTCTCTTAAAATATTACCTTGATCATCAACCGCCTCATATGCTCCATTTATGACAGCAACCTTAATTTTTCCTTGAGCTATACTATTACCTTGTAAGCCCACAGCGTCTAATATTCCTGTTTTTACTGCCATATATAACGTTTCTGGGTCGGTCAATGGATCTTCTTTGTCAATAGAAAATTCCTTTATCTTTTCAATTATAACCATAGCCTCATTTTTTAATAGATCTATTCTACTTTTAATTTCTGGATCGCTTTTAAAATCTGGCAACCCTCTTGAAGCCAAAGAATTGGCCTTTCTAACCATCTTCACACTTTCTAAAATCTCTTTAGAAGTAGCTCGTTTCATAGCTTCACAATAAGAAACAACATGAATTATATGAGGATTCAAATACGATGCATAAAACATAGAAGCTACAAGTTGTCCCATTGCACTGTTTGGATCTGCTGGAAATGAAAGAAGACCAGTTCTAACCATTCTATAAGGAATAAAATTTTCGTCTTGTAAAGATTCAACTAATTCTAGTTTTGCAATAGCTTTTGCGATATCCATTTTTGGGGATAAGTTCGGTGGGGTATTCATCATATACTGTTGAACATACCATCTTACTCCTAACTTTTTAGCTATATATGCTGATAAATAAGCTGTTGCAACTGCAAGACTATCATGTGCGTATCTTAACTCCCATTGATGAGAATCGTTTACCTCAACTGGTACATCATTTTCTGCATTCCATTTTATTCCTTGCATATTTTCTGTAATTGCTGCTAATAACGTTCTTTTAGAACGTTTATCGAGCTCAGAATACCAAAAAATTGGAATGGCAGCCCAAGCATTATTTATAGTTTGTTTTAATAGTTTTGAAAAATCCACTATATGAGTAGTTCCAGAATAACACCTAACTAGAGGATAATTTCCTCTTCGACTTGCTTGATATAAATTTATAAAATCTTCTTTAGATCTTATAGGTGCTCCACCTGCTCCATCCTGATTAGGATCCATCTTATCTGGTTCAAAAAAATATTGCTGACAGTTTTGATCAGGCGCAAGTGAAATAATATCCAAAAGTTCTGAATCCGCTAATTTTTTTATTTCTTCAATCGTTTCCTCAATTGTTTGAAGACCTATATGATGCCTTATTAAAGGATAAGGTGATTTAAATTCTATCCTTTCGGGTAAATTATCAGGATAATTTTTCTTTTCTTCATACTTCATTTGACCTCTTAAAAAAAGCACTACATCTTCTTCCTCTTCAGAACCATCAAAAATCTTTTTGAATATACCATACTTTCGTGCTACTTCTCCTGTTTCAAGAGTTCCACCGAAAATAAAATCTATCTTTTTATATATATCTAGCTCTTTAACTTTTCGAAAAAATTCGTCCAAAAGTTTAGTTAATGCGTCTGCTCCTAACCTGTAACTAATAGCTACTATGTCAGGTTTTTCATTTTCAATACTTTCAATAAGCTTATTTATAGGTACAGCTGCGCCTAAATTAACTACTTCATAACCTTCTCTTTTTGCCAATTCTAAAAAATTAAGTATTCCAGCAATGTGCACATCTATGCCTATCGAAGCAGCTAATATTTTCTTCATCATTCACCCTCCTCAACAAACTTTATTATGTCTTCAATGCTTTTGCCTTTTAGACCTAAATCTTCAACAGTTCTTCCAATCTTCCAAAAATTGCCGTCTAACATCACGTTTGCTATATTTATCATAGAATCAATTATTGGAGTATCGACACCAAATTCCTTACCAAATGATGATATTGGGACCAAACTCATCGGTACATCTTCTAAAAGATATCTATTATTTAAACTAGTTGGGGCGTAAATTCCTCTATAGCCTTCGTTATTACGTATCGCTTCATATAAAGTATTCCCTTCAACATCATAGGCATAACTAAGCCATTCTTTAGCAGTCAAAGGTTCCGCATTAAAAAGTTTCATCACATTACATCTTTCTTCATCAATTATTTCAAGAACTTTTGCAACAGAAGGAGAAATACCCTCAAAATAGAACTCAAATTTACCCGCAGTTGTTTCAACTCTAGCGGCATTTAAAATTAATGTGGCAGGATGAAAAACAACTGCTATATTATTAAAACTAGTATATATGATACTTTTAACAATATCAAATTCGGGCATGACCTGTAACAATATTTCCGCCAATTCAGGATTTCTAGATGCTGGTAAGGCAGAAACTGGCACGGCATTTTTTATTCTAAAAATTCTTGTAACTCCTGGATTAGACATTCGAGAAGCAAAAATAAAGGTTTGGGCTTCGGCTATAATAACATCTTTTTTTAGTCCTTTACTTTTCAAAACATTATAAAACTCTAGAGCACCACCTGTTCTGCCAGGATTCAGTACAATTATTTGTCCATCTTCAAGAAAAGGTACCATCTTTTCAGCTAATTCTTTATGAGCAAAAGCTGGAACTACTATTAAAATCAATTTTCTTCCTTTTATCGCTTCATCTATCTTCGTGGTTGCAAAAGAAATTTTATATTCTCCCTCAACAACTGAACCTTCTATCTTTATTGAACGTGTCTGAATTATAGGATATATTCTTCTTCTTGATCTATTAAAAAGACTAACATCAAACCCCTTCATAGCTAAATAACCTGCCAAAGCTTGTCCTCCATTTCCAGCACCAACTACAGATATTTTAATCATATTTTCATCTCCTTTCAAAACAAAGAACCAGAAAAATAATAGATTAGTAACATAATATTTTATCATAATTATGTTACAAAATTTCTTCACAAATTCTATAAATAGCCTATAATATTTTCTAAATCATACCTTTAGAGCAGGGTCGCTGATAAAATTTTTCACAAATAATTAACTAGTTTGTATTACTGTTTTTATTATATCAAGATAATATTGATAATGATTGAATTATAAAATTAGTATTTGAATTTATAATGTGTCCGGACGGAGCCTCCCACCTTTCTCGATACAATTACCTAAAAGTTTAAAGAAATTAGAATTAGTGAAGATTACAATTAAGAATTTTGAAATTTCAAAAAATATGTATAAATTTGCGAAAAAGGAGGAAATAATCAATGGTAGCAAAAAATGAGTTTTTAGGCACCGAAAGCATTGGAAAATTAATGTTCAAGCTGACACTTCCAGCTATAGCTGCACAGATTATTAACATGTTATATAACATTGTTGATAGGATATATATAGGCCATATGCCAGAAGTAGGAGCACTCGCTTTGACAGGATTGGGGGTAACTTATCCCCTTATTATTGCCATATCTGCATTTTCTGCTTTAATTTTTATGGGTGGAACTCCTCGGGCATCTATAAAAATGGGTGAAGGTGATTATGAAGGGGCAGAAAAAATAATGGGCAACAGTTTTATCCTTCTTGTCATCATTTCAATTATATTAACCGTTTTAGGATTAATATTTGATAGGCAGCTTCTCATGCTATTTGGTGCGAGTGAAAATACAATCGAATACGCATATAACTATATGCAAATCTATCTACTTGGAACTATTTTTGTTCAGTTAACTCTTGGTATGAATTCATTTATAACTGCCCAAGGATTTGCAAAAACTGGTATGTACACTATTTTAATTGGGGCAGGACTAAACATAGCTCTAGACCCACTGTTTATATACACTTTCGGTTGGGGTGTACAAGGAGCTGCTATCGCTACTGTTATATCTCAAGCAGTTTCGACAATATGGGTCATATCCTTTCTAAGAAGCGATAAAAGTGCCTTAAAGCTTAAAAAAGAACATTTCAAATTAGAAAAAGAAATTGTTCTTCCTATTTTTTCTTTAGGAATGGCACCTTTTATAATGCAATTCACAGAGAGTATATTATTTTTTAGTTTCAATTTCTCTTTATTGAAATACGGAGGAGACGTAGCTGTCGGCTCAATGGCAATACTCTCAACATTAATGATGTTTGCCATGTTCCCGCTTATGGGCTTTACTCAAGGAGCTCAACCGATTATTAGCTATAACTTTGGAGCAAAAAAACCAGAAAGAGTTAAAAAAGCATTTAACTTGTTATTATCTATATGTTTAATATACTCTGTAACTTTCTGGGCTCTTGTCATGGCATTTCCGGATTTTTTTGCGGGTATTTTTACCAATGATTTGGCATTAAAAGAATTCACTGTTTGGGCAATGCGTATATATATGGCAGCCCTTGTACTGATGGGAGCACAAATTGCATGTCAACAAACATTCATCGCAATTGGTAATGCTAAAACATCCCTTTTTTTAGCTTTGCTAAGAAAAGTTATTTTACTTATCCCTTTGATATTCATTTTACCTATGTTCTTTGAAAACAAAGTTATGGCTGTCTATCTTGCAGAACCAGTTTCTGATACTATCGCTGTAATTGTTACAATATCTATGTTCATTGTTCAATTTAGAAAATCTTTAAAAGAGATAGAGACTGAAAAGCCTGAAAAAATCAAAGAAGAATATCAACACCAAGAAACCTAACAAAGTATACTTACTAAATATAATTTAAAAAGACGCCTGTAAGGGCGTCTTAATTATTTTATTTGTCTATGATTTCTTTAAATGAAAAACAACTTATATTAATATTATTGTTATAGAATATAAATATATTTTATAACTATATTTTTTTAATTTTTTTCGGTAAGGATACCGAAAAATCAGTCAAGAACTACAGACTTTGTATTTATTTTATATTCAAAAGCTCTTTTTATAATTTGTACATATTTAAAAACTTAATTTTAGGGGGTATGTTATGCCTATAACTTTTAACAAAAAATCAAAAATATGGTATTTGGAAACTCAGAACATGGGCTACGTTTTTGGATTAGACAATTTAGAAAAGTTAAAAAATTATTATTGGGGTCCTAAACTTCCTAGGCTTGAAGATTATCCTACTGATAAGGATTATATAGTTACTGACAGATACTCTTGGAACCATGAATTTTCAACAAGGTCTGAAAACAACCATGTTGAACATTGTCTGAAAGTTGAATACTTTGATGGAGTTAGAGATGTAATTTTAAACTATGAAAACTATATAAATGAAGATAACTTATTAATTGTCTCACTTATTGATGCATATTATGGATTGCGAGTAAGGTTGTTCTATCAATTAATTGAAGAATACGATATTATTGAACGCTGGATAGAAGTTGAAAATTCTTCATTAAAACCTATAAAAATTGAAGACATAAAGTCCGCATCAGTATATCTTGAAAATGAAAAAACCGCTAGATTAAATTATTTATGTGGCATGTGGGCTAATGAATTTTGTCTAAGATCTGAAGAAATAAATGAAGGAAAAAAGGTTTTAGAAAGTAGAGTAGGAAACACTGGTCCTTATCTTAATCCTTATTTTTCAATAGATTATGAAGCAAAAGAAGACAAAGGAAGAGTATATTTTGGTTTGCTTGGTTGGAGCGGGAACTGGAAAATAGTTGTCCAAAAAAGAATATATGAACGAATAGCAATTGTTGCTGGTATTAACGATTGGGATTTCACATACTTACTAGAACCTTCTCAAAGTTTCATTACGCCTAAACTCATGATTGGTTTTTCAAATGAAGGATTTTCAAAAGCTAGTCAAAATTTACATCATTATCAATTGGATTATATCCTACCGCAAGACAAGGCGCATAAATTACGAAAAGTATTATACAACTCCTGGGAGGCTACCACTTTTAATGTTAACGAAGAAAATCAAAAACAATTAGCTCAAAAAGCTGCTCAAATAGGTGTAGAATTATTTGTAGTTGACGATGGTTGGTTTGGTAAAAGAAACAGTGACAATGCTGGACTAGGCGATTGGTATGTCAATCCTGAAAAGTTTCCTAAAGGTTTGAAACCTTTAATCGACTATGTCAAATCACTTGGAATGGATTTTGGTATATGGGTAGAACCTGAAATGGTGAATCCTGATAGCGATCTATACAGAAATCATCCTGATTGGGTAATAAATTTTCCAAACAGACCCAGGACTGAACAGAGAAACCAACTTATTTTGAATTTAGCTAGAGAAGATGTTAAAGAATACATTAAAGAATTTATGGATAAGCTATTGACAGAAAATAATATAGATTTTATAAAATGGGATATGAACAGACACATATTTGAATCGGGTTGGCCAGAAGTAGAACCAAATAAGCAAAGGGAGATTTGGGTAAGATATGTATGGAACCTATATGATATTTGGAACTATTTAAGAAAAAAACATCCGCATGTAACTTTTGAATGTTGTTCTAGTGGTGGCGGTAGAGTGGATTTAGGAATTTTAAGGTATGCAGATCAAGTATGGACCAGTGACAACACAGATCCTTTTGATAGACTAGAAATTCAAGAAGGATTTTCTTATGCTTATGCCCCAAAAATAATGATGGCGTGGGTTACTGATTGGGGAGGAAAAGATAAATATCCACTAGAATATATATTTCACTCGGCTATGATGGTATCTTTGGGAATTGGGGCAGATTTGAAGAAGTTTACGCCCGACGATTTTGCTATCGCCAAAAAACAAGTTCAACTATATAAGGAAATCCGAGATATAGTTCAGGAAGGATTCCAATACCGCCTTTCCTCAGTCAACAAGGAAAGATATTTTGCAGTTCAATATCTTACTAAAGATAAAAATGAGGGAGTAATTATTTATCTAAGAAATCCAAGAAGGTTTGGATTGTTTGATAGAGTAAATATAAAACTTAAAGGATTAGAAGATAATTATCTCTATGGTATTTATGAAGGAATAAAAGATGAGGAAAAAGAAATTATTCAATTAACGGGCAAAGCATTTAAAGAAAGAGGCTTTATAATTGAGGATTCATACCTAGATTTCTTTTATAATGGAAAATCTCCCCTCTTTTACAGTAGAATCTTAAAAGTAAAAAAAATCGATTAATGTCTTTTTAATTTTTGTAATATAAAATACAAGCGGAAACTTATATTTAATCTCTGAAGATTTTCTAAAATAATCATTTGAATTTATAATGGGTCCAGGGCGAAGCCCTCTCCCTTCCTTGGTACAAGTACCGAAAAGTCAAGAAAATTCATGATTAGTGAAGATTAGAACTGAGTAGGTATTTTGTAAAAAATCAATTCTAAAAAATTATAATAAGAATTTTGAAATTTCTAAAGACAGTACAGTATCTATATATATAAATGGAGGTGGATATATATGAAAAGATTTTCTATGCTCATTTTTGTTATGGTGTCAGTTTCTTTGAGTTTTGCTTTAGATTTGGTAGGAGGTATTAGTTACAACACCTATAATTTTGACTTCTTTTCGAATGATGAATTAATAAGTCTTTTTTCAGAAGAAATAAATAAAAGTATGGAAAACGGTTGGGGTGGATATGCCGGTGTTGGACTAGGAGGAAATATCGGCATTGAAATTGGTGCTGACTTATTTAATAGTAAATATGAAAGTCCAGCTGATCAACAACCTGTTATATCTGTTGCACAATCTACTTTTGGACCTTACGCTGCTTTAAAAGTTAAAGCAAATGCCCCACTGTAGCCCATTAGTCTAGATTTAAAAGCTGCAGTTGCTTATTATTCAAATGAAACAACCTCAAAAGGAGAAATTTCGTGGGGACCTCTAACAGGTACCGCAGATTTATCTGGTTTAAAATTTAAAGGTCTTGGATACTTAATAGGTGGTGGATTAAATCTTAACATTACAAGGAGTCTAAATTTATCTTTTAACGGAACCTATAGAATTGCTAAGCTTCCCCTTACAGAGGTTAAAAATATTGAAGGAGCTTACGAAGCATACGAAGGTGAAGAAAAAGTTGTAGTAGACTTATCTGGTTTGCGAATAGGGGCAGGTCTATCCTTAGAATTTTAATTGCAATTTGTGTATAAAATAAAAAGATGGAGTTATAAGATTTAACTCCATCTTTTTATTTGAAAGGATTCTGTGGTGGCGGCGAAGAGATTCGAACTCTTGACACTACGGGTATGAACCGTATGCTCTAGCCAACTGAGCTACGCCGCCAAAAAAAACCGGCTACCACATAAAATGGTAGCGGGGGTAGGATTTGAACCTACGACCTTCGGGTTATGAGCCCGACGAGCTACCAGACTGCTCCACCCCGCACCGAGTAAAAAACTAATTCATTTAAAAAGATTACTAAAGTGGTGCCGAGAGTCGGAATCGAACCGACACGGGTGTCTCCACCCAGTGGATTTTAAGTCCACAGCGTCTACCAGTTCCGCCATCTCGGCGTTATCCTGTAATAAAGTGTATCATAAAAAGAGCTTTTTGTCAAGGATTTTTTTTGAATTTTATAGCAACTTCATGTATAATTAACTAGGATTAAAAGAACTAATAATTATCATAAAGGAGAGTAAATTACATGAGTAGACCTAAATTTTTTGATAAACTATGTCTCACCACTACGTTAGTTATTTTTTTTACTATAGCTATCTTTTCTTCTCAAGTCTACACACCGCCAAAAGATCTCTATCAAATTGAGAGTCCACATTACAAGTTTGTTTTCGAAAAAGATCTGTATTATTTTTATGAAGAAATAAATGATTATGCCGAACAACTATATACCTCATATAGATTTTTTTTTGGAACGAAACCTGGTAAAATAACGGTATATATATTAGATGACGTCGATTTTACAAACTCTTTTGCTTTACCTTCCACTAATATCATCAGGCTTTACGTTAATCCACCCAAAGATTTCTTAGCACTGGGTGGAAATGTAGAAGATTGGAGTAGATTTGTTTTTTCTCATGAATTAACTCATATTTTTTACGGCAACGATGTCCGGGATCCACTTATATCTTGGATTCCTAGTCAATTAATCAAAAATACTTTAAATATAATACATCAACCAAGTTACTTACAGGAAGGATTGTCTATATATATGGAAAGTAAGCAGTTTGGAGGAAGATTCGAGGATGATCTTTTTAATATGTATCTTAAAGCAGAAATATTAAGTAATGAATTCCCTAGGTACTATTTGGGAACTGGCTCAAATGTCGAGGAATGGAGTCCAGCGGGTTTTAACTACATGTATGGAACCATTTTAGTAAGAGCAATAGCAGATAATTATGGAGAGACTACTTTAAGAGAGATTATCAATATTTTAGATAGAAAGATTCTTAGTAATATCAGCGAAGCTTTTCACTATGTAACTAACGACGATTGGGATTCTTTTTTGAATGACATTAAACAAGAGTACTTGGTCCAATATGATCTTTTATCGGATAAGGGATATAGAATCTCTTGGTTTAAAATTAATGAAACATATCGAGACACTAGTAACTTAAGAACCGACGGCAAATCAATCTACGGATACTTAGAAATGCCCGATAAACCCAATGGAATTTACAAAAACGATAAATTACTAAAAAAAGGTATAAGAGAATTTGATGTTAATGGAAAAGGAGATTTAGTATACTTAACTACCACTTACAATTACGGCTATTATACCAACAAATTGTATTATGAATGTAATTCTGGCAATTGTAAAAAACTTGTTGATGAAAGGGTTAGTACCTTTTCTTTCATAGGGAATGATCAAATAGCATATTCAAAATTACAAAATGGTTTATGTGCTATGTATTTGTATAATATAAAAACTGGCGAATCTGATAAAATTATTAATTACGGGAAGTATGTAATTAATTCAATTACATATGATAAAAGTCAACAAATTATTTATTTTTCTGCAAATTACAAAAATCAAACTGACATATATGCGTACAATTTAAATAATAATAATTTAACTCAAATAACTAATGATAATGCAAAAGAATTGCAATTGTACTTTCTCGATAATTGCCTTTATTATTCTGCCAATTATGTTGATGAAATATACAATATTTTTTGCTTTAATCTCGAAAATCAGGAAGTTAATCAACTCACTTACTATCTTATAGGTGCTTTTAATCCCATTGTGTTAAACAATGTACTTTATCATTTAGTTTATGATTATGAAGGATACCATCTGACTTATCTAGATTTAAATAATATACAAGATGAAAAATTAAACTCCATCGTTATTAATAGCGTTCCTAAAAATCTCATTGAATTTGAAAATAATGTTATAGCTTCACAATCTGAAAAAGATCTTAAAAAATTTACCTCAGAAAAATTTTATTTTCTTCCTTATCCTTACTTATCAGTTGATATAGAAGAAAATATATATTATGGAGCTGGTACTATATTTTTAAGTGATGCACTAAATTATTCTGGAATGATCCAAGTATATACTGATAATAACCAGTTTTATGCAGACCTTGGTTTGACGTTTGATTACTTCACAACAAATACTGTTGTACTAAGTCTAGCAAAAGACTATATTACCAGTTATTTTTCTATTGCAAACACTCATTTATGGCACATAAACAAGGATATTAATTCATTAGTCGAGGCAAATTTGGAACTTTCTAACTCATCAATATCATCATACGGTGTAAAAACTTATTCTTTGGTTGGACCATACAGTATAAATAGCTACAATGTCTATGACTTCGGATTAAATCTATCATATTATTCAGATACTGGATTTATAGCAGTGATTGATAAACCCTTTGTAGTATTTAACACTAAGATAACTCCATATGTAGGCTATCAAACAGATGATATCTATGTAGGCAGTAATATAGATAAAATTCTATGGAGACCTTATATTCCTTTTGAAGATGGAAAATATAGATTTGATGGAATTGTAGCAGGTGCAGATTTCCAATATAATTTTGGTGAAGAAGCATTTAGTTACTTATTATACATTCAATTTGATATTAGTGCATTTTACTGGTTAAATCTGCCTATAAGAGTAGACTCGGATATGTTTAAATAAACTTCGACAATATAATATTTTAGAACTAAAAAAACTGGGGAGTATTATAGCCCCAGTTTTTTTCAGAATAACCAATATATTAAAAACACATCAAAAACCAACCCGACAATTAGAGAAAAATAACTCTTTGTCTTAAAATCAACAAAAGTTTTAAGAATTAAACTCCAAATTAAAGCTAAATATAAACACCTTTTTCCTAAAATTCCAAATATTAGAGGAGAAACTGAAGATAAATATGAATAATAAAATGTCTTATTATCATTACCACAAAATAAAAGTCTTATTCCTGCACTAAGATAAGAAAAAAATAATATAAAAAACAATAATCTGATCTTAAACGTATTAAAATGCTCTATCAATGGATAAACAGGGTTATACAAAAAAACTGGAGATAAGATAAACAATATACTTATCAATATTGGAATAAAAAAAGAATTTTTAGATGATTCTAATATTTTATTAGGATGAAAAAGAGCGTTATAAAAATCTAAAAACATATTATTCATTTATTAAATCTCACCTTTAAAAAACATATATAGATAAATCATTAACCACATCTATACCTTCTTTGTTCAAAATGTCTATAATAGGTTGAACCGCAGCGTTTTTTAAAATCTCTGCATCTAAAATAATACCCCCATATCCATCCAAGCTATCGAGCAAAGTTTGATTAAACGAATAAGCTCTATAAATATCTTTGGTAAATACATAATATTTTGATCTAATATAAGTCAAAACATCTTCCGTCAAAGAATTTAAATCAGTCACAAAAATCTTTGGTGTCAATTCGATATATAAATTATCAGTTAAAAACTGATAATAAGGTAATTCTAATCCATAAAGTTCGTATTCACGTTTACTTTCTTTATACCTTGTTTCTGTAGAAATAATAATGTTTCTTAATTCTTCATAAGAACTCCTTGATAAAGGCTTTACAATCATCTTATTTTCATTAAGATTTAAATCGATTGATCCCACAAAAAGGGTATTTTCTATCATACTTTTTGAGATGAGCGATACATTTTTTATATCATATAACTGTTTATTGAGGTATGAAATATCATATTTGTTATTAACTACCCTCAAAGCAGGGGCTTTTTTAATTGCATAATAACTGATCTCCGAGCGACCATAAAATAAATATAGGCCTAATGACAAAGAAAAAAAAATCAGAAAAACCACCACTGTCCATCCATGGAAATTCACAATTATTTACCCCCACTAACAATGAAATCTAATGCAGTCTTTAATTGTATATCATCTTTAATATGTAAGATAGGTTTATCAGTCGTTGTATAAAGCGCTTGTTGTGCTTCTTCTTCACTTATAGAGGTTAGTGAAATAACTTCTCTAGGAGGATTTTTAACCTCAATATGAGGCGTGATTCCTTTTAAATTTATGTCTGTACCATTTGGAGTGAAATAACGCGCTATAGGTAACCAAATCTCCCCTCCGGTAGAAAGTTGAAATGGTCGTTGAACTGCAGCTTTACCATACGTTGTTTCACCAATTAATGTTGCTGCTTCGTTATCTTTAAGAGCCCCAGCTAAAATTTCAGAAGCAGAAGCAGATGCTGTGTTAACTAACAATACAAGTGGAATATTTTCTAAGAAATTATTGTAGTAACCAGGCTTGCTAGGTATAATCTCTTCAGTTCCATCATAATATCTCAAACTTACTATTTTACCAGTTTTTAAAAACATTGAACTTATATCAATAGCAGTATTTAAAAGCCCGCCTGGATTATTTCGGACATCTAAAATAACACCTTCAATTGTTTGTTTAGAAAGCTTTTCCAATGCCTCTTTCATTTCTTGAGCACTAGTCTCTGCAAAATTTGTAAGAAGTATATATCCAATCATTCTATCTTGATATTCTACAACATCATATTTCACTGTTTTTGTTTCAATTATCTCTCTAACTAGAGTTACTGTCTTTGAGTCTATCCAACCTTCTCTATATATCTCCAAAGTTACCTCTGTTCCCGGTTCTCCCCTCATTAAAGAAGCAGATTTTTGTAAACCAAGCTCAGATGTTGAAACCCCATTTATTGAAAGAATATAATCATTAGGCATAAAACCTGCTCTGTGTGCCGGGGTCCCATTCATAGGCGAAACAACAACTACAACTTTTTTTTCTGAATCGTATCTTATAGTCAATCCTAAGCCACCGTACTTTGCCTCGGTCTCTATCTTACTTTCTTCAACTTCACTTGCATCCAAATACCAAGCAAAAGGATCATCTAACCCACTAACCATACCTTCAATGGTAGACTCAAGTATTTTATCATAATCAATATTATCTTTGCCATAATAAAAATTACCAATAAAATACAAACTCCAGAAAAGTGGGTTTTGAAATTCATCAATAAAAATATCCTCAACTGCTTTGTTCTCAAAGCTACTATAAACCTCGTTTGGAAAAACCCAAGAAGTAACAAAAACAATTAAGACAATTAAAGAAGATAAAAATATTTTCTTTTTTTTGCTCACTAAAATCTCTCCTATCAGATCTCTCGAAACTTAGAGATCGTTTCTATTAAATCATCCAAAATTTTTTCATCTTTCGTTTGCTCATATTCAATTAGACAAGATTTTGTGTATTCTTTCATTATTTCTTCAGAGACTTTGTTTATAGCGCCTTTAACAGCGGATAATTGAGTTAGAATCTCACTACATCCTCTTTCACTAACTATCATATTTTGAAGACCTCTTATTTGTCCTTCAATTCTTTTTAAACGGTTTATTATATCTGTTTTGGGTTCCTTAACGCTCATCTTTACTCTCCTAAATTAATACTCTGCAAAGGTGCTTTAAGCATATGAAATTGTTAGATTCTTAACCTCTACCTCTTCATCACTCATAACAAAATCTTTCAAATCTTCTAAACTCATTTTCATCATCTTACTAAATTCTTTTCCTGAAATCTCTTCTTTATTATATAAATATATTGCAAGAAGATCCATTCGTTCTCTATTATCTGTCAATATTTTCTTTGCTTTTTCATAACTACTAAGAACATAGGTTTTAATCTCCGAATCGATTTCTTGAGCCGTTTTTTGTGAAAAATTCTTCATCCTAGTCAATTCTCTTCCTAAAAATATTTCTCCAACCTCTTCACCCCAGGCTATAGGTCCTATCTTTTCACTCATACCAAGCTGAGTAACCATTTCTCGAACAAGTTCAGTAGCTCGTTTCAAATCATTAGATGCACCAGTAGTAATTTCGTTAAATACAATTTCCTCCGCGGCTCTTCCTCCTAATAAGCTAACAACCTTGTCTCTTAACTCTGGTTCGGTAACAAGAAAACGATCTTCTGTAGGTAATTGCATAGTGTAACCTAAAGCTGCCTGTCCTCGCGGAACAATAGTAATTTTATGAACCGGATAAGAGTAAGGTAAAAGGTAACCTAAAATAGCGTGACCTAATTCATGATAAGTTACTACCTTTCTTTCTTTCTCACTAATTCTTCGTGATTTCCTAGCTGGTCCAACGATAATCCTTTCAACAGCCTCTTGAAAATCCTCGTTAGTTATATAATCTCTATTTTCCCTTGCAGCAAGTAAAGCGGCTTCATTTACCATATTCTCTATATCAGCACCAACAAATCCAGGGGTACTTCTAGCTAAACTTTTAACATCAATATCTGGCGCTATTCTTTTACCTCTAAGGTGAACTTTAATAATTTCCTCTCTAGCCTTCAAATCTGGAACATCTAGATATATTTTCTTATCAAATCGTCCAGGTCTCAGTAAAGCCTTATCAAGAACATCTGGCCTATTTGTTGCAGCCATAACCACTATGCCCTCTCTAGGATCAAATCCATCCATCTCAACAAGAAGGGCATTTAACGTTTGTTCTCTTTCATCATGACCGCCACCAAGACCTGCACCTCTTTGCCTACCAACTGCATCTAATTCATCTATAAAAACAATAGCGGGGCTATTAGCTCTAGCCTCTCTAAATAAATCTCTAACTCGCGCAGCTCCAACTCCAACAAATAATTCCACAAAGTCGGATCCAGACATAAAATAAAAAGGAACATTGGCTTCCCCGGCAACTGCCCTTGCAACTAAGGTCTTACCTGTACCAGGAGGTCCAGCAAGTAAAATACCCTTTGGAATTCTTGCTCCTAATGAACTAAAACCTTTTGGATCTTTCAAAAAATTAACAATATCCATAAGTTCATCCTTTATTTCATCAATCCCTGCAACATCTTTGAAGGTTATCTTGGCTTTCTTAGCATCGTATTTTCTTGCAGGACTTTTTCGATAATTACCTCCAGGGATTCCACCTTCTCCTCCTGTAGTTTTTTTAAGCATAGAAAACCAAAAAAACATTAATATTATAGTCGGCAAAGCGTACACAAGAATTGTAAGCCACCAACTACCTGCTCCACTTTTGGTGTATTCTATCTTAATGCCATCATTTGCTAAAGCTCTTACAAAGGTCTGGTCAAACACTAAGGTAGGAGCATAACATTGAAATAATTGTCCGTTCTTTGCTTTTACTTGCACTAACCCACTAATATCAATCTGGATGCTTATTATTAAATCATTATTTATTAAGTTTACAAGATCTGTGTAATTAATTTCAATAATATTTGTACGATTTAATTGCGAAATACTGACAAAGATTAAGATTCCTAAAAAAAGATATATCAATAAAGGTCCTAAAAAAGAACCAGTTCTTTGATTATTATTAGCCATGAAAACCTCCTCTTTTTCTTTCGTTAAGATAAAAAACAGTTTCATCTTTAAGCTTAGATCTAAAGACATTTCACCTAACTCTTTACAAATTATTATATCACAAAAATCAATGAATTGTAAATTGCTTATTTTTTCATAATTGTGAATTTAACAGTATGTATAAAAAATTGATGTAACTTATAATTGACTTAATAAAAATTTAATAAATTTTAACTAGAATTGGGATGTTAGAATTAATTTTCTTTCTTCTTCTTAATAGCAATTAAATTTCTCAAGAAAATGTTTTTACGCCACACTTTGTGATTTATATCTTTTGATATAATTAAAAATATTATAAAATAACCTATTTATTAATAGATGCATTTCAATTCCAAGAAGGTTTTATAGTTAATTTATTGAATAAATTTAATATTTTTTATAAATAAGAATAGTTTTTAAGATTTGTTTAAGAAAATAACGATATAAATATACTTAGTTACTTTGAATATTGATGATTATAAGAAGTTTTATTAGTTCTAGTGAAAAGCCTCGCCCTAAGAGATTATTTCATGTTCATATGTTAAAAGATACATCAATAATTCGGAATTATAGTATTGAGATCTTCTTGATTAGTTCATATTTAAACACTAAAATTAATATTTGAGTTTTAGAATTTCTGAAGACAGTAAAATTTAAAATAGAGGGAGGAAATAAAATGAAAAAAAGTGTATTATTAGTCTTATCTATATTAATGGTGGTGGCTTCTTTCTCAATTGGTTTGGTAGATGTGTTTGAAACCTCAAAAGAAAAAAGTAACATCTACAAAATGGCACAAATAGATTTAGAAAAAACTTTACTTGATTATGATAAAGCAATGATTGAAGCAATAAATAAGAAAGCAGAATTAGCTGGAGAACTTGCATATCAACAAGGGTTAATGAATTATAACAGTTCAATAAAAGAATACTATTCGGACATATTGGACAGAATTTTTAATCTTTATCTTCAAGAAATTAATGTAAATGTTGCAAACTTACAGTTAAAAAGTGCTCAAATAACTTATGATAACAACTCAGAATTGTTTAATAGAGGATTAATATCCTCAGACGACTTAAAAAGTTCTGAGCTCACAGTCAAAGATGCGGAAAATAATCTCAAAAACGCAAATATTAATTTAGAAACAGCACAAGATAACTTAAGTAAGATATATGAAGGAAATATAAAAGAAATCACTATAAATATACCTGCTTTAGAAGGATTTTTCGTCTCTGATGATGAATATCTAAACAATAGCTATGCATTAAAATTATCCAAATTAAACGTTGAACTCTCAGAATACGATTTGAACAATCTGCCTTCTAATGCTTCAAGTTACAACAAAAAAATTACAGAAGCAACTCATCAAAAAAATCTTTTAACTCTTGAAGATACTCGTGAAAAACTAGTTGACGCTCATAAATTAACAAAAAATTCTCTTGAAATTCTTTACAGAACTCTTCAAAACTTAAAAGAAAGAGTTGATCTATCTCAAAACACTTTCAATGATACGAAAAACAGATTTGATAAAGGACTCGTATCTGAACTAGAACTTATTTCTTCAAATATAGAGTATTTAAACGCACAAAAAAATTATTATGATAGTTTAAAGAATTACTTAGAGACATATATAAACTATGTTGTTGATACAGGAAGGAGCCTCAAGGAGGTAGGATTGTGAAAAAAAAACTAATACTCATTCTTGGCTTGCTTTTAACGGTTTTGAGTATATTTGGAATAAGTTTTGAAGAATTGTACAGACAAAACTTGAACAAAAGTTCTACTTATGTTCAGGCTGAAATGAACTTAAAAAACGCGGAATTAGAGATGAAACAAATAGATCAATTCTTTGTACCTTATCTACAAATTTCTTTGAATACTATACTCAAAGCAGAAATTACGACTCCCGAAAGTGAAACTGAAGTAGGAGGTTTTATATTTAACTCAAGTGGAAATATGATAGGTTATAGTTTCTCACTAAATACGAATTTTGCAGAAGTTTTTGGAACAAGTATAGGACTTTCATTTCCCTTTAAAATATATTTTGATGATGATAAAAGTGGGTTTTACGGTCCTTGGAGCACAGTGGAAGAAAAGCTTTATGAACAAATCGCAATTGTTGCTTCTCGTGATTTAAAAAAAGTAGATAAGGCTGAGAGATTAAGTACTGAATCAAAATATTATTCTGCTTTATCAAGTTATTATCTAGCACAAACCAACGAATTTATAAATACAGTCGAAGACATATTTAATAGGTACTACAATGAAAAGGTTATAGAACTTTCTCAAAAACAAATAAACATTTTGCAAAATCAATATAACACTGCTACAGAAGAGAAGGCAAAGGAAGAAATTGAAAAACAAATATTAACAGCACAAAAAAGCCTTGAAAGCTTAAAGGCAAACAATGTTTCATTGGAATATTTTGATTTTTCAGAAAATCTATATAATGAAACCAAAAATATAATAGATAATATAATTTCTCAAAACACATATGTATCAAAAGATATAACTGAAAGACTAGATTTAAAAGCTTTAATCCTAAATGAAGAAGCATCCAACATCCAAAAAAAGTTTTGGTTTTTACCATATCTACCTTTTTCAAAATTAACACTTAGTGTGCAACCTTTTACCATTGATGAAGAGGATAAATGGAAACCAACGTGGAGTATAGGTTTGGATTTTCAGCTGACAATTTTTGATAAAGGCGAGAGAAAGCTCGCATCTGACAATATGAAATCAAACTTAGCCAATCTAACCTATGAAGAAAGTGTCAAAAAAATAGAAGAAACAATTAGAGGTCTTGAAACAAAAAGAAAAACTTTGAGTTACGACATTAATATAGCCTATATTGATTTAAAAAACGCACAAGAAGATTATGAAAAAAACATAGATCTTTATAAAAAGGGATTCATAACACAAGATGACTTAAGTTTATCTGAGATAGCTCTACAAATGAATAAATTAAATTTAGAAAATACTGAAAATAGCATAAGAATAAATGAACTTAGATTAATGCAACAGTATTATGTAAATCTATGGGGTGATAATAATTGAAAAAGAGAACTAAAATAACTATTTGGACAATTGTAATAATTGCTATTGTAATTATTGGTTCTTTTATACTTTTATCTAGGAACAAATCTAAAATAAGTTCAGACACAGGTCTATCATCTTCAATATACCTAAAATACCAGGTAAAAACTGATATAGGAGATTCAATTGAAGTAGTAGGAACCGTTCAAGCGTCAACAAAATCTGTAATGCCTAAGGTTTCTGGAGAAATCAAAGAAATTTATGTTGAGAAGGGAGACCATGTTGAAGCTGGTCAATTGCTTGCTAAAATAGATGATCTACAGTATCAAGTTCAATACTTAAACGCTTTGAATGATTATGAGTCTTCATCCAATTTAGGCGAAAGAATGAAACAAGTGAAAAAGCTTCAGTTAGATTTAGCTGAAAAAAATTTAGGATACACGAATATTACAGCTCCGGTATCAGGCGTAATTAGCGAGGTAAATGTTACAGAAAAGGATGTTATAGGCACAACTGCAGCAGCTTTTACAATAGTTGAAGATAACAATCTTAAGGTAAAAGTTGCTATAGATGAAATTGATATACCTTTGATAAAAGAGGGAATGGAGGCAACAATAGTTTTTGACTCGTTAAACTTAAATTTACCCGGAAGAATAAGTTGGATTAGCCCAACTGCAACAACTGATATGGGTATTGTGGTTATCCCAATAGAAATAGAATTCGAAGAAGAAGATGTTAATCAATATCCTATCATTTCAGGAATGACTGCAGATGTAGAAATAGTCACACTTAAATTAGAAGACACAGTGGCTGTACCTAAAGATGCAATTCAAATAGGGCCTGATGGTTCAAAAATGGTTTATAAAATGACTCAGGAAGGCGGAATGGAACCAGTCCAGGTTCAAACTGGTAGAGAAACAGATAAAATGGTTGAAATAACCTCAGGTTTAAGCAAAGAAGATGTAGTTTTAATAATTCCATCCTCTCAAGAGGCTGATAGATTGATGCAACAATACGGATTAACTATTAGTATTCCTTCAATAACCCCAACAACACCCAGCAGAGTTCCACCCACAGGTGGAGGAAGAGGTGGATTTTAATGCCGGGAACTGTTTTAGAATTGAGAGATGTTTGGAAAGTCTATGAGATGGGGGAAGTGAAAGTTGAAGCCCTTAAAGGTATTTCTTTCAATCTTGAAGAAGGAGAATATACTATAATAATCGGACCTTCAGGAAGTGGTAAATCTACTTTACTTCAAATTTTGGGTTGTTTAGATCTACCTACAAAGGGAAAGGTTATTATTGAAGGAATTGAAGTTTCAAGAATGAAAGGTTCACAACTTGCAAAAATTAGAAATCAAAAAATAGGTTTTATATTTCAAAGTTTCAACCTTTTACCTAAGTATACAGCTTTAGAAAATGTTGAGCTACCTATGCTTTATGCGGGAGTTCCTGCTAAAAAAAGAAGAGAAAGAGCTAAAGAACTTCTTGAAATGGTTGGACTAGGCAATAGACTGGATCATAAACCTACACAATTATCTGGTGGCCAGCAACAAAGAGTTGCTATAGCAAGAGCGCTAGCAAATGATCCTGCGATTATTTTGGCAGATGAACCTACCGGTAACCTAGATACAAAAAGCGGAGAAGAAGTCTTTAGAATATTCGAAGAATTAAATGAAAAAGGGGTAACTTTAGCTATTGTTACCCATGATATGAGATGGTTAGACAGAGGAAGTAAGATTATCAAGCTACTTGATGGAAAGATCGAAGAAATAGAGGTGAAAGCCGTTGGAAATACTTAAAGAAACATTTAGATCTTTACTCGATAATAAGCTGAGAACCTTCCTGTCTATGTTGGGAATAATTATCGGCGTAGCAGCTGTAATGGCAATCGTTGCAATCGGCGATGGAGCAAGAGAAGAAATCAATAAAACTGTTTCTTCTTTAGGTTCTAACATCATAATGGTTACCTCCTCTGTTTATTCGAGATTTGCTTCACAACCTCTAGAGTTTGATGATGCTATAAATATTACAGCCATGGTTCCTGGAGCTAAAAGCGCTACCGGATTGCTAAGTTCTAGTCTCACAGTTGAGAGTAAGGGAGAAAACACTACTGCAAGCGTTTTTGGTGTTTTACCTGATTTTTTTGAAATAATGAATTTAGATATAGCATATGGAAGAGCTATTAACGATAATGACTTGGAAGAGCTTAGTAGCATAGCAGTAATCGGTTATAACATCGCTGATAAACTTTTTGGAAGACAAGATGTCGTTGGAGAACGCTTTAATATCATACAAACTGGCTCAAAAGGAAGCCGAAAAATTACATTTGAGATTGTTGGCGTACTTAAAAAAACAGGTAGTAGATTATTATTTAATGTAGATGACTTGGTCGTTCTTCCATATAATATAGCAGATTATAGACTTTTTCACACTAAGGGTAGAACTAACCAAATATTGGTATCTGCAGTTGATGAAAAAAGTGCGCAACTTGCCACAATGGGTATAGATTTTTATCTGTACAGAAAATTCCAAGATACAAACAAATATACTATATTAAGTCAGGAAGCCATTTTGGATGCCGTTAATCAAATTACAGGTATTTTTAATGTAATTCTTGTTGGTATAGCATCTATTTCATTAGTAGTAGGTGGAATAGGAATAATGAACATTATGCTTGTAACAGTTAAAGAAAGAACTAGAGAAATAGGAATAAAAATGGCTATTGGCGCAAGTAGAAAAAGAATCCTTCTAGAATTTTTATTAGAAAGTATAATTTTAACAGTAATAGCTGGTATAATAGGAATGATTCTTGGTGTATTTTTATCAAGCCTAATTGCATATTTTGGAAAAGCTTTTGGCTTATCGGCTGTTTTTACAATAAAATCTATACTTTTATCTTTTGGTGTTTCTGCTGCAATAGGTCTGTTTTTCGGAATATACCCAGCAAATCAAGCATCTAAGTTAAGTCCTGTAGAAGCCCTAAGACACGAATAAAGAAGGTGTATCTATAATGGAAGACATAATTTTCCCAAAATTATTTTTGTGGGGGGCAAATAGCCCTCCCTTCTCTCATTCTTTTTTTAATCCTGAAAATGATGTCACTGAGTTCAAAAAAAATATTTCAAATAAAATTGATTTAATCAATTCTCTAAATGTTAATTCATTTAGGTTTGCATTGAATTGGAACGATCTCATTAATGATTCTTCAAGATCAATAAAAAAATATAATTACTTTATAGATCTATTAATTCAAAATAATTTAGAACCCATTATTAATATCTTTGATTTCGATTTTTTTCAAATAAAATTCAATGATGATAATTTTCTTTCTTTTATTTTAGATATATGTAAAAAAATGTTCTATGATTTTGGAAATAAAATTCAGTTTTATTCAGTCTTAAACAATCCTATGAAATTTTTGAAGGTCACTTACCTTTATAATAATATCTCTGATTTTTCAACTTTGTCTAACTTATTTGAAAGAGTTATTCAATTTTATGAAAAAGTTTATAATATCATTAAATTATCAAATTCTTTGGCAAAAGTCTCTATTTCTGAAGATTTATATTTTAATTTAAATGAAACTTTTTCCTTTAATCAAGGTAAAACCAAAATAAAAAGCAATGAATTCTATTTTTCTATGTTTGATTCTTTAATTAATGGAAAAAGTCCATTTTTTATACTAGAAGACAATATCCACTATGACATTGATTTTATTGGATTAAACTTCAATGAATTTGCTTATTTCCCTTCTGATGAATATGCTGGTTTGTTGACTGGATTCAAAACAGATTCAAATAAAGAATACGATAAGCAAAGTTACACTCATTTTAAAGATATATTAGAAAGATGTTCAGAAGATTATGATATTCCAATACTAATTACAGAAAATTCAATTGGTGAAGATTTGAACACTTTGAAAATTAACTCTTTAATAGACAATATTTATCAAGTTAACGATAGCATATCTAAGAAAAACTGTAAAATTTTTGGTTATATCTACAATTCTTTAACAGACTTCAAGGTGAATAATCATTCTATAAAAAATGGATTATATGAAATTAATTTTAAATATAATGATTACATCCCTAGAAATTTTGCTAAGATTTATTCTAATATAGCAAAAACTAACTCGATTACAGAAAACTATCTGAAATTCATTAATTAATCATTTAGTTGTTTTATAAATTCAATTTTTTGTTTGTTTTAATTTTTCAATATATTTTACTAATTAAAAATGGGGTGGGAAAAATGAGAAGATCTTCATTGCTTTTGTTCCTAATCATTATTTTCTCTCTTTCAGGATTTTCTTTCATATATATCAACGGAAACAACATTATAAAAAAAGGAGAAAAAATACAAATATCTGGTTATGATGAGAAACAGGTGTTATTGACTGTTTACAAAGTTTCATATCCTCTTGATGTAATTTTGTATCAACAATCACTTCCTGAAATTGAAAAATCATATCTATATTCAAAAACCTTAAAAGCTGATAAAGAAGCTAATATTAATAACACTATAGAATTCGAAGAGCTTGGATTATATTACTTAGAATTTCAGAGTATTGATTCTAAAAAAAATTACTATGAAGAAGTATTGGTAACAGAAACAAACTTTATAGCTACTTATGATGGAGATAAATTTTTTATTAAAATATACAACACTAACACACTAGATGATGTTAAAAGCAGAATAATATTGCAAGATACCAACGGTAAAACTGAAATATATAATAATATATCTGAATTGAAAACAAATTTTTCTTCTTTAAAACGTGTAGTAGTAGAAAATGATTCAGGTATTCAATTTCAAAATTTCTATTCAAAAAGCAAGATTTATAAAGATTCCCCTTTACAAATTATTACTGATAGGCCTTTATACAAACCTAATCAAACAATAAATTTTAGGGTGATATCCTACCAACAAGATAACAATAAATATATCTTCAAAAACGACAACATTATTAATGTTAATATCCTAGATCCTTCTGGAAACCAGATTTTATCTCAGACATATAAAACCGATAATTTTGGTGGAGCCAACGGACAATACTATCTCTCAGAATCAGCACCTTTAGGATACTACAGTATTCAACTTACTTCTCAAGATGGTGAATCTTATTACAATGGTTTCTATGTCCAAGATTATGTTAAACCTGAATATTTCGTTGAAATTTCAACCGATGAAGATACATATTATACCAATGACTTAATAAATTTTTCCATCAAATTAACTTACTTAAATGGCAATCCAGTTAAAAATGCAAATATATCTCTCTATGTTTACTACGATAACCTATATGGCTATGAAGGAAGATCTCTTTTATATCAAACTGTAACTTTTACTGATGAAAATGGTATTTTAAATATACCAATTAAGGTACAAGATGGTCATGAAGGGTATTACACGCTGGAAACTATAATAGTTGATGAAAGCCAGCGTCAAATTCAAGAAACCCATCAGGTTAGAATTATGGATGGAAGTTATCTCATAGAACTTGATAATAGATATGTTCAAGCTAAACCTAACGAAACTGTTACTTTCAACGGCACCATTACCGATCGCCAAGGTAGTCTTGCTGAAGGCAACTTGAAAATTGATCTTTACAAACAGGTATGGGATGAGGAAGCCTGGAAAACAATAAACATTTTAGAAAATACTTTTTATATTCCTATAAAAAATGGAATATTATCTTTTGAGTATTCTTTTTCTGAAGAAGCTAGTTATTTTGCTAACCTTTTTTTTGAAGATTCTTCGACTAGTTTTAATGTTTACATTTCTCCTTATGCTAGAACTACACATGCTTATTTTTCGCATTTTGAAATTAAAGATCGTTTAATTCGGTTTTCTATAGACTCAGATATTAATTCAACAGGTTTAATATTTTTGGCAGGAAGAGAGATATATGATTTTGTTGAATACAGTAGTAGTAAAAATGAATATATTTTTGAAATTCCAGATAATTTGCTTGAAAGAAATATTTTCATTCATGCTATTTTATTTAATAAAGAAGGAAAAGAAGTTCTACAAAAATCTATTGATTTAGGAAAGTTAGAAAAATTGTCTTTCTCATATGTAATTAATACTGATAAAGAAACATATGCTCCTAAAGACGATGTGTCCATACAAATTGAGGCTGAAGAAGAAGGTGTTTTTACATTAAGCGTTGTAGATGAAGGTATTTATCTTCTAGTTGAAGACAGAAAAGATATACTAAATGAGTTATACCCAAAATTGTATTACGTCGAACCTCTTATTACTACTGGTACTAGTTACATTTATATACCTAAAAATTTGTATGGTTTAACTCTTGAAGAAAGTGATGTCTTTACTTCTTACAAAGGAAGCGATGAATTAAGTGTTAATACCAGAGAATATTTCCCTGATACAGCCTTGTGGATCCCTTTTATTGAAACAAAAAACAGGAAAGCCGAAATAGTCTTTACTAACCCTGATTCATTGACAACATGGAGAATAACTTCTTATGGATTTACAAAAGACGGTGAAAAAATTAATAAAACTACAACCACTTATAAGAGCAACTTAGACTTTTACGTAAGACCTCTACTTCCAAATTTTGCTGTGATAGGAGACAAAGCTAATTTTTATCTTGTAATTTACAATAACACTGATGAAACTAGAAACATAAAATATAAAATAGATACAGACGAAACAATTAGTATAACCCCTAAAAATGGTGAATTAACACTTTTACCAAATTCTCAAACAACTCTTCGTTTAAACCTCGAAGCCCTAAAAATAGGTGAATCAACAATTACATTCGATTTTGGTCATGATATAGTTAAACTTCCTTTTTCTGTAAAATCAGATGAAATTTGGGAAGACGTTATTAAATTAGTAGATACTACAAATGGGTATACAATAAAAAAAGGAGAGTTTTATCGACCATTTAATTTAGATACTTTAATGATTGATTCTTTAAATTATCTACGAAACTATTCTTATAAGTGTAGTGAGCAAGTAGTTTCTGTTATTGTTCCTCTTCTTACTGCAACAAAAAAAGGATATATAATTGAAGATCTGGATCAAAAGGTCACAGAAACCCTTCAAATTCTTTATAAATACCAGAAAGATGATGGTGGCTGGGGATGGTGGGGAACTAGTGAAGAATCTCATCCGGAAATAAGCGCTTATGTCATGTATGGATTAAAAAAGATTGAGGATGAAGGATATTATGTATCGCAGGCCACTCTTTCAAATGGATTATCTTATCTGAAAAAGCATGTATCATCAGGATTTGTTTACCATGTTTTAAATCTCTATGGAATTGAGTCAGAGTTTACTCCTAAAAATATTTTAGATGAACTTTACTACTCATTTTATCATAGAGAATATCTTGATAATATTATTCCAAAAATAAACGAAAAAGAAGATATAGCCTTCATTGATTTTTTTGATGATAATTATTTTTACTCAATAACTGATGCAAATGCAGTTCTTTTAGATCTTCTTTTACAAGAAAATGAATACTTTTCTACTTCATTGAAAGTGTTCAAGTTCTTGCTTTCAAGTAAAAAAGGATATACCTGGTACTCGACCAAAGAAATTTCAAAAATTCTTGATATTATCTTAAGACATCAAGAATTCTTTTCTGTAGATATGTCAAACTTGAAATATGAAAATAATGATTTTATTATTGCTCAAAACGATATTTTTCTATACAATCAAGGTCTATATGAAATAAATACACAAAATCTTTTAGAACCTTCAACGACAGAAAACGGCATCATTTTAAACAAAATACTTTACAAAAAGAACAACGTACAAGCTGAAAAAGAAGAAAATAGGTATATCATCGATGCCTTTCTTGAAATAGATGAATCACAAATTCCATCTAACATATATTTCAAATCTGAAACGAATATATTAGAAAGAGATAATGAACTTACATGGTACAATGTATACCAAACTCAAATTATTTATCAAGAAAACAATCTTCAAATAAAGTATGATAACAGAACTAATAGACTATATATCAACGAGCTATTTGTGGAAAACCCACGAATGTTAATTAAAAACTCTAAGTTTATTTATATAATAAAAGATGAAAGATTATTTGAATATGAGATTTGTACTAATAATTTCAAGGAATATACTATATTAAATAATACAAGAATTAAATCTATGGCTCTTTTAAATAATAAACCTATCCTGTTAGTAGAAAATATTAATACCAATAAGGATTATTTATACATAGAAGACAAATATGAAAGCCTTTCTATGAACGTTCAAGATATAGATGTATATCAGAACAACATTATATTATTCTCAGATAGAATGTATTTGTGGGATAATTCATCAAAAACAACTAAAAGTCTGTTCCCTATTAGTGGAAATAAACTAATTAATATGTCTCAAAGTAGTGTTGAAATTTTTGGGAATGTTAAGTTTAAGGGAAATTCAAAATATGTGGGGCCTTTAGGCCTCTATAAAATAGATTTTATAAGCAATAACGAAAAATATTTTAAAGAAGGCGATGTTGTAAAAGTTGTAATATCTATGCAATCTGATATTCCTCAATTCTTAGTCACAGAAGATTATCTACCAGGCAATGTTCAAATCCTAGAAAACTATTCAGAAAAAAATATGTCTCAGTCTTCTAAATTTTATTATAGTTGGTATTCTCCATGGAATTATTGGTATAGTGCAAGAGAAATAAGAAAAGATAAAATTGCATTTTTCTCATCTGGTTATAAAAATGGACAATACAGTTATTATATGAGATTATTAAATTCAGGAGAATACAACGTTCTTCCAGCAGTTTCATTTACAATGTATTGGCAAGAAACATATGGAACTAGTGAAAGTATAGTACTAGATGTGAAGTAAGTTGATCTCAAAGTTATTTTCGTCCAAATTAATTTCTCCGTAATATCCGTCACAAAAAGCTCCTGGATTAACAAAAATCGTATTATTTATTAAAAATTTTTCTTGATAGTGAGAATGACCAAAGACAAGAACATCCAAATTTGTGTTAAAAAATTTAATCAGTTTTTCAGCAATAGCATGTCCCGTTTGATGTCCATGTATTAATCCATAAGTTTTTCCATATAATTCTAACATTATTTTTTCTGATAATAGATTTTTAATATAAAAGTCGTCCATGTTACCATGGACGGCTTGTATTATAGGTTTCTGATTATTTAAAAAGTCTAACACTTCAATAGAAGTTATATCACCCGTTAAAAATATTTGATCATATATATCAAAATTGATTGCTCTTAATTCCTCTATAGAACATCGAGTTGGTATATGTAAATCACTTAACAGCAAAATCTTCAATTTATATCCTTCCCTATTAAAATCTTTCTACTCACTTTAAAAATTATGAAACTTATATTCTATGAATGTTTCACGTTTTATTTTTTTAAATACCTCCACAATTCTAATTTTGAACTATTGTTTGTTTCTTTTACTTTTTCATTACTTGTACCGAAGGAGGGAGGCCTCAGCCCTGATACTTTTAAAATTCAAAAACTAATTTTTAAATTTTGATTATTTTTGATATTTATACTATAGGTTGATATGAAAGGTCCTGACAACTAATTCTCATATTTTAGATTTTATCGTTTTATTTAAAAAGTTCAGGGATATTCTTATCATAAGGTTGTCTAACAACACCTTTTTCTGTAATTATCGCAGTAACTAAATCATGCGGTGTTACATCAAAAGCGGGATTATAAACATCGACATCATCTCTTACTAATCTTGTTTTGTGGCAAAATCTTACTTCTTCTTTATTTCTTTCCTCAATAGGTATTAAATCACCGTTTTCTGTCTCAAGGTCTATAGTAGATAAAGGTGCCGCTACATAAAAAGGAATACCATGTTTTTTAGCCAAAACTGCAACAGAGTATGTTCCTATCTTATTTGCAAAATCGCCATTTCTTGCAATTCTATCTGCCCCAACTATTACTGCATTAATCTTCTGTTGCTTCATTACCCATCCTGCCATATTATCAGAAATAAGGGTCGTTCTAATACCACTTTTCATTAGTTCCCATACCGTTAACCTTGCACCTTGAAGATAAGGACGAGTTTCATCAGCATAAACATGTATTCTTTTACCATTTTCAACTGCTGCTCTTATCACACCTAATGCAGTACCGTAATCAACAGTAGCAAGCGCTCCAGCGTTACAATGCGTTAGGACATTATCACCATCTTTTAAAAGCTTTTCTCCATTTCTACCAATTGCTTTATTAATTTCTATATCTTCATAGGCAATCTTCAGAGCCTCTATCTCCAAAATATCTACGATGGCTTTTATATCATTTAAATTAAAATTGTCGTTCATTACCTGTTCCATTCGATTTAATGCCCAAAATAAATTTACAGCGGTTGGGCGCGTTTCAGCTAGTACTTTTTTCACATTTTTCATTTCCTGAAAAAATTTGTTTTTTTCAGTATACTGCTGATTTTGTTTAGCTCCTAACACATAACCAAAAGCAGCGCTTGCTCCAATTGCAGGAGCTCCTCTTACTACCATATCTTTTATTGATTTGGCAACTTCTTGATAGGTTTTACACTCAACATAAATTTCTTCTAAAGGTAAAAATCTTTGGTCTATAAGAATTAAACTGTCACCAGTCCATTCCATAGTCATAGTTTTAATTCTATTCATTATTAAGTTTTCCTCCTTACTTCTTTTCTTTTTTGTAAAAAAATGGTGCAATAGACGAAAAACCTATCTCCTTATAATTAAATATTCTTTCTGTCGATCCCACAAACAATATTCCACCAGGCTTTAAAGACTCATAAAATTTGCTATACAGTTTATCTTTAGCTTCTGTATCAAAATATATAACAACATTTCTGCATATAATTAGATCATAATCTTTATCAAATTTATCTAGAAGAAGATTTACCCTTTTAAAATTAACACTTTGTTTAATTCTTTCGCTAATTTCATATTTATCTTCGTTCAACTTTTTAAAATACTTTGATTTAATATTATCAGGTATATTCACTAAACTTTTGTCAGGATATATTCCTAGTTTTGCTTTTGAAAGTGCATCCTCATCGAAATCTCCAGCATGAATGGTACTAGAATGCAAGACCCCTAAAGTATCTAAAATAATAGCTAATGTATAAGGTTCTTCTCCAGTAGAACAACCTGCACTCCAAGCTTTTAGTTTACCGTTATTTTCCTTAATCATTCCTGGCAAAATATTGTTTTTAAGAAATTCCCATTTATCGGGATTGCGAAAAAACTCTGTAACATTTATTGTTAGCTTATTTAAAAACTCATCCCATTTTGTGGAATCTTTCTTAAGAAGTTCAAAATACTCTTTATAGGAGCCGAGGTTATATTTTTTAAGTAAAATATCGGTTCTTCTCCTCAACCTATGTTGCTTATAACCACGAAGATCTAAATTAAAATGTATCATCAAGTTTTGTAAAAACAGTTCATAATCTTTATCATCAAACGGCGAAATATAATAATCATTCATCTGCATCCCTCTTACTAAATTATTTTATAGTATGTGTATATAAATTAACGTAGAATGTAATTCCGATTCCAAGATTAGAATATGTTAGAAATAACGATTTGTTTATAGGAACTCTAAAATAAAAGTTTTTATCATTTTTATCAAAAAAAACAGAGTTTACAGTAAGCTTTCCACTAGCTGAATTATATTCAAGCCGAAAATCTTTATTTAAAATATAAACCGAATCTAGAGATTTATTATTGAGAGAAAATAGCAAATCGCCGGCATGAAAAAAATATTGTAGTTTGTCTTGAAATCCAAATGATATTCCTAAACCATTGGGGGCTGACAGTGTTATTCCTACTTTTGATTGAGAAAAGTCCATCAAATTATTCCAATAAGAGACCGTTAAAAAATCCTCCCTAAAAATAATTCCAATATCAAGCCCATTAAATGAAATATTAATATAATCATCTAATATCATCATAAATCCGGAATTATTTTCTATCAAAAAGAATGGATCTTTTCTTCCATTTGGATTACGATAAGAAATTTCAAAACCAGGCTGGGATAAATTGAAATAATTTACGATGTCTCCAATATCGCTGATATCGATATAATCATTGGCAAATTCAAAATCGTAATGAACTTTAGCTTCATAAATATCTTTCAACTTTAAATCAAAGATAAACTCGGTTTTTAAAGTGGGTGTAAAATCAGTTAAAATAGATACTTCTCCAGAAGAAGGAAAACAAAAAGAGCAAACAAAAACCACGAACAATGTAAAAATAACCACTATTTTGGAAGAAAGCTTACTCATTATTTTCCCTTCTTTGCAAAAAAGATAAATTATAAATAGAGATAGGGGCCTTACGGTCCCTATTATAATATTCTCTAAAATCTTAGAAATTATAGATTAGCAGCTAAACGCTCCATAACTTCATCATCAATATCGTAATTTCCGTATACATCCTGAACGTCATCCATCTCATCAAGTGCATCCAACAATTTAAGTATCTTTTCTGCGTCTTCATCGGAAACTTTAACTGTAGTTTTTGGCAAGTATGTTAATTGTTCATTAACAGTATATCCTGCTTCTTTTAAAGCATTTCTTACTGAAGTGAGATTTTCTGGCGAGGTTATAATTTCAATAGGATCCGTCTCCTCATCAATATCTTCAGCACCTGCTTCAATAGCTAAAAGCAACAACTCTTCAAGGTCATCTACTTCCTCTTTAGGTACAGTAAGCAACCCTTTTCGCTCGAAATTCCACGCTACTGAACCAGATTCTGCTAAAGTACCTCCATGCTTTGACAAAGTATGACGTATTTCTTGAGCAGTTCTATTTTTATTGTCAGTAACTACAGAGATAAGTAAAGCCACGCCTCCTGGGGCATATGCTTCATACATAATTTCAAAGAGTTCTTCTCCCGAAGACTCTCCGGTACCTTTTTTTATAGCGGCCTCTATTTTATCTTTTGGCATATTAGCAGCCTTTGCATTTTCTATAGCTGTTCTTAGTCTTGGATTCGATTCAGGATCTCCTCCTCCTTCTCTAGCTGCTATAGTAAGTTCTCTTATAAGCTTCGTGAACATTTTAGACCTTTTTGCATCTTGAACAGTCTTTCTAGCTTTGATATTTGCCCATTTATTGTGTCCAGACATAATATTCAACCTCCTAAAATTGTTTAAATATTTAGATAGATTTTTGACAACAGTTCATTAAAATAACCGATATTATATTTAAACTCTATTATGTATATTATTTATCACATACAAAGAATGAGGCACGGCTCACAGCCTCCAAAATCCGCAATTTCATTTTTTACTTATTCTTTTTCAACTATAATAAAATTAAATATAAATTATTCTAACATTTTTTTGTAAGAAATTCAATATACTTTTATATTTATTTACTAAAGTATTTGCTATTTCTCTAATATTTTATCATATCTTAAGGATTTTCAAGAATTATTTAGATTCTTCATTTTATTATGTGATATGATATTATGAAAAAAATTTTTTACAAGAACTGTTTAAGTTATAATCACAAAATAGAATCTTAAAAAACAAATGAGTTAAAGCACAGAAAATATGGAGGTGTAAATCATAAAAAGTTATATACTCGGATTGGCAATAGGTTTATTAGCCTTTTTTATTTTATTTTCTTATGTTAATACTTTTTACAACAATACTATGTCAATCTTTCTTGTTAATTCGGATTACAACACTTATTTATTTAATAATAATCAATTCATTCTGCCAACAAAATATAAATATGTAAAGTTGGAAGATATTCCAACCGAACTAATATATAGTCTTTTATGGTCTGAAGATAGAGAATTCTTTGAACACAATGGAATAAACATTAAAGCTTTAACAAGAGCCGCATTAATAAATATTAGACATTTATCTATTGTTCAAGGTGGTAGCACAATCACTCAGCAACTCTCTAAAACTGTCTACCTAAGTAATGAAAGAAATGTTAAAAGAAAAATAATGGATATGATGTTGGCTTTTTTCTTGGAACGTTCTTACACAAAAGAAGAGATATTAGAAGCATATCTTAATAGTGTATATCTAGGTAATGATATTTCAGGAATAGGAGCAGCTGCTCAAAGATATTTTGGAAAAGATGTCCAAGACCTTTCAACAGAAGAAATTCTGGTACTAGTAGGAATAATAAATGGACCAGAAATTTATAATCCCTATAAATATCCTGATAGGGCAAAATCTCAGGCAGAAATATTATTATATTCTTTGCCAGACAACTTTTTCTCTCTACAAACTAGAGAGGACATAGATAAGAAAATACATGAACTCATCTTTTATCCACAATCTTATAATGAAAGATATTTAAATTTAATATATAGGGTTAAGCAAGAAGAAGAATTAATTGGTTTAAAAGGTGGAGGATATACAATCAAAACTACATACAACAAAAATCTTTTTGACTCAGTAACTTTAGATGAAAATTCATCTGCTATTGTGCTAAATAATAAAACCGGTGAAATACTAAGCTTTTGGGGCGGAGAATATACAGTGTTTTATTCTAATCAACAGATAGGTTCGAGTATAAAACCATTTTACTATATATTAGCGCTTGAAAAAGGATACGACGTAAACACTGTATTACCAGATTATTCTATGAAATTTGGAGATTGGGCACCTCAAAACTATGATAAAACTTATAGAGGTAGTGTAACTTTGAAAGAAGCCCTTGTAAATTCAATAAATATTCCATCTATATATTTAGCAATGCATATAGATATTTCTCCACAACAATCTATAGATACTATTAAAGATTTCCTTTTAAATGAATTAGGCATTCAAGGAGTATATCCAAACGATTTGACTCTCTCATTAGGAACCTTAGAAACAAGTCCTTATGAATTAGCTAAAGCTTATTCGATTTTTCCTAATTATGGAATCATTCCTTCAACTTACACAATTTCTGAGGTATACGACAGAAAAGGTAATTTAATATATAAACGATACCCGCAAATTGAAAGGAAAGTTAAATCCATTTCAAATAAGTCTTACAGTATTATGAATTCTATGCTCAGAGAAGTTGTAACAAACGGAACAGGAAAGAGGGCAAATATTCCTGACTTAGATTTACACGGAAAAACTGGTACCTCTGATACATCTGCATGGTTTGTTGGTTTTACAGGAGGTCATGTTTTTTCAGTATTAGTTGAAGGAGAAGATATATTATCTTCTACTTCAGCTGTTCCAATAAGTAAAGACATTGCCACTTCTTTATTATACCTTAGTTCTTCAAAAGAAGTTCCTGTATACATCTCGTTGGATACAACTGAAAAGAAAGACTCTTTTTTTGATGCACCAATCGAATTTATATCTAAAGGTAAAAATGTCATAGAATTTTTAAACTCAATAAAATATGAATTACCTATCAATGAATTAAAAAGAAAGATAAATGAAGCTATAAATGTGATAGAATATATATACCCTGATATTGTTATTTCAGTTAGAAAATGGGAAGAGGAAAACTTAATTGATTTCTTGGAAGATCCTGTTGCTTTCATACAAAATGGTTTCGATCTAGATACATATTTAAGTGAACTAACAATTAATGAAACTAACATTTCAAAGTTAAAAAAGGCTTATGTTCAGTTACTATACATCTATCCAGATCAAGCACTTATAGTTGAAAAATTTTTAAAAGAGAACGGATTATTTTGATTTTTATAAAAATTTACAATACTTTAATATCTTCAAATAAATTTAATGGTAGAATTACCAAATAGATTTTATGTGTTTATTTTTTATATCAAACTATTTGTATTTTGTAAGCCATCAAATATCTAATATAATATAATAGAATCAGGAGGTGTACCTGTGTACGCTATTGTTGATTTTGCTGGAAAACAGTATAAAGTAGAAAAAGATCAGGTAATATATACAGAAAAGGTCAAAAATGTTGAGCCTGGTAATGATCTTATCCTTGATAAAGTCATCATGATAAAAAAAGATGATGAAGTTAAGACTGGTGCTCCTTATGTGGAAGGAGCGAAGGTAGTAACTGAAGTAGTAGAACATGGTAAAGACAGAAAAATCCACATAATAAAATTCAAAGGAAGAAAAAACTATAGAAGAAAAATGGGTCACAGACAGCAGTATACTGCCCTAAAAGTTAAAGATATTCAAGGGTAACATTATAACAATGATTAAAGTAACTTATCAAAACAAAGATTATCCACAAATAGAAATCAAAGGACATTCTTCTTACTCATTGGCCGGAACTGATATAGTATGTAGTGCTGTAAGCGTTCTCACACAATTTGTGGCAGAAATACTAAAAAATGAAGGATTAGGAGATTACAAAAAAAAAGAAGGTTATCTTTTGATTAAAGTTACAGAAAAAAGTGAAATATCTGACTTGTTGTTTCAATATTTAATTGAAAGTCTTTTAAGTATTTCGAAGGATTACCCTAAAAATCTTAAAGTGGAGGTAAGATAAAAAATGACATTCGATCTTCAATTATTTGCAACTAAAAAACGTGGCGATCAAAACAAAAAGGATAGTAATCCTAAATATTTAGGAATTAAAGCTCATGAGGGTAATAAAATATCTGCAGGTTCTATAATAGTAAGACAGAGAGGTACAAAAATACACCCTGGTGAAAATGTTGGTATGGGCAGAGATTTCACAATATATTCAAAAGTTGATGGATACGTTAAATTTGAAACCAAAAACAACAGAAAATTTGTCAGTGTTTATGAAACTGAAAGAGTGAACTAAGCATGAATAGTAGAAAAGTGGCAGTCGTTGGTATCTTTGGGGCTCTGGCTTTTTTATTAACATTCATAGAATTTCCAATAATCCCTCTGTTACCTTTTCTCAAATTTGACCCTAGTGATTGTATGGTTTTTTTGGTAACTTTAATTTATGGTTTTTTTCCTGGTCTTTTTACATTATTAATCAAAAATTTTTTGTTTATTTTCCGATCAGGCGAGGGTGGACTAATAGGAATTCTAATGAATATATTAGCAGGGACGGTTTTTATTTTCTTCCTAACCACTTTAAGAAAGCTAAAAATTAATGTTTGGGTCAATTACATTATAAGTAGTCTAATTACCGGAGTTGTCGCTTTTCTATTAAATTATTATATTGCTATTCCTATTTTTACAAATCAACCAACGCTTCAATTTGTACAAAACATTGGAATAAGTGTTCAAATATTTTTTTATTTAGTGTTACTTTTTAATTTTATAAAATTTTTTACAAACTCTTTTGTATCGCATTTACTTGTAAAAAAAACTAGAATTGAAAACTTTATTAAAGAAAAGGCAAAGTAAGGAGGTTTTTAAATTGAATTCTAAACTTGTTCAACCATCCTATAGTGCAAAAAAAGGAGAAATTACTAGAGAATGGTATATAGTTGATGCTGAGGGCCAAACCTTGGGAAGATTAGCGTCAAAAGTAGCAAAGATTCTTCAAGGAAAACATAAACCTATTTATACCCCACATATTGATACAGGTGACTTTGTTATTATAATCAATGCCGAAAAAATAAATGTTACTGGTGACAAGGCAAATACCAAAGTATATAGAAATCACAGTGGATATCCAGGTGGTTTAAAAGAAATAAGTTACAAAAGGCTTTTAGAGAAACAGCCAGAACAAATAATTAAATATGCTATAAAAGGAATGATGCCTAAGACAATATTAGGAAAACAAATGTTGAAAAAATTGAAAGTGTATGCTGGTCCTAATCATCCGCATCAAGCTCAAAAACCTAAAGAAATCGATTTAGAAAAAATCTAATAGGAGGTTATTTGAATAATGGCACAACTAGTTGAATATTACGGAACTGGTAAAAGAAAAACTGCTGTTGCTAGGGTATATTTACGACCGGGAAACGGCAAAGTAAAAGTGAATGGAAAGGATTATAACAACTTAGCTGAATATCTAAGAGGTAATGATGTTTGGGTATTACATGCTTTAAAACCTTTAGAAGTAACAGATTTAAATGGCCAATTTGATCTAATAATTAGAGTTAATGGTGGCGGATTAAGCGGTCAAGCTGGTGCTATAAGACTAGGAATAGCAAGAGCTCTACTTCAATATGATGAATCCCTAAGGCCTATCCTCAAGAAAGAGGGTTTATTGACAAGAGATCCAAGAGAAGTAGAAAGAAAGAAATATGGACTCAAAAAAGCGAGAAAAAGCCCACAATTTTCAAAAAGATAATTTCTGTCCATTCTATTATTCCTTTATTTATTAATTTTAATCTAAGAAAATCAGGTTTTTTAAGGGTAAGTGAAGTTTGATGAAAAAAGATTATGATAATATGAGGAAAACAATTGACGAAATTAAAGGTAAAATTGATATTGTTGATTTCGTCAATTCTTATTTGTCTCTCACAAAAAAAGGTAAAAATTACTCTGCATTATGTCCTTTTCATTCAGAGGATACCCCTTCTTTTTATGTTTTTCCTGACACCCAGACTTTTCATTGTTTTGGTTGTGGAACCCATGGGGACGTTATCACCTTTTTGGAAAAGTATGAGCAAATAAGTTTCCTCGATGCATTAAAAAAAATAGCAAGTATAGTTGGAGTCAAGGTTGATCTTAGCGAAAATGAAATACCAGCTGAAATAAAATTAAACGAAGAAGTTTCAAAAATATATACAAATAACCTTTTGAATTTTCCGGATTATCATCCTATATGGCAATATTTAAAAAAACGTGACATAAATAGGAATGTCGCAGAAGAATTCGAATTAGGCTACGCATTGGGGTCTGAAGTAAATAAGGTTATTGAAGAACATTATTTTGAAAAAGATATTGCAATTAAAGCTGGGTTAATAGTGAATGATAAGGATTTTTTTTATAATAGATTAATCATTCCTATTCGTAATAATTCGGGTTTGCTAGTTGGTTTTTCTGGAAGATTGGTAATTGATAGTTCAAATGCTCCCAAATATTTAAATACACCAGAAAATCAATATTTCAAAAAATCAAAAATTCTATATATGTACTATAAAACAAAACGTTTCATTAAAGAAAATGACTTTGCGATAATAGTAGAGGGTTATTTTGATCTCATATCTATGTATAAATTAGGATTTAAAAATATAGTTGCAATATTGGGCTCTTCATTCACTAAAGATCAGGCTGTTGATTTGTTAAAATCTACAAATAAGATTGTTACCATGTTTGACATGGATGATGCTGGCAAAAAAGCGACAATATCAACTATAGATACTCTATATAAAACAGATTTTCAGATAGCTGTTTCAAAATATCCAGCGAAAGATCCTGATGAATTAACTAAAAAACATGACAAACAATATATAGCTGAAATACTGAAAAATTCATATAAATTCCACGAATTTGTAGTTGATTATTATGCCGAAAAGTATGAACTAACAAACGATTTCGCTTTAGAACAATACCTAAAAGATATGTCAAAATGGTATACAAAATTAGAAAAAGCCGGAAGATTAAGCTATATTGAAAGTTTTGTGGAGTGCATTTCAAAAAAGATAGGAAAGGATAAACAATATGTAAAAAAAATATTGGAAGCCAACCGTTCCTATATTGATGATGCCCCTGTAAGCGAAAATTTATCCACTACTGTAGATCCTTTTTATGTAGAAAAAGATATTAAATATGACATTGCAAAATCATATATTTACCTTTGGGTAAAATATCCAGATTACAGAGTTTTGCTTAAAGAAACCTTCAATATAGACGATTTTTCTGAAGGTATTATAAGAGAGTTTATAGAACTTTCTTCAGAAAATGATAGTATTGGTTTTTTGCTTGAAAATTCTTCAAAAGAATTGAGTGATCTAATAGTAGAAGTTTGGAAAATAGATTATTACTTCAATCCTGATAGAATATTAGCTTCACTAAAAGATGGTATTAATTATATAAAAATCAATAGAGAAATAGAAAAATTAACAAAACAACTTCGCGATATTGAAGATCCTTCAGAAAAAACTAAGATTACATCTCAAATTATAGAATTATATAGTAAAGTTAAAACCATAAAATAGCTAAAAATAATGGCTAATTTATACACAAAGTTCTGTAAGACCGTTTTGACTAGACTCTTTAATAATGGAAATAGAATTTTATCAATCAATATGGAGGTAATTTAGCTAATGCAAAAAGTTAAAACGAATTCTCCTTGTACAGACCTAATCCAAGAAATCGAAAACATCGAATTTATAGGCAAAGATCAAATAATCATAAAGAGAAATAAAGATAAATTTATAGATAAATTAGAAAAAGGTATAGATACGTTAATAGAAATTGCAAAAAATAATGGAAATTGTATAACTTATCAAAATATTGATGAATGTATACCTCAAGATTTAGCTGATGTGATAGATAGTGAATTCTTAGAAAAAATATACGAAGAAATAGAATCTAAAGGTATTAAAATACTAGAAAACTCCGAAGAGTTTGATGATTCAGAGGAAGAAACAGTACTAAAAGATGATTACAAAGAAGATTTAGAATACTTATTTGAAGAAACTGAAACTCAGGTTTATGATAATGCTTTTGCTAATGAACCTATAAAAATTTATCTAAGAGAAATTGGTAAGATCAAACTACTAAGCCCTACACGTGAGAGGCAACTAGCTATGAGAGCCAAAAAAGGTGACAAAAATGCTAGAGATGAACTAATAAAAGCGAATTTAAGACTTGTAATAAGTATTGCAAAAAGGTATACAGGTAGAGGATTAAGTTTTATGGATTTAATACAAGAAGGAAACATTGGACTAATGAAAGCTGTAGAAAAGTTTGACTGGAAAAAAGGTTACAAGTTTTCTACTTATGCAACCTGGTGGGTAAGACAAGCAATAACTAGAGCAATAGCTGATCAGGCTAGAACCATAAGAATACCTGTACACTTGGTAGAAACCATCAACAGAATGAACAAAATAATTAGAGAATATCTTCAAGAACATGGTGAATATCCAAGTACAGAGGAATTAGCCAGACTTTTAGATAAACCTATCGAAAAAATGGATGAAATATTACAAGCAACAAAAGAAGTAATTTCTGTAGACGCTCAAATAAATGGTTCAGAAGATGATGAAGCTTACATAGGAGACTTTATAGAAGATACCAGTGCAGATAAACCCGAAGAAATAGCTGCTAGAATGATTTTGAAAGAGGAACTAGAAAAGGTATTAGACACACTTAGACCAAAAGAAGCGGCCGTATTAAAGATGAGATATGGATTAATGGATGGTAATGCAAAAACATTAGAAGAAGTTGGTAACTTTTTTAACGTAACTCGTGAAAGAATTAGACAAATAGAGGTAAAAGCCTTAAGAAAATTGAGGCATCCCAGTAGAAGTTTGCAATTAAAAGAAATTTGCGATATGATAGATGGTAATGTGTTTTAATTTACATTATCTAAAAAAGAGAAAGGAGGGAGTATAGACACATTTTTTCATCTTATAGAAGATGAAAAACAGGTGTTCTACCAAAATGAAAAAAGAAGATTATTTTTATATAGAAAAAGAAATCCCCTCCTTCTTGAAAAAAGCTTTAGATGAGGAACAATTAGAAGCGGTTATAAATTCTAATGGAAGATCCATAATAGTTGCTGGTCCTGGTTCAGGTAAAACAAGGGTAATAACGTACAAAATTGCTTATTTATTATACTTAGGATTAAAACCCGAAAATATTCTACTCGTCACTTTTACACGAGCCGCAGCAAAACAAATGATAGAAAGAGTTAAAAATGTTACTAACAGAGATATGAGTAGCATGCTGGCAGGGACATTTCACCATGTATGCAATACTATTCTGAGAAGATACGCTGCTCTACTTGATTTTAAAAATGATTACAGTATTTTAGATAAAGAAGACTCAAAAGACCTGCTTAGAATAGCAAAAAATGAATATATGAGAGAATCCAGCGATAAATATAAATTTCCTAAAGAAGATGTAATAATGAAAGTTATTAGTTATACATGTAATACTTTGAATTCTCTTAGAGAAACTTTACTAGACATAGCTCCTTACTTATTAGAGTTTGAGAACGATATTGAACAAATTTGGGGTATTTACTCTCAGTTAAAAAAAGACATGAATGTTATGGACTATGACGATCTTTTAGTTAACACACTCATGTTGTTTCATACCCATCCTGATATTCTAAAAAAGGTATCAGAACAGTTTCAATATGTTTTAGTTGATGAATTTCAAGATACTAATAAAATTCAAATTGAATTAATAAAAGCTTTTTCTAGTGTCCATGGAAATTTAATTGTTGTTGGTGATGATTCACAAAGTATTTACTCATTTAGAGGAGCTCATTTCAAAAACATAAAAGATTTCATAGATAAAGAAGGTACAAAGATATTTAAAATACAAACAAACTATAGAAGTACCCCAGAAATAGTTAATTTCATAAATAATATGCTACCTTCAAATTCCGTTCCTAAAACTCTAAAACCAAAAAGAAAAGGATACATAAAACCTTTCGTAATAGAAACTTTTGATGATTTAGAACAAGCTGATGCTGTTGTACAAATTATCAAAAATAAGTTAGAAGAAGGTATCAACTACAAAGACATAGCAATTCTTTATAGATCTCACTCTTTATCAATGGTAATACAGCAAAAATTAGACACAGTAGGTATACCATATAGAATTCTGTCGGGGCTTAGATTTATTGAAACAAGACATATTAAAGATGTTTTAGGATTTCTAAAAGTTCTAAATAATCCTTTAGATAAGATTTCATGGATTAGAATTTTAAAGTTATTTCCAGGGATTGGTACAAAAACTGCTTCAAAGATATATAATGAAATTGAAAAAGGAATAAATTCTGGACAATCAAAAAATATAGAAGAAATATTAACTAAAACACAACTTATAAGATTTACAACCCCTTTTGAACTATTAAAAAAATTGTATATCAACATGGACAAAAATCCAAGTGAAATAATTGATTATATATATAAAGACTATTATGAAGAATACTCTTTACTCACTTTTAGTGATGCAAAATCTAGAAACATGGATATTGAAAGATTTAGTGAAATTGCTAGTCGATATCCTTCTTTATCTTCTTTTTTAGAAGATTTAACCCTAAGTGAAGACATTGGCATTATGAATGTTGAAAAAGAAGAAGAACGTGATACAATTACTTTGACAACTATTCATGGAGCTAAGGGGCTTGAATGGAAGGTAGTAATTCTAATATCGGTAAATCCCGGAGATTTACCGAACGGATTAGCTATTAAAGATAAAAAATTAGATGAAGAAGAAAGACTATTCTATGTTGCTATTACAAGAGCAAAAGATGAACTATATATTTTAAAACAATTATCTGGAACTTCAAATCCATTTATGAAAAACTCTATCTACTTTGTAAATAAAGAATATGATTTCATAGAAAAAATACCAGATGATATTATAAATAGAGTAAGAGTTAACTATAAAAACGATATTTATTGAAATTGTTATATTTAATTAATTTACAATTAAGGTTAAATGTTGTAAAATATCTGTTGGTATTTTTGATAATTTATTTATACGATAATTTTTCTAAAATAATTGAAATAAAAAATTACTTTTTATAGAAGGAGGTGAACTCCGCTATTAAAGCTTTTTTTATTTAGAGGCAACTTTGATAGCGGACCAATATAGAATGCCAACAATTAATCAACTAATAAGGCATGGAAGAACATCAATCAAGAAAAAAACAAAATCACCCGCGCTTAAAGGCAATCCTCAAAAAAGAGGAGTTTGTGTTAGGGTATCAACTATGACCCCAAAAAAACCTAATTCCGCTCTTAGAAAAATAGCGAGGGTTAAGTTATCTAACGGTATAGAAGTGACTTGTTATATTCCTGGAGAAGGACACAATTTACAGGAACATTCCAACGTTTTAGTTAGAGGCGGAAGGGTAAGAGATTTACCTGGAGTTAGATATAAAATAATTAGAGGTACTTTGGATGCTGCAGGAGTACAAGAAAGAAAACAAGGTAGAAGTAAATATGGAACAAAAAAACCAAAGGCTAAGTAAGGAGGTTCTTTACTGAATGAGAAGAAGAAAGGCAGAAAAGAGAGAAGTTTCTCCAGATCCAATTTATGGGGACGTTTTGCTTGCTAAATTTATAAATAGATTAATGTATGATGGAAAAAAATCTTTAGCCCAGAATATTGTTTATTCATCTCTAGAAAGATTAGCCCAAGCAACCAAAGAAGAGCCACTTGAGGCTTTCCATAAAGCTATAAATAATGTAAGGCCTTTGATAGAAGTAAGATCTAGAAGAGTCGGAGGAGCAACTTATCAAGTTCCTTTTGAAGTCGAAGAAAATAGAGCAACCTCTCTAGCTATCAGATGGATTATTACAACCGCTCAATCAAAAAAAGGAAAAAGTATGGTTGATAAATTATCTCAAGAATTAATTGATGCATATAACAATACTGGGGCAGCAGTAAAGAAAAGAGAAGATGTACACAAGATGGCAGAAGCTAACAAAGCATTTGCACATTATAGATGGTAACACAGTTAATTAGGAGGGATTAATTTGAAAGAAAGAACGTTGCCCTTGGAAAAAGTAAGAAATATCGGAATAATTGCTCATATAGATGCGGGAAAAACTACTACTACAGAAAGAATCTTATTTTACACTGGCGCAAAACACAGATTAGGTTCAGTTGATGAAGGCACAACTGAAACCGATTGGATGGAACAAGAAAAAGAAAGAGGTATTACAATTACTTCTGCAGCCACTTCTGCTTTTTGGAAGGGATACAGAATAAATATTATTGATACACCAGGACACGTTGATTTTACAATAGAAGTAGAAAGAGCTCTGTTTGTACTAGACGGAGCAGTGGCTGTTTTTGATGCCCAAGTTGGTGTAGAACCCCAATCCGAAACAGTTTGGCGCCAAGCAGATAGATATGAAGTACCAAGAATTGCTTTCATGAACAAAATGGACAAAATTGGAGCAGACTTTTTTGCTGCCGTACAAACACTCAGAGATAAATTAGGTGCCAAAGCTGTAGCAATTCAAGTTCCTATAGGTGCAGAATCCGATTTTAAAGGTATAATTGACTTGTTGACAATGGAGGCATTTTATTGGACGGATGATAACGGATTAACCATAGAAAGAGCGGAAATCCCTAGCCATTTAAAAGATCTATGTGAAACCAAGAGAGAAGAATTGATTGCTGCAGTTGCAGAAGTAGATGACGAGATAATGGAATTATACATAGAAGAAGAAGATATTCCAATAGAAAAATTAAAGTCTGCTATAAGAAAAGCAACTATACAAAATAAAATTGTTCCAGTATTGTGTGGAAGTTCAGTTAGAAATAAAGGTATTCAACCTTTAATAGATGCTGTAATAGACTACTTACCTTCTCCAATAGATATGCCTCCTGTTAAGGCATTTGATCCAAAAACTGGAGAACATGTAAGAGACATTTATCCTAAAGAAGATGACGTATTCTTGGCTTTAGCTTTTAAAATAATGGTCGATCCTTACATTGGTAAACTCACTTTTGCTAGAGTTTACTCTGGTAAATTAGAAAAAGGAAGTTACGTTGTTAATACTACTAGAAATACAAAAGAAAGAGTTTCAAGACTCGTTTTTTTACACGCAAACAAAAAAGAAGAAGTCGATTATATACGAGCTGGAGACATAGTTGGACTAATCGGATTAAAGAATACAACAACTGGAGATACTTTAGCTTCTGAAGGATGTAATCTCATTCTTGAAAAGTTAGTGTTCCCTGAACCAGTTATTTCTATTTCTATAGAACCTGAAACTAAAGATGATGAAGCAAAGCTAAGTAAAGCTTTAAACGCATTAATCGATGAAGATCCAAGTTTAAAAGTTCATGTAGACAGAGAAACTGGCGAAACAATACTTTCTGGAATGGGTGAACTACATCTAGAAATCATAATCGATAGAATAAAAAGGGAATTTAATGTTAGCGTTAAAGTAGGCCAGCCTAAAGTTGCCTATAAAGAAACTATAAAGTTCTCCTCTGAAGCTGAAGGAAAATATATAAGACAATCAGGTGGGAGAGGACAATATGGACACGTTAAACTTAGAGTTGAACCTTTACCTTTAGATAGTCAAAAGGAATTTGAGTTTGTTGACAAAACTGTTGGAGGAGTAATTCCAAAGGAATATATCCCAGCTATAGAAGCTGGGGTTAAAGAAGCCATGTTAAATGGAGTATTAGCAGGTTACCCAATGGTTAACATTCGAGTAGAAGTTTTTGATGGTTCTTATCATGAAGTTGATTCTTCAGATATGGCTTTTAAGATTGCCGCATCAATGGCATTTAAAGAAGCAGCGAAGAAAGCTAAACCTATTTTACTTGAACCTATTATGAAAGTTGATATAACAACACCTGAAGAGTATTTAGGAGACATAATAGCCGATCTCAATTCAAGAAGAGGTAGAATAGATAGTTTTGAAAATATAGCCAGTACAAACACAAGAATAATTCATGCATATGTACCATTAGCTGAATTATTTGGTTATGCAACTGCCATGAGATCACTCTCACAAGGAAGATCAACTTGTAGCATAAGATTCTCACATTACGAAGAAGTTCCTGAGCAAGTTACTCAAAAAATATTAAGCAGAGAATAAATAATTTTTGAGAGACATATAATATAAAATTTACAAGGAGGAGATTTAAAAATGGCTAAAGAAAAATTTGTAAGGCAAAAACCCCATATGAACATAGGAACTATAGGGCATATTGACCATGGAAAAACTACTCTAACAGCTGCTATAACAAAAGCTTTGTCCTATAAAGGATGGGCAAATTTTGCTCCCTTTGAGGAAATAGATAAAGCACCAGAAGAAAGGGCAAGAGGTATTACTATAAGTGTTTCACACGTTGAATATGAAACCGCGAAGAGACATTATGCTCATATTGACTGTCCTGGACACGCTGACTACATTAAAAATATGATTACCGGTGCTGCACAAATGGACGGTGCAATTCTTGTTGTTGCTGCAACAGACGGTGTTATGCCACAAACCAGAGAACACGTTTTACTTGCAAGACAGGTTAACGTTCCTGCACTTGTTGTATTCATAAACAAAGTCGATATGGTTGACGACGAAGAATTAATAGAATTAGTTGAAATGGAAGTTAGAGACTTATTAAATTCCTACGAATTCCCTGGAGATGAAGTACCTGTTATTAAGGGTTCAGCTTTAAAAGCTCTTGAAGAAGATAGCCCTGATGGTCCTTGGACACAAAAAATATATGAACTTATGGACGCAGTAGATAACTATTTCCCAGAACCTGTAAGGGATGTAGAAAAACCTTTCTTAATGCCTATTGAAGACGTATTTAGCATTACAGGTAGAGGAACAGTTGTTACAGGTAGAATTGAAAGAGGAAAAGTTCATACTGGAGATGAAGTTGAAATAATAGGATTAAGTTATGAAAAAAGGAAGACTGTTGTAACTGGAGTAGAAATGTTCAGAAAAATACTCGATGAAGGTGTCGCTGGAGACAATGTAGGTTGTTTGTTAAGAGGAATTGACAAAGAAGAAGTTAAAAGAGGTCAAGTCTTAGCTGCACCAGGTTCTATTACCCCACACAAAAAATTCAAGGCTGAAGTCTACGTACTAAAGAAAGAAGAAGGTGGACGACACACTCCATTTACCAAAGGATACAGACCACAATTTTATATTAGAACCGCTGATGTTACGGGAACTCTCGTTGAATTTGCTGGTGGTGCAGAAATGGTAATGCCTGGTGACAATATCAATATGACTATCGAATTAATATATCCTGTTGCACTTGAACAAGGTATGAGATTTGCTATACGTGAAGGCGGAAGAACCATAGGTGCTGGAGTTGTAACAGAAATAATTGAATAATTTTAAAATTGGGGAGCTTTGGCTCCCTCTTAATAATGAAAGAAAAAGGAGGTCCTCAATCTTTTATGGCTGATAAATACATAAAAATTAAGCTTAAGGGCTATGATCATAAGCTTCTTGATGAGTCTGCTAAAAAGATAATTGAAGCAGTAAAAGATACTGAAGCAAGAGTTTCAGGCCCTATCCCTTTACCAAACAAAAGAACCTTGTATTCAGTTATCAGATCGCCTCATAAATATTCATATTCAATGGAACAATTTGAAAAAATTATTCATAAAAGGGTTATTTACATATACAACGCTTCATCTGATACTGTTACCAAATTACTTAAAGTAAATATTCCGGCGGGAGTATCAGTTGATATTAAAGCGTAATTATTTAGTGAGCTAATAAATATTTATAATACATTATACTCAATATAGATATAAATCGGGCTCTGGAGGTGTAAAAATGAAAGGTATTTTAGGTAAAAAAATTGGCATGACACGGGTATTCAAAGATGATAAGGCCATCCCGGTTACCATCGTACAAGCAGGACCATGTTTTGTAGTTCAAAAGAAAACTTTAGAAACTGATGGATATAATGCAATTCAAGTTGGCTTTGAAACTATCCCTGAGAGAAAAGTTAATAAGCCATTAAATGGTCATTTTAAAAAAGCCAACGTAAAACCATTTAGATATTTAAAAGAATTTAGAGTTGACAATATCGATGATTACGAAATTGGACAAAAAATAGATGTATCCATTTTTACTGAAGGCGAAAAAATTGATGTTGTTGGCACATCTAAAGGTAAAGGATATTCAGGAGTAATGAAACGATGGAATTTTGGTGGTGGAGAAGTAAGCCATGGTTCCAAATTCCATAGAGGTTTAGGTTCTACAGGAATGAATTCATATCCTGCTAAAGTTTTCAAAGGAAAAAAGATGCCTGGTCAATATGGCAATGCAAGAGTCACAATACAAAATTCCGAAATAGTTTATGTAGATCCTCAAAATAATCTAATAGCAGTTAAAGGTGGAGTTCCTGGAGCGAGGGGCGGACTAGTTATCATAAGAGAAGCAATTAAAGTTAAACGCCCAAAAATGCAGTAAGGAGGTTAAATAAATAATGGCTCAAATAAATGTTTACAATAAAGAGTTTCAAGAAATTGATAAAATAGAGATAAGAGATGACATATTCAATATTGAACCCAATATGGATGTTCTTTACAGATATGTTGATATGCAACTCACAAACAAAAGAGCCGGCACAGCTTCAACAAAAACCAGGGCAGAAGTCCGTGGCGGTGGAAGAAAACCGTGGCCTCAAAAACACACAGGTAGAGCAAGGGCTGGTTCTATTAGATCTCCTATATTTAGACATGGAGGGGTTGCATTTGGACCTAAACCAAAAGAATACCACAAATCCTTAAACAAAAAGATGAAAAAACTAGCTTTAAAATCGGCGTTAAGCGTTAGGTTTAGGGAAAACAACCTGATCATACTAGACGATTTAAAATTTGATAATCCAAAAACCAAAGATATGAAAGAAGTACTTAATAAATTTGGAATTGAAAATAAAAAAGTATTAATTGTGCTTCCATACAAAGAAGAAGGATACAAAAATGTTAAATTATCTGCTAAAAATTTACCTCAAGTAAAGGTCTTAATAGCAGATAATTCTGGGCAAAACAAGAAAAACATTGATGGCTTGAATGTTTTTGATTTAATAAACAACGAAAAAATAGTATTAACGAGAGAAATGGTTAATAAAATCGAGGAGGTGATCGGCTAATGAAAGCAAAAAATCCTCATGATATTGTGATAAAGCCGATCTTAACTGAAAAATCATATAATCTAATGCAAGAAGGAAAATATACATTTGAAGTTGCTAAAGACGCTACTAAACCTGAGATTAAAGATGCAATAGAAACTATTTTCAAAGTTAAAGTACAAAAGGTCTATGTCATGAACGTTAAACCAAAACCAAAAAGATTAGGAAGAAGTGAAGGGTACACTAGAAGCTGGAAAAAAGCTATAGTTAAATTAGCTGAAGGATACGTTATAAAAGAACTAAAAGCAAGCTTGTAAAGAGGTGAAAAATAATGGCGTTAAAAACATATAAACCTGTAACTCCTTCTAGACGATTTATGGTAACTGTTGATAATACAGATTTATCAAAAGTTAAACCTGAAAAGTCCCTTTTAGAACCAATAAAGAAAAATGGTGGAAGGAATTGTTATGGTCGTATCACAGTTAGACATCGCGGTGGAGGACATAAAAGAAAGTATAGAATAATTGATTTCAAACGCGATAAAATAGGAATACCTGCCAAGGTGGCCTCTATTGAGTATGACCCTAATAGAAGCGCTAGAATTGCTTTGTTAGTATATGCAGACGGAGAGAAACGATACATATTGGCTCCTCAAGGTTTAAAGGCTGGAGATACAGTAATGAATGGTCCAGACGCTGAAATAAAAGTAGGAAATGCTATGCCACTACAAAATATACCTTTAGGTACGTTAGTACATAATGTAGAATTTGAGCCTGGTCGAGGAGGAAAAATTGCAAAATCAGCGGGAACGTCTGCCCAACTTATGGCTAAAGAAGGAAAATATGCATTACTAAAGATGCCATCTGGAGAATTAAGAAAGGTCAGATTAACCTGTATGGCTACAATTGGAACAGTTGGAAATGAAGACCATATTAATGAAGTTTTTGGTAAAGCAGGAAAAAATAGTTGGTTAGGTATAAGACCCAAAGTTAGAGGTATGGCTCAAAACCCTGTTGATCATCCAATGGGTGGAGGAGAAGGAAGAAGTAAAGGACATATTCCTACATCTCCTTGGGGATTACCCGCAAAAGGTTACAAGACAAGAAGAGGCAAAAAACAATCTGATAAATTTATTGTAAGAAAGAGAAGTAAGTAGTACATTTTAGAGTTAGGAGGTGCAAACTGTGGGAAGATCTTTAAAAAAGGGTCCATACGTTCATCCCAGTTTATTAAAAAAAATAAGAGAAATGAATCAAAAAGGTGAAAAAAAAGTAATTAAAACATGGTCCAGATCTTCAATGATATTACCAGAAATGGTTGGACATACAATAGCCGTTCATAACGGAATGAAGCACATACCAGTATATATAAACGAACAAATGATTGGTCATAGATTAGGTGAATTTTCTCCAACAAGAAGATTTGGAGGACATCCTGATAAAAGGGCGGCAAAAGGTAAATTGCAAAGGTAAATTTGGTAAAATTGAGGAGGGTAGTTTATGGCTTCTAATAAAGAAATTACAAGAGTTCAAGAAGATGGTAAAAGAGCTAAAAGATCTGTTTATCATCAAAAAAGAAAAGAACATGAAGCTTCAAAACCAATAGTTGAAGCAAGAGCTGTTACAAAATATGCTAGGATATCACCTACAAAAGCACGATCAATAGCCAACTCTATTAGAAATAAAGACGTAAGCGAAGCTTTACAAATACTTATTTTTAGCCCAAAAAAATCAGCAAGAATTATATATAAAACCTTAATGTCTGCTGTTGCTAATGCCGAAAACAATTTTGGACTAAATGCTGAAAATCTATACGTATCTGAAATAATGATAAATGAAGGTCCAAGAATGAAAAGACTTTGGCCTCGTTCGCACGGAAGAGCAGACGTTTTACAAAAGAGAATGAGCCACATTTATGTGACAGTAAGGGATAAAAATGCAGAAAAGTAAACTAAGTGAGGTGAATTGAGTGGGATCTAAAGTACACCCCTACGGTTTTAGATTGGGAAACAATAAATCATGGAAATCTGTATGGTTTAATGAAAGAAATTACTCTGATTATCTACAAGAAGATAAAATAATTAGAGATTACCTTAAAAATTCGTATGAAAAAGCTGGAATTTCTGAAATATTGATTGAAAGACCAAGCGATTCATTAGTACGTATAGATATTTATGCTGCAAGGTTAGGAATTTTAATAGGACGAAAAGGTTCTGAAATAAAAAATATACGAGACCAAATAGGAAAAATTGTAGGTGAAAAGAACGTAAAAGTATATGTTCATGAAGTTAAAAACCCTTATACAGATGCTCAATTAATTGCTGAAGAAATATCCGGACAATTATTGAGAAGAGTATCCCATAAAATTGCTATGAAAAGATCTATTTCTAACGCTATGAGAAGAGGAGCAAAAGGAATTAAAATAATGGTATCAGGAAGGCTCGGTGGAGCAGAAATTGCAAGGACCGAGTGGTATATGGAAGGAAGATTACCCCTTCAAACATTAAGATCAGAAATAGATTATGCAACCACAGAAGCCCAAACAAAATATGGAACAATAGGTATCAAAGTATGGGTATATCACGGTAACACACCCATCTAAATACTAGCTAATAATAGAAAGTGCCTGTTTAGCAAAGGAGGTTAGAGCCAATGTTGATGCCAAAAAGAGTAAAATATCGAAAACAACAAAGAGGAACAGTCAAAGGAATGTCCAAAGGTGGAACATTAGTACACTTTGGAGATTGGGGCTTAAAGGCAATGGAAAATTCATGGATAACAGCACAACAAATTGAAGCGTGCAGAATTGCAATGGTTAGAACTTTAAAAAGAAGCGGTAAAATATGGATTAATATATTCCCTGACAAGCCTGTTACATCAAAAGGAATAGGTACAAGGCAAGGTAAAGGAAAGGGCGACGTAGAAGGCTGGGTCGCCGTTGTAAAAAAAGGAAAAGTAATGTTTGAAATAGGTGGAGTTGATGAGAAAACAGCAAAAGAAGCTCTACAGTATGCTGCCTCCAAACTACCAATTAGAACAAAGATAGTACCAAGATATGAAATAGGAGGTGAGCTCTAATGAGAATCTCTGAAATAAGAGAATTAACAGATGAAGAGCTCAATCGAGAATTAGATAACTTAAAAGAGAAGTTATTCCAATTGAGATTCCAATTAGAAATTGGACAATTAAAAAATGTTTCAAGTATTAAGTTAGTCAAAAAGGACATTGCACGAGTCAAAACCGTCCTCAAAGAAAGGGAACTTGGAATAAGGAGGTAGAACTGAAATGTCAAAGAAAACAATCATTGGAAAAGTTGTTAGCAATAAAATGGACAAAACTATAACAGTTGAATCTGACGAACTTGTAAAACATCCAAAATATGAAAAATATGTGAGAAAAACAAGAAGATATCATGCACATGATGAAAATAATGAGTGCAGCCTTGGAGACATTGTTGAAATAGAAGAATCAAGAAAACTCTCTAAGACCAAATCATTTGTGCTAAAAAGAATAGTTCGAAAAAGTATTTTGTCAGAAGAATTTGAAACACCTGAGCCTGTTGAAGAAGAAATGCTAGAAATACTTGGAGGTGACTCCGATGATTCAGTTGGAAAGTAAATTAAATGTTGCTGACAATTCAGGTGCTAAAGTGTTAAAAGTAATAAAAGTTTTAGGTGGCTTTCATAAATCTAAAGGAACTATTGGCGATGTTGTTGTATGTTCAGTTAGAGAAGCTATTCCTCATACAAATATAAAAAAAGGCCAAATAGTAAAGGCGGTTATTGTAAGAACAAAAAAAGAAGTAAAAAGAAAAGATGGAACATACATAAGATTTGACGATAATGCTGCAGTATTAATAGATAAAAATAATCAACCCCTTGGTACTAGAGTATTCGGGCCAGTTGCTCGAGAAGTTAGAGAAAAAGGTTATTCAAAAATAGCATCTCTAGCAAAGGAAGTCTGGTGAGGTGATAAGATGAAAAAAATAAAAAAAGGCGACACAGTCCTTGTAATTTCAGGAAAAGATAAAGGAAAGAAAAGCAAAGTTTTAAAAGTTCTTCCAAATGAAAATAAAGTTGTTGTAGACAATGTAAATATTGTAAAAAAGCATCAAAGACCAACTCAACAAATTAGAGAAGGCGGAATTATTGAACAACCTAAACCTATTCACATATCTAAAGTCATGTTAATATGTCCTAATTGTGAAAAACAAACAAGAATAGGTTTTAAATTTCTAGAAAACGGCACTAAAGTTAGATATTGTAAAAAATGTGGAGAAATAGTAGAAAAAGTATAAAATCCTAGGAAATAAGGTAATTTGAAAGGAACTAAAGGAGGATTGCTTATGACAAAAGAACAATATGTCCCTTTAAAAGATTTATATAAAGAAGTGGTTGTACCTTCCATGATGAAGGACTTCAACTATAAAAATGAACTTGAAGTTCCCAAACTTGTAAAAATAGTTGTTAACATGGGAGTAGGAGAAGGGTCTAGAAACAAAGCAATTATAGAAAAACATGCCCAAGAACTAACCCAGATTGTCGGACAAAAAGCAGTGATAACTCATGCTAAAAAGAGTATTGCTAATTTTAAACTCAGAGAAGGAATGCCCATAGGAGTAAAAGTTACTTTAAGAAGTTGGAAAATGTACAATTTTTTGTATAAATTAACCAATATTGTTTTACCAAAACTTAGAGACTTTCGAGGATTACCGGCTGATTCTTTTGATGGAAGGGGCAATTACACTTTTGGGTTACCCGAACAACTAATATTCCCAGAAATTCGTCCAGATGATATTAATAGAATTCAGGGAATGGACGTAACCATAGTTACGACAGCCAAGACTAATGAAGAAGCTAGAAAACTTTTAGAATACTATGGTTTTCCTTTGAAAAGATCATAAAATAGGAGGGAAATAAAATGGCTAGAAAAGCCCTAATTGAAAAATCTAAAAAAACACCCAAATATAAAACAAGAGCTTATTCTAGATGCAAAGTATGTGGTAGGCCAAGAGCCGTTTATAGAGAATTTGGACTTTGTAGAATTTGTTTTAGAGAAATGGCGCTGGAAGGAAAACTTCCAGGTGTTAAAAAGGCAAGTTGGTAAGGAGGGAAGATATAAATGTGGAGTGATCCAATAGCAGATATGCTAACCAGAATAAGAAATGCTAACTCTGTCTATAAAGAAAGTGTAGAAATACCTGCCTCTAATTTAAAAAAATCTATTCTCGATATTTTAAAAAGAGAAGGATACATACTTGATTATAAATTTATAGACGATGGAAAACAAGGAATATTGAAAGTTAATTTAAAATATAAAGGTAGTAGGAGAGACAAAAAATCAGCTATTGAAGGAATAGTAAGAGTTTCAAAAGCGGGAAGAAGAGTATACGTTAACTCTCGAAGCATTCCAAAAGTCAAAGGTGGTTTAGGAATTGCTATCTTATCTACTTCAAAAGGGTTAATGACAGATAAGGAAGCAAGAGAAAATAACGTAGGTGGAGAAGTAATCTGCTATGTATGGTGAGGAGGTGCCTAAATGTCGAAATCAAGAATAGCTGATAAACCAACGGTTATACCACAAAATGTTCAAGTTTTACAAGAAGATAATTTAGTAAAGGTTAAAGGCAAAAATGGTGAATTATCATTATATCTACCCAAAGAACTTGAGATAACAATCAAAGACAATGAATTGATGGTTGAAGGTAGAGAAGAATATATTAAAAGAGCTGCTGACAGAAAGCAAATCACTGCATTAAGAGGCACTTATACTGCTCTCATAAGAAATATGATTAAGGGTGTTACTGAAGGCTATCAAAAAGAATTAGAAGTTATGGGAGTCGGATACAGGGCACAAGTCCAAGGCAACTCTTTAATATTAAATATAGGATATTCCAATCCAGTCGTTTTCGAAATACCTAAAGGAATAGTAATAGAAGTACCTCAACCAACCAAAATAATTGTTAAAGGCATAGATAAATACCAAGTTGGAGAAGTAGCTGCGAGAATAAGAAGCTTGAGAAAAGTCAACGTATATAGTGGAAAAGGTATCAAATATGTTGACGAAGTTGTTATAAGAAAGAAAGGTAAGAAAGTTTAATTCTCATATAATTCTCTAGTATAAATAAAGAGAAAGAGGAAGAAGGAGGCAAACGAAATTGATTAAGCCTGTAGACAAAAAAGACCTTAGAAAAAAAAGACATTTACGCGTTAGAAAGAAAATAAGTGGAACTGCTGAGAAACCTAGATTAACAGTGTTTAAAAGCAACAAACATATATATGCCCAAATAATTGATGATACAATTGGCAGAACTTTAGTATCTGCATCTACTACTGAAAAAGAAGTAAAAGAATCACTGAACAATAAAACATGGGATAAAAATGCTGCAAATGTAGTTGGAAAACTCATTGCACAAAGAGCTAAAGAAAAAGGTATCACAACAATAGTTTTTGATAGAAGCGGATACAAATACCATGGAAAAGTTAAAGCTCTCGCAGACGCTGTAAGAGCCGAAGGCATAAAGTTTTAGGAGGTGTTTATACACATATGTCAGAAAATCAAAAATTTAAAGCCACTGATGCGGCTAATGAGTTTGAAGAAAGAATAATAGAAATACGACGAGTTAGCAAAGTCACTAAAGGAGGAAAAACCATCTCCTTTAGAGCTGTTTCTGTAGTTGGAAATAGAAACGGAAAAGTGGGACTAGGAGTAGGAAACGCCAGAGAAGTTCCACAAGCTATAAGAAAAGCCGTTCAAAATGCTCATAAAAATTTGATAGAAGTCCCTGTAAAAAATGAAACTATTCCTTATGAAACTCTTGGAAAACAGGATTCATCGGTCGTTCTTCTATTCCCTGCTGGACCTGGTACAGGGGTTATTGCATCATCAGCGGTTAGAGCTGTTGTTGAATTAGCTGGGATTAACAATATTCTAACAAAATCAATTGGTTCTACAAACACAATCAATCTAGCTAAGGCTACTTACAATGGATTAAAAGAGCTAAAATCTCCCAAAGAAATAGCAGATCTTAGAGACGTATCTCTCAAACAAGTATTTTACGGTGCACATAAGGAGGTTTGACAAAATGGCAAACTTAAAAATCAAACTAGTAAGGGGTCGAGCTGGAAAAAACAAAAGACAATTAGCTACACTTGATGCCTTAGGACTTACAAAAAAAGATAAAGAAGTTATAAAACCGGATAATCCACAAATTCGAGGAATGATAAAAAAAGTTGAACATTTGGTAGAATATGAAGAAGTCGAGGAATAATAAACATAGAAACTATTTCTAAAAACATAAGATATTTTTATTTTAGCACAAAAGGAGGTCAACCAATGTCACTTAAAATAGAGGATTTAAAGCCTTCTGAAGGTTCTAATAAACCAAAAAAAAGATTAGGCAGAGGAACTGGTTCTGGTCATGGAAAAACATCAGGAAAAGGGCATAAAGGTGAAAAAGCCAGAGGAAAAGGCAAAATTAGTAAAGTTTTTGAAGGTGGTCAAACTAATATAATTAGAAGAACCCCAAAATATGGTTTTTCTAATGCACCTTTTAAAAAAGAATATAGTATTGTTAACGTTTCTACGTTAGAAAAATATTTCTCTGAGAATGAAGAAGTCACACCAGAAATACTAATAGATAAGAAAATTATTAAGACAATAAATGATGGAATTAAAATACTAGGAAAAGGAGAAATAACTAAACCTCTTGTCGTCAAAGCTCATCAGTTTTCTGAAAATGCCAAGGAAAAAATTGAAGCTGCTGGCGGCAAAATAGAGGTGATAAAATAATATGTTTAAAGCCTTTAGAGATGCTTTTAAAATACCTGAATTAAGACAAAGAATATTATTTACTTTGATTGCCTTGATTGCTTTTAGAGTAGGTATTTATATCCCTATTCCTGGTATTAATGTCCAGGCATGGCAAGCTGCTTTAGGAGGAGCTTCCGCAGGAGCAATAGGTGGATTTATAGGTTTTTTTAATGTCTTTGCAGGTGGAGCATTAAGTAATTTATCTATATTTGTCCTTTCAGTAACACCATATATTACAGCTTCAATTATTTTTCAGTTGTTAGCTGCCGTAATTCCAAGTTTGAAAGAAATGCTTCAAGAAGGAGAAAGCGGCAGAAAAAAGTTTGAATTCTATACCAGAATAACAACAATAGTTTTAGCTTTTGGTCAAGGTCTATTAATGGCATTCGCTGCAAAAAATTATAAATCTCCAAACATATCAAGTGGTCTTTTCATTTTTTTGTCAACTGTGTCGATAGCCGCTGGTACCATGTTCTTATTGTGGCTGGGAGAAATAATCACTGAGAAAGGTATAGGAAATGGAGTATCTATACTAATTTTTGCTGGAATTGTTTCAAGTTATCCTACTTATGCTGTTGAGGCTCTTATAGGTTTAACACCTTTGGAATGGGTTTTACTAATTGCTATAGCTATATTCATTGTAATATCAGTTGTTGCTGTACAGCTAGCAGAACGAAGAGTAAACATACAGTATGCAAAAAGGGTTGTTGGAACAAAAGTATATGGTGGATCAAGTACCTATTTACCAATTAAAGTAAATGGCGGTGGAGTTATGCCTATAATTTTTGCATCAGCTATAATGACTTTACCTAGCATGATTGCAGGAATTACTCCAACACCGGTTGATGACAAATTATTTGCAGTAGGTTCTGCTCTATATCTAGTCCTATATGGATTACTTATTTTCTTTTTTACATTTTTTTACAGTTCAGTTGTTATGGATCCAACTGAAGTTGCTGACAATATAAAAAATTATGGAGGCTTTATCCCGGGTATAAGACCGGGTAAACCAACTGTCAATTACATCTCGACTATTACTAATAGAATTAACTTTATTGGAGCTGTTTTCCTTGTTATCATTGCTCTAGTCCCTTATCTAATTCGTGGTGCATCTGGAATGCAACAAATCTGGATTGGAGGAACTAGCACATTAATAGCTGTAGGAGTAGCATTAGATATAGTACAACAAATGGAACAACATATGATGTTAAGACAATATGAAGGATTCCTAAGAAAAGGCAGACTACGCGGAGGGAGATGACATAACGTATGAAATTATTGTTTTTTGGACCTCCGGGTGCTGGTAAAGGTACTCAAGCAAAAAAAGTTTCAGAAATATTTAAAATAGAACATATATCTACTGGAGACATCCTCCGAGAGGCTGTTAATAAGGGAAGCGAATTGGGTAAAAAAGTTAAAACAATAATCGATAAAGGAGAACTAGTTCCTGATGAAATAATGAACGAATTAGTTAAAGAAAAAATTAAGGATTTAGATTCTTTTATTCTAGACGGTTATCCAAGAACTATAGAACAAGCAAAATCCTTAGATAGAACATTGAAAGAACTAAATAAACAAATAGACGCTGTTGTATTAATAGATGTTCCAGAAGAAGAAATAGTAAAAAGGATAAGTAGCAGAAGAGTATGTCCTAATTGTGGAAAAGTATACAATTTGATTACACTAAAACCAAAAAATGATGAACTCTGTGATAATTGTGGGACAAATATCATTCAACGAAACGATGATAGAGAAGAAATAGTTAGAGAAAGATATAAAATATATCAAAGAAACACTTATCCTGTAATAGAATTTTATAGAAAAAATAACACAATTATTACAATAGACGGGTCCAAAGATGTTGAAGAAGTTACAAAAGAATTGTTTAATATGCTAAGGAGATTTCGCAAAAATGATAATAATTAAAACCGATGAAGAGATCGAGAAAATGAGACGGGCTGGAATAAAGCTTGCCCGTCTCCTTGATGATTTACTTCCTGATATAATAAAAGAAGGGGTTGACGGTGAAACAGTAGAAAAATATGTCCTTGAGTATTTTAGAAAAGAAAATGCAACCCCTACGTTTAAAGGATACCTAGGATACAAATATGCTATTAATTTTTCAGTGAATGAAGAAGTAGTCCATGGATTCCCTTTAAAAAGTAAAATCCTAAAAAACGGGGATATAGTATCTGTAGATTGTGGATTAACCTATGAAGGATACATCGCGGATGCTGCCAGAACCTATATAATTGGGTATGTTAGTAAAAGAGAACAAGAATTAGTCGAAGCAACAAGAGAATCTTTGTATCTTGGGATAGAAAAAGCAGTAATTGGAAATACTATTGGAGACATAGGTAGTACCATACAATATTACATTGAAAATAAAGGTTTTTCTGTAATTAGAGAGTATGTTGGACATGGTGTTGGAAGAAAATTACATGAAGATCCACAAATACCAAATTACGGAAAACCTGGAAGAGGACCAAAAATTCGAAAAAATATGACATTAGCTATAGAACCAATGGTAGCAATGGGAAACTATGAAGTTCAAATTCTTCCAGATGGCTGGACGGCTATCACAAAAGATAGATCAAAAGCTGCTCATTTTGAACATACTATAGCTATAACCTCAAATGGTCCTGAAATATTGACAAAATTATAAACAACTAATAATATAGAAAATTTTTTTAGTCCCTTGTTAAGGAGGGAATATATTGGCTAAAAAAAAAGATGTTATCGTGATGCAAGGCAACATATTAGAATCTCTACCAAATGCAACATTTAGAGTCAAATTAGATAATGGTCATGAGATAATTGCCCATATCTCTGGCAAAATGAGAAAAAATTTTATTAAATTACTACCTGGAGATAGGGTGACGGTAGAAGTATCTATATATGATCTAAATAAAGGTAGAATAGTTAGAAGAGAAAAATTAAATAAACCATAATAAACACTTTTTAAAAAATTCTACAGACAAAATAATTCTCCAAGGAGGAATAAAAATGAAAGTTAGAGCATCAGTAAAAAAAAGATGTGAAAACTGTCGTATAATCAAAAGAGGAGGAAGGGTTTGGGTTGTATGTTCAAAAAATCCTAACCACAAACAAAGACAAGGTTAAAAATTATGTACTAACAATTATTAATGAAATTTAACTGCTATTATTCAACAAATAATTTAAATTACATTTTTAACTCAAAAATATTTGGCTTTCTAAAAGAAGGAGGATGAATGAATGGCACGTATCTTGGGTGTTGAGATACCAGATAATAAAGCATTATTTGTAGGACTAACTTACATTTACGGCATAGGTAGAAAAACAGCATTTGATATATTGAATGCTGTTGGTATAGATCCAAACAAAAAAGCTAAAGATCTAAGTGACGATGAAATATCTAAAATCACTCATTATATAAATGACAACTACAAAGTTGAAGGAGAACTAAGACAAGAAGTAAATAATAACATTAAACGATTGATCGATATTGGAAGCTATCGTGGAAGAAGGCACAAGGCTGGGTTGCCTGTAAGAGGTCAAAAAACGCATGCCAATGCTAGAACTCGAAAAGGTCCAAGACTAACTAAAATAAAGAAAAAGTAGGTTCTAATTATAATTCATTTATAAATATTAGTTAGCTTATAATAGTTATTAGGTCTATTAAGCCTTTATTTTTAAAAAAGTTTTATTCTTAATTTGAAAAACTGGGTATCGATAATGGGCATTATTCAAGTGATAGGGTTACAATTTAGTCAAATAGTTGACAATGTGGCATGAAGAATATCCCACTCAAACCTCAAAAGACTAATAAAAGAATACAATAAATTTTTAAGGAGGTTTACATATAAATGGCAAAAAAAGGAGTTCAACAAAAAAGCAAAAAGAAAAAAGCAGCTCCTGAAAAGGCTGTTGTGCATATTCACTCAACATTTAATAATACTATAATAACTTTGACCGACACTGAAGGAAGACCTATAATTTGGTCAAGCAGCGGTAGTGTTGGTTTTAAAGGAACAAAAAAAGGGACTCCATATGCAGCTCAGTTGGCATCAGATAGACTAGCTAAAGAAGCTCTTTCTCTTGGTGTCAAAAGAGTTGATGTTTATGTTAAAGGTCCTGGTTCCGGAAGAGAATCGGCGATAAGGGCTTTACAAGCTGCTGGTTTAAACGTTGAAACAATAAAAGATGTTACACCCATTCCTCATAACGGGTGTAGACCAAAAAAGAAGAGATTTTAAATTATTGAGGAGGGAAGAAATTAATGGCGAGATACATAGGTCCTGTTGAAAAACTTTCTAGACGAGAAAATATAAATCTTTATTTAAAAGGAAAAAGGAGCTATACTGAAAAGTCTTCTTTAAGAAAAAGAAATTTCGCTCCTGGCCAACACGGTAGACAACCAAAAAAGTTAACTCAATATGGCATGCAATTAAGGTCTAAACAGGCTTTAAAAAGAATGTATGGCTTAATGGAAAGACAGTTTAGAAACACATTTGAGGAAGCTGAAAGGAGCAGAAGTGGAGAAACTGGTGAACTTTTAATGCAACTTTTAGAAAGAAGATTAGACTCAGTGGTTTTTCAAATGGGTTTTGCTCCAAACAGAAGAACTTCCAGGCAAATGATTACCCATGGTCATGTATTAGTAAATGGGAAAAAAGTAGACATTCCTTCATATAGAGTAAAAGAAGGCGATGTTATTCAGATTAAAGAACGAAGTAAAAATATTCAACAAGTAAAAGATGGCTTAGAGCTAGTTCAAGAAGGTTATAGAAACATCCCATCCTGGGTTACTGTTGACCTTGAAAATCTCAGAGGCACATTTGATAGAATTCCAAAAATTGAAGAAATGGATGTTCCAGTCGATCTTACTAATATTATCGAGCTTTATTCAAAATAATTATATTACACATATCAAGTCATAATTTATTCATAGAAATATTATCACCTCGCCATAAGAAGGCAGGAAAGGAGGTGTACTCTGAGTCCTTTATGGATCAGAGAAAGCATGGAATTATTAATTAAACCAGAAAAATTTAGAATTGCGGAAAAAAGAGAAGAAAATGATTATAATTATACAAAATATGAATTATATCCCTTGGAAAAAGGCTACGCAGTAACAATAGGAAATGCGTTAAGAAGAGTTCTTTTATCATCTATTCCATCTTTAGCCATTACGGGATTAAGAATTCCAGGAAAATTACACGAATACGACACTGTAGAAGGAATAGAAGAAGATATATTAGAAATATCTTTAAATTTAAAAAAAGTGCAGTTAAAAGTTGAAAGTTTAGATAAATTAAAAAATATTGACCATCCTATTTTATTAACTCTAAAGAAAAAATATAAAGCTAAGGATGTTATTAAGGCTGGTGACATAAAAACTCCGGCGGGAATTGAAGTAGCAAATTCTGATTTAATAATTGCTCACGTAAACAAAGACATGGAAGTAGATTTTGAACTTTACGCCCAAACCGGTAAAGGATTTGTGCCAGCTCAAGAATTAAGTTATCAAAGCGATATAGAATATATATTTATAGATGGTGTTTTTAGCCCCGTCCTGAAGGTTAATTATTTAACAGAAAATATACGAGTTGGTAGAAGAACAGACTATGACAAGCTAATATTAGAAATTTGGACTAAGAAAAACATTACACCTAGTGAGGCGTTAAAAGAAGCTACTGAAACCTTGATGGAACATTTCGATTTTATCGCTCAATTATGGAATAGAGAAGGCAAGATTCAAGATTTAGAAAGCGCTGAGGTAACCATTGAAATTGAAAATGAAGAACAAGAAGAAACTGAAGATACAGAAGACGTCTTTGGTTTTCCAAAAGAATTATTAGATACACCTATAGATTCATTGGATTTAACAAAAAGAGCGAAAAACTGCTTGAAAAGAGAAAAAATTGATACTATTAGAGACCTACTAAAGAAAAGGCCAGAAGATTTATTAAAAATAAAAAATTTTGGTAAAAAGTCTATGGAAGAAGTTCGAAAAGAACTTAAAGAAAAATTTGACATAGACTATGATAAACTGTATGAAGATGAAAGGGGGAACGACTTCGATGAGGCATAGAGTCAAAACAAACAAATTAAACAGATCCGCTTCTCATAGAAAGGCCATGTTGAATAATATGGCAAGAAGTGTCTTTGAATCTGGAAGCATTATAACAACAACAGCAAAAGCTAAAGAAGTAAGACCTTTAGTTGAAAATATAATAACAAAGGCAAAAAAAGCAAATACTACCAGCTCACCAGAAGAAAGAGTGGCTTTAAACAGGGAAATAAACAAACATTTCAACGATAGAAAGCTTGTCCAAAAAATAGTACATGAAATTGCTCCAAAATATCAAAACAGAGATGGAGGATATACTCGTATACTTAAAATTGGAAATCGAAGAGGAGACGGAGCAGAATTATCTATTCTCCAACTAATTCCTGAAAAAGAATAATCAAATTATAATTATATAACCCCCAAAGGTATCGCTCTTTGGGGGTTATTTTAATTAAGTAGGACTGTAAGCCGGATTCTGTCTTATTGATCATTTATCTTCGCGGTCTACCTGGAAGGCGGAGAAGAACTCTCACTCGGCGGATCACCTATGGCCTTCCTGCTTGACCTTGCTCAAGGTGGAGGTTGCCAAGCTATCAGATCGCTCTGATACTGGTGGGCTCTTACCCCACCTTTCCACCCTTGCCTTTCGGCGGTTTCCGTTTCTATGGCCCTATTCAAGGATCTCTCCTTCTGGCAATTAACCAGCACCTTACCCTTAGAGTCCAGACTTTCCTCAAGATAGGCCCTGTATGCCTACTCGCGATCAATCATCCTACTTACTTTTATTTAATTTTAATTTTAAATCATTTACTATAGTTTTTTTCGGACCATACACCAAAAAAAAGGTGTTGTTATACCCTGTAAACCATGCACTAAGTTGCATCTTAGAATATTCTATATTGAACTCTCCATAAATAAAAGGAATAGCTGAAAAAGCCACATCTAAACCATCTGTATAATCTCTCACAAAATCATACCAAAAATTCATTAAAGTAAAGGTACTACTAAAGTAAATTACATGGACCTCATAAATACCCCTACTCTTTTTAAAATTAATCTGCAAATGTTCGCCTTCTTCAGGAACAGATGTCTTCAATACCTTACCGTCTCTCATAATAACTCTACTAATATCTTCATATCCCCTGGGTGAAAATTCAACAAAATCTTCAATCGTACTAGCAATTATTATTCCTGATATTCCCATCACAAACACGGTTATTAAAATTATTTTCAATCTCTTTGTAATAATATTCAAATTTCTCATATATTTCTCCCTCATCTAATAAATTAACAAATTTCTTGTCAAAATACAACCACTTTCCAGCAACCATTGTACCAAATACATTTCTAGGATTAGCAGAAAAAACTATGTTCGATTTCATTCTTTTTAAATCTTTTGGACAAAATTCTGGGGTATTGATATCTAATACCACTAAATCTGCCTTAAAAGTTGGTTCAAGCCTTCCTAGCCTTTCTCCTAACGCAAATCCTCCATTTTCCCATGCCATCCTTAAGATTTGTTTAATTGTCAACTTATCAGGACCATACTTATACTTTTGTAAAATGGAACCTACCTTCATCTCATTAAAAAAATTTAAAGAATTATTACTAGCACATCCATCAGTTCCAAAGGTCACATTTACATTCTCATCAATAATATCAACTATTGGAGCAATTCCATTTCCTAATTTCATATTACTGGTAGGATTATATACAACTGTAACATCATTTTTAGAAAGCACTTTAATATCTTCATTATCAACATAAACACAATGCGCAGCTATAGTAGGAACTTCAAATAGACCCGTATTTTCTATATCTGATAAAGAATATTGATTCTTCTCGTTTTTTGATTCCAATAAATGAATTTGAATATGAGTATTATACTTTTCAGCAATTTTTGCTATTTCTTTCAATTTATCAAACGAAACGCTGTATGGGGCGTGAGGACCAAAACCAATATAAATTCTGTTTTCTAAACCGTTAAACTTTTCATAAGTAGAAACATTCTCTTTTACTCTTTGGTTCCATCCTTCTTCATTATCAAAAGAAAGTCCTCGGGAAATATATGCCCTCATTCCTAAATCATACGCTGCTTTTGCAATTTCGTCTGTAAACATATACATATCAACAAAAGTCGTTATACCGCTTGAAATCATTTCTAAAATTGAAATAACTGCGCCATAATAAGCCATTTCGCTTCTCAAAAAATCTTCACGAGCCAGCATTTCTTTGAACAACCATTCTTCAAAAGAAGAATCATCGGCTACTCCTCTAAAATAAGACATCGCAGAGTGTGTATGCATATTGATAAAACCTGGTATTATTAGCTTTCCCGATAAATCATATTCCTCTACGTCTTCTTCCTCAATTTCTTCTGTATTCTCGGGTAAAAGAAGATCTTCTATTTCATCATTCTCTATTAAAACGTCCAATTTTTCAATATCATCATCAGCACTAACTAATACATAACCATTTTTAAGCAATTTTTTAGACATAACAACATCTCCTTCAAACTTTCGTTCGTAAAAATTATACTATAAAAATAACTATTTAGCACTATTGCATTTTGTGTATATACTCCTTCAATTTTTATATGATAAAATAATTAAGTGAATCAAAATATTATTATTGACTTTAGAAATGAAGATTTTCTAAAAATAAGCAGTTGAAGTTATAATGGGTTTAGGGCGGAGCCCTCTCCCCCAGCGTACAAGTGTCAAAAAGGTTAAAGAAATTCAGAACTAGTGATGATTAGAACCTAGAATGTATTTTATAAAAAAATCAATTCTAAAACATATATATAATGCTGATTTTGGAATTTTTAAAGTGAGTAAAAATATTAGATAAAGGAGGATTTTTATGAGTGGAAGTCAAGTTATCTTGGTTATTTTATTGACCGGTGCACTGATTGGTGGCGCTATATTGTTAACTCCTCCAAAGCAAATTTATACACCAGATATTATCACTGAAGAAGCAAGTCCTAATAATACACTATATGAAAGCAGTGAAGAGTTTTTTTTGAAAAACTATAAAACTGTTAGTTGTTTCTTAAAAACTCAAAAAGAAGAGATAGTCATTTCGCAAAACAATAATCAAACAACAAATGTCAGAGGAGTTCCATTTGTTATTTGTATAAGTGCTGGGGAGAAGAGAACTGGCGGATACAATTTGAGTATCAAAAACATTATCTTGGACCAAGAATCAAAAAAAATATATATCGATCTCTTTTTGAAAACACCAGGACCTGGCGAAATGGTTACACAAGCATTTACTTACCCTTCAATTGGTATTGAAATTGAAGAAAACTTAATTGAAGGTCATTGGGAAGTTATAGCTAAAATAGAACAAGAAAAAAGTCAACCTGTCTTTTTGAAAAAAACTTTTCTTTTTTCACTCTAATGAATCTATTGAAACCTAATAATATATTTATTATATTAAGTACCTGTCTAATAATATTCTATGTTGAATCTACAGTTTTGGCTAATCTTGCTTCTTTTGATACAAATTATTTCAAGGTTAAGCCTGAAAGTTTTTATTTTAATTATTGGGAATTGGACGACAATCATAATTTATTTATGAAAGAATACGGATTAATGCAAAGAATATCTCTTTCTTATCTATATAACTCAAATATTTTATATAAGGTTGAAGGTAGATTTGCATATGGACAAATTAGTTATGAAGGTTCAACATCATATGGCCATCCTGTTAATCTAAGCAATGTTTGCGATTATATGTTTGAAATAAGAGAGTTAATAGGCATACAATTGCTGATAAACTCGGATTTAGCAATTTCTACATTTTCCGGACTAGGTTATAGAAACTTAAATGATGAGCTAGGACAAGCTAGTTATCTAGGTTATAAAAGAGAATCTAATTATTTATATCTTCCTCTTATTATACAAACATGTGTCAATATAAATAATAAGGCCCTTATAAATAATGAATTTGAATATGATTTTTTCTTGCTTGGAATTCAAAATAGTTATTTAAGTGATTTTAATCCAAATTATAATGACGTGACAAATATTCAAAATCAAGGATTTGGTTTGACTAACAATATTTCTTTCTCCGTTCCATTAAATAATCTTATTTTATCGACTGAACTTTTTTTTAGGTATTGGCACATTGAAAAATCTTATCTATCATATTTAAAAAATAACGGGGAAAATGTTGGGTATGTTTGGGAACCAGAAAACAATACTATAGAAATTGGTATTGGAATAGGATTATTTTTTGAATTTTAAGCATGTAAAATGGTAAGGTTATTTTCAAACTTCAATATACAAACATAATATATTCATTTAACTTATAAACTAAAATAGTAATAAATAAATAGTATAATTATTGGTGGTTTAACGAGTAAAAATTTTTCATTTTAAAGTGAGGAGTTTATTTTGAAAAATTTTGATTTCAACTCTTTTCACAACTTGAATATTATTTTTTATTTTGCTATTATAATACTGTCTAATATATTTGTAGGTTTTTTAATTGGATATTTTATATTTTCATTGACAAGCCAAAAATTTTGGATAGTCATTTTCATGATTATAGGTATAATTTCAGGTTTATATTCAGCTGTGCAGGAATTCTCAAAAGAGGTTGACAATCATGACAGAACTCAAAAAAAAACTAAAGGAACTGATAACAAAAACAATTATACTTCTAATAATTGAAGTTTTTATCTTTTCTTTCTTTTTTTCTTTTCAAGCTTTATGGATTCTGTGGGGAGGGACAGGTGCCGTAATAGGTTTTATTTCTTTAGCTGAAGAGATTAAAAAAATGGATCCAGATTCTAAACCTAAAAAGTTTTCGTTTGTATTTTTGATTAGATACTTACTATATTTCGCCATACTGTGCGTAGCTGCTCTTAATTCTCTATTAGCTTTAATGTTAAGTTTCTTGGGTATTATGAATATGAAAATAGCATCTTACCTTTCTTATAAGTAAAGATTATTATTGTAAACTTGCAAAAGAAGGAGGTGATTAGTTGACAACTGATAGAGTTTCAAAATTCATTATTTTTTTCTTCATTCTATATGTAGGTTTAGGAATAATTAATTTTTTCTTCTTTGAAATGAGCATGGAAGGCGTTGGAGAGCGGTGGATTGTTTACTTTGGAAATGGTGGATTTTTTGGACAATTGAATCCAATGACTCTCATAATGTCTTTTGCAATAATGATTATGCTGGTATTAATTGCAAGAAAAATCAAATTTGAAAGAATACCAGGAAGGGTTCAAGGTGCGGTAGAAACTTTTTTTGATTCTTTTTGGCAAATAACTGAGGAGGTTGTTCCTAATCCAGAATACAGAAAACCTACTTTTGTAATTGCTATGACTCTGTTTTTGTATATTCTAGTTTCAAACGTTTTAGGTGGTATTCCTGGAATAAATGTTACTCCTCTAGCTAGCGGAATAAATGTTCAACTTTTTACCGATGTATGGTACTCACCAACTTCTGATCTAAATGTTAACTTGTCTTATGCAATAATGGTCTTAATTATTAGTCATGCCTTTGCAATAAAATCAAAGGGTTTTGTAAGCTGGTTTAAATCTTTTTTTGAACCTACTCCTATTATGTTTCCAATGAATATAGTAAGCGAGATCGCAAAGCCTATATCTCACTCCTTTAGGTTATTTGGTAACATCATGGGAGGAGGTATGCTCGTTCTAATTTTGAGCAGTATTGTTAGGTATTTTGTTCTCCCTGTTTTCTTATGGGCAATTTTTGGGTGGTTCTTTGGTATTATTCAAGCTTTTGTTTTTTCTTTGCTAACTATAGTTTACATTGGATCAATGTTATAAAAAAACAAATGACTCAAAATAAACAAATTTATTATATCAATCAAACATCTTAAGGAGGAGAAAACATGGATTTAAAAACTATGTTAGAAACTTTGGTTACCAACGGAGGTTATTTGGGTTGGGGATTGTATTATTTAGGAAAGTTTTTAGCTGCGGGTCTTTGTATGGGAATTGGAGCTCTAGGACCTGCACTTGGAGAAGGTAAAATTGGAGCTGCTGCAATGGAGGCAATGGCAAGACAGCCAGAGTTAAGCGGTACCATAAGAACAAATATGATCCTTGCAGATGCTGTAGATGAAACTACTGGTATCTATTCTCTTTTAATTGCTATAATACTATTACTAGTACTTCCATAAAAATTAAAATTGTTAACAACGATAAGTAAATTATCCCTAAAGGGGTGCATGTAGATATGTTATCTTTTAATTTGACTTCTATTGTCAATTTGGTAGGTTTTATATTTTTTATGCTCTTAATGTACAAATTACTCTACAAACCATATTTTGAAATAACTGATAAAAGAAAGCAAGAGGTAGAAAAGAATTTAAGTGAAGCTGAAAAACTTCGATTAGAAGCCCAAAACAAGAAAAATGAGTTAGATAAACAGCTTCAAGAAATCGAAGAAAAAAGAACACAAATAATTCTTAAAGCAGAAGAACAAGCTAAATTAATTTTAAAAAGTGCTCAAGAAGAAGCAGAAAACCAAAGAAAATATATAATTGATAAAGCAGAAAAGGAATCAGAAGAAATAAGAACAAAGGCCTTAAAAGAATTACAATCACAAATCGTAGCAATGGCATTGAGTATTTCTTCTATGATATTAAAAGAACAAGTCGACAAACAAAAAAATGAAGAAATTATAAAAAGAGCTTTAAGAAGCTTACAGGGTAAAGGAGAATCTCAATGAAGCCCTCTTATTTTCTTGCTTCCAAATATACCGAAGCTTTAATAAATATATTAACACAAAAAAGTAAAATAGATCAACTTGAGAAGTTTTTAAAAGCTTTTCAAGAGATTAGTAATATAATGGAAAAAGATGAATCATACAAAGATATTATCTTTAATCCTTTGCTACCTACAGATTTTGTAGTAAAAAAACTTGTAGATGTATCGGATTTTATGGACGATATTTTTGTCAATTTTTTGAAAGCTCTTGTTCAGAAAAAAAGGCTAAACCTGATTCCACTTATAACAGAATTACTGTACAGAGAAAATTTAGAACTAAATAAAACAGTAGAAGTAAAATTAATTTTAGCTAAAAAAGTTTCTAAAAAGGTTCTAGACGAAATTTCAAGAACCATTCAAAAAAATACTGGAAAAAATATTAAGTTAGTAGTAGACTATGAAGAAGAACTGATAGGCGGAATGCAATTATATATTGGAGACAATTTTTTTGATTATTCTGTTAAAGGGTTTCTAGAAAGCATTCAATCCGCCTATGCCCCAGCTGGTGGAGGTGAAATTTTTGAGGGTTAATCCTGAAGAACTAACTAGAGTTATAGAAGAACGTATTAAAAGTTATGAAAGCGGAGAAATAAAAGAAATAGGGCTAGTTATGCAAGTTAGTGATGGTATTGTAATTGCATATGGCCTTAAGGATGTAATGTCAAATGAATTAGTTGAAATAGAGGCTTCAAACGGAAATAAGGTTTATGGTATAGCAATGAACCTTGAGGAAGACAATGTAGGTATAATTACTCTTGGTAATTATAAAGATGTTAAAGAAGGAGACAAAGTTGTTAGAACCAACAGAATAATTGAAGTACCTGTAGGTGAAGAACTTTTAGGAAGGGTTATCAATCCTTTAGGTATTCCCTTAGATGGTAGGGGTAATATTCAAGCAAAGGAATCTTATCCTATTGAAAGAAAGGCAATGGGGGTTGTAACAAGAAAACCTGTTGATACACCCCTTCAAACTGGTTTAAAAGTATTAGATGCGTTGATACCTATTGGAAGAGGTCAAAGAGAATTGATTATTGGAGATAGACAAACTGGTAAAACTGCTATTTCTATCGATACTATAATCAATCAAAAAGGCAAAGGTGTTTATTGTGTATATGTTTCAATAGGGCAAAAGGTTTCTGCTCTTGCTAGAACTATAAACAATTTAGAAAAACATGGGGCTATGAAATATACAGTAGTAGTTTCTGCAGATGCATCAGATCCTGCTTCACTACAATATCTAGCTCCTTATGCAGGAACCGCCATTGGAGAATACTTCATGTTTAACGGAAAAGACGCTCTGGTCGTTTTTGATGATCTTTCAAAACATGCTGCTGCTTACAGAGAAATTTCATTGTTGTTGCGTAGGCCTCCAGGAAGGGAAGCTTATCCAGGAGATATCTTTTATTTGCATTCCAGACTATTAGAAAGAGCATGTAGGCTTAACGAAAATCATGGAAATGGTTCTTTAACTGCTTTACCAATTATTGAAACTCAAGCTAATGATATTTCTGCATATATCCCAACAAACGTAATTTCTATAACAGATGGTCAAATTTATCTGGAGGCAAGTCTTTTTAATGCTGGAATAAGGCCTGCAGTTAATATAGGTTTGTCTGTATCAAGAGTAGGTGGAGATGCTCAAACAAAGGCTATGAAAAAGGTAGCTGGTTCATTAAAACTTGATTTGGCACAATATAGAGAGTTAGAATCATTTGCTCAGTTTACCGCCGATCTTGATGAAGCTACTAAAAAACAACTCATCAAGGGTGAAAAACTAACAGAACTTATGAAACAACCTCAATATTCTCCTATGGAATTAGAAGAACAGGTTGCTATTATTTATATAGCTACAAAAGGTTATATTGATCAACTTCCTACGGAAAAGATTGCTCTGTTCGAAAAACAATTTTTAACATTTTTGATAGAGAATTATTCTCATACGTTAAATTCAATAAAAGAAACTAAAGACCTTACAGATGATATTACAAAACAATTAGATGAAGCCGTATTAAAATTTCTAAAAATCTTCAAATAAAGTGACGGTGATGATATAAAATGAGCCGAGGAAACTTGCGAAGTATCAGAAAAAGAATAGATTCTACCGAATCAACCATGCAAATTACAAAAGCCATGCAGATGGTCGCTACTGCAAGACTCAATAAAATACAAAAACAATGGAAAGGCATAAAAGATTTTTCTTTTTATACACAAACTATCTTAAAACACTTTCCTTTTGTTGAAGACAGTTTTTACACTCAAGATCGTGCGGGGACACTTATTTTAGCGATTACACCTGACATGGGACTTGCAGGCTCTTTTCCTTCTGATCTAATAAAAGAAGCATTAACCATAAAACAAAATACTGAAGATTTCAAGGGATTTTTAGTTATTGGCTCAAAAGGATACTTTTCCTTAAAAAATGAGGGAATTTTACTTACTAGAACAAATTTATACGACATTCCAAAGGTTGATCATGCAGAATTTTTAGCTGAGGACTTATTTGAAATCATGAGAGAAAATAATATTTCCAAAGTTAAAGTGCTTTATGGGAAATTTAAAAATGCTCTCGTCCAATTGCCCTCAACTTTTGATTTGTTGCCAATAAAAAAAGAGCACCTTGAAATTGATGAAAGATATGAATATGAACCTTCTACAGAAATAGTTTTTGAAAGTGCTGCTTATTTATATGTTTTATCAAAGTTATACCAATTTCTTTTTGAAACGAAATTGAGCGAGTTATATGCACGACAAAATGCTATGAAAAATGCAACTGACAATGCTTCTGATTTAATTGAAGAACTTACTCTTGAGTATAACAAACAAAGACAAACTGCAATTACTCAAGAGTTAATAGAAATAATTAATGGGGCGAAAATGCAATAGGAGGTAATTTAATGCAGGAGCAAAAAGGAACTATAATAAGCATTATAGGTCCTGTGGTGGATGTTAAATTCCCCATTGGACAATTACCAAATGTTTATGATGCTTTGATTGTAAAAAATAAATATAATAATGAAGAATTAGTACTTGAAGTAGAGCAACTTATCGGAGATAATACAGTTAGGTGCGTTGCAATGGATTCTACTGACGGCCTTAGAAGAGGTGAAGAGGTAATTAATACTGGTGGCCCTATAAAAGTACCAGTAGGAACTAAAACATTAGGTAGGCTATTCAATCTTCTAGGAAAACCTATAGATGAAAAAGGAGATATAGAAGTTGAAGAATATTGGCCAATCCACAGAGAACCTCCCGCTTTAACAGAACAAGATACCACTATAGAAATCTTGGAAACAGGTATTAAATGCATAGATTTATTAGCCCCATTTCCAAAGGGGGGAAAAATTGGTTTCTTTGGTGGAGCGGGAGTTGGAAAAACTGTTCTAGTTATGGAACTTATTAGAAATATAGCTATGGAACATCGAGGCATTTCTGTATTTGCAGGTGTTGGAGAACGCACAAGAGAAGGAAACGACCTATGGTTGGATATGCTTCAAAGTGGTGTTATCGACAACACAGTTCTTGTATTTGGACAAATGAATGAACCACCAGGAGCAAGATTTAGAGTTCCATTAACTGCTTTAACAATTTCTGAATACTTTAGGGATAAAGAAAAAAAGGATGTTTTGCTGTTTATAGACAACATTTTTAGATTTGTTCAAGCTGGTTCAGAAGTATCAGCTTTGTTAGGGAGAATGCCATCTGCAGTTGGCTATCAACCGACTCTTGCTACTGATATGGGACAACTACAAGAACGAATAACATCAACAAAAGATGGTTCAATAACCTCTGTTCAAGCTATTTATGTGCCTGCTGATGATTTCACTGATCCTGCACCAGCGACTACCTTTGCCCACTTGGAAGCTAATTTAAACCTTTCTAGAAAGCTATCAGAACTTGGTTTATATCCTGCAGTTGATCCTTTAGAATCAACATCTAAAATGCTTGATCCTAATATTGTTGGCGAAGAACACTACAACGTAGCAAGGCAGGTAAAGGAAGTTCTACAAAGATATGAAGACTTACAAGATATTATAGCAATATTAGGGATTGAAGAGTTATCAGAAGAAGATAGAAAAATTGTTAATAGGGCTAGAAGAATTCAAAGATTTCTGACTCAACCATTCTTTGTTGCTGAAAGATTTACTAATTATGCAGGAAAATACGTGACAATAGATGATACAATTAAGGGATTTAAAGAAATCCTTGAAGGAAAATACGATGATTTACCCGAGAATGCCTTCTATATGGTAGGGACAATCGAAGAAGTTATAGAAAAGTCTAAAAAGTTATAACCTTGATTTTTGCTAGTAAAGGCAGGTGTTTACCATCTTTAAATTTAGAATAGTAACCCCTGAAGGTATAAAAGTTGAAGAAGATGTAGAATATGCAGAATTTAAAAGTATCGAAGGTGGAATGGGTACTTTAACTAATAGATTGCCCATAATTGTTAGATTAAGAATAGCCCCTGTTAGAATAAAAAAAAGCGAAAATATCTATAAAACTTTCGCTGTTCATGGCGGCGTATTACAAATGACCGGAAATGAAATGACTATAGTTACAACCGCTGCTGAACGACCAGAAGATATCGATGTTCAAGCTGCTCGAAGGGCTTTAGAAAGGGCTCAAGAAGAGCTAAGAATTACCGAGGACAAATTTAAAAGAATGAAGCTTGAAACTCGTATCCAAAAAAATCTTTTAAGGGTAAATGTATCAAACGAACGTTAATGTTTTATATCTGAAAGCTGTCTAATTTTGCTTTTATTAACGTTAAGTCCTTGTAATTAGTTTCTAAATAATTGTTTTTTATGCTTTTTAGATATTTTAAATTTAACTTTATCATATCTTTTGTCTTTTCCATAACCATATTTTTTTCAAAAAGATCAGGTACGTAAACATTCTTATCAGTAATCACATAAGCTATTAAATTATTAGATAAATCTTGATTAAAATAAGATGAAATGTTTGTACTAAAGATTATATCTATGTTTTGCATCTTAAGTGTCATAGTTACCGCAGGATTGTTGACCTCTTCAGGAAATAAAAAAGTGATTTTTGAAGAGCTTATACTAAAAATTCGATCTTTTAAAGATGTTTGTGAATCCATATAAAAGCATCGATTATCAAACATCCTTAAAATACAGTTTTTACTAAAGATAATGAAATGAATTCCATATATATTTGTTAATTCTTTAATCAATTTTATTTTTTGTTTTGGAATTTGACGAGATGTAAAGTAAAAAAATACATAAAATCCTTCACCAATTCCTTTGGCGAAGGATTTTATTAATGATCTAAAATTCAAATTCGAAGTTATATATATACCAAGAATATCCTTTGTTATCCTTTTGTGACCTTTAAGGGTTTCTAATGAAGAAAAAATATCTTTTTTAAATATCCAATAATAACTTTTTAATAGAAACCGTTGAAACATCATTTTATCTTCTCACCGTAACTCTAAATGAACAAAGAGTATCTTGTAAATCCAAGATATACCTTCCAAATGTTTGAAATTTATGCTCTTTCTTTTTGAATTCACTGTACAAATATATTGAATCCTTCACCAAGAAATCGTTTTGATAGTTTGGAATAATATAATAAATCTTAGAAATTTTATCAGTACTATTAATCAATATAGTAGGAATATTTACCTTTCTTAGATTGGATTGGATTAACAAGAACATTTTTTTGAGGACATTGTCAGAATAATAAGTTGAAAATATAATTAAATCAGTATTATTCACCAAATTCATAAAATAAAAGTCAAAGTTTAGAATGTCTTTATCAAACCCAAAAGCTACCAAAAAATCATTAAGATTTAAAAATCTATTTTCTTTACTTAAATAAGTTTTCTCTTCATTTACATAGATTTCTACATACTCTCTATTTAAAATACCAACAACATCAGCTTGGTTATTCAATAACCAACCAGAAGTTGATAATATTAAGTTAGTACCAATAAATTCTAAGGCATTTAAGGGATTACCAATAAATACTCTCATTTTCCAAATTTTTCAAAAAAAGTTTTATATGCCAGATAAGTTTCATAGATATCCGCTTTTGAGGCTATCTCATAAGGTGAATGCATTCCTAATAGCGGCACACCCGCATCTAAAACGTCAAGTCCTTTTTCAGCAAAGAAAAGGGCTATAGTACCTCCTCCTCCTCTATCGACTTTTCCTAATTCACCAACCTGCCAAGAAATATCTTCCTTGTTGAATAGATTCCTAACCTTTGCTAATAGCTCAGCGTTGGCATCATTTGTTCTTGATTTCCCTCCTGAACCTGTATACTTCATTAAGGTTATTCCATATCCCAATCTAGGTGCATTTGATAAATCATGTGCCTCCTTGTAATTAGGGTCTACCGCAGCAGATACATCAGCGGAAAGTAATGCTGAATTAGAAATAACATCATCAATAATACTACATACCTTTTCTTCTTTAGCTAGATGCATGATCTTTCTAATTACATTAATCCAAAAATGATTCTTTGCTCCGGTATTCCCATCACTCCCAATTTCTTCCTTATCAACCAACAATACTGCAGGATTTTTTAAAGAAGAACTAGAATCAATTAAACCAGTAAGTGCTGTATAGGCACAAACTCTATCATCATGACCATAAGAAGCCATTAAACTTCTATCCAAACCTACATCTCTTGCTTTTAGAGCCGGAACGACTTCTAATTCGGCACTTACAAGATCCTCTTCAATAATTCCATATTTCTCAAACAGTATCTTCAACACATTTAATTTCACTGGATTATTAACTTTTTTATCATTTTCATAGGTAATAGAAATGGTACCTAAAATTAAATTCATTTTTTCTGGGTCAAAAGCCTCTGATACTTTTTTATTTGGTAATTCTTTATCAAGATGTGGTAAAAGATCAGAAATGACAAATATTGGATCATTTTCGTCATCTCCTATAGATACTTCCACTTTGGTACCGTCACTTTTTACTACTACTCCATGCAATTCAAGAGGTATATTAAACCAGTGATACTTTTTTACTCCACCATAATAATGAGTTTTTGCCATGGCAATATTCTCATCTTCTATGAGTGGCTCGGGTTTAAAATCAAATCTAGGTGAATCAATATGAGCTCCTACTAAGTTAATACCATTTTTCATTGAATGATTATACTTAATAGCAAATAATGATTTCTCTCTATTTACAAAATATATTTTGTCTCCTAAATCTATCTTTCCAATACCTTCATAATAAGACAAGGGTTTAAATCCATTATCTTCAAGTAATTTAATGGAATATTTTACCGCTAGCCTTTCTGTCTTTGAATAATCTATGAATTTTTTGTACTTAGAAGTATAACCTTCGATACTGTCTATATCTCTTTTGCTCCAGACACTTTTCTTTTGAATTGTTAGTTTTTTTTCTAATTCGTGTATGTCCATAATTATCCACCTCCAATTAAATTTTATCATACTTTTACTAATAATGATTAAGTTAATAAATAAATTATTTAATAGTTTTTAAATATGAAATTATTAAATATTTAAATTATATACTTTACTCAGAATTAAACGTAAATACATCTATTTATATTAACTGGTTGTTAATTATACTAATTTTTTCCATTTTTTAAAAAAAGAAAAATATAATATAATAAAAACGTAAAGATGTTATTCATATTTTTAAATTTTTGTTTTTATTAACAAATCATATTCAACATCAAAAAATATATTTCGGCTTAGATAGCTGAAAGATAAAAGGAGGAGTTTCATGGATAAAATAATATATCCCGAATTAACAATGGATTTGGTTAGAGTAACCGAAGCATCTGCATTACTAAGTAGTTTGTATCTAGGATGTGGTAACATGGAAAAAATCAAAGCTGTCTCTATTGATGCTATGAGGGGAATGCTTGATTATATTGATTTCAAAGGAAAAATTGTTATTAGTAAATATGACAAAGATTCTTCAGGAATGCTTTATACTGGAGAAAAAGTGGGAACTTGGAAGAACGATTTTCCAGAGATGGATATTGCTGTGGACCCAATAGATGGGGTGAAACTTGCTACTTTTGGATTACCAAATGCCCTAAGCGTTGTTATAGCAACAGTTAAAGGTGGAATAACATTGCTACCAACATTCTATTCTTATAAATTGGCCGTGGGGCCTGAATTAAAAGGTAAGCTAGATATAAGAAAATCAGTGAAAGAAAATATAAAAATAGCTTGCGAAACTTTGAAAGTTAATCCTAGCAATTTAACTTTTGTCCTTTTAAACAGGCAAAGACACGAAGAAATTATTGAAGATATCACTCAAAGTGGCGCACGGATCAAATTAATAAGTGATGGAGATATTACACCTGCCATTGCTACATCTGTGCCTAATAGTGGAGTTGATATTTACATAGGTATTGGAGGAACTTTAGAAGGAATATTGGCAGCAGGTGCGTTGAGTACTCTCAATGGAGAAATACAGATGAAATTATGGCCAAGAGATAGGAATGAATCGCATTTGATTTCCGAAAAGGGATGGGACACAGAAAAAATATTTTTTACTGAGGATCTTATAAATGGCGAAGATATAATATTTTCTTCTACTGGTATTACTGACGGAGACCTTTTAGATGGTGTCAAATTTGTAAAAGAATTTGCATATACTCATACATTAACAATGAGAAAAAAGAGTGCAACAGTAAGAAAAATAAATACTGAGCACAATTTGAAAAACAAAACTATTAGATTAAAATCACTAGAAAAAGACGAAAAACTAATAGAATTAAGAAAAATCTTATAAAAAGTGCATTAAACTTTAACCTAATCAGTGACAAAACTCTCTCACTTCTATAAGGAGGTGGGCTCACAATTAGCAGTTAACTATTCGTCTTTTTTGTTATTTCTAATAAAAAATAAAACCAATATTTCAAAAACTATTTGCAAATAATAGGTAGAAAATCTCCATATTAAAATAACTGGAGATGTAAACTTTTTTTGTATAAATCCAGATAATACTATTCCGTAAAAAGCTTCCACTCCACCTGTAGAGCCTGGTGTTGGAACATAATAAACAACAAAATTCATAATGATAAAAAGTATAAAAACATCAAAAATCCCAAACTTTACACCAGTTATCCCTGCCAAAGCCGCATAAAAAGCCAAAGAATGCAAGAAAGTTACCACTCCACCTAGTATAAAATCGAATGCAACAATTTTTGCTTTCTGTATCCATAATGAATGGATACTATCTTTTAAATTTTCTAGCCAATTCTCCAACTTAGAGGCCCGTTCTTTCATTTTTGTTTTATTTTTTTTGGGCCAAATCTTTATAAAAAAATTGAATATCTTATATAAAAGTTTTGGATAAACAAAAATCAAGATTAATAGGGAAGTCAAACTCATTGATACTACTATTCCAGCTATAATTATATATCTTCCTACACCAACTTTATCTAAAACGTTTATAACTTTTTTCAGAAATATTAATATTACTCCTCCTGAAAATATTAAACTTTCAATAAATCTAGACATAACTATATTCGTTGCTAGAGTAGATTCTATACCAATTTGAGTAAGATGATAGATTTGATATGGCTGTCCACCACTAGTCATAGGAGTTATGTTAGAAACAAAATAATATGAAAGAGTATTTTTAAGAGCATCCTTGAAATTAATTTTCTTTTGAAAACTTGAAGTAACTATACATAGACGAATGGAGTCTATAAAGTAAGTAGTAGAAAAAATTAAAAAAGATATTAAAACGACAGATATATTAACATTTTTAAGAACACTTACAGTATCCTCAAAATCAGAGAAAAAAGAAATCACTATGTTTATTGCAAATCCTATTATAACAACTAAAATAATATTGATAATAATTTTTTTTCGACTAAGAGTTCCTTTTTCTTTTTTATCAATTTTTTCTGACATGTTCTTCACCTTTGTATTTTATTTAATTTTAACTGCTTATTTTTTACTATTAACTCCTTCTTCATAAATTTTTTTTAATTCTCTAAAAGCTTTTTCTTCATTATACATGTCAAATAACTTATAAGACTTACTTTCATACTCCTTATAAAAATTTATATCATTTTTTAATTTTCTGAATATCAACATAAAATCTTGAATAGAAGTACCTGATAGATAACAAGAATTAAATATTTTTTTATATACTTCCAAATCTCGCAAAACAATTGGTAAACCGCTACCTGCTGCTTCTAAAACCACTAAACCAAAGGTTTCTTGCAAGGAAGGAAGAAAAAATATATCGGCCATATTATAAAAATCAATCATTTTTTCTCTGTTCACTATTCCTGCAAAAAACAAGTTGGAAGGAGCATTATTAATTAACTCATTCATTTCCTCATAACCGTCTGTCATTTTTTGAAATGGCATACCTCCAACCCAAATAAACTTCATTTCTTTTAATTCAGATGCCATTTCAAAGAAATCTCTAATGCCTTTTCTAGGTTGAATTTGTCCAGCTCCTAAAACCACAAAATCATTTACAGAATAACCATATTTTTTTCTTAAAAATTTTTTTTTAGATTCTTTATCTTTCTGACTAGTATAAAACAGGTCCTTTCTAACAATATTTCGAAACACTTTAATTTTTTCTGGCTCAATTTTTAAATCATTTATAAGTTCCTCTCTTGTTTCTTCACTTACAGCTAAAACAACATCACTAATTTTGTAAAAACTCCAGAGATATATTCTAAATAGAAATAGCCAAAATCTATTTAATTTTAAACTACCCTTTAAAGAATTTGGAACAATATGAGCACTTATAACGCAAAAAGATTCTTTTTTATGGAACAATAATGAGAAAAAGCTTTTTGGATTAATCGTATGAATATGTAAGATATCATATTTTCCAAACAACTTATTTTGATATATCTCGTAATCACTATACTTTTCAAGCAAATACATGTGGTCTTCTGTAGCAGAATATACACCTTGCCCTGGATATTTATGGGCTATAGACAATATATTTATCTTCATTTATCACCTCTATTAAAGCTATAATAACTTCTTTATTCTTTTCAGGGTTCTGTTATATATTTTAGTATACATTATAGCAGAATTATCTATTAGAAATTCACGAAATGCATAACCATCAAAAACAATTTTCTCGTTATTTAAATATTTTTTTATTAAAGTCTTTGATAACCCTTGTTGTTTTGTTAGTATTATAGGTAATCCAATAGTTTCAATGTCATAACGGGCATAATCTTCTAGTTCTGTATAGATTTTACTTTCAAGATCATCTTTTTTCTTGTCTCCAAATAAAATTCTTCCAATTTCCTGAAGCTCCTGACTTCTTCCTCTTAATAATTCTGTTGAACTTTTTAAAAGCTGTTTTCTGTTATCATTTAAATAATCTAAAGAACCACATTTAATAAGCAACTCAATGATGTTTCTATTAATGTTTTTTAGTATTGCGAAATCAAAAAAATCTTCAACATCTTGAAATTTGCAGTTCATAAATATGTCTGCTATATTTTTACCTATGCCTTTAACAGTGTATAACGGTAAGATAATTTGGGTCTTATCAAAATTACCATGTGGATATCTAATATCAGGCGATTTGATATCTACACCTAATATTTTAGCCTCATTAATTATATCAACGTCTAGACCTTTTAATTTAATTAATTCTAAAAAAAAATGAGATGGATCTTTAAATTTCTTGTCCATAAGCCAATAAGAAATATGTGCATAAGCTACTGCGTGAGATTTATTAAAGGCATATTGCGAAAATTTTTCTAGCTGAGAAAACAATAAATTTGCCTGAGCATATCCTATTTTTTTGGTAGCATTATTTATAAATTTGTCTTTAAACTTACTAATCTTCTCTTTTTCTTTTTTAGACATTGCCTTCCTTAATAAATCAGATTCTTCTGGTGAGAATTCCCCTAAAATCTGTGAAAGTTTCATTATTTGTTCTTGATAAACCAAAACACCTTTAGTCTCTGGAAAAATATCTTTCAAATAATCTGGAGCATCTTTTTCTAGATACTGATCTATCATTCCCGATTCAAGTGGACCCGGTCTGTTTATAGCCAACAATAATACCAACTCTTCAAAATTTTTTGGTTTAATCTTTTTTGAAAGCCTTTTTCCTAATCTAGAATCTAATTGAAATATACCTTTAGTTAATCCCATTGAAAGATATGCATAATTTGAGGTATCTTCTAAATTTTCATATTCTTCCTTTGCTTCTATTTTTTTTAAAAAAGATAGTGTATCTAACGAAAGAACATCAAATTTTTCAACACCCACAAGCTTCAAATCTGACATTTCCCACTCAAGTATAGGTATACTTCTTTGTTCTAAAGGTCCAAAGGTTCTCAGATCATCATCTGATATAACTAAACCTGCTGCGTGCGTTGATTCTGCAGTTTCTAAACCTTCTAAATAGTACGCTAAGATATAGAAAATTTTTTCTTTATTGGTATAATTTGATAGTTTATTCAGGTTTTCTTTACTTCTAATTGGAGGTAATAACTGAAGGTCGGTAGAATAGCCTAGTAATTCTTCACTCTTTTTTAAAGCAGACCTAACTTTCATTGTAGAATAAGTCCGTATTTGAACAACATTATAAAATCCCATATTTCCTTGTAATGTTTTTATAAGTTCGTTTCTTCTCTCTGCATCAACGTCTATATCTATATCAGGAAGCTCATGTCTATATTCATTTAAAAATCTTTCAAATAATAATCCATATTTCAGTGGATTAACCTTAGTTATACCTAACTTATAAACTAAAAAAGAGCCAACAGCTGAGCCCCTTCCAGGTCCTATTAATATACCTTTTTGGGCGGCAGCTTCTATTATTTCTTTTACTGTTAATATATAATTCTCAACTCTTAATTTTTTAACTGTACTTAATTCATAAGCTAATCTTTTTTTCTCTATATCCGTCATTTTAATATCTTTAAAATAATCAATAAGATTTTTTTCTCTAACCCTATACTCTTTAAATGTGTATTCTTTTAAATTATAATAGGTCTCCTCATCGCCAATGAAAGCAAGCTCGTTCTGATATTTTAGCACATCTTTTACACACCATGATTCAGGATCTTTAAAAATTTTCTTTAAACCATCTATTGGATACCTTACATAAGGTAAACTTAAATCGATCTCTTTTAAATTTAAATTGTTAATAAGTTTGTTATAATGCATTATTGCTTGCTTGATATCTTCATTATTTTTAATAAAAAACTTCTTATTATTTGTTTCGTATAAAATAATTGGCTTAATCTTGTACTTTTGACATAAATAAATAAATCTCAGCCAAGATTTAGGATGAGATTCAGATAATACTATGCATTTAAAACCATATTTTTTGGCCAAAACAAAAAGATCTTTTATTTGAAGATAAGACTTACCTATCGATTTTGAAGTTTCTACAGGACCTAATATTTTCAATTGCTGTCCCCCAAATCATTACTGAAATTCATTAAAACTTTTTTAAAATCTTCTGGTAAAGGAGCTAAAAACTCCATCCACTTTCCATTTCTCGGATGATAAATTCCTAGTTTCAATGCATGAAGCATTTGTCTTTCAATAGGAATTTTCACAGACTTTTCAAACTTATTTTTACCATACAATGTATCACCTACAACTGGATTTCCTATATATTTAAAATGAACTCTTATTTGATGTGTTCTACCCGTTTCAATTTGTACCCATACTAAAGATGCAAGACTATTAAATTCCTTTAATACTTTGTAAAAAGTTACAGCTTCTCGCCCATTAAAAACAACCGCTCTTTTCTGTCTTGAAGTAGGGTGCCTTCCTAAAGGTAAAGTTATTTCACCTTCTTTTTCTTTTAAAAGACCTCTTACAATGGTTAAATAGATTTTTTTAGTTTTTCGCTCTTTAAATTGCTCAGATAAAAAACTTTTTGAATAACTGTTTTTACCTACAACCAGTACCCCAGAAGTATCTTTGTCAAGTCTATGCACTATTCCTAGACGATTTGGATCATCTCCTATTTTATCGAAATCTTTTATATGATACATTAATGCATTAACCAACGTTCCACTTCTAATTTTATTTGTTGGATGTACCAAAAGGCCTGCGGGCTTATTGATTACTATTATATCTTCATCTTCATATAAAATATCTAAAGGTATATTTTCTGGGGATATCGAGTCTTCTTCATTCATATGATCAGATATTTCTAAATTATCCAGACAAATTACGATTTCATCGCCTTTTTTTACAAGGTAATGAGACTTTTTTATGCCGCCATTAACGGTAACAGCCCCACGTTTTATCAATTCTTGAATCATATTTCTAGAAACTTTTATAGGAAGCTTTTCTAAAACAAACAAGTCCAATCTTTTTTGATCGTCCCCTTCATTTACTTTGTAAATCACTTTTTCCATGTAAACTCCTCCGAACAAGATGGTACAATAAAATTATTCCTCCAAACGTGATAAAAATGTCCGCAATATTAAATACAGTAAAATCTTGCCAAGATATTATATCAACAACATAACCTAATCTAATTCTATCAAAGATATTACCCAAGGCTCCACTGATTATGAAACACATACCTAAATCAAATGAAAAATTGAATATGTGGTTACTCCTTAAATACTGTTCCCTAAAAAAATAAAGAAATGTGACAATAATTGTTGCTATTATTCCATGAATAAGAGCCTTGCCCCTAAAAAGTCCGAATGCAACTCCTGTATTTTCAACATAAGTTAATTCAAAAATGCCTATTTTTATGGGATTATGAACTAAAATAGTTTCAGCTGTTTTTTTCGTTATTTGATCAAAAAATATAATAATTGGAATAAGCCAAGACATTATCTAACCCCTTTCTCATCTATTTCATCTAAAATTATTAATTCATATGATTATAACATTTTAAAATAACACTTGTTTCTAATTAAAGTTAACAATTTTAATTTGTTACATGATTTATAAGTTAACTTGACATTGATAATAAATTGTGTTAAAATTTATCAAAATTAATAAATTTATACCTTATCGAGAGTGGTGGAGGGACTGGCCCTGTGAAACCACGGCAACCTACATAAATAATCTTTATGTGAAGGTGCCAAATCCTGCAGAAATAATTCTGAGAGATAAGGAGAGGAAAATAAAAAATAAACCTCTTCTCGTCTTAAGAAGAGGTTTTTTATTTTTTTAAAAAATGGACATAAGGTTTTTGATTTTTAAAGATTCATGCATAAAACCCCAAACTTTTAAGGAGGAATAAAAATGGCAAAAAAGAATTACAAATTTGATACTTTAATGATCCACGCCGGGTACAATTCAGATCCTACAACTGGTTCAAATGTTGTTCCCATCTATCAGACATCCTCTTATATGTTTAAAGATACTAATCATGCAGTTAGTCTCTTTTCTTTGGAAGAAAGTGGCAATATTTATACAAGAATGGAAAACCCAACCACAGAGGTTTTAGAAAAGCGAATTGCTACTTTGGAAGCAGGAGTGGGGGCCCTGGCTACTGCATCGGGTCAAGCCGCTGAAACAATATCGGTATTAAATATTACAAAATCCGGAGACGAAATCTTGTGCAGTAGTTCTTTATATGGTGGAACATTTACATTATTCAAAAATACACTTGGAAGATTAGGAATTAAAACAATTTTTTTTGACGTTACAGACCTTGATATGTTACATAAGAAAATCTCAAAAAAAACAAAGTTAATTTACGTTGAAACCATTGGTAATCCTGAATTGTCTGTACCAGATTTTGAAAAAATAGCAAAAATAGCACATGAAAATGGGATTCCCTTAATTGTAGATAATACATTTGCCACACCATTTTTATGTAAACCTTTCGAATTTGGCGCTGATATTATAATTCATTCTCTAACTAAATATATAAATGGTCATGGTACTTGTATTGGTGGAATTATTGTAGATAGTGGCAAATTCGATTGGAACAACGGAAAGTTTCCTGAATTAAGTGAACCAGATCCAGCATTTCACGGAGTAAACTTTTTCGAAAAATTCGGAAATAGGGCATATATTCAAAAAGCCAGGTCTCAATTTTTAAGAGACATAGGAAGTACTATTAGCCCTATTAATTCTTTTTTGATATTGCAAGGGTTAGAAACCTTAAGTTTAAGGATGCAAAGACATTGCTCAAATGCATTGCAAATAGCTCAGTACTTGCAAAATGACCCAAGGGTCAATTGGGTTATTTATCCAGGATTAGAAAATCATAAAACGCATGTAAACTCAAAAAAATATTTAAAGAATGGTTTTGGGGGGATCTTAACCTTTGGATTAAAAGGGGGATTAGAAGCAGGAAAACAATTTATAGAACACTTAGAACTCTTTCAACATGTTGCTAATGTTGGAGATGTTAGATCTTTAGCGATTCATCCTGCTAGTACCACTCACCAACAACTAACTAAAGAAGAACAACTTGCCTCTGGGGTTACTGAGGATATGATAAGACTATCTATAGGATTGGAAGATGTTATAGATTTAATAGAAGATATAAATCAATCCCTAACTAAAGCTACTACATTTCAAGGAGAATTAGGAAATAAATGCCTATAAACATACCGGCAAATTTACCAGCCGGTGAAATATTAAAAAAAGAAAATGTTTTTGTAATGTATCATGATAGGGCTATTCATCAAGATATTAGACCTTTGGAAATTATTATTCTAAATTTGATGCCTACAAAAGTTGTCACAGAAACTCAAATTCTTAGACTTTTAGGGAATACCCCTTTGCAAGTGAAAGTAAGCTTGTTAAGAATGATCACACATAAATCTAAGAACACTTCAGAGGAGTATTTGAGTACTTTTTATACAACATTACTTGAAATTAAATATAAAAAGTTTGACGGATTAATTATTACAGGGGCACCTGTTGAAACCTTAAACTTTGAAGATGTTGATTATTGGGAAGAATTAAAAGATGTTATGAGTTGGTCTAAAAATAATGTTTTTTCTACTCTACATATTTGTTGGGGTGCTCAGGCAGGGCTATATTTTCATTATGGTATCAATAAATACCCCGTTAATAAAAAAATATTTGGTGTTTTTGAACATACTTTAAACGATAAAAGTTGCAAATTGGTAAGAGGTTTTGATGATATATTTTGGGTTCCTCATTCAAGACATACAGAAATCAAACGTCAGGACATAGAACCTATCCCTGATTTAAATATTATCTCTGAATCGAAGGATGCGGGCGTGTATTTAATTGAAAGAAAAGATGGAAGACAAGTTTTTGTAACAGGTCATCCAGAATACGACCCAATAATTTTGAAACATGAGTACGAAAGAGACATAAACAAAGGAATGGATATACCACTACCAAAAAATTATTTCCCAAATGATGACCCTAATAGCAAACCTATTGTTAGATGGAGAAGCCATGCCTACCTTTTATTTAGCAACTGGTTAAATTATTATGTATATCAAGAGACACCATATGAAATTGATAACATTAGTTAATTCTGTTTCACTTGTCTGCATTCATTTTTCCTTCAGTTATAAATATTATATAATTGAATAAATACTTTAGAAATGAAAATTCTCTAAAAATAAAATTTTGATTTTATAATGGGTCAGGGTCAGAACCCTCACCCCTTTTCTAGCTACAAGTACCGAAAAGTTTAAAGAAATTAAGCCTTAGTGTGTATTAATATTGAGATAATATTTTATAAAAATGATTAAATCCAAAACATAAATATAATAAGGCTTTGGAATTTTTGAAGACGGTAAACATCAAATCTTAGGAGGAAAAATTAAATGGATGGTCAATTAACCTATGGGATGGTAGGTGGAGCATTAGATTCAATGATTGGAGAATCTCATAGAAATGCTATTTTATTGGATGGAAGGGCTAAAATTGTTAGTGGTTGTTTCTCAAGAAATTTTAAAAAAACACTTCTAACTGGTCAAAAATGGAAAATAAAAAGAGACAGACTATACAGAGATTACCAGCAAATGGTAATTGAAGAAAGTAGAAGAAAACCAAAAATAGATTTTGTGGTTATTGCAACACCCAATATTTCTCATTATGAAATAGCTAAAGCTTTTCTAGAAAAAGGAATAAATGTTGCATGTGAAAAGCCATTAACCACAACTTTACAAGAAGCTGAACACTTGAAAAAGATAGCGAACCAACTTGATTTATTGGTTTGTGTTACTTATTCTTATACAGCTTTTCCTGTAATTCCAATAGCAAGAAAAATAATTCGATCTGGAGAAATAGGTTCAATAAGAATGGTAAATGCTCAATATCTTCAGGGATGGCTGGCTAAACCCCTAGAAAATGAAAATAAACAATCTAACTGGCGTTTAGATCCTTCTCAAAGTGGTTTGTCAAACACAACTGCTGATATTGGAAGTCACGTGGAAAATATGATTTCTTACTTAATAGAAAAGGATATTCAATCTTTATGTGCAAAATTAGATACATTTGTTAAACCCAGAAAACTAGAAGACAACTCAATTGTAATGGTTAATTTTAAAGATGGTGCAAGAGGAATTTACTGCATGTCACAGATCGCAATGGGAGAAAAAAATAACTTTAATTTTTCAATTTATGGTTCTAAAGGAAGTTTAAAATGGAGCTATGAACATGCTAATACATTAAATATAATATTTGAAGATTCTTATAAACTAATAAAAAAGGAAGATAAAATTTTAGATGGGACTAATGAAGGTTTTAAAAATCTATATTCACTTTTCATTACTGACTTAATAAATAAAAAAAATGGCAAAAAAATCACTAATTCTAATGCTCATTTTCAAAGTATTAATTCTGGTGTAAGAGGTATGAAATTTATAGAAAAATGTCTAGAAAGTAATAAAAAAGGTACATGGGTAAAATTTAATTAGAGGAGGAAATAATATGACTAAAAAGCTTACTTACGGTATGGTTGGGGGAGGTAAGGGATCCCAAATTGGCACTATTCATAGAAAAGCTTTAAATCTCCATGGCAAGGTAGAACTAGTTGCTGGATCTTTTTCAAGAAATTTTAAAAATACCTTGATTACTGGTAGAGAACTAAAGTTAGATGAAAAAAGGCTGTACAATAATTACGTAGAAATGGCAGAAAAAGAGAGTAAACGAAATGATAAAATTGATTTTGTTGTGATAGTAACGCCTAATAATTCCCATTACGATATAGCAAAAAGCTTTCTAGAAAATGGGATAAATGTTATGTGTGAAAAACCTTTAACAGTAACATTGAACCAAGCCTTAGAATTGCAAAAATTAGCAAACAAAAATAACTTACTTTTTGCGGTTTCTTACGCATATACTGGTTACTCAATGATTAGATATGCAAGAGAATTAGTTAAAAGCGGTAAAATAGGTGAGGTAAGATTTGTCAATTCTCAATATATAAGCGAATGGATGGCAAAAGTTCCCTTTATAGGAAAAGTTCCTCGTCATGAATGGAGATCTGATCCTGATATTTCTGGTTTATCAAATTGCGTTGCTGACATAGGAGTTCATGTAGAAAATTTGATTTCTTATGTAACTAATCTTAAAATCCATTCTTTATGCGCCCGAATGGATAAATTTATAGAAAAAGATAGACTAGACGATAATGCCTCTATTCTTGTAAACTACGACAATAATTCAAAAGGCATATATTGGACTTCACAAATCACTATTGGTCATGAAAATAACCTAAATTTTGGTATATACGGTACAAAAGGTTCTATAGAATGGTCTCAAGAGCGTGCAAATTATTTAAGGTTATCAACAATTGATGAGCCCTTTAAAATAATATCTAGAGGAAATGATAAAGTAAGTGATCATATAAAAGATGAATATGTAGCCCCCGGGGGACATCAAGAAGGATATGTTGAGGCATTTGCTAGAATTTATGATAAATTTGTTGACGCTATATATAAAAGAAAACAAGGTGAAATTCTTACGCCTTCAGACATCGATTTTCCTACGGTAGAAGATGGTGTTCAAGGGATGCGTTTCGTAGAAAAATGTTTGGAAAGTTCAAACCAAGGTGGTGTGTGGGTTAATTTTTAATCACCATTTTATATTCTTCAACAAATTATACTTATTACTTATAAAGTAATAAGTATATAAAAAGTAATATATTTTTCAGATTTTTTTAAACCAATATATTTAAAAATATGATAGAATGTTTAAAATTTTGCTGATTTCGCAAGTGATTTTTTTAACTTATTCGCTACTTAATAAATAGGCACACCTTCAAATAAGACTTTAAAATTTTTAAAATGAGGTTTAGATAAGGTCTTTAGAAATGAAGATTTTTTAAAAGTAAGCGTTTGAATTTATAACGGGTCAAGGGCGGAGCCCTCCCCCTGCCTCGGTACAAGTACCAAAAAAGTCAAAAAATTTAGAATTAGTAAGGATTAGAACTGAGAAGATATTTTGTAATAAAATCAATTCTAAAACATATATATAATAATGATTTAGAATTTCTAAAGTGAGTACATACCTACTTTCTTAAGGAGGAAAACTGTTAATGGAAAAACTCTATGAAACTAAATTAGAAGCATTTCGTAAGTATCTTGATACTGTTAATGTAAATGATTACCCCGACGAACAAAGAAAAAGTTTGCTTATTCAGATTCTTCATAAAGCGCAAGAAGATATAGGTTACATTCCTATGGAAGTTCAAAAACTTATCGCTAAGAAATTAAAAATTCATGTTTCTAAAGTCTATGGAGTTGTAACATTTTATAATTTCTTTTCCACAAAACCTCGTGGAAAATATCCAATCGATATATGCCTAGGAACAGCTTGTTATGTTGCTGGTGCAAACTCAATTTATGAAGAATTTAAAAAGATATTAAATATTGAACCCGAAGAAATCACAGAAGATGGTTTATTTTCGATTCATCCTGTTAGATGTTTAGGGGCATGTGGATTAGCTCCGGTTGTTAAAATTGGTGAAAAGACCTATGGAAGACTAAAAGTATCTGATGTCAGGAAAATACTAAGAGAATATACAAATAAAGAAAAATAACCTAAATCCTCTACAAGAACATACTATTTTCGTATGAAGTAGGTTGATAATTTTATATAAATGGAGGGAACATTTGTGCCTAAATTAAAAAGTATCAAGGAATTAAGAGATTTAGTTTCAGAACTTAAAAATAATGCATCAAAAAATAAAACTTATTTAAAAGTTGCTTTAGGAACCTGCGGAATATCTTCTGGTGCAGATGAAACATTTGATGAACTAATAAACGTTATTAATGAGGCAAAACTGGATAACGTTGAGGTAATAAGAACAGGATGTTTGGGTTATTGTTATGCAGAACCAACAATTGAAGTTAATGTTCCTGGAAACAAACCTGTGTTGTATGGTTTTGTGACAAAATCTAAGGTCCGAGACATTGTATATAAACATTTGATCGAGGGTAAAATCGTTGAGGAACTTGTTATTCCCGAAACTCACAAGATAGTTTTATAATTAGTTTTTATAAGTAAAGTATTTAATTAAAGCAGGTTTATAAGCAATGGCTCTATTTTCATTTCTTTAAAAATCAAAATTTAAATAGGAATAGTTTTATAACTGGAGGTAAAATAATGTGTGAACAAATACGTATTGTATTACGAAACGCAGGAAATATTAATCCAGAAAACATAGAAGATTACTTAAAAAAAGATGGTTATTTAGCCTTAGCAAAAGCTCTAGAATCTACTAGAGAAGAAGTTATTGATATAATCTCGTCTTCCAACCTGCGTGGTAGAGGTGGAGGTGGATTTCCAACAGGTTTAAAATGGAAATTTACCTTGCAAGCAAAAAGTGATGAAAAATATGTAATATGCAACGCTGATGAGGGGGACCCTGGCGCTTTTATGGATAGATCAATCTTGGAAGGAGATCCACATTCAGTTCTTGAAGGAATGGCAATAGGGGGTTATGCTGTAGGAGCAAAGAAAGGTATTATTTATATTAGAGCAGAATATCCACTAGCTGTGGAACGATTAAAAATAGCTATTTCTCAAGCGAAAGAATACGGATTACTCGGAGAAAACATTCTAGGTACTAATTTTTCTTTCGACATAGAAATCAGGTTAGGTGCTGGAGCTTTTGTATGTGGAGAAGAAACAGCTTTAATTCACTCCATTGAAGGCTCACGTGGTGAACCAACTAATAAACCTCCTTTCCCTTCTACTAGTGGTTTGTGGGGGAAACCCACCTTAATAAATAATGTTGAAACTTTCGCTAACATTGCCCCAATTATACTTAATGGTTCAGATTGGTTTAGACAATATGGTACTAAAAATTCTCCTGGCACAAAAGTTTTCGCCTTAGCTGGAGACGTTAAAAATGTTGGGTTAGTTGAAGTTCCTATGGGAACAACCTTAAGGGAAATTATTTTTGATATTGGTGGTGGAATTAAAGGGGATAAAAAATTTAAAGCGGTACAAACCGGAGGTCCTTCAGGTGGTTGTATTCCAAGTGAATATCTTGACACTCCTATAGATTATGACAGCCTTCAAAAATTAGGATCCATGATGGGTTCTGGTGGAATGATTGTTATGGATGAAGATACCTGTATGGTAGATGTAGCAAAATTCTATCTTCAATTCACAGTTGATGAATCTTGTGGAAAATGTACCACTTGTAGAATTGGTAATGTAAGGTTGTTAGAAATATTAGAAAAAATAACTTCTGGAAACGCCCATTTAGAAGACTTGGATAGAATGATTTCCTTATCTAATGTCATTAAAAATTCTTCTTTATGTGGATTGGGACAAACTTCCCCTAACCCTGTTCTATCTACTTTTAAGTATTTTGAAGATGAGTATAAAGCTCATATCTTAGATAGGGTGTGTCCCGCAGGTATTTGTAAGAATCTAATAAAATATGAAATTATTCCACAAAACTGTCAAGGTTGTACCGCTTGTGCCAGAGTCTGTCCAACACAGGCTATAAGTGGAGAATTGAGGAAACCTCATTTTATAGACCAAACAAAGTGTATTAAATGTGGTTCTTGTTATTCTACTTGTAGATTTAATGCAATTAAAATTGTCTAATCAGGAGGTAATATTTAGATGCCCAAGATTTATATAAATGGAGATGAGTTTGAAGCTTCTGAAAACGATACTGTTTTGACTGCAGTTCAAAAGTTTGGTGGTTACATACCAACTTTATGCTATCTGAATTTAAAAGATATTAACATAGAAAACAAGCCTTCATCGTGTAGGGTTTGTATGGTTGAAATAGAGGGTAGAAAATCGTTAGCCCCTGCTTGTACTACACCTGTTTCAGAAGGATTAAGAATTAACACACTTTCAAGGCAAGCTGTTGAAGCAAGAAGAACCGCTATTCAATTACTTCTATCAGATCATCCACAAGATTGTTTACAATGTCCCAAAAATGGTGAGTGTGATCTTCAAAGAATTGCATCTGAACTAAATATAGTGAAAAATCCATTCACAGGAAAAACTACAAACTATAAGCAAGATATTTCAAAGGCAATTATAAGGGATCCTAATAAATGTATTATGTGTCGGAGATGCGAAACAATGTGCAATGATTTTCAAACTGTAGGCGTATTATCTGCTGTTAACAGAGGTTTCAATGCGGTTATTAAACCTACTTTTGATTTACCTTTAGAAGAGACTGCTTGTACTTTCTGTGGTCAATGTGTTGCTGTTTGCCCAACAGGTGCATTAGAAGAGGATTCATATATAGATTATGTATGGAAAGATTTAGTAAACGAAAAAAAGCATGTTGTAGTTCAAACAGCACCTGCTGTTAGAGTAGCTTTGGCAGAAGAGTTTGGATTTGAACCAGGCACTATTTCTACAGGAAAGTTAGTTGGGGCGTTAAAATTGTTGGGATTTGATAAAGTTTTTGATACAAATTTTGGAGCTGACCTTACTATAATCGAAGAAGCTACAGAATTCAAAGAAAGACTTGAAAATGATGGCTTTTTGCCTATGCTGACTTCATGTTGTCCTGGTTGGATAAAGTTTTTAGAACATCAATTCCCAGATTTAATAGAAATGCCTTCTTCTGCAAAGTCCCCTCAACAAATGTTTGGCGCTATTGTAAAAAGTTTTTACGCCCAAAAAGCTAATCTTGATCCAAAAGATATTACAGTAGTTTCTATTATGCCTTGTTTAGCCAAAAAATACGAAGCTTCTCGAAAAGAAATAAACTCTAGCCCAGATTATAAAGATGTTGACTATGTTTTAACAACCAGAGAATTAGCAAAAATGATAAAAGAAGCAGGAATTAACTTTACAACTGTGCCAGAAAGGGCTTATGACAATCCTCTTGGAGAATCTACAGGTGCAGCTGCAATCTTCGGTAGAACAGGAGGTGTTGCAGAAGCAGCTTTAAGAACTACATATGAATGGTTAACTGGAAAAGAATTAAAAACAGTCGAATTTCAGGCACTACACGGCTATGAATCTTTAAGAGTTGCAGAAGTAGAAATTAACGGCCAAATCATAAAAATTGGTGTAGCCTATGGTTTAGGAAACGCTCGAAAATTGTTAGAAGCGATAAGAAACAAAAAAATAGATCTACATTTGATTGAAATTATGGCCTGTCCAGGTGGTTGCGTTGGTGGAGGAGGTCAACCTTATCATCATGGAAATTTTGAGGTCATTAAAAAAAGAATAGATGCCCTGAATGTAATCGATAGAACAAAAGTAATTAGAAAATCGCACGAAAATCCATACATATTAAGACTATACAATGAGTACTTAGAAAAACCTGGTAGTGACAAGGCTCACAAGTTATTACATACTCATTACTTAGAAAGAGAATGGCTTTAATCACGTATAAATAAATTAGGCGGAGAATATTCTCCGCCTATATAATTAATTTCTCAACTGTAAAATTTTAGATAGTTTCTTCAGGCTATCTTCTAGTCCTCCAGGTCTATTTACAGATAGCCACAATTTTTGATAATCATTAATTACACTATTTAATTCCTTTTTAAAAATTATCCATTCATTTTCTGGAATTGATACAATATTCATATATTTTTTAATAAGTAGAATCACTTTCATTCCAAGAATAGCCATTTCAGTATTATTTATTATTTGATCTATTAGCAATTTTTTGTCGGAATTATTTCTTATTTTAAATAATTCTTGTATAATCTCTTCTGCTAAATCAATTGATTTTTTAACTCCTTCAACATTCACATTGTTCATCTCGTTTGAACTTATAATTCTTTCAGGAAATAATAACGCTAAAAAATAAGGGGTTGAATTATGAATTTCAACTCCAATATTTTTGTAAAGATTACCTAAATTGTATAATATTTGGGAAATGTCATCTTTAACATGAAAAACATGGATATTTATATCTTTCAAAAACTCGTTAATAAAAGGCTTATTTGAGGGATTCCATCCAAGTGTTGAGGAGTATCCTAAACCAATAACTGAACAAGGTAAATGTTGTGGATGACCATTATCACCCCAATCAGTGAGAAGTACTCCACTTGCACCTAAATTTTTCCCATTTAAAACAGCGTTTTCTATATTTTCTAGAGCATTATCACTTCTTCCAACAAAAGAATTCCAAGAAGAAGTTCCAGGACAAACGTAAAATGTCAAACCTTTTTCTGCAAAGAGAGAGCATTCTTTTTCAAAAGGATGATTGGCTTCATATCCCCATATTAATGAAATAACATCATCAGGCAGCTCTTCTACATGTTCAGGATAATTTTTTATTATGTCTCCCCAAAACATCATTGTTCTATCATGTTTTTTAATTATTTTATATATATCTAGCAAAAAGTTTAAGTAAACTCTCCCTTTTCCAAGATTTTCACAAAGTTCTTTAGAGCGACCTAACCCTAAATCAAATGTTTCGTCACCACCAACATTTACTTTTGTGCTTGTAAAGTTAGGTAAAAGCTCATCAAATAAACTATTGACAAATTTGATGGATTCAGGAACAGCAGGAGATAGAGAAAAGGGTCCTGACTTTTCTCCCCATGGTTTAATAAAACCATTAGGAGCTTCTGCTAAATATTTATATTCTTCATGACTTAGCCATTTTTCCATATGTCCAAAAGAATTTTGGTTTGGAACTAATTCTATGTATCTTTCTTTACAATAATTGTCAAGTTCAAGAATATCTTGAGAAGTTAATGGAGAATAGTCCTTCCATACAATTTCATGATTAGTATATGCAAAGGTATGCTCTGTGTATAACTGAAATTGATTGTATTTTAGCTCAGCTAATATATCAATCAAACTTTTAAGAGTACTTATCGTAGGTACTCTATCTCTACTTATATCTAGCATAAAACCACGATTTTTAAAAGCAGGTTCGTCTTCAATTATCATTGAAGGAATTTGATAACCATGCTCTCTAAATAGTTGTTTTAATGTCTGGATTCCATAAAATAGTCCTTGATGTGTCGCCCCAATAATTATAATTTTTGATTTTATAATTCTCATTTTATATCCTTGTGAACTGTTCACTACGTTTCCGTCAATCATAAGTTCAATAATTGATGTGCCGTCATTATAGGTTGTAAGTTCTAGTTTTTTTTCAGAAAAAATGCTTTTTACTAATTCTGCTAACTTAAAGGTATCTACTGAAGTATAAATCTTTCCTTTATCAGGTATTTCAAAAATCCCTTCAAGTAAAGTAAGCTTCTTAGGAACTGGTATCATAAATTATCCTCCTAACATGAAATGAATAGACTCTTTATAAATTTTAAAACTGGGAATCCGTCTATCTTTCAATTTTTAAATTATTTAGTACTTATACTAAAGTCAAAGAAAATTCTACCTTATTGTTCTTCTAAATGTAAAATTTCAATGCACCAATAAATAATTATTTGATCCCTTAATGCTGTTTATTTAACAATTCCCCTGAAATTAATCAGGGGAATTTGAAAGAATCTCTAAATCACATATAACTGGCATATGATCAGACGGAAAAATGCCGTCACAATTATCAGGCAAAATACCATGATTTATAACCTTAATATTGTTTTTTATGAAAATATAATCTATAAGATATTTCATCTTTTTGTCTTTGTTTCTCTTTGAATTTGACAGCTTATAAATAATTTTTGCAGCATTAAAATCATGAAAACTAAAGCTACATCCATAATGGCCATTAAGACTTACATATTTTGAATCAGTAATTCTCAAATCTTTTTCTGCTTTTTCGGTTAAAATTTTATATACCAAACTATCTTCTGTGTTGTTAAAATCCCCAACTATAATTACAGGAACATCCTTAGCAATATTTTTAACTTTTTCGAGTAATAAATAGGCGCTGTTTAACATCGCTTTATGCCCAAAATGGTCAAAATGAGTATTGAAGAAAAGAAGAGAATTGTTCACATCTTTCAATGTAAATTTAGCCCATGTTGTAATCCTTACACATGCTGCATCCCAACCTATACTACCCTTAACTTCAGGTGTATCAGATAACCAAAACGTTCCCCATTTCTCTAGTATGAATTTATCTTTCTTGTAAAATATAGGAACGAATTCTCCTTTATCTATGCCATCTTCTCTTCCGACTCCAACATAATCATACTCATCTAAATAATCACTTAAATATTCCAATTGATTTTTTAATACTTCTTGAAATCCTATCAAATCCATATTATGATACTTTAACAGTCCAACTACTATGTTTCGTCTGCATTTCCATGATCTTACTCCAAAATCTAATATATTGTCATAACGTATGTTAAAACTGCATACCCGTAATTTTGAATTTTTCATTATTTGAAGCTCCTAAAATGTTGAATGAAGACACACAAGTATCATTTGAAATTTATAAACTATTTCAAAAGCAAAATTGTTATAGATCTACTTTAAACGTTTTTATTTCATATGGGTTTATATTAAATACTATCTTGTTATCTTCAAAAGATATTTGTTTTCCTTCTTCTTCAATTAAGTTTGTTTCCCACGCATTTTTTATATTTTTATAGAAGGTTAATGATACACCTTGTTTTCTATTACCTTTACTTTCGTAAACTCTAATAATTATAGAATTATCATCTTCGGCCTTTTTAATAGTCTCAACTATTATATCAGAATCACTAATTTTAAAGAAAGAAAAACTGTTGGGCAATTTTCCTTTTTTATTCATATCAGTTTTTTCTACAATAACTGGATAATTAAGTTTATATGCTTCTTCAATTACCTGAGCTTCTCTCCACGTTTTATAATGAGGCAAAAGACTATATACAAATCTATGTTCTGTTCTATCAGCCGTTTCATCAGGATCTACCGGAGATCTTAAAAGAGTTATTCTCATAATATTATCTTTTATATCATAACCATACTTACAGTCGTTTAGGATAGAAACACCATAGTTACCTTCTGATAAATCTGCCCATTTTTGTGCAGGAACCTCAAATTTCGCAATATCATAACTAGTATTATTTGTTGTTGATCGTTCTATATTACCAAATTGGATATTATAAGTTGCTTTTGTACTTCTAATATTAACAGGAAATGCCGCCTTTAAAAGAATTTGCTTTTCTTTCCAATCAATTTTTGTATCAAAATCTATCCTTCTTGAATGATTGTAAACTATAACTCTTTGTTCGATTTTTGACTCATAAAATTTCCAGGTAAATTTTAATATACCTCTATAATTGTCACTTTCTTCTACTTCTACTTCCACTAAATCTGTAACTTCCTTCATCTTTTCATTAAAATATGGCGAGATATCCCAAGCATCAAAAAAGTATGGTCTATCCTCAAAAGCTTGTAATACATTACCACATTTTCCTTCTTCTAATACTTCTCTTTGATTTTCTTTATCATATAATCTCTTGATTTGTCCTCTTTCATTAAATTCTATTATATAGAATTTGTTTTCTATAATATCCCTGCTAACCTTTATTTTTTCATTCTCTGAATTTGATTCTTCTATTTCAGACAAACTTACAGTTTTATAGCCTAGGGGAGGTATACCTTTTATTATAGCTTTTTTCCCATTTTCTAATTCAATAAGCTCTTCTCTTTCAAAATTTGTAGTATTAAAAAGTACAACACTATCCTCTTGGGTTTTTATATGATTTGAAATCAAAGAGATTGCTTTCTGTATTTCATTATTGGCAATTCCTTTTATTTTTTCAAAATCTTTTCGAGCGTCCTCGTATACTTCTCTGATAGAAGAACCTGGCAAAATATCGTGAAATTGATTTAAAAGAAGTAATTCCCATCCCTCATTTAATGAATCTTTAGGATATTCATAATCATCAAACAAAGACTTAGCAACTGAATTTATGAATTCTGCGTTGTGATATAAAACCTCTGACTTTCTATTATCTCTTTTTATAAAAGCTTGAGAAGTATAGGTACCTCTATGAAGTTCAAAGTAAAGTTCGTCGTCCCAAACAGGAACATTTTCATTTTGTATTCGTTTTTCTAATCGTTCAAAGTATTTTTCCACACTTCCCATTTCAATATCGTTTAACACGGGAATTTGCTTCATGGCTTCATAGTTTTCTAACATTTCAAACGTTGGACCTCCTCCACCGTCTCCCCAGCCAAAAACTAAAAGCAGCTCTTCGTTTATATCTTTTTGCTTGTAGTTGTCCCATATGCCTTGTACAGTAAACGGTTCTAGCATACCATTGTATGTATAAAAATAATTATTTTCATCTGGTGTAGTTATAAAATGAGCTAATATTTCCGTTCCATCTATTCCTTTCCACCAAAAAGTGTCGAATGGAAACCTGTTTATTTCGTTCCAACTTATTTTGGTAGTAGCAAAATATTTCATCCCTGATTTTTTAATTATTTGAGGCAAAGAATATGTGTATCCAAATGCATCTGGTAGCCAAACAACTTTTGAGTCTACTCCGAATTCTTCTCTTAAAAATCTCTTCCCAAATAAAATTTGCCTTATAAGAAATTCAGCAGGTGAAATATTTGAATCAGATTCGACCCACATGCCACCTGTTGCTTCCCATTTTCCTTCTTTTATTTTTTCTTTAACCTTTTCGTATAATTCCGGATAATCTTTTTTAAAATATTTATATAGGCATGGAGAAGAATGAATAAATGTATATTCGGGATATTCTTCCATTAAATTTAAAACAGTTGCAAATGTTCTTTGTGCTTTTTCTCTAGTATGAAGAACCCTCCATAACCATGCCATATCTATATGAGAATGACCAGTTACAATAACCCTAGGGATTTCCCTTTTTAGAAAATTTAATTTCCCGAGCCCTTCTTGAAGGCAAGTAAGCGCTTCATCTATAGAATCATAGTATTCTTGAGATCGAGGATAAGCAAAATTTATTTTTTTATATGAATCGTTCAAAATATTTAACAACCTTGAATTGGCAATATCATTTTTATCTAATTCTTCAATTGTATCTAAGACGTTTTTCGCCAAGAAATAATATTTTTGTGCAACAGGATTTACATCAAAAAATTCCAAGCCAAAAAACGTATAATCAAGTTCCCCTCTTAATCCTGTCCAAGACCTAATATATATAGAGAAAGATCTCTTTTCTATCCATTTTTGAGCTAAAAATATACCTTTGTGATATTTATCGATACCTTGAAGTGCAATTCCATCAATGAAAAGTAGTGATTCTGGATAATTTGGAACTACATCTAAATTACTAGTTTTTGCAAGAGAGGGGACTAAAAAAATCCTTCCTTCTTGTAAATGTTCGGGAAGGGTTATTTCAGCTTTAAACCAAAAAATCTTATCGTATCCTCCCCATCTTTGCCCACTTGTAATTTTTCCCCATTTAATTGAGTCATCAAAGTCTGGTTTAAATTTTCTTTCATGATCTTCAAAATAATACATCTCTTGAACTTGATATAAAGATACTTCCTCATTCTTTTTTATTGACCATAATCCATTTGCTAATTTATTTTTTGTGATGCTTTGTAATTTTTCCAACATATTTTTTATCCTCCTCGTTTAATAGAAAATTACATACTTTAGAAATTTCAAAATCCTGATTATATATATGTTTTAGAATTGATTTTTCTTACAAAATACCTCCTCAGTTCTAATCCTTACTAATCCTGAATTTTTTGAATTTTTCGGTACTTGTACCAAGGCAGGGGGAGGGTTACGCCCTGGACCCGTTATAAAATTCAAATGTTTGATTTCTTGAAAATTATGATTTATAAAGTCCCTATATAATCCACAATTAATGAATTACTTTAAATTCTTCGGAATTTGACCGAGAAAAAGAAAGGAGCCTATGTCCTGAACCCACTATAAATACAAATGCTTATTTTCTGAAAAAAGCCATTATTAAATTTATTTTTCTTTTAATTATTCTTGTAGCTTTTTTGTTTTAATTATTCAATTAATTATATATTCAATATACAATTATACTGTATTTAATTCTCAAATAGATCTGAGAAATGAGTAGCTTGCTTTCTATAACTAAATAGAGACTTTTTTCAATATAAATTCTAAAAATGACTTTTCTTGTAAGTGGAAACTAAGAATATTTTATGATAGAATTATTTTGTGTTGTTGGTATTAAATACTTTGAGGGGTGGATCTGTATGTGGGCTAGATATATTTCTTTTTTTATATTGAGTGCTTCTATGCTGTATTTAGTAATTTATTCAATTATTTTTTCTTTCAAGTTTAGTTTAACTGCTTTTTTTCTTTTGTTAGTGTTTGGTTTTAGCATCTTATATGCTATTTTTACTGAATTTAAAGCCATAAAAAAATCTTCAAAAACTAAAACTACTTTCAATTTTTTGTCTCTTTTGTGTGTTTTCGGTGGTGCACTTTCAACTTATTTTTTGAACATATATTTAAGCCAAGGTTCAATCATTGCAGCCAGTTTAATCGGAATTATTGGTTCTATCTTTTTTCCTAAGTACTCTTTACCTATATATACTGGAGCCTTTGTAGGCATGATTTCTCCTGATTTTTCTCATAATTTTTATCATATTTGTGCTGCTTGTATAATTGCGGGATTTATTTATGAATTATCTAAAGAAATATTTGTGGGAGCTGGAGGAAAATTAGGGACAATAGCTTTTAGTTCGTGGCTTATTACTTATTTAATTTTTGATTTAACTCTTTTACAATCTTCATTTAATTATCAAATTGGATACGAATTATTATTAATTAGTTTTATAGGTGCAATAACTACCTATGTCCTTTACAATTATTTTTCTTTAGATCCTGTTTTATCATCTGCTTTAATAAGTTTGATAGGTGCTTTAATCTTGCCTGTAATAATTCCTGATTTAAAAAACATATCACCTTCGGTTATTATGGCTGCTACATTTGCTGGAATGAGTTCAAAAAAGAGAGAGAATTGGTATAAAATGATTTTGATTTCTTTCATAGTACCTATTTTTTTCACTTGCAGTTATTGTAATCTTGGAGGAATAGGTGGAAAACTTGGAACAATAGCTTTTAGCAGTGTGTTAACCATAGATGGGATTTTTATTTTATTAAAAGATATATCATATAAAAATTAGTCAAATAAGTTGAAGGCGAGATGATAGCTTATGATAGAGGACAAAATTTTGTTTATAGTTAATCCAAAAGCTTGTGGTGGAAGATCTTTAAAAATTTGGGAGAAAAAGATTTATCCTCTTTTAACAAAAAGTAATGATCTTAAGTTTGACTATGTTTTTACAGAAAAGCCTTTTGATGGATTTAGATTAGCTATGAAAGGAATAGAAAAAGGATATAGAAAGTTAGTTTCTGTAGGCGGAGACGGCACTTTAAATGAAATTGTAAATGCAATCTTAATACAGAATTTTGTGGAACCTACTGAAATTGCTGTAGGTTCAATAGGTACCGGAAGAGGTAATGATTGGAGAAAAACAATTGGCATTCCAGAGGATTATAATGAATCTGTAAATATTTTAAAAAACGAAAAATATATTTTACAAGATGTAGGAAAAGTCAGGTATATTCAAAATAAAAAAGAAAAAGAGAGATTTTTTATAAATATTGCAGGAATGGGTTTTGATGCTGAGGTAACTTATAAAGCTAATAGAAAAAAGGAAAGACTAGCCACAAGTCTTTCCTATTCTATCAATCTTGTTAAAACTTTGTTTTCATATGAACCTACAATTGTGAATATAATTGCAGATGGGCATATTGTCTATAATAATAAAGCTTTAACCTTAAATATTGGAATATGTAGATACAGTGGTGGGGGTATGATGTTTACACCAAATGCAATTTATAATGATGGGCTTTTCAACTTGACGGTAGTTGATGACATATCAATTTTAAAAATTCTAGCTAATTTGAGAGGGTTATATAACGGCTCTTTTATAAAAAACCCATCAGTAAAAACTTTTAGAGCAAAAACAATTGACGTTTATTCACAAGAAAAACTCTATTTAGAGGTTGATGGCGAATCTTTAGGACATTCACCATTTCATTTTGAAATTTTACCTCAAACCCTTAAAGTTATTGTTGGTTAATTTTTATCCAAATACTATACCTATTAATGCCGTTACGATAATAATTACCATCGGATTTACATCAGTAAATATCAACAATAATAAAACTATTATGAAAGTCAACAAATTAATTAGAGTTGTAATATTTGTAAATCCTATAGTAAATCCTGATCCTAAAATTAAACCTATCACTGCTGGGGATAAAAATTTAAGAATATTTTGTTGGGTATCCCCAGTTCCATTTTTAAAAAAAGCAGCTACACTAAGTCCTATAAGCAAAGATGGTGTAACAACCCCCAAAGTTGCAACTATAGAACCTATAAAGCCATATACCTTATATCCAACGTAAGTTGCACTATTTATGGAAATAGAACCGGGGGTTACTTCAGCAATCGCTATAAGGTTTAAAAATTCTTCAATACTCATCCAATTATTCTTAACCAAATGCTCTTGGATGAGTGGAATTATTACGTACCCACCACCAAATCCAAATAAACCTATTTCAAAAAATGTCCCAAACAATTTTAGCAAAGTAAGCATCGTTGATAATCCCTTCTCTTCAATGATTATTTATCTTTATTTTTTATTCTATTACTTAAAGAACCTATTATAAAGGCTCCTGCTATTATATAAATTGGATTTACACTAAAAATGGTTGTTAATAAAAAAGAAATTAAAAAAACTAGAAATAAAACAGTGGACCATTTAATACTTTTTGAAAGACTAAATGCAGCATATAAAATAAATGCAGCAACAGCCGGTCTTATTCCATTAAATGCCTTTTCTAATAAAGCTAATTCTCCTAAATTTGTTAGAGCAAGAGCAATTAATAAAATAATAACAAAGGAAGGCAAAATAACACCTATTGCAGAGACTATTGAACCTATTATGCCTTCTATATTATATCCTAATAAAATAGATAAATTTACTGATACAGATCCTGGAATTGTTTGAGTTAACGAAACAGTTTCTGTAAATTTCTCCTTTTCAAGCCATTTATTATTATCTACTATTTCCTTTTCCATCAGCGGAATCATAGCATACCCTCCACCGAAAGTGAATAGGCCAATTTTTAAAAAGGTTATAAACATACTGAATAATTTATTTTTTTCTTTTTTCGTTGTCATTAAATCGTCTCCTGTGATCTCTATTAAAAAATTTATATAAAAAAAAGGGGAAAATATATAAAACCCCATGGGAAGTAAATTTATTTTTTAAATTTAGTTATAGTAATTAAAATATGATCTTCCTACTATAAACTCAATTCAGTGTAAAATTTGAAGTAATCAGCTCTAATTAAACTTTCTCTGAACTCCACGAATCTATCATCAGAATCATATGTATATCGAGTTGTTTGAAAGAGAGGCACATTTTCTTCTACTTCTAAAAGTTTTTGAGCCTCTAAGGAAGGTAAAACTGGTTCTAGATACTCTTTGGCTCTGACACACCTTATTCCTTCTCTTTCTAATACATCATATAAAGACTTGGTTTGAAGAAGTTTTTTATTATCAACTTTTTTAAGGTAATCACAAGGTATGTAAGAAGTTTCTAAAATTAGAGGGATCTCCCCCACCATTCCAATCCTTGTTATTTCCCATAATTCTAATTGTTCAAATTTATCAACGTCTCCTAATCCGTCAACTTTGTTAATAGAAATAAGCTTCGTTTTAGAATTCTCAATCTTCGTTGCTATGCTTCTACCAAAACTATAAAATTTAAGTAAACTCTGCTCCCATAGTAATGATTGAACTTTGTATCCTCTACCAGGATAACTTTTTATTGTACCTTGATGTTTTAACACTTCTAAAACTTTTCTAATAGTTGTTCTAGTGACGTGAAATTCTTCGGCCAATTCGTTTTCTGAAGGGAGATAAGAATTTAAGGAATATACTCCTTCATATATCCTAGTGGTTATTTCGTCGGCGATAATCTTATAAATAGGTACTTTATTCTTAGCCATTATTTCATGCTCCTAAAGATTGAAGAAACCATAATTTAAACATATCTGTCTACACAAACTTGTGTAGACAGATTATATCAAATAATAAAAGATTAATCAACAGAATAATTATAATTTTAGGTTAACATTATATGTCTTTTAACTTACCCAATATTTTATATTATTTAGTATAAATATGGGCAATATTTGTTGCAGCGAAAGAATACGGTTTTGTCTTACAATCATATCCAAGACCTTTTACATATCCTGTTAAAGAATTAAAAATATCTTTTGATTTTCCGTTCAAACCAATATCTAAGTGTATTTCAGGCCTTTTTAACTGTAATTCTTCTTCTAGAAACTTTGCTGTTTCTAAGCTTAGTTCCGCTTCTTTAATAAGTCTATTATACATATCATATCTTTTATTTTCTCGAGTAAGATAATAAAAGTAAGTTCCACCACTTCCTGTTTTATAAATAACGATAGCAGTTGCAAATACCACATTTCCATTTCTCGAGTGGCTATCAGTCCCAACCCATATTTTTACCTCTTCTTCTGAAGAAAATTCTTTAATAAAATCTGAGATTTCTAAAGATTCAACAAAACCTATGGTTGGATTTTTTAATCTGAAGTTAATGTCCCCCTTTTTTCTTTTCTACAATTATACAACAAAATACTAATATTGCAACATATATATTATTTGTTATAAAACCTATAATAGTTCAAAACAAAATAATCAATTCCTTCAAAAAAGAAAATATTTGATAAATTATATGGTAAAATAGATACATATCCCCAACATTTAAAACAACTTAATTAATATTTTATCATTTTAACGTGGAGGTATACTATTGCAACAAAAATATAAAGCATATATAAACTTATTTTTAGTGACTCTAATATGGGGAAGCACTTTTCCACTTCACAAAGCAGTTTTGACAGACGAGTATACATTTCCTTATTTATTTGTCAGATTTTTTATAGCTGGAATATTTTCATTTATAATTTGGAGAAAGCAATCGTTTAAATACGGTATGATATTAGGAGTCATCCTTGGATTAGGTCACGCTCTTCAAACTTATGGTATTAATTTTACTGATGCATCTAAAAGTGGCTTTATAACATCCCTTTATATTCCATTTACTCCGATAATTTCCTTCTTAATTGAAAAAGAAAAACCAAATTTAATTCAATGGATATGTTTCCCCTTATCTTTACTTGGTTCTTATATGCTTTTTGGAGGTATATCAGGATTTAATTTTGGCGATTTTTTAACTTTTATAGGTGCCGTTTTGTTCGCACTTCATATTGTGTTGATTACTAAATTTTCTAAAAAAGTTCAAGAAACCTCGCTGTTAGCTTATCAATTTCTTTTTGCAGCTGTTATCAATTTACTCCTCTCATTTAATTCTAATTGGAGTTTAACTAACACTATTATCGCAACAACATTATACACATCTATAATTGCCACAGTTTTAGTTAATTTTGTTCAAGTGAAGTATCAAAAAGTTGTTGGCTCTAATTCAACTGTTCTTATATTCATTGGAGAACCTATTTTTGCTTCATTATTTTCTTTTATATTTCTTAAGGAAAGATTTTCATATCTTCAATTAATAGGAGCAATTTTAATGATATTGGTTATTTTGTTAACTTCTTTTTCTGACAAAATAATTGTCCATTTTACAAAACCTATAAATACAAAAGAATTATAAAGTAAAAACATATGTCAATTACCCACCGCCCCTAGAGGCGGGGGCTTGTAGAAATACAAGCTCGGTTGATTAGCCTATGTCATTAGCTTTTGCTAATGATTAGTTATAGCAGAATATATAGTCACCGTGGGATGCTCCACAAGTCCCATGCTCTGAGGGTAATGGTTAAACATCTCTGAGGGGTAGGAGAAGTGCTGTTACCATTAAACCTGCTATAACATTGGCGATGTGGACCTACAGGCTTCGGCCTGACTTACCTTGATGGAGGTAAATTGTATGGAATGAAGCCTGTTCAAAAACCATTAAAGGACGCAACATTTATGTCTACTATAAGATGGAAATTGGTCAATGCGCTGATGTGTGACTACACTTACGGTTATATTACAAAATCCAAAAGAGTAAGTCTTGGTTTGGAAAAGACACATTATAACGATGCATTTTGCATAGCAGGTGGAATTAATCAACAGAGAATAGAACCTATCTATTTTGAGCAAATTAGGAGAAACAATCGTTCACTCGAAAAGTTCTATGATGCAAAATATGTTGATATAAGAGATAAGTCTATTAAAACAGGACAAGAGCTTTTCTGTGGTAGAAGGACACGGAACAAAAACTTAAATGAAGAAAATCTTCATAAGTATCGTGGAGCTAAAAAATCAAAAGGCAGAAGAAATATTCGTAAGCAAAGATACGCTTATCAGCCTAAAGATATTGTTACCTTTGAGAGCAAAAAATATTCAGTTCAAGGTGTACAGAACAAAGGTGAATATATTAAGCTAATGGAAATGTCTAAGCCAGTTAAAACAGATTTAGTTAAGCCCTATATGTTTAGGAAAGGATTTAGTATGTTTTATAACTGCAATTCATCACCCACTTACAGAAGTGGGAGTCTTCTTGCAGGAAAATGATAAAGAGGTGAATTTTAAATGAAATATATCGATATCAGAAGCGATACAGTAACTCAACCTACTCAAGAGATGAGAGACGCCATGTATAATGCAGTAGTTGGAGATGATGTTTACGATGAGGACCCTACAATAAAAAAATTAGAGGTTTATGCAGCTGAAATTGTTGGAAAAGAAGCTGCTCTATTTGTCCCTAGCGGTACTTTTGGAAATCAACTTTCTATCTTCACTCATTGTGAAAGAGGAAATGAGGTCATCTTAGATGATAGTTGCCATATAGTTATTCATGAAGTTGGGGCTTCATCTGTAATAGCTGGAGTTCAACTAAGGACTATTAAAAGTGATAAAGGCATTATGTCTCCTCAAGAAGTAAGGAGTAAAATTAGGAAAGGTGAAGAAGATATTCATTTTCCTTCAACAGGGTTAATTTGCTTAGAAAACGCTCACTCAAACGGAAGAGTTATCCCACTTGAGAATATGAAAGAAATTCATGAAATAGCAAAAGAAAATAAAATCCCTGTTCATTTAGATGGAGCAAGAATATTTAATGCCTCAACTTATTTGAAAGTTGATCCAAAAGAGATTACACAGTATTGTGATTCAATAATGTTCTGTTTATCCAAGGGGTTATGCGCACCTGTTGGTTCGATGGTCGCAGGAAGTAAGTCATTTATTGAAAAGGCAAAGAAAAAAAGAAAACTTATGGGCGGGGGTATGAGACAAGCAGGTTTTTTAGCCGCAGCAGGATTAGTTGCACTAGAAAAAATGAGAGATCGCTTACATGAAGACCATGAAAATGCAAGATATATGGGAAAAGAATTGAGCAAAATTCCAGAAATATCTATCAATTTGGATGATATCCAAATTAATATGGTTTTTTTCACTTTGAACATTGATAATGTTGAAGAGATGGTAAGTTACTTTTTGGATAAAGGTATAAAAATTAATCCCCCTGAAAATGGAATGTTTAGGTTTGTAACAAATTACTGGGTTACCAAAAGAGATATCGACTACATAATAAAAACCCTAAAAGATTTTTTATCTTTAAAAGCGAGATAAAGATAATGGAGAAAAAGAAGGTTGTTGCATTACGGTATAAAAAAGGAGTAGATAATGCACCAAAAGTAGTAGCAAAAGGCATGGATCTGATAGCCCAAAGAATTCTGGAGATCGCTGAAAAGGAAAATATACCCATTATCAAAAATGAAAAAGCTGTAGAAGATTTCTATGGTATTGATTTAGATGATGAAATACCTTCTGAACTTTATGAAATAGCTGCAGAAATCATAGCTTTTGTCTATAAATTGGATAAGCAACATATTTGATAATTTCACTCACAAACTCTAAATATAGTGCTTCCTGTTCCGCTCATAAGTGCAAAAATAGTACCTTTTTCTTTTTCTATCTCATGTTTTTGTTCTTGCAATTGAGGATTTATTTTAAAAACAATTTGTTCAAATACGTTGAAGGCGTTTTTTTTAGCAACTTCAACGTTTTTGTTTTTTAACGAACAATATAGAAGATGGGGGTCCCCTTTATGCTTTATTTCTTTCCATTGCTGATCCAATAGTTCATACATCTTTTTAGTGTCTATTCTTAAAGGCATCGGATATAATTTTATATTAATATCTAACGGTTCCAAATACTCTAAAATATCTCCTTTACCTCTTCCTATGGCGGTTCCTCCATTTAATAGAAAAGGAACATCACTTCCTATTTTTTTGGCAATATCAAATATATCTCTTTCTGATATATTAAAATTTTTCGCTAAAAATCTTAAAAGAGCAGCGGAATCTGCACTTCCGCCGCCAACGCCCCCTCCAAGCGGGAGTTTTTTTACTAATTTTATTTTTAAGTTAAAATCATAAATACCGGTTTCTTTTTTAAATATTTCTATTGTTTGTTTTAATATGTTATCTTTCCAGGGTATTGACAACTCTGGTTCACTTTCAAAAAATTCTTTTTCAGAAAAATCCACATAAATAATATCGTGTTCTTTTATGGATTGAAACAAGGTTAATATATCATGGTATCCATCGTCCCTTTTTTTTATTACATCTAAGTAGAGATTAACTTTCCCATAAGCTTTTAACATCATATATTACATCTTCTCCATTATATTCATTTTATTATATATTTAAAATACATACCAGCCAATGGTGGTAAAGTCAAAATGATGGATTGTTCTCTTCCATGCATTGGAACATCTTGTGAATAAACCTCTTTTGGATTATCAATTCCACTGCCATAGTATTCTTTCCAGTCGCTATTTAATATCTCTTGATAAACACCTTTTTTGGGTACTCCTATTCTATAATTTTCTCTCGGTACAGGTGTGAAATTAAAAATGCAAACTATTAATTCTTCTTGATTTTTAGATTTTCTGACAAAAGAGATAACACTGTTTTCTGTATCATTAAAATCTATCCATTCAAATCCATCATAACTATGATCTACCTCAAAAAGTGATTTATATTTTTTATATATCTTGTTCAAATCCTTTAAAAAAACACTAGTTTTCTCATGAGGTTCATATTGTAGCAAATGCCAATCTAAACTGTGCAAACAATCCCACTCTTTTCTTTGAGCAATTTCCGCACCCATAAAAAGTAACTTTTTACCAGGATGTGCATACATATAAGAATAAAATAACCTAAGATTAGCAAATTTTTGCCAATCATCCCCTGGCATCTTTTCTAAAAGAGACCTTTTCCCGTAAACTACTTCATCATGTGATATAGAGAGGATAAAATTTTCTGAAAAGGCATAAAGTAAAGAAAACGTCAGATCGTTTTGATGATATTTTCGAAATATAGGATCCTTACTAAAATACCTTAAAGTGTCATTCATCCAACCCATATTCCATTTAAATGAAAACCCTAATCCTCCCAAGTGAACTGGTTTTGTTACACCAGGAAAAGCTGTGGACTCTTCTGCTATTGTTAAGATTCCAGGAAAATACTGGTAAGCAACTGTATTTAATTGTTTTAAAAAATCAATTGCTTCTAAATTTTCTCTTCCACCATATTTATTAGGTATCCATTCTCCATCTTTTCTACTATAATCTAAATAAACCATAGATGCAACGGCATCTACCCTTAATCCATCAATATGATACTTTTCCAACCAAAATAATGCATTGGATAACAAGAAATTCTTTACTTCGTACCTTCCATAATTAAATATATATGTCCCCCAATCTTTATGTTCTCCAAGCCTTGGATCAAAATGTTCATATAGCGCTGTCCCATCAAATCTACCCAAAGCAAACGAATCTTTTGGAAAATGTCCAGGAACCCAATCAATAAAGACTCCTATATTATTTTGATGCATTACATCAACAAAATACATAAAATCTTCGGGTTTACCAAATCTGCTTGTTGGAGCAAAATAACCAGTGACTTGATAACCCCATGATATATCCAAAGGATGTTCTGCTATAGGAAGTAATTCAATATGTGTGAAATTATGTTCTTTAACATGTTTAACTAATTTTTGAGCTAAATCTCTATAATTTAAAAATTCATTTCCATCTTTTCTTGCCCATGAACCCAAATGAACTTCATATATCGAGATAGGTTCTTCAAACCAATTAATTCCTTCCCTTTTTTCCATCCATTCTTCATCCTGCCACTTATGCTTATCGTCTACATCATAAACTATAGCAGCAGTGTTAGGTCGAACTTCAAAATAGGTTCCGTAAGGATCTGTTTTTAGAAGTATCTCACCATTTTGAGTTTTAATTTCAAATTTATATAAATCCCCTTCCACTACATTTGGAATGAAGATTTCCCAAATGCCTGATACACCAAGTACTCTCATTTGATGAACTCTTCCGTCCCAATTATTAAAATTACCTACCACACTTACCCTTTTGGCATTTGGTGCCCAAGTTGCAAATAATACCCCATTTACACCCTTTATCTTCATAGGGTGTGCCCCTAATTTTTCATATATCTTATAATGATTCCCTTCATTAAATAGATACCTATCATATTCAGAAATAACAGGTAGAAAAGAATAGGGATCGACAGTACGCCATTTATGTCCATCCTGGGCAACATATTCAAATTCATATTCAAAAAACTCTGTTCCTTCTATCTTTTTTTCAAAAAGCCCGCTAGGATGTATTTTATCTAGTTTGATTTTCTTATCTTGTGTTATCAAATAAGCTTCTTTTGCAAAAGGTTGAATAGTTCTCACAATAAGATTTTTTTCATCTAATTTTCTTAAACCAAGATAGATAAAAGGATCATGGCACTCTGCGTTTATTAACATTTTAATTTCATCATCAGTCAATATTGGCATGGGATCACTCTCCTTCTTTCAAAATATAGTAAACTCCATTTTCCTGACCAATAACACCTTCTATTTCCATTTTCATTATAGTTGATAAAATTAATGATACATCTTCATTTATAGAATCACAAATTAGATCTAAATTATCTTTCCCATTCATTATTGATTGAAGTATATGATTCTCTAATATAGAATTTTTATCTTCTATGATTGTATTGTTATTATCAAAAGTCTTGTTAACTCTGAATAATTCTCTAAGTTGCTCTAAAGAAATTATTGGCGTAGCACCACTATATATGAGGTAATTTGTTCCATATGAGTTTATACGTGTAATATCCCCAGGCACAGCTAAAACTTCTCTCCCATAATCTAGGGCATACCTAGCAGTAATAAGTGAGCCACTTTTCTTTGAAGCTTCTACTACAATGGTTTTTTCTGAAAGTCCAGCAATTATTCTATTTCTATAAGGGAATGTATACCTTGCAGGCCTAGTTCCGGGAAAGTACTCTGATAAAATTAAACCTTCATTTTTTATTCTGGCATACAGGTTCTCGTTTGATTTGGGGTAAACAACATCTATTCCATTTCCTAAAACTGCTATAGTCTTTTTAGAATTTATATGGGCTATAGAATCTATTCCATAAGCCATTCCACTAACAATGGTATAACTATCTAATGTTTTTGCTATATTTTCACAAACCGTTTTTCCATAACTGGTTGGCTTCCTACTACCAACAATTGATACTTTCATACTTTTCATCAAAGAAATATCTCCAAAATAGTAAATAATGATAGGGGGATCATTTGTTTCTTTCAAAAGATCAGGATATGCTTCATCCCAATAAGTCAAGATTTTTAAGTCTTTGACCTGATTTAATCTTTTAAATATATTTCTTTTCTTTTCTTCATAATCTTCTTTAAATACTGTGGGCAATGTATTGTTATCAACAAATTCAATTAATTCTCGATTATTTTTTTTATAAACTTCTTTAAGAGTTATTAGATCTAAAACATTCAGTTTAAAACCCTCCCTTTAGAAATTCTAAAATCTGCAATATATATATAAGTTTCGTATTTGATTTTTTTACAAAATACTTACCAACTTCTAATCTTCATTATCTTTTAATTTCTTTAAATTCTTCGGTGCTTATAGCTGGGAAAGAGGGAGGGCTCCGCCCTTAACCCACTAAAAATTCAAAAACGATTATTAATAAGTGCAACTTTATTTAGTACTTATAACTGAGAAAGAGGGAGGGCTCCGCCCTTAACCCATTATAAATTCAAAATAATCCATAATTTATTTGTGTATACTAAAATCTCAACGGTTATTTCATATTATAGAAATATTTTAACAAAGGTGAATCGTTTGGAATCACCAAAATACTCTTTTCAAATGATTCTTTATAAATTTGAGTTATTTTTTGTAATTCATAAAAATCCATATCTTGTGAATATGCCTCTGAATATATATTAGTAGCACTAGCTTCCCCAGTTCCTCTTATGATTTCAGCCTCTTTTTGAGCATCTGATTTTATTATGCTGACTTTTTTATCAGCCTCTGCCTTCATTTTTTGAGCTTCTTTTTCTCCTTCAGCCCTAAGTTGAGCTGCCATAGCATATCTTTCACTTTTCATTCTTTCATAAACAGCTTGAGTATTTTCTTGAGGTAGATCCGTCCTTTTTAGTCTAACATCTATTATACTAATTCCAAAATCTTTTAAAGAGTTTACACTACGTTTTTTTATTTCTTCTAATATTTTAAGCCTTTGTATAGATAATACTTCTGAAAAAGAGTAGGTGCCTATTACATCTCTAACATGAGAATAAACAATATCGTCTATCCTTGTCATTGCTACCTCCATAGTTCCCAATGTTTCTATAAATCTTTTAGGATCTTCTATCCTCCATATTGCATAAGTATCTGCTAGAACAGTACGTCTATCGAAAGTAATGACTCTTTCTACTGGAATATCATAAATCATAAATCTTTTTTCAAACTTGACAACATTGTCGATGAATGGCGCTTTTACGTAAACGCCAGGTTCGGTTCTTACATTTTTAATCTCTCCAAATCTAAGTACAACTGCTTGTTGAGTTTGTTCTACTATGTAAAAAGATGTTAATCCAAAGAAAAGCCCTAAAAATACAATTATTATTGTAACTGCCCAAATAGTCATTTTCGTCATCTCAATCATCCCCCATAACCTCAGCTATATTGATGAAGTTTAAGGTATCTCCTTTTTCAGATATAACTTTTATTTTTGAATTTTCAAGCATTTTTTGTATAGAGTCTAAAATCAATCTGTTCTTTGTTATTTCCTCTGACTTTCGGTATTCCTCTAACATTATTCTGAATCGTTCAGCCTCGCCAGTAGCCTTAGATATTTGCTCATAAGCATAAGCTTGTGCATCGTTTAAAATTTTTACTGCTTCTCCTTCAGCACGAGGAATTACATCATTTGCATATCTTTGGGCTTCATTTATAGAAGTTTGCTGATCTTGACGAGCATTATTAACATCATCAAACGCAGGAACTACGGGATCAGGTGGTGTAACATCCTGTAAGTAAACATTTTCTATCTGAATACCTGCTTCATAATCGTTCATGATTTCTTGTATTCTTCTTGCAGTTTCCATAGCTACTTTATCTCTTTCTGTAGTTAAAACTTTTTCTAACTCTAATAACGCAACCATTTCTCGCAAAACGCTCTCAGAAGTTAATTTTACTAAATCGTCTCCCTGAATTACATTAAAAGCATAATCTACGGGATCACTAACTCTATATTGCACTATAGCTTCTATACTTATTATATTTTGATCTCCTGTAATCATTTCCGCTTCTTCTTCAACGAATACATAAGAAGTAGTTCTGCCAGAACTTGTGGTTCTAAACCCAATTTCAATCTTATTTATTGTTCTAACATCTACGATAACATGTGATTGAAAGGGATAAGGAAGATGTAAATGTATGCCAGGACCAGTTGTTGAAGAGTATGCACCAAAGGTTTTAACTAAAGCTACTTCAGAAGGGCCAACTTGATAAACCCCCGTTAGAAGATAAGCTCCCACAGCGATTATAATAACAAGAATTATTATATTTCGCCACCTATGTTTTCTATCGTTGCTATATTCTTTGAACTCATCATTAGGATCTACTGGATCAAATACTTCATATTCAGCCAAAACAACACCTCCTCAAATGTAAAATTATTTTGTACCCACTTTAGAAATTCTAAAACATTAATTTGTTAGACGTTTCAATTTTTTCAATTATACCTTTTCAAGGGCAAACCTTATTAATTATGAATTACTTTAAGTAAGTCTGTTGTGTTTTGACCAAAGAAATTGGGGATACGTTATCTTTAAAAATCTATTTCAAATCGTCAAAGAAAACTGGAGGATGAATCACAAAATTCTTTCCTCCATTTTTTCTAAAAATCAACGATATAAGTTGAGCATCTTTATTTTTATTACCATATCCTATATACATATGTTGGGGCTCTAAATTATTTTTTTCTAAATATATAAAGACGTCAGATAAGATCGATGGATGAATTACAAAACATCCTAATCTTTTATTTTTCAAAAGATACTTTGCCGCATAGATAAAATCTTCCATAACCTTTAAGTTGTCGGCAGACCTGGCAACCCTTCTATCTTTTTTATCACTTTTAAGTCCATCAAAATAATGAGGTGGATTTGAAATAACTAAATCCGCACACTCAGCAGTAAAAAGAGATTTAATTTCCTTAACATCTAAGTTATAAAACTCAACATTTTTAATACAATTGTTTTGTATGTTTTTTAAAGAAGCTAAATACAAATCTTTTTGAACTTCTATTCCATAAATCAAACTATTTTCTACTAATTTTGATAAAGCTAAACAAACATGACCAATACCACTTCCCAATTCTACTATTTTATAACCATCTTTAAAGGGACTGGTCGCAAGTAAAAAAACACTTGCATGGGTGGGAAAATGAGTTACACTAGGTGAATATAGACTTATACTTCTATAAATTTGATCTATTTTTTGTATCTTATTTTTAAATTCCAAAGCATCCATAAAAAACACATCCCGATGTATTTGAACAGAAATGCATAACAAAACAACTACTTCTAATATTTTTAACAATTATTAAATAATTATAACACAAAATTAGTATTGTTTCTAGATTTTTTTAACATAAATATCTTTTTGAAATTTAATAGAGGAGTATATAACAAAAATAAGAATTCAATAATAAGTTAAATACATGTTATAATTAAGACTGAAAATTATAATTGTATATTGTAACTATATAAAAATTACTGATAAATCATTGGAGGTTATCATGGCGGATAAAAGCAAATATAAAATACTTGTTACTGGTGGTGCTGGTTTTATTGGTTCAAATTTAGTAGACAAATTATTAGAAGAAGGGCATTCAGTAGTTGTTGTTGATAATCTTTCAACAGGCAATATTAATTTGTTATCTCCGTTAGCTTTATTTTATCAACAAGATATTAGAGATTATAAAGTTATGGATATCATTTTTGAAACCCATCATTTTGACTATGTCTTTCACCTAGCTGCTCAAATTTCTGTTCCAGAATCTGTTGAGAACCCAAAGAAAGATGCAGAAATAAATATTCTAGGTACTTTAAACATTTTGTCTTTATCTGTAAAATATGGAATCAAAAAGATAATATTTTCTTCTTCTGGTGGTGCTATATATGGAGAAAATGCACCTATTCCCACAACAGAAGATTATTGTCCAAATCCAATAAGTCCATATGCTATTTCAAAATTAGCTTGTGAACATTACATAAAATTTTTTTCAAAGGAATTTTCTCTTGATTATACTATATTAAGATATTCAAATGTATATGGGCCTAAACAAACTCCAAAAGGTGAAGCTGGTGTTGTTGCTATATTTACAGAAAATATGCTAAATAATCAAGAAGTTACAATTTATGGTACTGGTGAACAAATAAGAGATTTTGTGCATGTTTATGATGTCATACAAGCTAATATTTTATCTTTAGATCGTGCAAAAAACGAAATTATTAACATCTCAACCAATGAGGCAACAAGTATAAATGAACTCTTTAAAATCATGAAAGAAGAAATTAATTACAAAAAAACTCCTATTTATCAGCAAAAAAGACCTGGAGATTTAGAGGTAAGTGTGCTTTCAAACGAAAAAGCAAAAGAGATTTTAAATTGGCAGCCTTCATTCAATTTAAAAAAAGGAGTGAAAAACACTATTGAATGGTATAGAACCTCTGTATGAAAAGATACGCCCTAAAAACATCGATGAAATTTTAGGAAATGAAAAATTAAAAGAAGTGCTTAAGACCTGGATAAAAAATAAGAAAATCAGATCTTTTATAATATATGGTGAACCTGGAACAGGTAAATCTACTATTGTCAAAGCCCTACTAAACGAGATTAAAGAATTGTATGATATTTATACAATTTCAGGGGCTTTAGAAGGAAAAAAAACTATTAAAAGTATAATTGAAAAAGAAAATAATCTATTTTCCAAACCTAAATTACTGTTTGTTGATGAAATTCATAGATTGAACAAAGCTGAACAAGATACACTTTTATTAAGTATTGAAACAGGAGATTTAACACTCATAGGAGCTACAACAGAAAATCCTGCTATAAGTATAAATCCTGCATTACTTTCTAGAGTTTTAATCTTTAAAACCCAAGAATTATCTGAAAAAGATTATGAACTTTTATTTGAAAGAATTAAAGATTATTATAAAGATATAAATATAACCGACGAAGCAAAGAAAGCCCTTGTTGATTATGCTGGAAAAGATCTAAGAAGAATAATCAATTTAATTGAAACAGCTAAAGAAGCTTCTATAAACGAAATAGACTTACAATTTCTATCTGATTTTACAGGTTTCAAACTAAACTATAACAAAAATGCAAAATATAGTTTTATTTCTGCATACATTAAAAGTGTAAGAGGCAGCGATCCAGACGCTGCCATTCTTTATCTTGCCTATATGTTAGAAAGTGGGGAAGACCCACTTTATGTAGCAAGAAGGATGGTAATTCTTGCTGCAGAAGATGTAGGTTTAGCTGATCCAAATGCCTTAAATATAGCTGTTTCTGCAATGATAGCAACCGAACATATTGGTTATCCTGAATGTTATCTTCCTTTATCTGAAGCAACCTTATATCTATGTGCTTGCCCTAAATCTAATTCTTCTTACTTAGCTTATTCAAAAGCTAAAGATTTTATTAACAAAAGTAATTTTGAAATCCCTAAAAAATTAATTAATCCTCTCAATAAAAAAATGCAAAAGCAAGGATTTGGAGAAAATTATAAATATCCTCATGACTATGGTGGATTTGTAAGAGAAAGTTACATGCCTGAAACTTATGAAAAAACACAGTTTTATCATCCAAAAGACATTGGTTATGAGAAGAAAATCAAGGAAAGATTTATTCAATTATGGAAAAACTATAAAAATTATACTTGAAATTTTTTTCCTATGTTAACTCAATTAAATTTAATTGAAATTTTCTTCACTCTTTAGGAATAGTTGTTAATAATAACTTATTATTTACTTTATTCGAATTTCTTTTATTTGACATTTTAATTTAAAATAGTATATAATATTAAAGGATGTCTGAAAAAGTTCTAATTTTTCAGATAAAAGTTGGTCTGTTGAATACAATGGGCATAAAACGTCTTTTGAAATACATTAAAATAACGTATTTAATTTCAGAAGACAGGAAATTCATTTATTTTGAAGAGGAGGGATTTCATGAAAAAAGTTAGTGTTTTGTTAATCGCTTTAGTTTGTTTGCTTTCCGTTTTTTCTTTTGCAGAAAAGGGACCTATGCCAGATAAAGTTTATTTCGATGTTAGAATGCAAGAAGACGTCGCTATACAGGATGTCGCTGCAGGTAACGTTGATGTCTTTTTTTCAGGAGTAGGTGCTCCTACTATCAATGCTTTACCTCAATCTACTCTTGATAAACTTGATATCTATTCTATTCCTTCGGGTTCTTGGTCCTTGCTTTTTAATCCTGTACCAAACGCTGCCCCATATACAGTAAAAGTTGGAGATAAAGAATATTTTAACCCTTTAGCAATCAAAGATGTTAGATTTGCAATGAACTTTCTTATAAACAGACAATATATTGTCGATGAGATTCAGCAAGGTGCTGGGGAAGTAATGTACACAGTTGCTACCCCAGGACAACCTGGTACACAACCTTACATTGATATAGCAGCAAAAATGGGTTTTGCCCCAGAAGGAAATGAAGAACTAGCACTTGAAACAATAGAAAACGCTATGAACGAAGCTGCTAACCTTCCTGAAAACAAAGGTAGGCTGGTTAAAAAAGGTCAATGGTGGACCTTTGATGGCGAACCAGTTACTATAAAATTCCTGATTCGTGTAGACGATCCTGAAGGAAGACTTAAAGCTGGAAGATATATAGCAGATCAAATAGAAAAAGCTGGAATAAAAGTTGAAAGGTTAGAAAGAGATAGAACAGCAATACAGATTGCTTATTATTCAAATCCTGCAGACCTAGAATGGCATATTTATACCGAAGGTTGGGGTGCAGGAGCTACCAGAAAGTTCTGGCATCATATTGTAGCCCAAATGTACGCCCCATGGTATGCTAACATGCCTGGTGGTCAAGATCCTGCAAACTGGAATTATGTACAAGATGAAATTGATTATTTAACTCAAAAAGTATACAGTGGAAATTTTGCAACAGAAGAAGAATATTGGGATTCTATTTTAAGAGCGACAGAACTCGGATTAGAAGACTCTGTAAGAATTTACATCTCCTATCAAGACCAATTCTTTGTTGCTAACAAAGACCGTTTCAATAGAAGAATGGTTTATGGTTTGGGAGACGGTTTAAATCAATGGTCTGTAATAACTGCAGACACAAAAGATAGAATCCTAAGAGCTACTCAGTTTTCCTCACAAGGTGCTTTATTTATGAGTGCTTGGGATCCAATTGGAACCGATGGGTTTAACGATGTTTTCTCTATCAATATAGCTTCCACTATGTACGATTACGGAATGTTCGAAAGTCCTGCTTCTGCTGATATTGTACCAGCAAAAGTTATTCCAAGACTAGAAACTCTTGATACAAAGTTTGAAGTAGACGAAGAAGGAGAATTAGTTGGTTTAATTGAAGTACCTCAAGATGCAATAAAGTTTGATACGGTTAGCAAAAAATGGGTTCCTGTTGAACCTGGTCTTAAGTCTTTAAGTGTATGCACTTACGATATAACATATGGTATATGGAATCATGGTATTCAAGAAAGCTTAGCTGATTACATGTATGCATTCGCTTATGCATGGGATCTATCAACTCAAGGTGACGCTAATGACACAAGATACGATCCAACTTATTCTGCTTCTGCAACACCTGGATTAATAGTAGAAGTAGCAAGAAGAATTAATCCTGATGGTTCTATAACCGTCTGGTTTAATTACAACTTCCCTGTTGATGATATGTATTTAGCATCTTGGGGAGCACCTATGTTCTCTGTTTCCCAATCAGGTCAACCTATAGGAGTATCTTGGGAAATAGTAGAAGCCTTAACTAGATTGGTAGAACATGGTGGAGTTTCTGGAAGAGGTTATACACTTTCAGCAACTGCAGCAAAAGGTAATGTATACGAAATCGATGTAATTGAAACTGCGGCTGTTAATGATATTAAGGTTGAGCTTCAAAAAATGATCAATGAAAAATACGTTCCTGTTTATATCAATGAATATGTAACCCCTGATGAAGCTGTAAAGAGATATCAAACTGCACTTGATTTTATCAACAAATATGGACATGCATACATAGGTAGCGGACCTTTCTACATGTCAAAATATGATCCAGTTGCTAGATATGTTGAATTGACAGCAATAAGAGATGAAAGATACCCATTTGAAAGAGGATATTGGAATGAATTCTTTGAAACAGTAAGATTAAATGTTGATAGTGTAGATTTGGCTTTTGCAGCTATAGGCGGATTAGACTTACCAGTATACATAAACGTATCAGAAGTATTGTATCCATATGATACATACACACCAGCAACTGAAGGAAATGTTGAAGTTTCACTTATAACGCCAGATGGTGAAAAAGTATTCAAAGCAGAAGTTGAATCACCTGGAAGATTCTTAGCTACTATTCCTGGTGGAGTACTTGCCGAATTAGATTCTGGAACATATACGGTTGTAGTAACCGCTAAATCAGAAGGAGCTATACCATCAACCTATTCATCTACAATAATTATTTACTAATTTTTTAAGTATCAAATTCAATAGATCTTTTTACAGGCTCCCCGTCTAGGGGATGCCTGTCTTTTAAAGAGAGCTTGCAGCTGACAAGAGGTGATTAGCTTTATGTATTGGAGATATGCTATCAAAAGAATCCTTATGGGTATTATTATTTATGTAATAATAATCTTTATTTATTCCTTTCTTTTTAATACCGTAATGGAAGAAACATTGAATGGACAAATCATTGAACAAGTAAATGGAGAAATGGTTAAGATTTCACAAGTAGGTACAGATCCTGATTATTTGTTGGAGTATAGGGAAAGAAGAATTAGAGAGCTTAGAGATATATATCACCTTGACGATCCATTGCTTTCACGGGTATTTTGGAGAGCAATAGACACTTTAACATTTAACTATGGTAGATCTACAATAATGAGATCATTTAAAGGAGAAACGGACGTTATCAAAATTGTCCTTGAAAGAATTCCTAATACCTTAATGTTATTTACTACATCGATTATCTTAGATATATTAATTGGTGTGTGGTTAGGAATCAAAAAGGCACAGAGGGCTGGAAAATTCTTGGATAAAAGTACCTCAATCATAACCATGACTGTTTATGGATTGCCTTCTTGGTGGTTTGGAATGGTAATGATAATGATTTTTGCTTTTATGATACCTATTTTCCCTTCAGGTGGCATAAGTAGTGTACCACCTCCAGAAACTTTCTTTGCAAAACTTGTTGATTTATTATACCATATGGCTTTACCTGTCATCACTCTAGTCTTTATTGGATTTTGGGGTAGAGCATACTTAACAAGAAATATAGTTCTAGGAAACCTACAGGAAGATTTCATTATGTCTGCAAGAGCGCGAGGTATACCAGAAAGATCTGTTTTATATGGACATGCATTAAGAACCTCTGCTCCTCCTATTTTGACGATGTCGTTACTATCTCTATTAGCATCCTTTTCAGGGGCATTAGTATTTGAAGGCATATTTAGCTGGCCCGGTATGGGAAACTTATATTGGGCAGCAGTGCAGCAAAATGATATACCGGTTCTTCTCGGTAATTTATCAATAACCACACTTATATATATTTCTGGTATAGTATTGTTGGATTTAATCTATGGATTCCTAGATCCTAGAATAAAAGTAGGTGGGAAAGCGTGAGTACTGATATCAAATCAAAAAAAGCACCAAGTAGAATTCAAATGCAACTAGCAGATTTTTGGAAAGAATTCAAACAAGTAAAATTCGGTATTATAGGACTTATTTTTCTAGTTATTTTTATCTTAATTACAATATTTGAACATTTTTTGATTCCATTCCCAGAAGCGTCTACAAGGTGGCGGGATATTACTTATTGGGAAGATAATCCCAGGAATGCTCCACCTGTTTGGATCAATTGGTTTACCGAAAAAGATTACACACCTACAACTTATATGAACAACCTAGAATTTGAAGAAAAAACCATTTCTCCTACTATGTCAGTTAGCACAGCTATCTTAGAATACGATTATAATTACGATGTCCCACCTATAGATCTAATCTATAGAGGAAGATTCAAGGGATCGTTCACTTTAAACATAGTATTGGAGAGACCTGATGGCAACACTATTAATTTAGTAAACAAAAATTTTAGTTCACCTACATGGAAAGATTTTAGAGTTGCAATTAGTAATGAAGCAAAAAATGCTGTTCAAAGCTTTGCCAAAAGATTTCAAAATGTATCCTCTCAAACAATAAAAGTAAATAGTACTATTTTTTCTGAAGCAAATAAAGAAATTATTACAAACCCTGTACCTTTAAAAGGTACCTATAAATTTAACATCAATATAATCAAAACTTCTGAAGATACAGTAATTGAAGACCCTAAATTTATCTTTTCTGGAGCTGTGTCAGGCATTTTGGGAACTGATAATGCAAAACGCGACATATGGAGTGGATTAATAGCTGGCACAAAATGGGCTCTTTTCATAGGACTTTTAACTTCTGCTATATCAATATCAGTAGGGGTTATTTATGGTGTTGTTTCAGCATATTATGGCGGATTTGTCGATTCTATTATGCAAAGAATTTGGGAAATTTTTATGAATATTCCCTTGCTACCAGTTTTAATTGTTTTATCTGCCATATTTAAACCCAGTATATGGTCTTTAATAACAATGATGTGTTTATTCTTTTGGGTTGGCCCAGTAAAAACTGTTAGAAGTATGGCCTTGCAAATAAAAGAAGAAACCTATGTTGAAGCTGCTAAAGCCCTTGGTGCATCAAATGGTAGAATAATATTCAAACATATGGTCCCTATCTTAATTCCATATGCATTTGCTAGTATGGCATTAAACGTGCCAAGCGCCATACTTTACGAAGCAACTGTAAGTTTGCTTGGATTAGGAGATGCTACAATAGTAACTTGGGGCCAAATTCTTCATGATGCTATGAATGGTGGAGCGGTTACAAATGGATTATGGTGGTGGGTAGTTCCTCCTGGAATCTCTATAGCTTTAATAGGAATGACATTTGCATTTATTGGTTTTGCAATGGACACTATCCTAAATCCAAAATTGAGGACGAGGTAGATAAAAATGAGCGAAGTGTTAACTGTTAATAATCTGAAATTATATTATTTTACACGCAAAGGAGTTGTTAAAGCTTTAGATGATGTTAGCTTTTCTCTAAAAGAGGGAGAAACCCTAGGGCTAGTTGGAGAATCCGGTTGCGGTAAAACTACCCTAGGAATGGGACTTTTACGGATGCCTAGCCCTCCAGGAAAAATCGTTGATGGTGAAATAATAATTGATAACGAAAATATCATTCACTTGAAAGAAAATGAACTAAGAAAACGGATTAGATGGAATAAAATATCGATGATATTTCAAGGAGCTATGAATAGTTTGACTCCAGTTTATAATATAAAAAAGCAAATGTTAGAAACACTTTTAAATCATCGCGAAATGGAGGAAGAACAAACCCTCGAAATAATAAAAAAATACATAAATTATGTTGGTTTATCTGAAGATGTTTTAAAAAGATATCCTCACGAACTTTCAGGTGGAATGAAGCAGAGAGTAGTTATTGCAACTGCACTTTTTCTTGAACCAAAAATAGTTATAGCTGATGAACCCACAACAGCCTTAGATGTTGTAGTTCAAGCTCAAATAATTAATTTGTTAAAAAAATTAAAACATGATTTGAATCTTTCTTTTATATTTATCACACATGATCTAGCAACAGAAGCAGAAGTTGCTGATAGAATTATGGTCATGTATGCTGGTAAAATAGCAGAAATTGGAACAAATGATCAGATATATGGAAAACAAGGACCTTCTCATCCATACACAAAAGGTCTTTTGGGTGCTACTCCAAAGTTAAGAGAAAAAGTTGAAGAACTTGCTTTTATTCCTGGTACACCACCTGATCTTCTCAATCCTCCAACCGGTTGCAGGTTCCATGAACGCTGTCCTGTGGCTTTTGATAAGTGTATTTTAAATGAACCACCTTTAAAAGAGATAGAACCTGAGCATTTTGTTGCTTGTTGGAGGTGTTATGATGAATGATGAAATTATTTTGAGTGTAAAAAATATAAAAAAATGGTTCCCACTAAGAAGATCGATTACTGAAGTTTTCAAGGGTAAAAAAAGATGGGTAAAAGCGGTTGACGGTGTTACCTTTAATATAAAGAAAGGTGAGATTTTTGCTCTTATTGGTGAATCAGGCTGTGGAAAAACCACTACAGGCCGTTTGATAATGAAAATAGAAGAGCTTACTTCTGGACAAATCATTTTTAAAGGAACTGATACATCCACTTTATCTTCTTCAACTGAAATAAAAAAGTATAGAGAAGAAGTACAAATGGTTTTCCAGGATCCATACGCATCAATGAACCCAAGATTTAGAGTTAGAGATGTATTATATGAACCATTGATTATCCATAAAAAAACTAAAGATTCTAGGGAAATGGAAAAAATTGCCAGAAGAGCTCTTGAGGAAGTTAAATTAACACCTCCTGAAGAATTTCTGGATAGATTTCCTCATATGCTTAGTGGTGGTCAAAGACAGAGAGTAGCTACTGCAAGAACTTTAGTACTTTCTCCAAATCTAATCATAGCTGATGAACCTGTATCCATGATTGATCTTTCAACAAGGGCAGAAATATTACATATGATGAAGGAAGTCCAAGAAAATTTGAATTTAACTTATTTATATATAACTCATGATTTATCAACTGCTAGGTATTTCTGTGACAGAATTGCTGTAATGTACCTAGGTAGAATTGTTGAATTGGGAACTTCTGATGAAATTATAGAAAATCCTTTACATCCTTATACCAAAGCATTAATAGCAGCTGTTCCGGAACCTATTGCAGGTAAAGAAAATATTATTAAAGATATTCCCATAAAAGGAGAAATTCCTTCTGCAGCAAATATACCTAAAGGTTGTAGATTCCATAACAGATGTATATACTCAAAACCATTGTGCTATGAAAATGTAGATGATCCAGAGCTTGTTGAAGATTCAAATGGACATTATGTGGCTTGTTATAGATACAAAGAAATAAATCAAGAAGTGCAAAACATTTAATTAAAAAACCCCACATTTTGTGGGGTTTTTTAAATTATTCATTTTTCAGTTTAATTTAGAAATAAGGACGGTAATTTGATGTATTGGAAATATGTTCTAAAAAGAATAATAATAGGACTTATCATATATGTACTAATAATATTTATATATTCTGTTCTGTTCAATGTCATGTTTGCAGTAAATAATAGATATCTTTTGGAAGGTTCTGTAGTATCAAAAATTTTCTCTAGTTGGATAGACACACTTACTTTTAATTATGGTCAATCTAACGTAATAAGATCTTTTAAAGGAGAAACTGATGTTATTAAGATTGTGCTTGAAAGGATTCCAAACACTCTGCTTCTCTTTACATCATCTATAATAATTGATATTTTTTTTGGAATATGGTTAGGAATAAAAAAAGCTCAAAAAGCTGGAAGTCTTATGGATAAAACAACTTCTATAATCACAATGATTTGTTATGGGCTACCTGTATGGTGGGTTGGTTTAGTAATGATTATGCTTTTTGCTTTCACTTTTTCTTTATTTCCTTCAAACGGTATTCTTAGCGTTCCACCTCCAGAAACTTTTTTAAAAAGAATGTTGGACATTATGTATCACATGTTTTTACCAGTAACAACCCTAGTTTCATTAAACTTTTGGGGTAGAGCCTATTTAACTAGAAATATAGTTTTAGTTAATTTGCAGGAAGATTTTATTATGTCTGCAAGAGCTCGTGGTATACCAGAAAGAACTGTTTTATATGGTCATGCATTAAGAACTTCGGCCCCTCCAATTTTGACTATGTCTATTTTATCTTTGATAAATTCTTTCTCAGGTGCTTTAATTTTTGAAGGCATATTCAATTGGCCTGGAATGGGTAACCTTTACTGGGCAGCTGTTCAAATGAACGATATACCTGTCCTTTTGGGAAATCTATCAATAACTACACTTATATATATATTTGGGATGATAATATTAGACTTAGTTTATGGTTTTTTAGACCCTAGGATAAAAATAGATGGAGCTGCATAAAGTCAATAAAAAAATCCCCTTTATTTAAATGGGGATGAATTAAATATTCTCTAAAGTTATTTTAGCCCACGTTTCTAATTTGACATTTTCTAACTTTTCTATTTCACTTTTGGTAAGCCAAGTACTTTCAAAATTATCTACTTCCTTAATTTCTGCATATTCTACATAACCTTCAAAAAGAACTCCTATATGAACATTAGAAACGTCTTCTGAGTTGTCTCTTATAATTCCTTTGTAAACGTATTTTGCTGAGTGAGAAAGCCATAATTCTTCGTTTATTTCTCTATCCATACCGTTAAAAAAAGTTTGTTCTTTTGTATATCCTTCGTCTCTTTTATTTATATGTCCTCCAATACCAAGAGAAATTAGGTTATGAAGCCTTTTTTCTCCTTGATTCTCTGTTCTCTTTAATACTAAAAATTTATTATTTTTATTTTTAAAAACTATATAAGGAATTATTTGTTTGAATGATGTATCATCTTCTATTTTGTTTCTTTCAAAAAAATCTCCATATTCTAGAACTTCAATAAATTGAGTAAAATTAATTTTTATGAAATTGTCATTAGTATGAATTTTTTCAACAAATAATTCTGTAGGAACTGCAAATACATGTTCACTCATTCTATTATCTCCAAGGAAATATTTTCGTTGGTATATATACATATTTGACCTGCAATGTGTAATGACTTTTGAACTATTTCCTCAGCATCTAACTCTGTATTTCTTAAAAGAGCCAGGGCAGCAGCATACGCATATGGACCTCCAGAACCAATAGCTATAACATCTTCTTGAGGTTCCATTACCTCGCCATTTCCAGATATTAACAACATATTATCCTTATCGGCAACTAGTAGTAATGCCTCTAATCGTCTTAATACCTTATCCATTCTCCACTCCTTTGTAAGTTCTACTGCGGCTTTAACTAAATTACCATTAGAGGATTTATACTTAGTTTCAAACCTTTCATATAAAGCTAATGCATCTGCGACAGAACCAGCAAATCCAGAAATTACTTTTCCTTCTCCTATTCTCCTTACTTTTCGAGCATTGCCTTTGAAAACAGTTTCTCCCATTGTTACTTGACCATCACCGCCTATAACAGTCTTTCCATTTCTTTTTACACCAATTATTGTCGTTCCTTGAAATTGCACTTTTATTCCTCCTCTTATACTTCTTCATAACAATATCTTACCAAATGTACTACTATATTACATAAAGATTGTTACAAAAAAATCGAATGATTTTTCAGGATAAATTTTATAATATCTTCGAATTCTAAGCCAATTGCTTTTGCCGAAGTTGGTAGATCGCTTAAATCTGTCATTCCTGGTATAGTGTTTACTTCTAATACATAAACTTCATTCTCTTTTACAATGGCATCGACTCTAAACATATCTTTCAAAAATATTGAATTTGTAATTATCTCTCCAATTCTGTGCACCTGTTTTCTTATTTTTTCAGGAGGGTCCATCCATGGTTTTAAATCAGTTAACCCATTTGTATACTTTGCTTCATAATCATAAAATTCCTTTTTGGGGATAATTCGCAACAAGGGTAAAAGTTCAAACTCTTCCTTGTCTTCTATAAAAGAAATTGTAATCTCTTCACCTTTTATGTATTCTTGTATAATTACATCGCCAAATTCTATTAAATCTTTTTCTAAATAAAGCTTGTATTCTTCCAAGTTATGAATAATAAATACCCCTTTACTAGAACCACTTTTTCTCGGCTTAATCACTAAAGGTAATTCAAAAGGGGGATCTATAAAAACACTAGTTAAACATGTTTTTGGCATTTTAATAGATTCTTTAAAAAAAAGATAAAACAAGTATTTATCATAAGTTATGTATGATGTTTCAGGATTTGAACACGTGTAATCAATGCCTAACAATTCAAAAAGAGAAGGAAGCCTCCCATCTTCTCCAAAATCTCCATGAACAATGTTGAACACAAATTTATAATCTGTTATTTGATATATAAAGTTCTTGTCGATAGGATCTAAAATTTTGGTTTCAAATCCTAAATTGTTAAGACTTTTTTCAATATTTTTAGCGCTTCTAAATGAAACTTCACGCTCTAAAGAATTGCCTCCAGCAACTATGGGAATTATCAACTTAGATTTCTCCTTTTTATTTTTTTATCTTTTCAAGTTCATAATATTTTTTATCTTTTTCACAATATAATTTTTCTTTTCCTCGGCTAGTCCTATAAAATAATGTTTCTCCACATGATGGACATTTATACTCAGAAGGTTCATTCCAAAACATTTCCCCACAAGAAGTACATTTATAGTATATTTTCCCTTTTTTGCTTCTTAATTTTTCAACTTCTCCTCCACAATTTGGACAACTTCCTCGTGCATTTACATTTTTTGTAAAAGTGCATTTTGGATAATTGCTACAAGCAATAAATTCTCCGTATTTTCCAATTTTTAAAATCAAATCTCCCCCACAGACTGGACATTTCTCACCGGTTTTATTGTTTTCTTCATTAATTTTTAGATTAGTTTCTAAAAAATCTTTAATATACAATTTGTTTTTTATGGTCACACCAAATGATTCTAATGGTATCTTTAAAGTTTCTTTGCATTCATCACATGAAAGGTATAATCCGTATCTTCCAAAATTTAACACCATCATTTTGCCACATTTTTTGCAAGGAACATCGCTTTCGTAATTTAATTCTAATTCTCCATTTTTTATTTCCTTTGAAGCCCTTTCAAGAAATTTTTCAAACTCTACGTAAAAGTCTTCTAAAACTTTCTTACCTTTGTTTTTCCCTTCCTCTATTTGGTCTAAATCTTTTTCCATTCTCGCTGTAAATTTAACATCAACTATATCTGGAAAAAATTTTTCTAAAAAATCGTTGACTACAAAACCAGTTGTGGTGGGCCTAAGTGTACTTTTATCTATTTTTACTACATATTTTCTCTCTAATAAGGTTAATATTATTGTTGCATAAGTTGAAGGTCTTCCAATTTCCTTGGCTTCAAGTTCTTTAATTAAAGTAGCTTCTGTATACCTGTTTGGTGGATTTGTTTCCTTTTCTTCAAATTTAAGTTCTTCATAAGTAATTTTTTCATTTTTATCAAGTTCAAAGTAATTTTCTCCGTTTGATGACTTCCAAAATTTTTCAAATCCTTCAAAAAGACATTTTTTAGAGGTTATTTCAAATGAATATTTCAAATTCTCATCTTCTATTATATACTTTCTTTCCTGATATTTTGCAGGAGCTGCTTGAGATGCCATAAATCTGTTCCATATCAAAGTATATAATTTTAAATGATCTCCTGAAATAAGCTTTTTAGCTTTTTCGGGATCAATATTTACATCTGTCGGCCTAATAGCTTCATGCGCATCTTGTACATTTGATTTTTTACCCTTATTTATATAATTCCCAACATATTGTTTTCCATAATTTTTCTCTAAATATTCTAAAGCCGCTTTTTTGGCTTCTTCAGATATCCTTGTTGAATCTGTTCTCATATAAGTTATAAATGCAGTACTTCCTTCAGGCGTTTCTATACCTTCATACAAATCTTGAGCAATTTTCATAACCTTACTTGAACTCCAATTAAATATTGAAACCGCACTCTGTTGCATAGTACTTGTAATAAAAGGAGAAGGCGGATTTTTAAATGTTTCTTTTTCCTCTATACTAGTAACTTTCATTTCTTTATCTTTTAGATAATCAAAAATTTCATTTTTCTTTTTTGCATTAATAGTTTCTGGTTTTAAAGTCTTACCATTTTCTTTGGTTAAAGGAATGATCAAACCGTTATGATCCAAAAATATTTTAAAATACTTTTTAGGTTTAAACGTAAATATTTTTCTTTCTCTGTCAATTATTAATTTTAACGCTGCTGACTGAACTCTTCCAGCACTTGTATTATAGTTTTTAAGAACTCTCCATACTAAAGGAGAAATTTTGTATCCTACTATTCTGTCTAAAATTCTTCTAGCTATTTGTGCATCAACTTTATTTAAATCAAGACTTCTAGGATTATTTACAGAATTTAAAATAGCGTTTTTTGTTATTTCTGAGAATATTATCCTATTTTTTTCTTGAGGATCAAGATCTAACAATTGTGAAAGATGCCAAGCTATTGCTTCACCTTCTCTGTCCATATCAGACGCTAATAATACTTTTTTGTTTTTAGTTTCTTTCTGTATTTCTTTGATTACCTTTTCTTTATTTGGAATTATTTGAAATTCTGGCTCAAAATTATTTTCAATCTTAACCCCAAACTCTTTTTGAGGTAAATCCCTAATGTGTCCCTTTGAAGCAATAACCTTATAATCCTTCCCCAGATATCTTTCTATAGTCTTTGCCTTTGAAGGCGATTCTACTATCACAACATATTTTATATTTTCATTCTTAACGTCGTTCTTCATATTTTTGCTCTTTTTTTTATTGCTCTTCGTTTCTTCATTACTTTTTCTTGCCATCCATTTACCTCCTTGAACTACTACAATACTCACTTTAGAGTTTCCAAAATCCTTATTATATGTATTTTTTAGATTTGATTTTTTACAAAATGTTTCCTTACTTCTACTACTCACCAATTCTTAATTTTTTAAACTTTTCGGTACTTGTACCAAGATAAAATGGGAAAGTTCTGTACTGAACCTGTTATAAATTCAAAATTCTATTTTTAGAAAATCTTCATTTCTAAAGTCTCTACTACTAAAAGCTAAGATTAATCGCTGTATTTTTCAATTTTCATTTTTCTCTCAAGTCTTTTATCATATTCACTCCATGTAGAGTTTTCATTTATTTGAAGGGCATTTCTTATATTTTCTTTAGCCCGGGCTATCTTAGAATCAATGTTATCACTAAAATTTACAATCATCGCTTCTAAAGTTTTTGGTACAACAGGGCTTCCATACTCAATTTCTCCATGATGAGACAGGATAATGTGTATTATATGATCTAGATCTTCTTTACTTATCCGTTCTCCAATCTTTTCTGCCTCTTCATAAATTAGTTTTACTCCTAAAGGAATATGACCCATTAATTCACCTTGCTCAGTTTTTTCTATTCCACTCGGTGTAATAACATATTCTTCAATCTTTCCAATATCATGTAATAGGGCCCCAGCAATTATTATATCTTTATTGATATATACTTCTTCTTCAGAATAGGTTTTATAAAGTTTAAGAGATAATTCAGTAACCTTCAAACTATGCTCTATTAAACCATTTTGATAGGCATGATGAATATCCATTGCTGCTGGTGAGGTTAGAAACATCTCCCTTATATAATCGTTTTCAATAAAGATTGAGGTTAGTAATGCTTTAACACCTAAATTTTCTACTTGAACTATGTAATTCTCTAATGTATTAATTAAGGTGTTTAACTCGGTTTGAGAACTCTTCATATATTTTTCTGGATTCACCTCTAAGGGATTTAATATTTCTATAGCTTCTTCATCATTGATCAAATTTATCTGAATTCTATTCTCAAAAAAAACAGTTTTTCCTTTCAACTTTATAACTTCTCCAACTTGAATTTTATTATTATTTTCTTCAGGATAATACCAATCAACTGCTCTAATTGACTGACTTTTATCTGCTAATGTTATTAGTAGAAATGATCTGTCAGATTTAGTTTTTTGAAGCCTTTTACTTACTACTTTGCCTTCTACTTGTACCTCTTCATTAGGTTTGAGTTCAGAAATTAAATTAACCTGTTTGAAAGCTTCCTTTTTAACAAAATCAGAGTTATTATCTCCTTTTTGCCCTTTTAGAATTTCTCCTATTGAATAATTATCTCCCAAGTCAATTTCCTCCTCTAATGTAAATTCTTGGAACTCTCCTAGTTAACTTAGAGGTGATTTCATAATTAATCGTTCCTGCTTTTTGTGCTAATTCTTCACAAGTAATACTTACTCCATCTTGTTCTCCAATTAGAACAACTTCATCTCCAACATTTGTGTTGACTTCAGTGATATCAACTACCATCTGATCCATAGAAATATTCCCCAATATTCGACATTTTTTTCCATTAATTAAAACATAGGCTTTATTTGAGAGATTTCTAAAATAACCATCTGCATATCCTATTGGAACAATAGCGGTTTTCATCGATTTTAATGTGGTAAAGGTTCTACCATAACCAATACTTTCGCCAGATTTTACCATATTTATTTTAGCTACCGTGCTTTTCAATTCCATTACTGGTTTCAATTCTTCTACTTTAATAATATTTGATGGCTGCATACCAAAAGTTGCAACACCTGGTCTTACATAATCTAAAGAACTCTGCGGAAAAAATAGAAGACCAGCACTATTGGCTAGATGTCTTATCTTTATATCAATTCCCTCATTAATAATGTAATTTAAAATATTGAGAAATTTATCATACTGTATTTTAACAAACTCGTCTTTTTCATCAGCAGTTGCAAAATGAGAATAAATTCCTTCAACGTTAATATTATGTTTTTTGATCAATCTGATTAATGTTGATAATTCTTCTTCTCTTATTCCTATTCTATTCATTCCTGTGTCAACATTTATATGAAAAACTAATTTTTTAATGTCTTTTCCTAGTATACCACAAGCTTTTTCGAGAAAGTCTATAGAAGTAATCGTAGGTCTTAAATAATCAGAATAATCTAATACGCTTTTTAAATCTTTAGGATCAAAATAATTAAAGATCAAGACTTTCGATAAAATTCCCGAGCTTAATAATTCTAATGCTTCTTCTAAAAAGGCTACAGCAAACATATCATAACCCGACTTTAATGCAGCTTTCCCTAATTCTTGCATTCCATGGCCATAAGCATCTGCCTTGAGAACGGGCATAATTTTAGCAGTTGTACAGGAATTTAGAAATTCCAAGTTCTTAAGATATTTTTCGATGTTTACAACTGCAAATGTGTTTCTACCAATTATATTCATTGTATTAAAGTCAGATGCTATAAATCAAATATAGATTAATACAATCTATATTGAGCACCCTCCCTCCTTTCAATTATTGACTTGTTTTATGAGTAAATTAGCTATACAGTCATTAATTAATATTTATTTATAGCATAGATATTTTAAGTAAATACCCACCTATAGGATACTTAAACTATAATTATTATTTCTTTTAATTTTCTCTGATCGAAAATACACCTTTAACAAATATTTTTATATATTTTAGTAATTTAAAGATTATATACTTAACATAAAATACTCTTTAAAGGTTAAAAACATCTTGCCATAAATGAATATCTTTGTTAATAATATTTTTTAGGTTTTGTCTACTAATAAAAAAGCCTTGTTTGAATTATTTATAATTTTAAATAAATTATCTGATCAGAATTATTATTGTATTTAGGTTATTTGATATTAATATCTAGATTAGGATACTAGCAAGTCACCAACGCCGTCCTTCTAAATTTGAATTTATGTTTTTATAATATTTATAAAATAACCTACGAAAATTATACAATAAATAAATTAATTTATCAAAAATAGAAGTTTTGTCTTCAAAATAAAAAACTGATATAATTAGGTAAGTTTACTATTTTTAAAACAAAATATGTTAGGTGGAGGCAAGAATATGGAAAAATTTATGGATTTTAAAGAATATTTGGCTAAAATTTCGCGTTATGAACAAGCACTTTCTCTTATCTACTGGGACCTTGAAACTTATGCACCTGAAAATTCTGTAAATTATAGATCAGAAGTACTAGGTGAACTATCTGAAAGACATTATAATCTTTTTGTTTCTGATACAATAGCTGAATATTTAGATTATTTTTCACAAGAAAACATTTTTAATAGTTTTTGCGAACAAGATAAAGCATTAATAAAAGTAACAAAAAAAGAATTCGAAAAAATAAAAAAAATTCCTGTAAAACTTGTAAGAAAACTAGCGCAGACCACTACAAAAGCAAATCATGCTTGGAAAAAAGCAAAAGAATGTGATAATTTTAATCTTTTTCAACCTTATTTAGAAGAAATTTTAGTGCTAAACAAAGAAAAAGCAGATATATTAGGGTATGAAAATAATAGATATGACGCCTTATTAGATTTATATGAACCTAACTTAAAAACTACAGAAATTTCTAAAATCAATGAATATTTAAAAGAGAATTTAACTCCTTTTTTAAATAAACTACTTGAAGACGGAGAAAAACCTCAAGATGATTTTTATAAGCAAAATTTTGATTTTAACAAACAAAAGCAATTGTCATTAGAAGCTTTAAAATTTATGAATTTTGACTTCAATTCTGGTAGATTGGATATTTCTGTACACCCTTTTACAACAAAAATCGGCCCCAGGGATGTAAGAATTACTACAAAATATAGCCCCCTAGATCTTAGATATTCTTTGTTTTCTACTATTCACGAATGTGGTCATGCACTTTATGAGTTAAATATACCAGAAGCTTTTTTTGAAACTCCTTTAGATGAAGGGGCTTCAATGGCTATCCATGAGTCTCAATCAAGATTTTGGGAAAACTTTATAGGCAGAAGCTTTCCTTTTTGGAATTTCTTTTCACCTATATTAAAAGCTATACTCAATTCTTTTGAAGGCTTATCAATTGAATCTCTTTACAAAGGAGTAAATATAGTCGAGAGGAGCTTATTAAGAACAGAAGCAGACGAAGTTACCTATAATTTTCATATAATGTTGAGATATGAAATTGAAGAAGCTCTAATAAATGACAGAATTACTACTAAAGAATTGCCTTTAATATGGAATGATAAAATGAAAGAATATTTAGGAATAGTTCCTCCAAATGATTCTCTTGGTGTTTTACAAGATGTTCACTGGTCTAATGGTTCATTTGGTTACTTTCCATCATATATGTTAGGTAATCTTTATGCGGCTCAATTTAATTCTAAATTAAAGCAAGACGTACCTGATTATTCTTTAGAACTTGAAAAAGGTAACGCTACATCGATTTTAACCTGGTTAAAAGAGAACATTCACCAATATGGAAAAATGTATGAACCTCAAGAACTTATCTATAAAGTTACCGGAGAAACGCTTAATCCAAAATATTTTGTTGATTATATAACAAATAAGTATACAGAAATCTACAATATTTGATAAAAATGCTGCGAGTTTATGTAAAGTTAACTCGCAGCTGTTTCATTTTCTCACATATTTAATCTTTTTTCTCGTTCTCTTTTTCGTCTTCTTTTTTTGCTAGTTTTTTTAGATTTTCACATACATGATAATAAAAAGTTCCTTCTTCATACTCACCTTTTTCATTTATTTTTCCTGCTTTATAATCTGTCATCAATTCTACTGCCTCATCTATATTATCAATAATCCAAATATGAAAATTCTCATTTTCTATATCTTGAATAATTTCATCTTTTATAACTATATTATCAACATTTTTTGCTGGTATAATCACACCTTGTTTTCCATTGAAACCTTTTATTTTACAGGTTTGGTAAAAACCTTCTATCTTCTGAGTTATTCCACCAACCGGTAAAACTTCTCCACTTTGATCCATAGAACCAGTAATAGCAATACTTTGTTTTAATGGAATATTTGCTATTGACGACATTAAAGCAAGAGTTTCAGCTACAGTTGCACTATCTCCTTCTATAATAGAGTAGACCTGTTCAAAATTTAGTGATACACCAAATCCACTTTGTATAAACGTAGAAAACTTATGTTTAAAATAATTTTCTATTATCAACGAAGACTTTTTGTATATTTTTCCACTTAAATCTATGTCACGATGTATATTTATTATTTTTTCAGAAGAAGATCGATAACTTTTAGCTGTAATCTTTACTGGATGTCCAAATGAAAAATCTATAGTATCGAGTACTGTTAAACCATTAATTTGACCAACCTTATAGCCTTCCACTAATAAATCTATTTTCTCGTTTTTAATAGCATCAAATATTTTATCTCTGTGAAATGAAAACATTTTTTCTTTGAAATCTATTGCACTTCTTATATTATTTGCATTTATATAATAATTGGCAGGTATTTTACGAGAAAAATTATAAGCATCTATTAAAAGATTTTTTAGTTCTCCCAATTTCAAAGAAATTTTTTTATTACTTCCATTAATCCTGCATGCATATTTTATTATCTCTTCTACCCCATCTTTTGTTATATGTGAAAGATTGTTTTCTTGAACAGCATTACTTAAAAACGCCATAAACTTATTTATATTCTCATCATCTAATTCTACTTCATAGTCAAATTGTGATTTTACTGGGAATAATTTTTCAAATTCGCTATCGTATGCTCTCATCATTGTGTAAACCCATTCTTCACCAATTAATATAACTCTAATATTTAAAGGTAAAGGTTCTGGCTCTAAAGTTTCTACACTTGAATAACCTTCTGCAGCTTGAATATTTTCAATTTTTATCTCATTCTCTGTCAAAATTCGCTTCAAGACTTCCCAAGAATAAGGTTTCCTAAGAACTTTCTCAGCTTCCATTATTAGATAACCGCCAGTTGCTTTATGAAATGCACCAGGTTTTATCATAGTAAAATCTGTATGAAGAAATCCCATCTGTGAATAATATTCTATTCTTCCAACAAGATTTGAAAAAGTTGGGTTATCTTCCTCAACAACAGGGGCACCTTGAAGATAAGAATTATCAACTAAAACATTAACAGCATACCTCTTTTCTTTAAGCGCTTTAATAATATTTTGATTATCAGAGGTTAATTGCGATAGGTGAGTAGCCATATCTTCTTTCAAGAGTTGAAGGTATTCAAAAACATCAGAATATTTCAAATACTTTTTTTCTAAAGGTTCAAAAAGTTTACTTAAACTAAAAGTAGCCCAATACCTTCTTAGATTTTTAACCTCCTCCCAATACTCCTTGTCTAGTTGAGTTATTCTTGACATAGTTCTTTCGATTAACTGCATTAATCTTTCAGAGTTTTTTCTAAACTGTTCTTTAATTTCATCTGGAAGACCTTCAAATTCTTGAGGAGTAAGCCTTTTTCCATTAAAGATAGGGACACTTATAATACCTCTTTGTGAGGCTTCGAGTATGAAGCCTAAATTTTGAGCCTCTTTTCTTAAATCGTTCCATAATTGTTCTCTTTGAGCATTATATTCTCTTTCTAAAGAACTCAAGCGGTCTTGAAATTCTTCTGTAGCCATTGTCTTGTTCAATACCTGAACAGATGAATCTATAATATTTTGTAATTCAGATTTGAACTTTTTTCCTTCTCCTGCAGGCAATCTTAAAAGTTTTGGCTTCCTTTCCTCTAGAAAATTAAATACGTACATTACATCTGGAGGAGTTTTTTGACCTAAAGCAATTTTTTCTACAATCTTACGAGTCATACTTCTTCTACCACTACCTGTAGGTCCAACCACAAATATGTTGTTTGAATTGTTAGAGCTTCTTAACGCAAAATCAATAATCTCACATGCATCTTTTTGTATCGTATAATCTTGATATGACCCTACTTTTATTGATTGTGTATTCTCTACTTTTATTTCAGGTATATTTATTGAGAAATCACTTAATTTTAGTTTTCTCATAAAATTTTTAGGCGAAATAGCCCTTAGTTTTGTAAACATTAATTATAGAAAAAGGGAGTCGCCTTCCTCCTTTCTTAACAAATTGGACTTTCAAAGGTAACTAAAGTCAAATCTATTAAAAATTGCTTCTATGTTTCTTAAATAATATTGTGGTGAAAATAATTCTTCAAACTCTTCTTGAGACAAATTTTCGAGAATTCGACTTTCTTGGGAAAGTAGATCTTTAAAATTCTTCTTTTGATCCCATGCCTTCATTGCATATTTTTGCACTAATTCATAAGCTTCTTCTCGGCTGAATCCTTTTTCGACAAGCTTCAAAAGTACTCTTTGTGAATACACTAAATTGTAAGATTTTTCAATGTTCTCTTTCATTGCATCCTCATGCACTACCAAATTGCTTGCCAAAAAATTTGCTTTATTTAACATATAATAAGCCAAAATAGTAGCATCTGTCATGAATACCCTTTCAACTGAAGAATGGGAAATATCTCTCTCATGCCACAAAGAAATATTTTCGTAAGCTGCAGATACATAAGATCTTAACATCCTAGACATTCCTGTTAACCGTTCACATAAAATCGGATTTTTCTTATGAGGCATTGCAGAAGATCCTCTTTGCCCTTTTTTAAATGGCTCTTCTACTTCTAATACCTCAGTTTTTTGAAGATGTCTTATTTCTATGGCAAATCTTTCAATAGAAGCACCAATTAACGCTAACACGCTAAAAAATTCTGCATGAAGATCTCGTGGGACGACTTGTGTTGAAACTTTGCAAGGTCGAAGTTCTAACTTTCTCAAGGCTATTTCTTCTACTTGAGGATCTAAATTTGCATAGTTTCCAACAGCTCCACTGATTTTCCCTTGTGAAATATCAAAGATGGCTTTTTCTAACCTTTCTTTATTTCTTTCTGACTCCGACACGAAACTTAATATTTTTAAACCAAAAGAAGTTGGTTCTGCATGAACTCCATGAGTTCTACCTACAATCACTGTATATTTATGTTTTAAAGCCAGTTTTTTCAAAGAGTTGATGTAATTATCTAGCTCTTTTTCTATGAGCTCCCCAGCTCTTTTAATAGCCAAAGCATTTGCAGTATCTACCACATCAGAAGATGTCAAACCCATATGAAAATATCTAGCAGCATCACCCATATATTCTGTAACAACTTTTATAAAGGCTATCACATCATGATCAACTACTTTCTCAGTTTCCAAAATTTTTTCTACATCAATCTTTGCCTTCTGCCTTGCTTCTAAGGCGGTCCCCTGAGGAGCAATATTTAATTGTTCAAATGCCTCAATTACAGCGAGTTCTACTTCGAGCCATCTATTATACTGTGCTTCTAATGTCCAAATATCCTTAATAGGACTTATTGAGTATCTATCTATCAAATTTAACACCTCTTTGTGAATTTATTTCTTGAGATCTGTTTGCTGCTTCCTTTACTGCATTCATTATTATCCCACGAATACCCCGATTTTCTAAAACCTCAATCCCTCTAATAGCAGTTCCCCCAGGTGAAGTAACCATATCTTTTAATTCGCCAGGATGTTTATTGCTTTCCAGTACCATTTTAGCAGACCCTAAAACTGTTCTTGCAGCAAATTCTAAGGAAAGATCTCTAGGTAACCCCATTAAAACTCCTCCATCGGCTAAGGCTTCAATAATAATGTACACATAAGCAGGACCACTTCCACTTAAAGCTGTTATAACATCCATCATATCTTCTTCTACTAAATAGACTCTACCAACGCTTTCCAAAAGATTTTTAACCATACTGATTTCTTCATCAGACACATTCTTGTTTCTGCTTATTGCTATTACACCTTCTCCAACCAATATTGGAGTATTAGGCATTGCACGTATTATTTTTGCGGATGAAGGCAAAGCTTTTTCTAAATGTTCAATGGTTATCCCAGCTGCAATAGAAATAACTATTTTGTCTTTACAAAAGGAACTAATTTCTTTCAATACTTTATCAATTACCTGAGGTTTAACTGATAGAAGAACTATATCACATTGTTGAACAGCCTTGATATTATCATTCAAAGTCTCAATATTGCAATATACAGGGTTCATTTCAAAATTGTCTACACAAATATCTGTACCAACTATCTGTTCTTTTTTCAAAATTCCCGCATTAACCAAGCCTTTTGCTAAAGTGCTTCCCATTTTACCTAAACCTATTATGCATAATTTTTTGTCCATTTTCATCTGACCTGCCCATTACCTAAAATAACATATTTATATGTAGTGAGATCCTCTATACCAATAGGACCTCTAACATGAAGCTTTTGGGTACTAATACCCATCTCTGCACCGTAACCAAATTCCTCTCCATCGGTGAACCTAGTTGAAGCGTTAACATACACTGCAGCAGCATCAATTTCATTCAAAAATTTTCTGATTGTTATATAATTTTCTGTAACAATGGCTTCAGAATGTTTTGAGCTATATGTATTTATATGTTTAATAGCCTCTTCAACATCTTCGACTATTTTTACTGCTAGGATGTAATCTAAATATTCTGTTTCCCAGTCCTTATCGGTTGCAGGTTTTATTTGAGGTAAAATTTTTAAGGTTTTTTTACACCCTCTAAACTCAACTTTATTATTTAATAAAAGGTATAATTTTTTAAGAAATTCATTAGCTATATCGTTGTGTACAAGAATAGTTTCCACTGCATTACATACCGAAGGTCTACTTATTTTAGCATTCTCTACTATCTTTAAGGCCTTATTAATATCCGCATCTTTATCTACATACACATGACAATTACCTGCTCCAGTTTGTATTACAGGTATTCTAGAATTTTCGATTGTGTAGTTTATTAGTGAAGGACCTCCACGTGGGATCAGAACATCTATATATTGATATAATTTCATCAATTCATCAACTGCTTTTCTATCAGTCACATCAATGAATTGAACAATTTCTTTGGAAAAACCTGCTTTTTCAATTGCGTTTTGTATAACGTTTACTAAAGCTGTGTTAGAATTTATGGCTTCAGATCCTCCTCTTAAAATAACTGTATTGCCTGATTTTATACATAAAGCTGCTGCATCAACTGTAACGTTGGGACGTGCTTCATAAATAATAGCAACTACTCCTAAAGGTACAACCATTTTACCTATCATTAAACCATTAGGACGTTTCCACATAGTCTTAATATCACCTAATGTACTAGGCAAATTAGCAACCTTTTCAACACTATTAGATATATTAAATATCCGCTCTTCATTTAATTTAAGCCTATCCAATAAAGCCTCAGTAATTCCCTTTTCTTTAGCTAAGGATAAATCTTTTTGATTCTCTAATAAAATGTAATCACTTTTTTCTCTTAATTCATTCGCTATATATTTAAGTATGTTTTTTCTATCTGCATCAGAAATCAAAGCAAATTCAGTACATATTTGTTTTGCCTTCATTGCTTTTTCAACAACTAGACTTTCAATATTCATTTCATTCCTCCCTCATTGATAGAACATATAGAACCATACCCAGATACCACTGTTTTGAAATTTAAATTTTTTATTTGCTTTCCTTCCAAAGTATTCTTCAAAATTAGACTCTGGAGTTATAAAATAAAACTTTCCATTTGGAAAAGCTCTCAATAAATGTCTCATTTTCTTATAAGTATCTTTTGTATTATCTTTTTCTTTCATACCATATGGTAAGTTTGAAATAAAATAAATTTCATCATTTGACGATTCTAGAGATTCCATTGCTTTTTTTTCAAAATGGATCTTAACGTTCGCTAAAGACGCATTTTCTTTTGCAATAGAAATTGCTTTATAACTCTTGTCGTATCCATATATTCTATAATTTATTTCTTCTGGCTCAAAATATGGGTAAAAACTATGCCTAAATTCATTAAATATTCTCCATTTTTCGCATACATATTCTTTTTTTAATGATTTACCACTTGCATATAAGGCTGCCTCAATTGGAATTGTTCCTGAACCACAAAAAGGATCTATTAAAGTATATTTTGCTTCCCACTTTGATAGAAGAACCATACTCGCAGCTATCGTTTCTCTTAGGGAAGTACTAACATGTTGCGTTCTATAACCTCTTTTAGCAAGTGATTCTTTATAAACAGTATCAAGGGCAACTGTTACTACATTATCTTTTAAATACACATAGATAGGGTAAATTACCTCGTTTTCTTCCCAAATTGTACATTTGTAGCTACTTTTGAGTTTTTCATATATTGCTTTTTTGATAATTGATGCCACAGCACCTGTTGCTGATAAATCAGAATTTGTTATCTTAACTTTTTCAACAACTAATCTTCCATTTTTTTCAACATATTCCGCCCAATTAAGATTATAAACTTTATCAAAAAGATCATCAAAGTTATTTGAATAAAACTCTCCAACTTTTATTAATATCCTATCAACAGTCCTAAAATTATTTAATATACTCGGAATATCTTCAAGAGGGGCAGAAAATTTTACTTTACCAGACATTGAATCAATAATGTTATAACCATGAGACTTTATTTCATAAGCTGGAGCTGCCTCCAACCCAGATGTGCATAATGAAATTAACTCAACCATGTTGTACTCCTTACCTGTGACTTTTTCTGTTTATTATTAATTATACCATTTAATTTAGACATTTATTGTACATGACTCAAAGGAATGTAAATGATTAAATTTAACCATTGATACAATAAAAATTTATAAATGTACAACTCTTATATACACTAAAAAGCATAAAAACCCTTGACTCATATACAAAGTTCTGATAAAATTATAAATGTATAAAGGAAAAAATAAGTGGAGCAACAGCAATTAAATTTATAATCATATTGTTAAATATCGCACAAATAAAAGGAGGCTGAGATTCAATGAACAAAAAAAGAGTTTTGTCAGTTATGTTAGTAGTAGTATTAATGGTTTCAATGAGTTTTGCCGCTCTCTTTGGAAAAGCAAAGTGGAATGATGGAACTTACGTAGGTTATTCCGATCCAAGCGATAGAACCTACACAAAGGCCGTTGTAAAAATTGAAAAAGGTAAAATAGTTGAGGTCACATTAGAGGAAATCATTAACACAACAGGATTCGCAAAGGATGAAACTTACCCATGGGAACCATGGCACGAAGCAATGAAGGAATTACCAAAGAGATTTGTTAAGGCAAATGGTACTAAAATAGATACTTATACAGGTGCAACACACTCTTCTGAAATGGCCATTCAAGCAGTTGAAAGAGCTTTGAAACGTGCTGAAGGGTTTGAGGGAGTAATAGATGGAAAATATGTGGGTCATTCGCAAATTTCCGAAAGAAATGACAGGGCAAATGCAATAATAGAAGTAAAAGATGGAAAGTTGGTTAGTGTAGTCTTAAACGAATACAGAGATGTTTATAACACAGGAGAACCAAAAACAGAAGAAACTTATCCTTGGGAAGCATTTCATGAAGCAAAAGTAGTTATTGCAGAAAGAATTTTGGAAAAGGGAACTGTCCCAGTTGATACTTATACTGGAGCTACAGGAAGTTCTAATATGTTCATTGAGGCAGTTAAAGACGCTATGATAAAAGCCGGTTTTAAGTTTTAATTCCATTTGTATATAAACTAATAAGTACTTCTCAAAACAAAAAAGGGCGAAAGCCCTTTTTGTTTTTTGCTTTGTTAATGAATATACATACTCAAACAAAAACTTTTTGATTGTGGTATAATTTCTTTGGGAGGTATCAATATGGATTACTGTAATAGATTTAGCGAAAATATTTCACTGCCCGTCTGCTTAATAACTGTAAAGAGTGAATCAAGAGTTAATTCGATGACCGTAGCATGGTCTACCCCTTTATCTTCAAACCCACCACTATTTGGATTTGCAATCCGTAAGAACCGATTTACTTACCAATTAATAGTTAAAGAAAAAGAATTTACAGTATCTTTTTTGTCTCTGGAAAAAAGCGATTTGGCCGTTAAATTAGGAAGAATTTCTGGTAGAGAAGGCGATAAAGTATCCGCAATCTCTTTAAAATTGAAAGATTCTGATGTGGTGAAAACCCCTTATGTTGAAGAAGCTTATTTTGCAATGGAATGCAAACTTGAGAATCTTTTTGAAACAGGTGATCATGATTTCGTTGTTGGGAGAGTTGTTTCTGTTCATCCAACTAAAAATGTTTTAATTGACTCGAAACCTGCAATATACCTAGGAAATGACACGTTTACAACCATTGATACATCTCAAATTAATAAATTTGATACTAAAGAGATAGTTGCAAGTATTAAAAACTCTTTTGGCAGAGGTGCATAAGATGATAAAAGACTCTCATTCTGACGGTTTTATTTTAGACATTGTTGAACCCTCGATCTCTTTTCCTTCAATAAGGTTAGAGAAAGGTCAAACGTTAGGAATATATACTAATGAACCAAAACTACTAACAAGAAACTTTTTCAAACTAATTTGTGAACCCGAGAAATATGCGAAAAAAGTTACAATAAACGGATTAATTGCCAACGGGACAAACTGGATCGGACGATCTTATACACATATGGTAGTGCCTGAAATTTGGAATGATAGTATCTATAATATCTTGAAAAAAAAGCCTAAAAGGCGCCATTTAATATTTATTGGTGCTACAAAAAATGAAATAGTATCTGAAGAATTGGATAATATTGCTAGTTTTGTTGAATCTTACAAAAAAGATGGAAGTATTTTTGTAATAACAGACTCAACTGAACTTCTAAAGAAAACTGTGACAAAAGTGATAAACGAAAATGGAATCGACATAGACTTAAATGACTCGGAGATTTATAAATTATCAAACGAAAAAGCAAGTGGATCTAAGATTTCTAATATAATTACAAGTCTTGAAAACTTAAATTTTGAAAACAATTATATTAATTTGGAGTAAAACTATAAAAAAGATAGGTAGGAAGTGTTACTAGCTCCTACCTATCTTTTTTACTTTTAATCTTATATTTTAAAATATTGTACCTGAGCTACTAAATCTTCTGCTATGATTTTTAATTCCTCACTTAAATTATTTACATTTTGGCTCATATCTGCCTGCTGTTTTATAGCTTGCGTCATTTCTTCTATCTGTTGAGCTATATTCATTATGGAAACAGTAGCTGTATTCATTGCACTATTCATTTCTTGTGCTGCAGCACTTTGCTCCTGTGCACTTGCAGCTAAACTTTCGATCATTGAATTAATACTTTCAATTTCTTTTAATATATTTGAAAACTTTTCTTTTACTAATACGGATTGTTCACTGGCCTCGTCTACTACTTTTACTGTATCATCTGTAGCAGAATTTGCTTGTTGAGCACCTTCTTGTATCTGATCTAACATCAGTGCAATCTTATCTGTAGCTTTTTTACTTTCTTCAGCTAGTTTTCTTATTTCATCAGCAACTACTGCAAAACCTTTTCCAGCCTCTCCGGCTCTAGCTGCTTCAATAGCAGCGTTTAAAGCCAATAAATTTGTTTGTTCTGTTATAGAGTTTATGACTTGGATTATTTCACCTATATTTTTTGCTTTTTGAGATAAGCTCTTTACAGCATGCTGAGTAATGTTAGCTTTCTCTTTAGTTTGAAGAATAACTTCAACTATGGATTTTACCGCCTCTTCACCTTCCTTAGCTGCATTATCAACTATTTCAGCCCTTTGAGCTAGGTCCAAGGCAGATTTAGACACATTTTGAGCGCTCCCCGAGACCTCTTCTACACCAGCTGTTACCTCCTGTATAGACGAAGAAGCATTCTGAGCAGATCTGTTAATTTCTTCCATTTGAGATGAAAATTCTTCCGTTGTAGAACTCAATTCTTGAGAAGTACCTGCTAAATTTTGTGATAAATCATAAATTTGATCAGATTTGTTCGATATACCAGTAACTAAACGAGCCAAATCATCTTGCATATTCTCTAAAGCAGTCTTTAAGGATAGAAATTCTTTTGCTTTAAATGTTACATTAGATTTGAAATTTAATTCACCTTCAGATGTTTTTGAAACAATTTCTGAGATATGACCAAAAGGTTTAATAAGAACTTCTTTTATTAAAAAATAAGATAGTATAATTGCTGCTATAGAAATTATCAATGCGAAAAATAGAAATCTTCTAAGAAAATAGGAGTCGTTTTGGGCAACTAAATTGTTAAATTCTTCCATTGATATACCGACAAAAAGCACACCTATTAAATTATTATTTTCATCTAATAGAGGCTCATAAAGTGTTATATAATCATTATTAAGTATTATTGCTTCACCCAAGTATCTTTGTTTTTGGATTATATAATTATAGGCAGCACTATCTTTTCCAAGGAAAGTTCCTACTGCTCTTGTTCCATCTTTATTTTTTATTGATGTTGATATACGAACAAAATCGTTACCCTGAATCTGAAATATGGTAGCTACTACGTTCATATGATTACTAACCTTATCAACAACCTCATATCTTTCTTTTACAGGGTTCCCGTCTTTATCGACTAAAACGCCGTTTGTCAACCGTAAACTCCCATAACTTTGATTGATATACTCTTTAAAAACATTAATTGCTCCCTCAAGTTGTTTTGAATATGTAAGATCAAGCAATTCAGAAGTCGAACTTTTATTTACATTCATTGAAACAAACAGTAAAGAACAAGTAAGTAAAACTACAATCAATATCTCAATAAGTGTTGTATAGGTAGAAAGTTTCATTTAACGATTCCTCCTTTAACGAAATTATACTGCATTTAAAATCCTACCAATAAAATGAACCCGGCTTTCTTTAGAAAACCTTCATTGCTAAAGTCCCTAAATGAATTACTTGAACTATTTCTCTAATTTGATAAAAAAGTATGCTGTAATTTGAAAAGAAAAAAAATAAAAAGGCTTTACTACATTAAAAATTGATTTAAGCCATACCTTTTTTAGAATTCTACAAAATTTATGATTCAGTTATATTATTTATCGACTATTTTTTTATAAATCTTAAATTTTATGAATTTTAGTTATTAAATCATTTTTCAAAAAAAATTGGTATAATTGTTATGTATACTGTGATAATATTTTTGTGATAACATTTCAAAGATCTAAACTTATAATAGGAGGAATTAAATGAATCATAATATAAAAGACATTGAAGAAATAGCCAAAGAATTAAAAAACGAATTGGAAAAAATTGATGATTATCAGAGTTTTCAAAATTTAAAATCTAAGTATTTAGGCAAAAATGGCATAATAAAATCTTTAATGAAAAATCTAAAAGAACTTGATGAGGAACAAAGAAAGAACTTTGGAAAAAACATAAATGAACTTAAAAATATAATAGAAGAATTTTTTGAAGAAAAATTGATCATTTTAAAAGAAAAAGAACGATTATTAAAAGAAAAAGAGAGTTGGATAGACGTTACTATCCCTGGTTCAAAGAGAAAAATTGGAAAAATTAGCTTAATAAGTAAGACTATCCGCGATATAGAAGAAATTTTTGTTGGGATGGGATTTTCAGTTGCTGAAGGTCCTGAAATAGAAAACTCATGGTATAATTTTGATGCCCTTAATACTCCAGAATGGCATCCTGCTAGAGAAATGCAGGATACTTTTTATTTATCTAATGATAAAAAGTATCTTTTAAGAACTCATACCTCACCTGTTCAAATAAGAACTATGCTATCTAATAAACCTCCTTTAGCAATTATTTCTCCAGGGAGAGTGTATCGAAAAGACGAACTTGACGCAACTCATTCTCCTGTGTTCCATCAAGTAGAAGGATTGTTTATTGATAAAAATGTTTCTATTGCTCATATTAAAATGTATCTTGAATACTTAGCAAAAAAATTATTTGGCGATAAAGTTACCATCCTTTTAAGACCAAGCTATTTTCCTTTCACAGAACCAAGTTTTGAGGTAGATATAAGTTGTATTTTTTGTGAAGGGAAAGGTTGCAACATTTGCAAAAATTCTGGTTGGATTGAAATTTTGGGAGCGGGCTTAGTTCATCCTAACGTATTAAAAAGTGTCCATTATGATCCTGACGTTTGGCAAGGATTTGCATTTGGAATGGGTGTGGAAAGAATTGCATTGTTAAAATATAATGTACCAGAAATGAGGGAATTTTATAAAAATGATATAAGATTCATTGAAATATAGTTCTTTCTTTAGGAAGAGAAAATTTGCAGGATAGATGCTTTATGTATTAGCAGCAATCCTAACGTTAAAAATTAGATTGTTGGTATTTCATTAAACAAGTGAGGAAACACAATAGGCAGATACACAAAGCGAATATCTTGAAAGGTGGTAAAAAGAAATTAAATCAGGCTCCATATTTGGTAAAAGGATTCAGATTGTTTGACAAGGTAAGATTCAAAAGACAAGAAAGTTTTATATTTGGTAGACGTTTAAGTAGATATTTTGATTTAAGAAAGTTAGAAGGTACTATAATTCATAGAAGTGCCAGTTATAAGAAACTGACATATATTAATAAAGTCAAAACATTTTTATTTGAAAGGAGGAAATGGCACATTCATCTCCACCCTATAGAGGATGGAGTATCCTGTGCTTAAAATGAATGAAGATATCATTAAATTGGTTGAAAGAATATATAAAAATTACAAAGGATACTCAAGAATTAGTAAAAGAACTTAAATTGCATACAACTGATGTTGAAACTTATGAAGTAATTAGAGACAAGGTTTCTAACATAGTTGTAGGACAAATAACTAATATTGAGCAACATCCTGAAATAGATAATCTTTTAATATGTAAGGTTGATATAGGAAAATGCAAAATAAATTTGGTTACCGCAGATCCAACAGTAAAACTGGGGGATAAAGTTCCAGTGGCTCTTCCAGGAGCTGTTTTAAATGATGGCACCATAATTGAAGAAAAGTCTTTTAAAGGTATTATTTCACAAGGTATGATGTGTTCTTTAAAAGAGCTGGGTATCTCAGAAGAAGCAGAAAAAATATATAAAATAATAGACAATGTTGAGATAGGAACAGATTTTGTTGATTTTTTTGAGTTAACTGATGAAATAATTGATTTAGAGATTCTCCCAAATAGACCAGATTTACTGTCTTATTTAGGTGTCGCAAAAGAATTACAGGCGATAGGTTGTGGAGAAGATTTCAAGATGATTGATTATACACAAATCAAAAAAGGTAAAGGGTTTCCTGTTGAAATACAATACAATAAATGCAAAAGATATATGGCAATAGTAGTAAAAAACATCGAAGTTGGACCTTCACCTTTATGGCTAATTAAAAAACTTGGAAGTGCTGGCATCAGAAGTATTAATAATATTGTAGATATAACCAACTATGTGATGTTAGAAACTGGTCATCCTATCCATGCATTTGATTTAGATCTCATCGAAGGTCAAATAATAGTAAGAAAAGCCTTCAAAGGCGAAAAAGTATTATTATTAGATGGCAAAGAATATATTATGATGGGAGAAGAAACGCTTATTACAGATGGAAAGAACATATTGGCTCTTGGCGGAATTATGGGTGGAGAATTAAGTGGAATAAATGAAAACACTAAATCAATTCTTCTAGAAGTAGCCTATTTTGACCCAATTAATATTAGACTTTCTTCAAGTTACCATAAAATCGTATCAGACTCTTCATACAGATTTGAGCGTGGGGTTGATCCAAACGATGCGGAAATAGTTATGGGCAGATTAATAAAATTAATTTCCGAATTGGTTGGTGGAGAAGTGGATACTTTTGCTACCGATGTCTATCCTGAAGAAATTCCAGAACTGAAAATATTGCTAAGAAGAAAGTATTTAGAAAATAGATTAGGAATTAGTATTGAAGAAAAAACAGTCTCTGAGATTTTAAAAAGATTAAATTATAAATTTTACAGTTTACCAGACGGTTGGAATATATCTGTTCCTACAAATAGACCAGATATCACTCAAGAAATTGATTTGGTTGAAGAAGTTGGAAGAATCTATGGTTATTCGAACATTCCTTCGCGTTTTCCATTTATAAAAGGATTAATTGGAAGTAGGGGTGAATTTGTTTCTTTTAAAGAACGCATTACTGATATAATGCTTTCTAACGGATATCATGAAGCAAAAACTTTTCCGCTTAACAGTGCGAAAAGAATGTGGATGGATGAAAATCTAGATTTGAAAATTATAAATCCTCTTTCTTCAGAATATGAATACATTTCCTCAAAATTAATATATGGTATTTTAGAGTCCGCTTCTTTTAATTATAGAAATCAAAATAAGGATATAAAACTTTTTGAAATTGATAAAGTTTTTATGAAGGATGATAATAGTCCAACTGGTGCAAAAGAATTTACAAACCTGGCGTTTGTAGCTATTGGAAGAGAAAATGATGAGGATTTTACTGACAAGAGATCTGTCTCCTTCTACACAGTAAAAGGTTCATTAGAAAACGTAGTTAGTGAATTTAATCTAAAATTAGATTATAAAAGAAGCTCCTTACAGGGGCTTATGAACTCACAAAGTGCTGACATATATTTAAACAAAGAAAAAATAGGATATATTGGACTATTAGATCTTGAGATTGCAGAGAATTTATATGAAATAAAAGATCCTATATATATATGTGAAATAAATTTAGACTTTTTATTTAGTAATAAAAAAGAATCCCAAAAAATGATTAGAAGATTTGACTTCCCTGCAATAAAAAGAGAGTATGCATTTTTAGTTCCTATGGACGTAGAGTTTAAAGAAATTAGTCAAATCATTGAAAATGCTGGAGAAATAATCGAACAATACAAAATTTTTGATGTATACAAAGGTAAAAACATCTCTCCTAATCATATTAGTATAACAGTATCAGTTGTATATCGTTCACAATTTAAAACTTTGACTGATGAGGAAGTAAATGACATTGAACGACATATTTTAGAACAGCTAAAAGGAAAAAAAATTACACTTCGTGAAAAATAACAATTCTCTATATGAAAGGAAGAATATAAATGAGGCAAAGAAGCCTGACAAGTTTTTTAATAATGATAAATGTAATCGTATTTGTTTTAATGTTTTTATTTGGTGGGCTCAAGGCCTTTTCCAACCCACGGATATACATACTTTTTGGGGCACAAATTGGAAATCTAATTTCAATGGGGGAATGGTTCAGGTTAATTACTTCTATGTTTGTACATGGAGGGCTTTTTCATATATTTTTTAATATGATGGCATTATTTTATGTTGGCAATATTGTTGAAAGGGCCTATGGACCCTCTCGATTAATAACCATATACATGTTGTCAGGTATCTTTGGTAATATATTGACTCATTTTTTCATACCATATGCTATCTCAGTAGGAGCATCGGGAGCTATATTTGGCTTAATAGGTTTGCTCTTTGGAGCAGGCTTTAGACATGATACCCCAGTTATACTTAAGCCAATAACAGGTACAGCTCTTCTCCCAATTATTTTAATAAACGTAATTTGGGGATTTTTACCCGGTGCAAATATAAACAACTTTGCACACTTGGGAGGGTTGGCTGTAGGATTTACATTTGGATGGCTTACTCCTATACGTTATACAAAAACTAGCTACAAAGTATGGAAAATTCTCTCCTACATTGCATATGGTTTAATTATTTTAAGTTTTATTATGTTAATAATTTTTGATTTTCGTTTTTACATTTTAATTTAAAAAAGTCATTTTAATATATTAGACATTTAAAATAATGTTGTCAAATTGTAATCCTTTTAAAATGAGGTGAGTTTTTTGACTATTGAAGAGTTAATTGGAAAAAATGTAATAGAAGAAAGTATCAAAAGAATAATAGAAAAAGATAAAACACTAAACTCTGTTTTGAGGATAGAAAAAATCGAAGGTAACAAAAATGGTAAATATTTTGGCATACCGTTTTTAGTTAAAGATAACATATTAGTAAAAGGTACAAAGACTACTAATGCCTCAAAAATACTCGAAAATTATATCTCCCCATATACTGCTACAGCCGTTGAAAAACTTTTGCAAGCAGGTTTTTCTTTAGTTGGTAAAACAAACATGGATGAGTTTGCTATGGGAAATACTAATGAAAATTCATATTTTGGTCCAGTTAGAAACCCATATGACATTAACAGAGTCTCAGGAGGAAGTAGTGGGGGATCAGCAGCTGCAGTCAGTGCAGGATATGTTCCATTTGCTTTGGGTACTGATACAGGCGGATCTGTTAGACAACCTGCAGCTTTTTGTGGAGTTGTCGGATTTAAGCCTTCATATGGAATGATTTCACGATATGGAGTTACTTCTTTTGCTTCCTCATTAGACCAAATAGGAGTTTTAGCTAATTCTGTAAAAGATGTAGCTTTGGTAGTGGAAACCATGAAAGGAAAAGATGATAAAGATTCAACTACTCTTAATCATACTACTGATCTTACAGATAATTTAGAAATAGATTTATCAAAAATTAAAATATGTATCCCAAAAATAGTCTATGATACAGAACTTGATGCCTCAATTAGGAATAGTTTTTATGAAGCAGTAAATTTTCTAAAGCAGAGAGGAGCAAAAATAGAAATCATAGATATTCCCGAATTAGAATATGTTGTAGCTGTATATTATATCATAGCTCCTTCTGAAGCCTCTTCAAATCTAGCAAAGTTTGATGGTGTTAGATATGGATTAAGAAGCCCTTCCGTTGGATTGAGTGAAATGTATAGAACAACAAGAGAGATTGGTCTTGGAATTGAAGTTAAAAGGCGGATCATAATGGGTACTTTTAATCTATCTTCGGATTATTACGATAAATACTATTCTAAAGCATTAAAAGTAAGAAATGTTATAAGTAGAAAATTATACGATATTTTGAACGAATATAATGCAATAATGACACCTACTTCTCCATCAATTCCTCCTCGTTTAGGAGAAAAACTAAGTCCTCTTGAATACTATCTTATGGATATATTCACTATTCCAGCCAATCTAGCAGGACTTCCGGCAATTAGCATTCCTTTTGGATTTACAAAAGGACTTCCTTTTGGTATTCAGTTAACTGGAAGACAAATGAAGGATGAAGAACTTTTAAAAATTTCATACACAATTCACGAAAGTACAGAAAAGGAGCTACCAAAAAATGTATAAGACAATAATTGGCCTTGAAATACACACTCAACTGTTGACTAAAACAAAAGCTTTTTGTTCTTGTAGTACTGAAAGCTTTGATTCCTTACCTAATAAGAACATATGCCCGGTTTGTACTGGTCATCCGGGTACCTTGCCTGTATTGAACGAAGAGGCAGTAAAACTTGCAGTGAAGGCTGGTTTAATTTTTAATGGAACTATAAATAAAATTTCTAGATTCGATAGAAAAAATTACTTTTATCCTGATTTAGCTAAAAATTATCAAATTACACAGTATTTTTATCCAATAGTTAGTGATGGATACATAATTATAGAAGGTAAAAAAATTAGAATAAAAAGAATGCACTTAGAAGAAGATACAGCCAAAATGTTTCATGAAGGTGATCAAATATCTACAGCACAAGAAAGTTTTTTAGATTTCAATAGATCTGGTATTCCTCTATTAGAAATAGTAACTGAACCTGATATGGAATCACCAAGTGAAGCGAGAATGTTCATGGAAAAATTAAGAAATTTGCTAAGATATGCTGATATTTCGACTGGCGATATGGAAAAGGGTGCTCTTAGATGTGATGCTAATATTTCGATAATAGACCTTGAGAACAATAAAGTTAGCAAAAGAGTAGAAATAAAGAATATTAACTCATTTAAATTTGTAGAAAAAGCACTTGAGTATGAACAAGAAAGACTTATAAATATTTTAGAAAATAATATTAGGATGGTACAAGAAACGAGGGGATGGGATTCAAATAAAAAAGAAACTTTTCCTATGAGAACTAAAGAAGAAGATACGGATTACAGATATTTTCCTGAACCGGATCTACCACCTTTAATACTAAATGATGAATTCATAAATCACGTTCGCTCAACAATTACAGAAATGCCAGAAGAAAAAGCTAAAAGGTTCATGATTCAATATGATCTTCCTCAATATGACGCTGAAATATTAACTTCTAATAAAGAATTATCAGATTTTTTTGAAAAATGTGTTATACATGCCAAAGATGCAAAATTCGTAAGCAATTTAATTATGACAGATTTGCTTAGAGAGATGAAAGAAAACGAAGACGAAATAGAAAACCTCAAGATAAAACCTGAATATTTTGGAGAATTAAAAGAACTATTAGATTCAAATAAAATTTCTACCAAAATATTAAAAGACATTTTCCCAGAAATTTATAAAACAGGTAAAAGCCCAAAAGTTATAGTGCAAGAAAAAGGTTTAGAACAAATAGATGATGAATCTGAGCTAAGAAAAATAATTGAACAAATAATAATAGAGAATCCCCAAGAGGTAGAAAAATACAGAAATGGTAAGAAAAAATTGCTTGGTTTTTTTGTTGGTGAAGTTATGAAAAAAACAAAAGGAAAAGCTAATCCTCAAAAAGCAAATGAGATACTTCTAGAATTCTTAGAGGATAAATAGGGGGCATCATTTTTGAAAGATAACCTACTAATACTTGCCATGTTAATGATTTCAATAACATCTTTTTCTTTAGTAAATTATTCCCCTATAAAACCTAAAATAGATCAAAGCGGGTTAAACTTATCCGTTTTTTCGACAAGCTTTCAAGGAATAGGCATTGAATTACAATATTATAATTACAAAAGTCATTACATGGAAAGCTCTTTCTTAAATAGAACTATTAAATTAAAAACTGGGGAAAGCTTTTTTAAAGCCTTTGTTGACTTACCTATTTACAATGAGAAATTTGGTGTTGGTTATGAATATATGTTAGAAAAAAACTTTTTTGGTGTTTTTTCTCTAAATAATTTTCAAAGATTAGAAAGTAAAAGTTTATCTCACAATTTTTATAACATAACTCTTGGCAAATTCAACATCCCATCTTATTCAGTTGGTAATATAAAATTTTTAAAAGGAAACGATTTATATTTATTTGAAATAAGTTCTTTACTCTATAGACCTTTTACATTACCTTTTAATCTAGGGTATTCTAACGGATTTTATGTGTCACTTCCATTGATCAATTTCGATAATTATTATATTGATTCTATGAATGTCGGTTTTACTCTCATCGAGAAGAATGTTTATCCACAACTTAGTGTATCCATTCCACTTAATATATTTGAACAAACTTTGCACATAGGTTCGAAGTTTGCATTCGGAAAAAATGTTTACTATGAATTATATCTTTTTAATGAGAACATGAGTTTCCCATTTCTATTGCTTATAAATAATAAGGGAGGAGCTTTGTTTATTGAACTGTAATGATTTAGGAATTTACATACATATCCCTTTTTGTACAAAGCGGTGTTTATACTGTGATTATACCTCATTTACGAATTTAGAGTTAATAGAAAAGTACTTCGATACTTTAAAAAAAGAAATAATTTTAAAAAGTAGGGAATCTAAAAGTTTCAAAATTAAAACTATTTACTTAGGTGGAGGAACTCCATCTATCATTAAAACTGATCTCATCGAAGATATTTTCTTTACTTTACTCAACAATTATGATATTAATTCTTTAGAAGAATTTACTATAGAAGTAAATCCAGAGAGCGTAAGAGAAGACAAGCTAAGTTTTTACAAGAGTATTGGCATCAATCGTATTTCAATTGGTTTTCAAAGCACGACAAATGAAATATTAAAAAAGGTTGGAAGAATACATAGATTTGAAGAAGAGATACGTGCTTTCTCCCTTTTAAAAAAATACTTTGATAATATTAATGTGGATTTTATTCTTGGTTTACCAGGTGAAAATACAAATACAGTAGCTAAAAATCTAGAATTCATACAAAACTTTCAACCATCTCATATTTCATATTACTTATTTGATGCTTCTCATGATACACCTTTAAAATTCTTACTTAATGACGGTAAAATGTATCTACCAGACGAAGATTTTTTAGCAGGTCAACTTGATTTGATTGATAATTTTTTGAAAAACATTAACTATAAACATTATGAAATTTCCAGTTGGGCCTTGTTAAGTAAAGAATCTATGCATAACAAATTATACTGGCACAACTTAAATTATCAGGGATTTGGTATTTCAGCTGGGGGACATGTAAATAATTTTCGGTATGTTAATACCTCCTCAATAAATAACTACATAAAATATATAAATGAAGGGGTATTCCCTTACGAATACCAAAACTCAAATGATTCATTTCATGAACTAATAGAAACACTGTTCATGGGTCTAAGACTATTAGATGGTATAAACTATGTTTCATTAGTCAATAGGTTTGGAAAAACACTAACAGACAAAGTTATAGATAACTTGAAAAAAAATGTAGAGAATTACATATGTATAAAAGATAATCACATTAAATTATCAAAAAAAGGTTTAGATTATTCGAGATATGTCTTCGAAAAATTATTAGATATCACTTATTAAAAATGTAGGTACTAAATCAAGTTTTTTAAATTGCCGTAGCCTATAAGAATTAGCGACTTTAGAAATGAAGATTTTCTAAAAATTGAATTTTTGAATTTATAACGGGTTCAGGGTGGAGACCTCCACCCTTTCCTAACTACAAGTACCAAAAAGTTTAAAAAATTAAGAGTAGTGAGTAGTAGAACTGTGGAAGTATTTTGTAAAAAATCAAATCTAAAAAATACATATAATAAGAATTTTGGAATTTCTAAAGCGAGCAATAAAAACACCTAGGAGGTTGGTTTTCTTGGAAAAAAATGAAGAGGTTGAACTATATTTAAAAAATAAGAAAATCTTAAAATACAACTCAAAAAGTAGAAGTGATTGGGACGAATATTTCATGGATGTGGCACTATTGGTAAGTAAAAGATCTACTTGTATACACAGAAAAGTTGGAGCAATAATTGTAAAAGATAAAAGAATACTTGCCACCGGATACAATCAACCTCCCTCTGGATTTCCACACTGTGATGAAATTGGATGTATAAGAGATGATTTAAATATTAAAAGTGGAGAACATCAAGAGATTTGTTATGGACTTCATGCTGAGCAAAATGCTTTAATGCAGGCAGCTAAATTTGGCATTAGAACAGAGGACTCTATTATATACGTTACCCACCAACCTTGCTCCATTTGTGCCAGACTGATTATAAATGCTGGCATAAAAAAAGTGTATTTCAGAGAAAGTTATCCTGATGCATTGACAAAATTTTTCTTTGAAGCATGTGGAATAGAAACAAAAATTATTTAACACAATTTAATATAAGGGGTGGAATTTAAATGCCTTTAGAAAAATATTTTCATTATTTAAGGCAAGACAGAATGACTCATATATGGTGCCCTGGTTGTGGAAATGGTATTATTATGAAAAGCTTTTTGGAAGCTGCCTCCAATCTCAATCTAGATAAAAACAAAGTGGCAGTTGTTTCTGGAATTGGTTGTTCTTCAAGAATCACAGGTTACCTCGATTTTAACACCTTACACACTTTACATGGTAGAGCAATTCCTTTTGCAACAGGGGTTAAATTAGCTAAACCAGATTTTGATGTAATAGTCATGGGTGGTGACGGCGATTTACTTGCCATTGGAGGAAATCATTTTTTACATGCCTGCAGAAGAAACATGGATTTAACCGTTATTATTTTTAACAATAACATATACGGCATGACAGGCGGACAATACTCTCCTACGACACCAAAAAACGGATGGGCTACTACCTCACCTTATGGAAATCTCGAAGATAATGTAGATCCTGTAAAGTTAGCTATAACTTCCGGCGCAACTTATGTTGCCAGATCAACTGTATTCCATTACTCATTAACCACCAAGTATATTGAAAATGCTATTAAACATAAGGGAATGTCGGTTGTAGAGGTTATTACTAACTGTCATACATATTTTGGTAGATACAATCAAAAGCCAACGCCTATTCAAATGTTACAGTATTTCAAAGAGAACTCTATAACATTAAGTAAGGCTGAAAAAATGAAAGTGAATGAACTAGAAAACAAATTTATTATCGGAGAATTTATTAATATAGAAAAAGAAACCTACAACGAAAGATACGATAAATTAATAAAAGAATTATCTGCTGGGGAGGTGTCAAAAAAATGAGCTTGTCATTTTCGATACCTCTTGCAATAAGAATGGTTGGTGAAGCCGGACAAGGAATAATCTTGATGGGTTCTATTCTTGCAAAGTCACTGGTAAAAGAAGGATATTGGGTAGCACAATCTCAACATTATGGAGCACAAGTTCGTGGAGGAGTTTCTTATTGTGATACACTGTTTGATATCGAGCCTATTGACTATCCATTAGCAGATCATTTTGATGTTTTGTATTTAATGCATGGTATAGGTTCTAACAACATTGAAAAACTCAAGAGAAATAGCATTTTATTCTATGATGAAAAGTTTGTAGAAAAACTTCCACAGCATATAAATAGAATTACAAGAAAAATAGTAAAAGTTCCAGCCTCTAGAGTTGCTTTAGAAGAATTATCAAATATAAACGTTGCAAATATGATAAGTTTAGGAGTATTATGTTCTGTTACTCAACTTGTTTCTGAAGAAATATTAATTGAAACTGTAAGAGAAAACGTATCGGCAAACTATAAAGATATTGATGAAAAAGCTGTTAGAATTGGGTATTCATTGATAGAAAAAAGATATCCTCTTAAATTTTATAAAAAAATTGAGAGGCTAGGAAAAGGTTATGAATAATAGTAATAAAAATAATAATAGTAAGATACCAAATAAAAACATTTCTTTAAAACAAAGTTTTTCTTTTGCTTTTAAGGGGTTAATTTATATATATAAAATGGAAAGAAATTTTCGAATACAGAGTATAGTGGGAATAACAGTTTTGATAGTGTCTCTTTTTTGTAATTTGTCAACTATAGAATTCATTTTTCTTCTCTTTACTGTGATGCTCGTTCTTGTTATGGAAACATTAAATACCGTTGTTGAAAAGTTACTTGATTTTATTCATCCTATTTACAATTCAACGATCAAAACCATAAAAGATATTTCAGCTGCATTAGTATTAATTACATCTGTATTTGCAGTAGTAATTGGTATAATAATATTTGGGAGAGCTTTATTTAATCTTCATCCTAAATATGGTATAATAATAGCGACAATTTTCCTTCTAATATTAAATTTGTTAGGTGCTCTATACAAAACTGACGACTGATTAGTTAAAATTGGTCTACCTTAATTTACACCATTTTTCGAAAAGGAGGATTCCTTCTTTGGACCCAATAAGAGTTTTGATTGTTGATGATTCTGCATTTATGCGAATGGTGTTAAAAGATATAATTGACCAACAACCAGATATGAAGGTCGTTGGTTTTGCAAAAGATGGAGTAGAAGCAATAGACAAAATTATTACATTAAAACCTGATGTGGTTACCCTTGATATAGAAATGCCTAAAAAGAATGGGTTAGAGGTTTTATCAGAGATTATGCAGAAGTCTCCTACTCGTATAATTATGGTAAGTAGCTTAACTTCAAATGACGCAGATATTACTATAGAATGTCTTGAAAAAGGTGCTTTTGATTTTATCCAAAAACCTGCTGGAAGCACTTCTTGGACTTTTAGAGATGTACAAGATGAACTTTTGAACAAAATAAGAGAGAGTATGAAAGTATCCCTCGATAAACTAACAACTGTTCAACATATCCCTAGAAGAAAATCCCGAAAAAGACTGGACTTTAATATAGTTGGCCAAAAAATTGTTTTAATTGCAAGTTCAACTGGGGGACCTAGATCTTTAGACGTCATTATTCCACAATTACCTGAAAATTTAAATGCCCCTGTTATTATTATTCAACATATGCCTCCGGGTTTCACAAAATCTTTAGCCGACAGGCTGGACAAAATATCTAATTTAAGAGTAAAGGAGGCAGAAGACGGAGAAATTCTTCAAAAAAATATCGTATACGTAGCTCCTGGAGATTATCATCTTGGTTTAAAAGGTAACGACTTTAAGGTTAGGCTTTTTCTTGATAAAAGCGAAAAGATAAACAACGTGAGACCAGCCGCTGACTTTACCTTTGACTTAGCTGCTGAAATATATAAAAAAAATTCCATTGCTGTAATATTAACTGGAATGGGACGTGATGGCTCAAAGGGAGCTTTTAAAATAAAACATTACGGTGGAAAAGTAATCTCAGAAGCAAAAGAAACTTGTGTGGTTTACGGTATGCCAAAGGTGGTTGCAGAAGAAGGTTATGCAGACTATATACTTCCAAATTATAAAATTCCCGAAAAAATTGTAGAATTGCTTTCAAATTCAAATGCTTCAAAAGGGGGAAAGGTATGAGTTCTTTAAATAATAACTTTAAAGAATTTTTTATTATTGGTCTTTTTCTTTTATGTTTTTTATCTATTTTTTCGAAAAATGTCTACTTTCAATGGAGAGAATTGGACGTTACGTCCTATTTTGAGGAAAACGAAAATACGTATATTGATCTGGAAGTTATTGCCAAACTTACAAATAGATCTATAGATGTATTTAATTCATCATTAATTTACATTAAAGGAGAAAAATGGAATGTTTTCATTTTTCCACAAAATAATTTGGCTATCATTAATAGTAGTGAATCTTTAAATTTTTATCCTAATGACTTAAAAGAGAAAAACGGGAAAATATATTTAACTCCAGAATTGTTAGCTAAAGTAATGGATCTAGAATTGATTTCTAACGATAGCTCTGTATATTTGAATGTTCCTTTAGCTCAGGTTAAGTCTATCAAAACTATTATTCAAAAAACAGATGCTAGGATTATAATTGATCTTTCGTCATCTCCTGAAGATATTGGTATTTATCCTTTAGTTAATAAATCAGGTTATCTCTTAAAAATTAAAGGTGCAGAAGTACCTAATTCATATATTTACGAAGAATATAAAAACAAAATTAACTTCATTAAAGCTTACCATTATTCGCCAACAGAAGTATGGGTTCAAATAAAGTTAAACAATACTGCTAACTTGAATGAAATTATTGAGGAGACAAGAATAGTACTTGATTTATCTTTTGAAGAAGAGATTAGTTTACCTGTGTTGGTGTTAGATCCTGGTCATGGAGGTATTGATTCAGGAGCTGTTGGACCTACTAAGGTCTTTGAAAAAGATCTTACTCTAGCAGTGGCAAAAAAGGTTCAAGAACTATTAAGCACGTATAATATCAATGTCTATCTTACTAGGACTACTGATATTTACGTGGATCTACACGACAGAGCTGTTTTTTCAAATGAAAAGGTAGCTGATTTATTCATTAGTTTACACATGAACGATTATCCTTCTGATAAAACAGTTTCAGGATCTGAAGTCTATTATTTTGATTTTTCTGAAAGTGCTTATGCAAGAAGAATTGCTTATCGTGAGAATTTAGATATGACAGCAGATAAAAATATAATTCAAACTTGGGTCAGCGATAAAGGAAATAGTCTGAAACAAAGTGAAAGTTTTGCCAAGATTTTAGGCAGTTATATCAATGGTAATGGAATAAGATTCAGAGGTATTTATAAGGCAGAATTTGCAGTTTTGGCTTATACTAGAGGTCCAGCAGTATTATTTGAAATGGAATTTATAAGCAATCCTGATGTGGAAAAAAAGTTTTCGTCTGGACATTACGTAGATACATTTGCAGAAATAATAAAAAATGCCGTAGTAGAATATTTTAATCTAAAGTAAAAACTTGCAACTTACATTCCACATTTATCAACAACAATAGCGGCAGCTATTGCATACTCTCTTTCATGAGATATTGTTATATGTATATCAGCTTCGCCTCCAAATTGATTAAATATATATTCTGAAGAATCAGCGTCTATAAAAGGTTCTCCATTTTCTTTTTCTAATATAGTGATTCTTGAATATGGGATATAACTCTTAAAACATTTTATAATAGCCTCTTTTGCAGCAAACCTACCTGCTGCAAATTCTTGTTTTTTCCTATTTCCTTTAAACCCGTTATATATTTCTCTCTCTTTAATAGATAGTATTTTTTTAATGTTATTGTCATTTATTCTGTCTATTTTCACTATATCGATACCTATCCCTCTAATCATTAATTATCAACCTCACATTAGCTCCTGGAGTGATTTTTTGAAGAAAACTCTCAACTCTTTGATCATTAATATATATATCATAAGATTTGATCTCGTCGATATTCAAAGATAAACTTGATAATATATCGATTAATTGAGCTTCTTTACGTACTTTCCTCACAGTATAGTTTGAACCATTTTTTATTTCTTGATTGACATCTATTATGTTTCCATTACAAGTAACTATTATTTCTTCTCTATCTAATACTACTTCTTCACCATTCAAATAAACTACCATCTTTTCTGTTTCTACATCTAAAAAATCTTTTATTTTAGGAAGTTCCTTTATTTGGGTCCTCAATAAATCTCCTTCTTGAATCCTATAATCATTTTCTAATATTTCATCGTTTTTTACAATAACAGTTCCTACTACGACTTCATATGGAAGATTATTTATAGTAAAATATAAAACTTCATTATTATCTTTAAAAACTTTTTCAATTGTCGGAGAAATCGTTTGAATTTCATCTCCATCTTGTATTAATTCTTCTAAATCCTCAACTCTTTCACCATTTTTATATATTATTGGATAAATTTTTTTTGGCACTCCATTTAAAAAAAATTCCATTGGCTTAATGACCTCTGTTAATTTCACTGTAACTGGTTCAGCATCACGTGGTTCTTCAATTTCTATTATATCTCCCGGATTTATTGTAGAGTGTAATTCTGCAGGTTCTCCGTTTTTAAAAATTCTTGCTTTTTTACCAAAATTTCCTCGTTTTATCTGAAGTTTTCCGTTCAATTCAAAAGCTATTGCTAGTGAAGGGGTACTGACCAATTTATCTAACGAATAACCTGCTTGAAGCAATACTTGAAGAATTGTTATATCTTTTCCAATCATGAGCATATTTACACTTCTGCCGTTAACTTTCACTTCCGTAAATACACTACCCTGCTTTTTAAGAGCAACATTAACAATTCCTAGGGGAGTTATATATTCACTACCTTCTAATTTTTCATTTTCAAAAAAGATTATATCTATATTCTTTAATGTTTTTAATGAAACTCTATTATTTGGAATACCTAATTTTTCAGCCAACTTCTCTGTAATTAAAGGTACTTTACCTCCTCCTCCTACTATCATAACAGCAATTGGAGGTTTTCCATTGAGATTTATAATTTCCTTTGCTATTTTTTCAGTTATATCATCTATTACAGGAGAAATTAGATTAAGAACCTCTTGTTTAGTAATAGTTTGTGAATTATCTAATATATCAAGGAAAGATATGGTCTCTTTTATCTTCAGTTGCCTTTTTATACTTTCTGCAGTTTTAAAATCTACTAAAAGTCCTTCAGATATGACATCGGTAATTTCATCTCCGGCTTTTGGAACCATTCCATAACCTGTTATTATACCCTTATCAGAAATTGCTATGTCACTTGTTCCAGCGCCTATATCAATCATGGCAATATTAAGGTTTCTCAAGTCTTCAGGAACAACTAAACTAGTAGCGGCTATAGGTTCTAAAGTAATATGCATTGGTTTAAGATTTACTCTATCAAGTACCGATAACATAGCCTCTACAACATTACTAGGAAGAAAGGCTGCTAGAACCTTAACTTTTGCTTGATTTCCTTTCTGTCCTTCAAGATGTTTCATCCATTGGTTATCTAAACTGTAATAAAGCACAGAATAACCAACACAGTACATACTTTGAGGATACTGCAATTTTTCTGCTGCAGCATTAACCGCCTCAATTTCCATTTTATTTATTACATCTGAACTTAAATATCCATATTCAGAGATATTTAGTGAATAGGTACCGATGGAAGAAATTAGAAATCTACCTGCTATTGCAATCGCAACTTCATTTAATTTTTTACCGCTTTTATCTTCTAAAGCCTTTTTAACTTTTGCAACTCCTTTAGCTACTCTTGCAACATCATGAATTTGCCCATCAATCATCGCACGATTTTCATGTTCTACTTCATAAAAATGGTGTACTATAATTTTTTCAGCAATTTCATCATAAGAAGCCAAAATTCCAACAATGGTTCTTGTTCCTATATCGAGACCAAAGACCATATTTATACCCTCCTACCCAAGCATCTTTCACACTTTAAAATTAACAATTCTTAACGTGTTCGAGGTTTTAATATTCTTTTGTCTAAAAAATACTAGCGCATGCGAATTTTGATTAATTGGTTTTATCTTATAGCACTAAAAAAGGTGGGGTTTACAACGAACTTAATGCAAATTCTAAATGTATTAGCAATTTTTCTTCAAAATTATATAATATTTCAGTAAATTTCAAAAAAATGAAGATCTGTCATAATTCTACAACAGTAACTCCAGTTCCCCCTTCTTCACTCTTTGCTATCTTAAAATCTCTTACAATCGAGGAATTCCTTAAATAATCCCACACACCTATAGCTAACTTCCCAGATCCTTTCCCATGAATTATCCTTCCCTCTTTAATACCAGAAGCTATTAAATCGTCTAGAAATTTTTTTATTTCGGGGATAGCTTCGTTTACAGTTAACCCCCTAATATCTAGTTCCGGGTTAACAATCTCCTTTTTGTTTATTTTAATTTGCACACTTTTTCTTACGGGATCTTCATCGGCATTAATAATAGGTTCAATGTCTTTAGGACTGTAAGTTATTTGAATGGGAGAATTTTTAAGTTGTACGGTTATTTTTTTCCCATCAACTTTCTTAATTTCACCTACCATATTACCTGGCACTTTAACCACCATTCCTACATTCAAATGGAAGTCCGAGATTTTATCTTCCGACTTATCAGTTTTTATTTGTTCTTCTATATTATCTACTTTTAAGGTTAATTCTTCAATTTTTCTAAGCTCATTTTGCATGGAATCTATATCTTTTTTTTCAATAGCAATCTTAATTTCTGAAATAATTTTCTGGATCTCACCTTTTATCTTTTTGAGTTCTTTTTTTACTTTCCAAATTTCTCTATCTATATATTCTAGTTCCCTATTTTTAACCTTCTCAACCTTCTCTTCATATTCATTTTTTAGCTTTAAAGCTTTTTCTTCAGCATTTTTTTGTCTCAATAAACTTTCTTCATATTCTTTATGCATTAATGATAACTGTTGAATTATTTTCTCATTTTGTGCGTATCCTTCGTCTAAATATCTATATGACTCTCGAATGACTTGAGAATTTATTCCTAACCTTTGTGCAATTTCTATAGCATGAGATGCACCAGGAACACCTATTAATAATTTATAAGTGGGTTGAAGTGTCTCGATATCAAATGACATAGAAGCAGAAAGGAGTCTTTCTTCTTCTAATGAATAAACTTTAATTTCAGAAAGATGAGAAGTTGCAAAAATCAAAGGCCCTTTATCTAAAAGATATTTTAGTATCGCTTTACTTAAGGCTGCGCCTTCTATCGGATCAGTTCCAGTGCCTAATTCATCAATTAATACTAGAGATTTTTCAGTCGCCTCGTCTAATATCTGTTTAATGTTAACCAGATGAGCAGAAAAAGTGCTGAGATTCTCAGATATGTTTTGTTGATCACCAATGTCGGTATATATATCGTTTATAAAGGGTAATTCAGCTTTAATAGTCAACACAGGTAAAGCTGCATGAGACATAAAAAAGGCGATTCCTATTGATTTCAAAGTAACAGTTTTTCCTCCGGTGTTTGGACCGGTTATTATCATTCCATTTCTATTAAGTTCTACATCTATAGGTACTACCTTTTCTCTATCTATTAGCGGATGACGAAGCTCTTTCAAATTTACTTTTCTTGAAGTAATGCTTGGAAGAATAAATATGGCATTATTTAATTTTGCATACTTGGCTTTTGCTATATTCGAATCTATATACGCAATTATCTCTACATTTTGTTTGAGTCTTGTATAATTTTTTTGAAGTTCAAAAGTCAACAGCGAGATAATCTTATTAATCTCTAACCTCTCATCACTTACTAAATCTATATATTTTTCGTTTAGTTCTATCATGCTTTCTGGTTCAATAAAAACCGTTGAACCAGAATCTGATTTCCCTACAGTAATACCTTTAATGAGATTTTTATTTTCTGTTCTTATAGCAATACATATCCTGTCATTTTTTTCTATAGGTTGATCTATCGAAAGATATTTATAATATCGATTTTTTATCCTATTAAATTCAATGTTAAGTTGATTCTTTACAATTGCCATACTTCTTCTAATATTTTTTAATTCTGCTGTAGCATCATCTTTAATATTTCCGTCTTGTGTAAAAGTTTGGAATATCTCATCTCGAAGATAGGCTAATTGATCGTAGCGTTTTATCTTTTCTGCTAATAATTCATCAATTTTAGAGTAATACATATAAATTTTTTCTGAAGACTCCAAAAACTCTCCAACATTACGAAACTCTTTTCCTTCTAAATTTTCTTGATTATCAATTTTATTTAATATATTTGAAATGTAATTAACCCCATATAATTCCTTCACATTGCCCTTTATTACTAAATCCAAGAATAAGTTAGAAATATAAGTTTCATTTTCTAATTCTTCAAAATTGTCATAAAATTTGCTGTTTTGCAATAAAAAATCTTCCCCATATTTTGTGTTAGAATGCGAAGCAATTATTTTTATGATTCTATTAATCTCTAAATCATTTCGAGCTCGTTCTAAAATTGAAAACTCACCCCTATTGTAATTGGCAAATAGTTTACTGTAAATTCATTTGGATAATATCTTGTTTCATATCCCACCATAAGAAAATAATTATTATATCCTAATCCCGCATTAACTGATATTTCAGTATTAAAATTCTTAAAAAAATCTTCGGTATGTACTCCCCCAAAAGCAGAAATTACAAAGTAAAAATTCTGTATAATATTTGCGCAATATTTCATATGTAATCCAAGAGAAATACCGGCTTGTTCTTGAACATGTGCTTGTTCTAAAAGTTTGTAATTATAAAATATTCCAACATATGGTCCATAGTTTATAGACTTGTTATCTTCGGTAGGAATAAGAAAACTCATTCTTGCACCAAGATAATCAACCTTCTCGATATCTTTACTTAAGGTATAAGAATAAGATGGGGTTAGTGAAAATTCGAAGGCATAAACTGAACTTACAGTAAAAACCACGACTACTAAAAGCTGCAATAATATCTTTTTAAACAATTTACTTTCACCTTCTTCTTAAAATCTTAGTGCCAATGTCTGTTTTCAAAAACAATTCTTCGAAATTCTTTTTTATAGATTCAATATCTAATCCACATTCTTGAAGTTGTTCCTCACGTGTAGCATGAGAAACAAAGTCATCTTTTATACCAAAAGCAAATATCTGTTTGTTTTTTAATTTGTATATTTCTTCATTAAAACCACCTTTTAAGCTTCCTTCTTCATATACAAATATATAATTTGCTTTTTCTGCTAAAACCTGCATTACAAAATCATCAACCGGTTTAACACTTCGAACGCCTATTATGTTTACTTCAAATTCATTTAAAGCTTTAACAACAAGCTGTGCCATTGTTCCTACTGCAAGAACATAGACATCCGACTCTGACTTTTTTAAAAATCTCCATTCTCCGTTTACTATTTTGAGATTTTCTAATATTTGTGTTACGCTAATTTTTTCTCCATCTCTAGGAAAACGAATAAATCTAGGCTTTTTTATTCCTTGAATAACTGATGTATATACCATATTTGCAAGGTCTTGCGCATCCAAAGGGGTCCAAACTTCAACATTGGGGATTAATCTAGTGTAAGATAGATCAAAAACACCATGATGAGTAGGCCCATCTTCTCCAACTAAACCAGCTCTATCAAGCAAAAATAAAACTGGGGCTTTTTGTAAAGCTACATCATGAATCAATGAATCAAAAGCTCTTTGCATGAATGTAGAATATATATCAACAATAGGCAAAATACCGCCAAAAGAAACAGCGGCTGCAGTAGTTACTACGCTTGATTCTGTAATACCCATATCGATAACTTTATCTGGAGAAATCTCTTGTAATATATCAAGACCTGTACCTGATGACATTGCAGCAGTAAACGCTAGAAATTCATAATTTTTAAGCCAAGCAAGAGTATGGCCAACTATTTTACTATAAGAAATTTTATCATCTTTTTTGGATATTCCATGAAATTTTATAGGCGCATTCTCTATCTCTTCAAATCCTTTTCCTTTTTTGGTAACAACATGTAGCAAAACTGGACCTTCGTTATATTCTTTCATAAACTTAAAGTACTCTTCAAGTTTTTTTATATTATGTCCTTCAACTGGTCCATAATATTTTATACCCATGTCCTCGAAAAAAGGTGCGGGCGAAGCATAAAATGAATATTTTAGCGCATCTCTAAATTTTTTCAATAGATTTTCCACATCTTTTCCAACGGAAGAATCTTCCAAAGAACTTTTTAAAGCTTTTTTCGTTTCTGTATATTCTTTTTTTACTCTGAAATTGTTAAGAAGTTGAGATATCGCACCAACATTTTTTGAAATAGCCATTTCATTATCATTCAATACTATTTTAACGTTTGCTCCTTGGTAATTTAACTGATTTAAGGATTCAAGGGTCATTCCACATCCTAAAGCACCGTCTCCAACAATAGCTACTATATCCCTTTTTCTTTTTTTTAACTTATCTGATAAAAAGAAACCTAGTGCTGCAGCAATAGCGGTACCCGCATGTCCAGCACCAAACTTATCAGCATCTGATTCAAAAATATTGGTATATCCACTTATACCTGCTTTTTTTCTAATATTCTTAAATTCTTTCCATCTACCTGTTAGAAGTTTGTGAACATAGCTTTGATGACTAGTATCCCATATAATTACATCTTCAACAGGATCAAAAATTCTATACAATGCTATGGTTAGCTCAACTACTCCCAGATTAGAAGCAAGGTGGCCGCTGCCGTTGGATATTGTTGTATATATATATTTTCTAATTTTTTGAGCTAATTCTTCCAATTCTTCATAATTCATATTATTGAGCAGTTTATAAAGAGGAACGTTTGTATCCATTATAAAATAATGAGATTTTTACACAATAAAAATCTCATTTTCCTCCTTTCTCACCCTTTCTTTTTACAAAATACAAATTATATTCTCATTAAGTAAGTAAAGTTTGAGAACGTGCTATTTTATTAACGATCCCATTGACAAAACTCGCGGATTTTTGTGACGAATAAGTTTTTGTCAATTCTACAGCTTCGTTTAAGATAACTTTAACTGGAATGTCTTTTTTATTTAGTAACTCATAAATACAAATTCTCATTGCTGTTTTCTCAACATTTCCAATTCGATCAACCGGCCACCCTTGTGAATATTTATTTATCAATGAATCATAGAATGATTTTTTACCGTAAATCTCTGAAACATATTTTTTGGCCTCTTCATAATACTCCTTTTGTAAATTTACTTGTTCGTTAAGTTTCTCTAAGGTAAATAATATTTCATCTAAAGTATTATCGTTTATATCTATCTGGAAAAGGCTTTCAAAAACTATTTTTCTCATTAATCTTTTTTGAAACACTACATCATTCATTTTGTTTGTTTTTCTCCTCTTCATCTTCAACTTTGCTTGAATCTTCTTCTTCAGCTAACTCCTTCTCTGTTTCTTCTTCCATAAACTCTTCAAACTCTTCTTCGATCTCTTCTGGTTTAGATATAGTTTCTATTGTTATATCTATATTTGAAACATATACCTGGGCTAATTTTTCAAGCTCATCTTTAATTTTTTTCTGAGCCCTTTTGGAATACTCTACAATATTTTCACCATACTTGGCAGGAATTTTTAAATAAATACTCACACTAGTGTCATCATTTACAGACACTTTTATGCTTTTTTGAAGATCTTTTTGAATTTTTTCATTAAATATTTTTTCTTCTTTCAGATATTTTTCGACAGTTTTATACACCATATCTTTCAAAACATTTTCAGAGATACTTATTGTTCCGTAATCATTTTGTTCAGTAAGTGGCATACTAATAACCTCCTTCTTTTTGATATCTTCAAAAATTAACGAAAAATAATTTATTTTATTTTTTATCTTTATATAGGCTTTATCACAAATTCAATACTACTCACGATTCTATTCTTCTTTGAAATTATATCACAAATCAAAACATTTTTAACTGATTTTCCTGTACTTTATAACTCTTCTTCTTAATGTTTTTAACTTTTTTAAGCTTATTTTCAAGATCAACTCTATCAGATAATTGTTCTAAAACCTCTCTGGCTCGATCTACAATCTCAACTGGAAATCCCGCTAGCTTTGCAATCTCTATTCCATAGCTATTATCACTTGTTCCATCTTCTATTTTGTGAAGGAAAATAACACCTTCCATTGTTTCCTTGACTTTTATTCTTTTTGCAATTACTTCATTATATATATATGACATATAGGTCAATTCTGTATAATGAGTTGCAAAAATAGTATTACATTTTTTTACTTGAAATAAGTACTCAGATATCGCCCATGCAACAGATATTCCATCTAAAGTACTTGTTCCTCTTCCCACTTCATCAAGGAGTACTAGACTATGTTCTGTTGCTCTATTGATTATTGTCGACATCTCAAGCATCTCAACTAAAAACGTGGACTTTCCCGTAACAATATCATCTCTCGCCCCTATTCGAGTAAATATCCCATCATATACTGGGAGCTCAGCAACCTCTGCAGGAACAAAACATCCAATTTGAGCCATTATACTAATTATTCCAATCTGCCTTACATATGTAGATTTACCGCTCATATTAGGACCTGTCAATATTATATAAAATCGGTCTTCATCAAATATTAAATCATTTGGAATAAAATTACTTACAAAACGTTCAACCACAGGATGTCTACCGTTGATTATCTTTGTATTCCTTGATTTTTCTATCATTTTCGGCCTTATATAATTATATTTAACACTCGCCTCTGCAAAAGACCTAAAAACATCAAGTTCTGCTAATCTATCTGATAGTTGTTTTATTTCAGTCACATATTTTTCTAACTCTAGAATAATTTTATCAAATAGTTCCTTTTCTATAGCTTTGATTCTATCTTCTGCCAAGGACAATTTTTGTTCAATTTGTCGCAATTCTTCAATAGTAAATCTTTCAGTATTAACCAAAGTCTGTTTTCTAGTATAGTATGCAGGAACTTTTGCTATTTGAGTCTTAGGTATTTCAATATAAAAACCATAAACTTTATTTCTACTAACCTTTAAGCTATTAATTTTTGTTAATTCTTTTTCTCTTTTTTCAATCTCTTCAAGAATGTTGTCGATGTTTTTTAGTATGTTTCTATACTCATCAAGTTCATTAGAAACACCTTCTTTGATAACTTCTCCACTCCCAACCTCAATTGAGGGTTCTTCACATATGGTCTTTTCTATAATTTCTTTGACTTCACCTAAGGGATCTATTTTGTCAAAGAAACTACTAATACCAAGGTTTGTTTTAACAGATTCAATAATATAAGGTACTATTTCTAAAGAATCTTTTAACGCAATTAAATCTCGTGGAGTAGCTTTACGTAAGGAAATTCTAGAAGAAATTCTTTCTAAGTCCTTAATGTGAGAAAAATATTCTTTTAGCTCTTCCATTAATAAATGGTCTTCTTTAAGAGCTTCAACATAATCAAATCTTTGTTCTATAATATTTTTATCTAACAATGGCGATATGATGAAATCTCTTAATTTTCTGTGACCCATGCTAGTTCTAGTAAACTTTAGTATATCATAAAGTGTTTTACCTCTTGTAGTTGAAGTTGGCAATATTCCAAGATTTTCTATTGTATTTGAATCTAAAAGCATGTATTCTCTCGTTTTAAAACGTTTTGGTATTTTCATATGACGTATCTTTGAAAACTGTGTTAGTTCAAGATACTTTAATACTGCGTCTGCAACTTTTAATTCTTCATTATTATAATCAACATAGTCAAGACTAAAAACTTTATAGATATCCTTTAAATGTTCCAAAAAATTATTTGAAAAATACCAATCATCTAATACTTCAACGTATAAATCTGGAAGCATATTTTTTATTTGTTTATATAAACTCTCTACATTTTTAGATAGAAGTATCTGAACAAACCCAAAAGAATTGATAAAATCCAGCAGTTCATTCTCATTAAAATCAAAAGTATCTAAGTAAAATTCACCTGTAGAAAAATCAAAAACCGCTAGAATATAACCCTTTTCACTTTTTGTTATTAAAGTTGAAAATCTATTAAAATCATCGATCATGTTATCGTCAACAATCGTTCCAGGTGTCAAAACCCTTGTAACTTTTCTATCAACAATACCTTTAGCTGTTTGAGGGTCTTCTACTTGTTCACATATAGCAACTTTGCACCCACTATCCAAAAGCTTTTTTAAGTAATTATTAAGTGCATGATAAGGAATACCGGCCATAGGATGACCATTTCTTTTTGTAAGAACTATTTGAAGTATTTCACTAACCTTTTGGGCATCATCAAAAAATGTTTCATAAAAATCTCCTAATCTAAAAAGTAATATTGAATCCTTATACTCCTCTTTTATTTCAAGATATTGTTTTATCATTGGAGTTAAGTTTGCCATTTTACATAACCTCCAAAAAGTTAAGAAAAAGGAGGACGCATCTGTTCGGCGCCCTCTTTTGTATTTTACCGGAAATAAGTCTCTTAATCATTTTTTCTTAGAATCATCAGTTGTTTCACTCATCGTTGTTATAACTTTGTCTATTAGTCCATAATTTAAAGCTTCTTGAGCATTCATAAAAAAATCTCTGTCTGTATCTTTTTCAATCTTTTCTAAAGGTTGGCCTGTATGAGTACTTAATATATTATTAAGATCATTTCTAAGTCTTAGAATTTCACGTGCATGAATCTGAATATCAATCGCCGAACCTTCAGCACCGCCCCATGGTTGATGTATCATTATTCTTGAATTTGGCAGAGAATATCGTTTCCCTTTTGCTCCCGCCGCCAACAAAACTGCCCCCATTGAAGCAGCTTGACCTATACATATAGTAGATATATCCGGCTTAACGTACATCATTGTATCATATATACCTAAGCCTGCTGTGACAGAACCTCCAGGAGAATTAATGTATAAAAAAATGTCTTTATCTGGATCTTGAGATTCTAAAAACAAAAGTTGAGCAATTATTACATTCGCTACATCATCATTTATTACAGAGCCTAAAAACACTATCCTATCTTTTAACAGTCTTGAATATATGTCGTAGGCTCGTTCATACCTTCCTTCTGTTTCTATAACAACCGGTAGAGGTATAGCCATTCTATCGCCTTCCTTTTCTTACTTTTTCAACTATTTTATCTGCAGTAAGAGGAGTTAAAATTATTTGTCCACTATCCATATAAATAACAGTTTTTACGCCTTTTCCATATGTGGCATCTATTAAACTTGTTGAGCCTTTTATAGACCCCTCTTCTTCATCTTCAGACTGTGTTATTACATCAATTCCCTGGTAAATCTTCTTGATCTTTGAAAACTGAATTAAACTTGCAGGAACAATGGAGTGTATTCTTTCAGTCGGGATATACACACCTTTACCAACTGAAACAAACATAATTTTCCTCCTCTACAATTTTATACATATTCATTATACAAAAAAAATATTATATTTTGATTAATAATTTTTAACCAGTCAATCTTGTTGTATTTGTATATTATTTGATGCTTATAATATAAACTATAAATCCGCAAACTGACTTTTGATTTTTTCGTATTTTTCATCTATCATGCTTTTTTCTTCCTTTAAAGTTACTAATTTTTCTCTTGCATAAGTTAATATTTCTAATGCTTTTTTGTAAATCTCAAGGGCATCTTCTATATTTATATCATCTCTTTCGTTTTGAAAGTACTCGTTTATTCTTTCTAATAATTCTAATTGTTGTTTAAAACTCAGTTCCTTAATATCTTTTTCAGTTAGATTTATTATATCTTCCATTTTGTCACCTTCTTAATATATCTACTTTGTAAAAATACAAGTAATTTTCACATTACCATTTATATATTTTCTCAATGTTAGAATCAGCACTACCATCTTTAAAAATTAGTCTAACTTTTTCACCTTCATCTATTTTTGAAATTGAATCTACAATCTCTTCATTCTTTTTTATCAATACTCCATTGTATAAAAATGCTGCAAATGGACTTGATTCTGTTAACCGTTGAAAAACGTTTATTAAAGAACTTTCGGAGTAGTCAATCATATTTTTCATTTCTGTTAGAATACTGTTTTGATAGGTTACTACATTCTTAGAAACATTATTTAATAAGAAATTCAATAAATTTGAAATATTTTCTAATTTATTGAGATCAACATTTTTTTCATTGTATTCAAGGATTAAATTTACTTGGTTTTTAATTTGTAAATAATTATCTTCCAACTTTTTAGATGCATTTAATATCTCCTTGTTAATAAAATATTTTATATTATTTATTGTATTAAATGAAATTAAATTTTCTGCCCTTGAGTATATATTATTAAAATATAGAGTCAAATCTTTTTCAAGAGATTCTATTCTATCAACATAAAAATTTATTTGGTTGACAATATCTCGAGAAACCTCTGTAGGAGTAGAATAGTTTTTCCAGCTAACATAGTCAGGAATGGTTTTATCTTGTTCATGACCTATACCAACAACAACAGGTATCTTTTCATTAAACTTTGCAATTATATAAGCTAGTTCTAAATCATCAAAGTACATTAAATCACTCTTAGAACCTCCACCTCTAATAATAACAACAATATCATAATCAATTTTTGATTTTAATATAGCTCCCAAAGCATATTTTATTCCTGGAACAGTATTAACCCCTTGCATTGGAGCAGGGTATAAATGCACTATAGGAACAAACCTTGCATGATTAATATTTTTCAAAAAATCCCCGAAACCTGCTGCAGTTGGTGATGAAACAACTGCTATCTTTTTTATAGGGTTTAATTCAACTAACTCATGTTCTACTTTTCTTAAAAGGCCGTTTTTTTCAAGTATTTTTAATATCTCTCTTCTTTTTTTCTCTATTTCCGAGTCTCCTAAGGCGATGACGTAGGTTCCATGAACCACATACTTAGCTTCTCGTTTCCAAAAATTAACTACTCCTCCAAATTTCCATCTTTTATTTATAAGCTCTTTTTCAGATTTCAAGTGACAATGGTCAAGAAGATACGGAATTGAAGATTGATTAAAAAAGATAGTTATGGAATAATTTGAATTTCGAACCTTTTGAGATAGTTCTACATATAAATCTCCTCTTTTGCTATATTTAGCATGGGTTACATCCCCTATAACTTCTATTTCTTTAGAATACATTGGAGAATTCACAAAAATAGAGTTAAGGTACTCAATAAGTTCTTGAATTGATTCAAACTTAAATTCATTTTGTTGATGAAATAACAACTGTTAATTCTCCCTTCACAATTTCTTTTGATTCAAAGAATGCTAAAGCTTCTTCAACATTTCCTCTAAAAAGCTCCTGATGTAATTTAGTCATTTCTCTTCCTACAAACAAGTCAACATTCCCTAAATGATCTTTTATCTCTTTTAACGTCTTTATTATACGATTGGGAGATTCAAAAAAAACGATTGTACTTTTTATTTCTTTTTCGTTTATTTCTCTAAGAAGCCTTCTTAATTTTTTATCTCTTGGTAAAAAACCTAAAAAAACGAATCTTGATGCCACAAAACCACTTAAGGCTAGGGCAGTCGTGACCGCTGAAGGGCCTGGTGCTATATCAATTTCTATATCCTCTTTCCAACATTCTTCAATTAGACTTGAACCTGGATCCGAAATAACTGGCATTCCAGCGTCACTAACTAAAGCTGTTACTTCATGACTTTTAATAAGAGTAATTGCTTTTTCTATTAATTTAGAAGCATTTGCCTCATTAAACGTAAACAATTCTTTTTTACCTAAATTGTAATGATTAATAAGTTTCAAGGTAACCCTTTTATCTTCTGTAAAAATAAGATCTGCTTTCTCTAATATTTTAAGGGCTCTAAAAGTTATATCTTCTAAATTACCAATAGGCGTACCGACTATATATAGTTTTCCCATTATTTTCTAATATTCCTCCAAATAATTTGCAAAGCTAACTTACAATATTTTAGAATTAATATACTTCCATAATGCATCCCATTCACAAACATATTCTCCTGCAAAATCAGAGTTATTGTATCCTTCTTTATAAGTTAAATCTTCTAAGCCAAAATATAACTCTCCGAGGAAATCTTTTAAATAACTATCTAAATCTATATTTATTGTTTTTTCTTCTATCTCTAGTAAATATTTTATTTCTTTTAAATCTTTTTTATAATTAATACAGTTGTTCGGATTCAAAAGTTCATCTATAACTATTTCAGGATCTTTATTTAATAAATATCTATGTTTCATTACCATTCGTTGGCATTTCAAATCTTCCACATTCACATGCGATTTCTCAATAGTTCTTTCCTCTTCTTCTCTTATACCTTTTGTTAACTCTTTTTTGTAATTTAAAGTCCAAATTTCATTATCAGAAAGTTTTTCCAGCCTAGTCCTTAGCCCGGCATTATCATACCATTGAACAATAAGCGCTCTACACAAACTTCGAGAAACTAATTTATTGAATACGTATTGGCTTTTTATTCTATATTTTTTTTCTTTTTCTAAAATCATAAAGGGATTTAATAAACTATTCTCTCCTTTCGATACTTACTTATAAATTCTAAAATAATTATTCTAATTTGATATAATTATATCATATATTAATTATATTAACCTTTTGATAATAACTCTATATAGCAATGAGATATGTAAATCACTTTTAAAATGGGCTATAAAAATGAGCAAATTTTCATGAAAATTTTACTTATTAGAAAATTATTAGCTTGACAAAACTTATTTAACTCATTATAATTAACTCGAATTTTATATTTGATTAAGGAGGTTTTTTCTATGACAAGAGATGAATTATTTGAAAAGGTAAAAGAAATAATTGTAGATACATTAAGTGTTGATGAAGATGATGTCACTGTTGATGCATCTTTTACAGATGATTTAGATGCCGACTCATTAGAATTAGTCGATTTAACAATGGCTTTTGAATCTGAATTTGGAATAACCATAGAAGACGAAGAGTTGGAAAAAATCCAGACAGTTGAAGACGCTGTTGAAATCTTAGCTAATAAGTTAAATATAGACGACGAAGATTAACCCAAAGAGGGGAGCTTTGGCTCCCCCTTTATTTTTTGTTAATTTTGTCTGAATCCTTAATCGGTTTATATTTATACAGTTAATTTAATCAATAATCATTGAATTTAAGTGGGCTACATGAACAATACCACTTTTTGTTGTTTTTATGTGACTTAAGAAATAATAATTTTTTAAATTAGGTAAACTACAATTTTTTAGAAAGGAGAGAAATAATCAATTATGTCTGCTAAAAAATATATAATTGTTACAGGTGGAGTTCTTAGTGGAATAGGAAAAGGTGTGGCTTCCGCTGCTATAGGAAGGCTCTTAAAAGAATTTAACCTAGAGGTGAACTCGTTAAAAATTGATCCTTACCTAAACGTTGATGCCGGAAATATGAATCCAAATCAACACGGGGAAACTTTTGTTACGGAAGATGGATATGAAGCAGATCTTGATTTGGGACATTATGAAAGATTCTTAGGTATAGACATGAAAAGATATAACAACATGACCGCTGGTCAAGTATATAAATATGTAATTGAAAAAGAACGAGAAGGAAAATATCTAGGAGCAACCGTTCAGATGGTTCCCCACGTAACTGGACGTATTAAAGAAAGAATCGAAGAAATTGATTCAGAAATCTTACTTGTAGAAGTCGGCGGTACTGTTGGAGACATCGAGGGAGAAATATTTTTAGAAGCGGTTAGAGAACTATCTTTTGAAAAAGGGCGAGAAAACTTTTTGTTTATTCATGTAACGTTTGTACCATATCTACACATTACTAATGAATTTAAAACTAAACCTACTCAACAATCGATTCAACTTTTAAGAAGGATCGGTATTCAACCTGACATGATTTTAGTAAGAACTGAAAAAGAAATCGATTTTTCTAGTTTAGAAAAGATTGCTCTATTTGGTGGAGTTCCGCTTGAAAATGTTATTAATCTTCCTGATTTAAACAACGTTTATGAAGTTCCAGAAGAATTAAACAAAAAGAATCTACCTTTATTGATTTCTAAAAAATTAAACTTAAGTCTTGACAACAACAGTTATGAAAATATTAAGTGGAAATCACCCAAAACTTTTAAGAATCTAAAAATCGCCTTAATTTCTAAATATACTGGAACTGATGACGCCCACAAAAGTATAATGGAAAGCATCTTTCTTAGTGGCGTTAATAGGCCTGATATTATTAATGCTGGCGAGTTAGAAGAAATGAAAGAAGAAAATCTTAAAATATTTTTAAGTAAATACGATGGAATAATTATTCCTGCCGGTTTTGGTAAACGAGCTATAGAAGGGAAGATTAAAGCTATAAAATATGCCAGAGAAAATAATGTACCTATTCTGGGAATATCATTAGGAATGCAATTAATGGTAATTGAATTTGCAAGAAATGTGCTGAACCTGAAGGATGCGAACTCAACTGAGTTTGACGAAAATACGCCCTATCCAGTAATCGATTTAATTGCAAAATCAAATAAAACTATTAATGAAAATAATAATTCTATGAGATTAGGGGCCCACAAAATAAATATTTTTACTAATACAAAACTTTTTGAAATTTATTCTGAAGCTACCGTACTTGAAAGGCATAGACATAAACACATTGTAAATTATGAGAAATTTCAAGAAATATTTGAAAAGCCATCTGATAATTTTGGAAAATTGACTGTTTCTGCCATGTCAGATTATGTTGAAGCTATTGAGCTTAAAAACCATCCATTTTATATCGGTGTTCAATATCATCCAGAATTCAAGTCTAAGGTTGGAAAACCTCATCCTCTTTTTCCTGCCTTTATAAAAGCAGTTGAAAATCATTCTCAAAATTATTGATATAATTTTTAATAACAAGTTATAGTTTTTTAATATATGAGTTCTAAAGAGAAAAATCTTTACAGTTGATTGTTTAAGTTGTATTTAAAAAAAGAGTATTAAAAATACGAATGAAATTTATATTCAAGATAATCTTAAATTTCTATAGATTTGAAAAAAGAGGAGGCTATAACAATTATGAATTTTTATGAATTATATTTGAGATCCTTTTATGATTCTAACGGTGATGGATTAGGAGATTTTCAAGGTTTAAAAAAGAAAATCGACTATTTTTGCGAATTGGGAATTGATCATATATGGTTGCTTCCGATTCTCAAGTCTCCTGCTTTTCATGGTTATACTATTTCCGACTTTTACAACGTTAATCCTGTTTATGGAACTTTGCAAGATTTGCAAGAAGCCTTAAATGTCGGGCATAAAAAAGGTCTCAAATTTATACTAGACCTTCCAATAAATCACGTGGCAGTTACCTCTGAATGGTTTCAGAAAGCATTAAAAGGGGAAGAACCTTACAAACATTGGTTTATCTGGGCTAACGAAAAAGCTGATTTAAACGAGAAAAGACATTGGGATGAAAGTAAAATTTGGTATCGAATTGGCGACAAATATTTTTATGGAATATTTGGACCTGCATCACCTGATCTTAATTTTGAAAGAAAGGATCTTTGGAAAGAAATTAAAAAGATATTTAAATATTGGTTGGATATCGGTTTTGATGGGTTTAGATTGGACGCTGCGAAACATATCTTTGATTTCGATACCGAAAATATGAGATTTAAATATCAACATGAAAAAAATGTCCAATTTTGGAAGGAAATGGTTTCTCATATTAAATCGATTAATAGAGATGCAATAGTGGTGAGTGAAGTTTGGGATTCACCCGAAATAGTAAGAAAGTATGAAGGAATATTTGATATAGGATTTAATTTTCCGCTTGCAGAAGATATAAAAATGACTTTGAAAAGTGAAAGCACTAAAAAATTTGTTGAAACATTAGAAAAATGTATGCCAGAATATTTTCCAGATGGTGTGGTTCAATCAGTTTCTGGTAATTTTTTAACAAATCACGATATGACAAGAATAATTTCAGATCTAAAAAATGAAGAAAAAGTTAAACTAGGCTTTTCTATAATTTATACTTTGCCTGGCGTTCCTTTTATTTATTACGGTGAGGAAATTGGTATGAAAGGCATCCCAATTGATGTGAACTTTACTGAGGACAGCCAAGAACCTTTTCAGTGGTATGAAAATGGATTTGGTATTGGTCAAACCGAGTGGAAAGGGTGTAAATTCAATCCTCCTTACTCAGGAACATCTGTTGAAGAACAAATCAATCAAATTGATTCAATTTTGAATACAATTAAAACTTTAATTGTATTCAGGAAAGCCAATCCTTGGATAGATGAAGCTAAAATTAAAATTTTGAATTTTGATCAAAATATGGTAGAATTATGCGTGTATAACCAAATAAATGAGATTAGAACCTATTATAATCTAAAATCATCCAAAAGCTCGGTTTTGCTGCCAAATGGTGAAGAATTATTATCTATTGGTGAAAATATAAATAATAAAAATGAACTGGTGTTGTCTCCTTATGGGGTTTACTCAATAAAAATGATCAAACAATAAATACCCAAACTAACCTAGATTATTTTGCAAGAATCTTAACCTTTTTAGATTCTATTAAAATTATATTACACACTTAGATAATCTAAGGTGAAGTTTCTAGAACAAGTCAGTAAGGAGGTGTCCGACTAGATGCATAATAAAAAAACTAAAATCCTATTATTATTAGCTTTAGTTTCCGTCACCGTTTATTCTTTATCTCCTTATTTTGAGATAAACTTTGAAGAATCTAAGTCAGATATAAAAATAAAAACAATTTTGTATGATTTTATATCCACACAATACAATATTGCTGTTGGAAAAAATATGCCCCCAGAAAGATTAAACGAATTAGTAAATGCAATAATGGAATCATCCAAAATTTTCGAAATATCTCCTTTATTGATTACAGCTATAATAGATACTGAAACAAACTTTAAAAATATAATAGGTCCCTATGGTGAAATTGGTTATATGCAGATTAGACCTACAACTGCAAAGTTTATTATAGAGGAATATTATAGCCTGTTTGAATCATTGAACTATACCCAAAAAGAGATTAGTTGGATCGAGCAAAGACTTTTAGTTGACCCGAGGTACAATATTCTAGTAGGAACTGCTTATTTAAAATATCTAACAGATAGTCATGGAGATATTTATAAAGCTTTAGGTTGGTATAATGGCGGCGGCAATGCTTATTATTCTAATAAAGTGGTTTACAGATTAAACAAAATATCAATCAATTATCCACTTTTATAAACCACAAATTTTTGAATAAAGCTTCGTTTTTTAGAACGAAGCTTTATTTTTTTGTAATGCTTTTTCCTATATTTCGTAGTATAATTATTTAAATAATTGTTCAACAAAAGACGAAAAAATAATTGGTGGTGAAGAAAAAAGATGAACCTTTCTGTATACTCTGAAATTGGAAAACTGGAAAAAGTTTTGTTACATAGACCTGGAGAAGAATTGGAAAATTTAGCTCCTTTTTACCTTACAGATTTGTTGTTTGATGATATACCTTTTTTAAAAAAAGCACAAGAGGAACATGATTATTTTGCAAACGTCCTAAAAAATAATGATGTTGAGGTTCTATATCTATCAAAGCTTTTAGAAGAAACTCTTACAATAAATCAACTAAAAAATCAATTTTTAGACGAGTTTTTAGATTTTTCAGATATTAAAAATAAATTTATTTTTGAACTGTTAAAAGAATATCTATTATCGCTTGAAACAAAAAAAATGATTGACAAAATCATTGCTGGTGTAAGGTCAGATGAACTTGAAATAAAAAGAAATATTTTTTCTTTACGAGTAAGAAGGGCTGATATTGAAATACCTTTTTTTCTAAATCCCATGCCGAACCTTTATTTTCAACGGGACCCTGTTGCTATTTTGGGAAAAGGTGCCTGCATCAACAGAATGAAAACACAAGCCCGAAGAAGAGAAGTTATGTTGATGGAATATGTGCTTAAATACCATGAAGATTTTAAGGGGACAGAATTTTATTATGAAAAAGAATTTCCTTACTCAATAGAAGGAGGGGATATTCTTATTTTAAATAATAAAACACTAGCAATAGGCATCTCTCAAAGGACTTCTCCAGAAGCGGTAGAAATATTGGCAAAAAGGTTTTTAAAAGAAAACAAAGATAGTTTTGAAAAAATCATAGCATTTATTATTCCTCATGACAGGGCATATATGCATTTAGACACGATTTTTACTATGGTAGATTATAACAAATTTCTTGTTCACGCTAATTTAAGAGGGGATTTAAAAACCTTTACCATTTTTAAAACTGATAAAGGTTTTGATTTTCAAGAACAGGAAAAATCTTTAGAAGAAATATTAAAAGAACATTTACATCTTGACCATGTTCAATTGATAAAATGTGGAGGCGGAGACATTATTGCATCACACAGAGAACAATGGAACGACGGTTCAAATTGCTTAGCTATAGAGCCTGGAAAAGTAATAGCTTATGATAGAAATTATGTAACAAATAAAGAAATGGAAAAGGCGGGAATAGAGGTTTTTGAAATACCTTCAGGTGAGATATCAAGAGGCAGAGGAGGTCCAAGGTGTGCAAGCATGCCTCTAATAAGGAGGAATATGGTATGAAGAAAAAAGTGTTAATTATGGGTGCAGCAGGAAGAGATTTCCATAATTTTAACGTTTATTTTCGTAACAATCCAGATTTTGAAGTTGTTTGCTTTACCGCAACACAAATTCCAAATATTGAGAATAGAATTTATCCTCCTGAATTATCTGGTCCTCTCTATCCAAATGGCATTCCCATAGAACCTGAAAAAAATTTGTTGCAAATTATTCAAGAGCAAGATATCGATGAAGTTATTTTATCCTATAGTGATCTCTCTTTTCAATATGTAATGGAAAAAGCATCTTTGGTACTTGCTGCGGGAGCTGATTTTAAACTCTTAGGTCCAAAAAATTCTTCAATTAAATCTAAAAAACCAATTATTTCTATCTGTGCAGTTAGAACAGGTTCTGGAAAAAGTCAGACAGCTAGAAGAGTTTTGGATATACTAAAAAGTAAAGGTTTAAGAGTCATATCAATAAGGCATCCCATGCCTTACGGTGATCTTGTTAAGCAAAAAGTTCAAAGGTTTGCAACTTACAAGGATCTGGATTTTCATGAGTGTACTATAGAGGAAAGAGAAGAATACGAACCACATATAATCAGAAATTCAGTTATTTATTCGGGGGTTGATTACGAAGCAATATTAAAAGAGGTAGAATTAGAAGGGCCTGACGTTATTTTATGGGATGGAGGTAACAACGATTTTCCTTTCTATAAATCCGACCTATCAATTGTTGTTGTTGACCCTCACAGAGCTGGTCACGAAGTCTCTTATTTTCCTGGTATGACTAACCTTATAATGGCTGATATTATAGTTATAAACAAAGAAGAAACTTCTTCATTAGAAGATATTGAAATAGTTAGAAATAATATTGAAAAATGGAATCCAAAAGCAATAGTTATCGATGCTGCTTCACCTCTGTTTGTAGAAGATCCACACTTAATAAGAGGTAAAAAATGCTTGGTAATTGAAGACGGCCCTACATTAACTCATGGTGGGATGACTTATGGAGCTGGTTTTATAGCTGCTAAAAAATTTGGAGCTTCTGAAATAATTGACCCAAGACCTTTCGCTGTTGGTTCTATAATCGATACATATAAAAAGTACTCGCACCTTGACAAGGTTTTACCTGCTATGGGCTATGGACCTCAACAAATAAAAGAATTAGAAAATACGGTTAATTGTTCGAATGCCGACATAGTGGTAATTGGTACTCCTATAGATTTATCTAAAATTATAAAAATTAACAAACCTTTTGTGGAAGTTACTTATGAACTTCAAGAAATTGGCAAACCTAACTTAGAAGATGTAATTGTTGAATTCTGCCAAAAAAAGTTCATTAAAAATATATAATATAGTCTATAACAAATAATTTCGGAGGTGTAATTTGTGGCTAATGTTTATGTAGGAGGTAAAAGTAAAAAAAGAGGTAAATTTTGGATCATATTAATTCTTGTTCTCGTAGCAGTAGCAGCTTTTTTTGGATTTATGTTTTACAAATACAACAATCTTATGTCTTCTCCTGCCCTAAAGGCTGATTTAATAACTTATACTATTTCGTATAACGATGATTTATATTTTGTTAGACTTCTAAATAACAATAGAAAGATAATGATTATAAAAGTTGAAAATGGAACTACTTTTACAGATCCTTATATAACTTTGACTTCAGATAATTTAGAAAAAGCTACAACGGACTTTCTTAAATTATTCGGGCTAAAATCTGATATCAACTATTATTTTTACCTAAATGATGCCCTAGCAAATGAATTAACAAATAAATTAAGTGGAAATAGTATGCAAGGTATTGATGGTCTTTTTGACTCATTAAAAACAAGTAAATTGTCATTTGGAAAAGTATTTTCATATAGCGGTTATGTTAAAACAGTTAAAGAATATGATAGAAGTACGAACCTTGATGAAGAAGGATTTGTCGCTCTTATGAAAGGTTTTTCTCAGTATGCCATTACAAATTACGATAAATTAACCATACCTACCTTATTAAATGAACCAATAACAGTAAACATTGGTTCTCAATCTTATGAAAGAAAATATGCAAATCCTGATGCTTTTCAAAGAATTAAAGAAATTATGGAGTGAAAAAAGATTTGAAAACTGTTATTGTCCATGTTTTTTCTTTCTTTTTATTGATTCTATTAATTGTTTCTTCTATAGTTCCTTTTTATATAAATCTGAAGGATAGAGAATATTCTGTGGATCTTCCTTACTATTTTCTAGTCTTAGGAAGAGATGAAGATTTAGACAACACATTTAGGACTGATGTCATCATTCTAGCTGGCTTAAACAAGGGGAAGATCCTTCTTCTTTCAATACCTAGAGATTTAATAGTAAATCTTGATGGAAAAGAAAGAAAAATAAATTCTGTATATGAATTATACGGTATAGAATCACTTATAAATGAAATAGAAAATCTAACAAAGATATCGATACAAGACTACATCATATTTGATTATTCTATATTTAAAGAAATAGGGAACCTATTAGGTCCGATAGACATTTATTTAGAAAAGGATATGAGATATCGAGATTACCATCAAAATTTATATATAGATTTTAAAAAAGGAAATAACCAATTAACTGGAGAAGAATTACTAGCATATGTTAGATATAGAGACGATTCAGGCGATATTGGTAGAATAGATAGACAAAAAAAAGCTATATTTGCCTTAATGGAAGAAGCAAAAAAAGCTAGTATAATCAAATTATCCGAAGCTGCTGAACTTGTGTTAAATAATACTATAAATACATTTGAACTGAACAAATTGCTGTTTTTATACGCTCAAGGAAAAGATGCTACTTTAGATTTTCTTCAGTTTCCCTACAAAATAGTAGACAATTATGTTATTGTTGATAACTCAGAAATTGGTAATTTACAGTATAAACTTTCAACCTTTGAAATAGAAAAATCTGTTCAAGATTCAAAAATATGGATTTTATTTACAAAAAATTTTAAAAATACATCCTATAATTTTTATACATTTGTTTTTTCAACATGGACAAGTCCTGGATATCAAATAAAGGTTCTTGATGAAAAATTCAATCTTTTAAGTAGTGATCATTCTTACGTATTTTTTAAGAATTTAGATGAAAACAAAAAAGAACAAGTAATGAAAGACCTAAAAAAAACATATAAAACAGATTTTATCGAAGTAACAGATAAAATAAAATATTTTGAATTAATTAATTTTGTCTCAGACAATCTTATTAATACTCTTGATTATGATGTTTTGGTGGTACTTAATGATAGATGGTAAAAAGAATTATAATGTCATTTTTATGTTGGCAAAATCATTTTTTAAGAGAGCCAAGAGTAATTTTAAATTTTCTCTTATAGCTATGTCTATAGGTGTATGGGGATTGATAGTTGTAAATTCAATTATAAATGGATTTGGCAGTGTTTTGGTCGATTCTATTACTCGCTTTTATCCACATATAGTAGTTTCTGGATATTACGATCAAGATTTATCAGAAATATCTCACTTGATTCATTTTACAGTTAATAATGTAGCAATAATCAACAAAAATCAACTTTTTTTTTCTGAATTGATTGAAACAAATGACATTTCATTTTATAAGGATTTTATAGAAATTAATTCTGACACAAGTGGATTATTAATAGGAAATAAATTGTCAGAAAATATTGGTGTTAATATAGATGATGAACTACTTTTAATATCTATAGATCAATTTCTACCTATAACTAAGAAATTTCAAGTTTCAGGTATTTTTAAATCCGGTATACAAATTTATGACTCCAACCTTATACTTCATGAAAACTCAGAAGCAAACCCAAAAAGTTTTAATTATACTGGTATATTTCTTGATAATCCTAAAAAAGCAAAAAAAATCAAAGACAGATACTTAAATAATTATTCCGCATTAACTTGGGAAGAATCAAATAAAACACTAGTAAAAGCGATACAAGCTGACAGTATATTTGCCTATATTATTACTTTTTTTATAATATTGATATCTGGATTTAGCGTTTCGAATGCAGTTTCTTTTTCTATTTTTACAAGAAAAAAAACAATAGGTATTCTAAGAGCTCTTGGATTGAATAAAAAAGAAATTTCTTGTATATTCGTAATTGAATCTTTTCTGATATCATTAATAGGATTTGTTATAGGAGTTATTTTTGGAATAGCTACTAGTATATTTTTATTATATTTAAAAATCCCTCTTCCACAGGATCTTTTTTACATTGATTATTTACCAATAAAAATATTACCGAGCACTTTTATAATACCTCTTGTAACAAATTCCTTTGTGTCTATCTTGTTTAGTTTTCTCTCTTCACAAAAAGCTTCTAAAATTAATATTATAGAAGCATTAAGAGATGAATAACTATCAAAAAACATATAAACATTAAATAAACTATATACAAGACTCTTTAAAAGAACTAATGTCAACTTTCTGAATTTAATTCAAGGAGGAATTATATTGATAGAAAATCAATTTATCATGATTAAACCTAACGCTATAAAAAGAGGATTAATAGGCAATATTATAGAAAAATATGAAAAGAAAGGTTTAAAAATAATAGCATTAAAATTAATTCAGATGAAAGCATCTCAGGCAAGAGCCCTATATAAAGAGCATGAAAATAAAGATTTTTATCAATCGTTAATAGATTTTGTTTTGTCTGGACCAGTTATTGTAATGATAGTCCAAGGGCCTAATGCTGTACAAGCTGTAAGAACCTTAAATGGAGCTACAAATCCATTGGAAGCAGATGGAGGCAGTATCAGGGGGCAACTCGGTTTAACTATAACAAAAAATATAGTTCATGCCTCTGATTCGGTAGAAAATGCTAAAAAAGAATGGAAAATTTTCTTTGATGATCAAGAAATTATCAACTACACACTACCTTATGAAAACGAACTATAAACCCTTTCTTATTCAGTGCCTATACACTAAAATTTCAAATGTGCTCATATAATGATTAAGTTCTAATATAAACCTAAAAGCTTATAAACATACTGTATAGCCTTTATAAATTCTACAAAAATGTATTATTTCTAACTATACTATTTACTATATCAAAAAGAAAAGAGGTGAAATATGATGAGGGTTATGGGACTAATACTGTCTGGTTCAGGTGAAGACAACCTTGATAAATTAACTGCTAAAAGAACCAGTGCTGCTGTACCTGTTTTTGGAAAATATAGAGCTATCGACTTTACTTTAAGCAATATGGTAAATTCTGGGATAATTAATGTTGGAGTTTTAACTCAATATAACCCTAGATCTTTAATGGACCATTTAGGAAGTGGTAAAGAATGGAATCTTGATAGAAAAAGGGGAGGCCTTTTTATACTCCAACCTTTCATGAGCCCTGAAAACCCAAAAATGCACTATGAGGGTACCGCAGATGCACTTTTTCAAAATTTAACCTATTTAAGAAGATCAGCAGAAGATTTTGTTTTAATAGGTTCAGGAGATCACATATACAATACAGACTATAGAGATTTATTCAAATTTCATATAAGAAATGGTGCAGATGTAACTTTATTAACTAAAACTGTAAATAAAGACTTAAAGTTAAGTGATTACGGGCAAGTAATAACAGATGAAAATGGTAGAGTTACAAAGATATATGAAAAGGTACCTGAACATCATTCAAACAAAATTTTCTTAGGGGTTTATTTTATGAATAAGAGTTTCTTAATGGAACTCTTATACGCAAATGTACCTAATGGCAAATACGATCTTTTATTAGATATAATTATTCCAAACTTGTCAAAACTTAGAGTTTTTTCTTATGATTTTAATAATTATTGGCGAAATATCAAAAAATCTGTAAAAGAGTATTATGATACCAACATGGACATTTTAAAAAAAGAAATAAGAGACGAACTTTTTTATACTCCTGATAGAACTATATACACAAAATTACGTGATTCTGCCCCACCAAAAATTAATATTAACGCCCAGATTAAAAATTCTTTTATTGCAGATGGTTGCATAATAAATGGAGTAGTTAAAAACTCAATACTTTCTAGAGATATTTTTGTAGGAGCTGGCGCAGTAATAGAAGATTCCATAGTTTTACAAGGAAGTGTTGTAGAAGAAGGTGGAATAATCAGAAAAACTATAATAGATAAAAATGTCCGAGTTAGATCAGGTAAAAAAATGGAAAGCATGGGAAACGAAATAAGTCTAATAGAAAAGGGAGCGATTATATAAAATGGAGGGATTTATATGAAAGTCATTGGCATTATCTTAGCCGGTGGTCAGGGAACAAGATTAGGAGTCTTAACAAACACTCTTGCAAAACCTGCAGTCCCTTTTGGCGGAAAATACAGAATGATTGATTTTACTTTAAGCAATTGTGTTAACTCCGGTATTAATACTGTTGGAGTAGCAACACAGTATATGCCTCATAGATTAGTAGAACATCTAGGAATAGGTAAACCATGGGATCTTGACATTAAAGGTGGGGGTCTTCATGTATTGCCTCCATATTTAAGTAGATCTGGCACTTCTTGGTACAGGGGTACCGCTGATGCAATCTATCAAAATTTAGAATTTCTTGACCGATACAAACCAGATTTTGTTGTCGTTCTTTCAGGTGACCATATTTACAAAATGGATTATAATAACATGATAGACTATCATATAGAAAAAAATGCTGATTGTACAATAGCTTGTATGGAGGTTCCTGTCTCAGAAGCCCAAAGGTTTGGTATAATGGTAACAGATCCTTTTAACAAAATTGTAGAATTTCAAGAAAAACCTAAAAATCCCAAAGGAACTTTGGCTTCCTTGGGAATATACGTATTTACTTGGAGCTTTTTAAAAGACTCTTTAATTGAAGACTCAAAAGATCCGAATTCTGAACATGATTTTGGAAAAAATATTATTCCAAAAAGCCTGGCCAAAAAATCCAAACTCTACGCTTTTGGTTTTGAAGGTTATTGGAGAGACGTAGGGACTATACAATCATATTTAGATAGCAATTTAGAATTACTAGCCCCATTACCTTTACTAGATTTACATGATGAAAGTTGGAAAGTATATACACAATCTGAAGAGCTGCCTCCAGCGTTTATAGCAAACAACTCTGAAGTAATTAAAAGTATCACTAGTGAAGGAAGTGAAATTTATGGAACGGTTGAAAATTCAGTTCTCTTTCAAGGTGTTACTGTCGCAGAAGGTGCTGTCGTAAAAAATTCCGTACTTATGAATCATGTATTTGTAGACAAAAACTCATATATAGAACAATCTATAATAGCTGAAAAAGCTTATATAGGAAAATCAGTAAAAATTGGCGTGGGGAAATTTGCAGAATCTAAAATTGATAAAAAAATATATGACTCGGAAATTTCTGTCATAGGATTTCATTCTAAAATTACAGATGGTATTGAAATAGGAAAGAATTGTGTTATTGATAATTATGTTGACCTTTCAGAATATAATATAAAACAAATTAAAAGTGGTGAAGGTATTATTAAACAATAGAATTTATTAAACTAAGCAATATTTTCTTCTGACTATAAAAAGGAGATTAATTTTATGGATTTCTATGCAGTAAAATTTATAGCAGCCTCTAACTTAACCGGAGAAACTTATTTAGGATACATATTTGGGAAAAAAGGTCAAAGTCCTCAATTTAACGTAGTGCTATTAAATAGAAATCAACTAAAAGCATTCGAAATTCCTGATATTACGAAAGACTATCTTGAATTTAAATCAGATGTTGATATGCTTTATTATCAATTATCTAAAGAAAATGACAACTACGCTTTAACTCAATTTAAGGCATATTTTTACAGTGTGTTAAGAAAAATGAATTTCGAGGTTGTTGGAACAAAAATGTTCTTGGCTGTAGAAGAAAATGACGTTTATGTTCTAAAGTCCTTGATAAATGATATCTTAAATGAATGGGCGGGAGAAACAAAAATAAAATTAGTAGCTCAAAAATTTGATTATAAAGATTTAACCTGGATATCTGCCGTAAAAGAAAAAGGTGAAAAGGGTTTTGAAGAGTACCTCAACAGACCCGATGTGAAAGACGCTATAGAAGTATTTCCAATAATTGACCCTGTAGAAGGTTACCCAGTAATAAAGTTGGATGTAGGTGAACCAATAATTGTTCTACAAATAGACAAAGAAGAAGAAAACAAAAAAGATACCAGTAACATATTAGAAGGAAGAGTTATTTCAAAAGAACTTATTCCCTCTACTAGTTATCTTTTTTTAAAGATAGATCTAGGAAGATATGGAATTGGAAAAACTATAGTACATCAGGACTTAAAAATATCTATAGATCAAAAAAAATTACAGATATTAAGAAAAGCTCGAGATACTAAAGAAAATGAAGAACAGAAAATAATCGGTGACTTATTTGATAATCTCCAAAAGGATAAAAGATTCTATGAACGGCGTAAAATTAGTTCTTTAGATATTATTATTATCAGCGGACTTTCTATTATAGGAATACTGTTAATAATTCTCATAGCAGTTTTACTTGGGGCGTTTTGATATGAAGGTTATTTTAACCTTTATTATGATGATTCCTATAATTATTTTTTCTGTTCTAACATATCATTATGTTAGTCAAATACTTTATTATAGAAATATTAAAAATACAGAAATTAATGAAGCACTTAATCTAATAAATGAAGTTGAAGAAATATATGCCCTTACTGTAGAAGACTTTTTGCAAGCTTGTACAATTAAAGACATCGTGTTAACCTCTTCAAAAGAGGCAACTATTTATATATTCGAACATAATGGATATGAATTCCTGTATATTGATGAATGAACGAATGGAGGATTATACTCTTGCGCATTTCATATGCCACAGCAGTTGAGATGAATCTAAAAAAAGGAAAAATTAATGCGAATAATTATACTGCTTATTTACAAATTGGTGAAAAATGCCTTTATAATTGTTCTTTTTGCTCTAAAGCAAGGGAATCTAAAAGTGAAGAAGATTTATTGTCTAGGGTAAAATGGCCAAAAATATCAAAGGAAGATTTTATTGGCAACTTTAATCCTAATAATTTCAAAAGAATTTGCATTCAGGTAGTATCTTCTTCAGATTACTGGACGGAGTTAGATTATGTACTGAGCTTTCTAAAAGATAAAAATATTAAAACCTCTGTGTCAATAAGACCAAAAAATATAGAAGAAGTCAGATTACTCTTCAATAAATATCTTGTTGATAATGTTGGAATCGCAATTGATGCTGCTAATGAAAAGCTCTTTGGAAAAATCAAGGGGGGCAACTTTAAAACATTCAACAACTTTTTAATAGCTGCATCAAAAGAATTTCCAGGAAAAATTGCTACTCATATAATTGTTGGATTAGGAGAAAGCGATGAAGATATTGTTGATATATTGTTAAAAATGAAGAAACATGGAATTATTGTTGGTTTATTTGCTTTTACTCCTATTAAAGGTACTAAATTAGAAACCTATCCACGTCCCACCTTAGAAAGATATCGAAAAATGCAATACCTCCATTATATTATTGAACACCATGAAGTCAAAAAAGAAACCTTCACTTTCGATTCAAAAGGAAATGTCTTACAATTCCCGGATTTTAAAATAAATAATGAAGAAGTTATTAAAACATCAGGCTGTTCATGGTGTACTCGCCCTTTTTATAATGAAAAACCTGGTAAAGAATTATACAATGTACCTATTCCACGTATATAAATTTCTATTCCCAAAATAACAGTAAGGAGAAATGAATATAAACATGAAAGCATGGGAAAACGAGTTAAAAAGAAGAAAAAATGCCACTCCTTCAATATCATATCAAGAAAATTGGGAAAAAATGCAAGAATCAAATATATTCCCAAATGATTTGTTATTAACCTTTTGGCAAAGTAATGTACCTGGTTCCAATGCCCCAGAATCTATGATTGTTGGAGCTGTACAATCCGTAGAAAACATGGGGAGAGATGTTTCAAAAGCGGAAATCTTATTAGAACAAGGATTTCATTATTTATCTTCTGATGATTTTATAGCACTAAAAGCTTTAACAAGTGAAATCTTCTATTTACTGGATAACTCACCTATTATAGAAAATCATAGGTTTCATCATTATCTTAGGCCATTAAAATGGGAAGAGATTTCCAAATTTTTCCCTACAAACAAATTCAATCTCTCTAACAAAATTGATATAAAAGACAAAATTCATGGGGGATGGCTTGGACAACTTGCAGGTGGGTCAATGGGCACCAAATTTGAGGGATACACACATGATGCATTAGAAAAAGTCTTTGGTGAACAATTAGGCAAGTATGTTGGTGAAGTTTCTACGTTAAATGATGACGTAACTTATGAAATAATCTTCTTAAAAACATGTGAAGAAAAGAAAAAAGATATTTCTTCTATGGATGTTGCAAAAAACTGGATTAGCTATATACCTTTTGGTTGGAGTGCTGAATTAATGGCACTAGATAATATCAAAAGAGGTATTTTTCCTCCAGACTCTGGTTATTTTTATAATCCTTTTCAAGAATGGATAGGAGCCCAAATGAGATGTATGGTTCAAGGATTACTTTCTCCAGGAGATCCTTATAAAGCTGCTAAACTTGCTTTTATTGATTCCCAAGTTTCACACAGTGGAAATGGTATATACGGAGGAATTCACGCTGCTGTACTGACTTCTTTAGCCTTTGTTTTCAATGATCCTAAAAAAATAATCAAGGAGTCTCTTCAATACATTCCCCAAAATACAGAATTCAGTAGAATTGTGTCTGACGTAATAAAATACTGTCAAGAAACGAGCGATTGGTTAAATGTGCTAAGAAAAGTGGAAGAAAATTTTAAGACTTATAACTGGATTCATTTATACCCGAATACTGCATCTGTAATAACGTCCTTATGGTTTGGAGAAGGTGATTTTGATAAATCAATGAAAATTGTTTCATCATTTGGATATGATGTTGATTGTAACGCTGGTGAAATTGGAACAATTTTAGGAGTGATTTATGGTCAACAGAATTTTCCAAATTATTGGTCTATACCTTTAAATAATAACTTAGAAACTTATCTTCCTTTTTTTCAAAAAATTAAAATATCAGACTTGGCGGATTGGACCTATGAGTTAGTAGGAATTATATAATATTACATAATAATTACTAAGAAGGTAAATAAAATGAAAGTAATATTAGATTGTGATCCCGGTCATGATGATGTTTTTGCAATTTTGTTAGCAGCTGCTTCCCAAGAAATCGAATTACTTGGAATAACGACTGTAATGGGAAATTCCTATCTTCAAAATACTTCAAAAAACGCAAGGGCAGTTCTTGATTTTTTTGGCATAGAAAAGCCTGTTTTTGCAGGTTGCTCAAAACCTCTTATACGTAATACTATAATTGCAAGTCACATTCACGGACCAACAGGACTTGACGGTGCAAAACTTCCTCCACCCAGACACAGCATTGAAAAAATGCACGCCATAGATTATATTGCTCAATGTGCAAATAAATATAACAACCTTATCTTAGTCCCTACCGGTCCTCTCACTAATATTGCTCTTTTTATATTAAGATATCCATTTCTTACTGGCAAAATATCTTCCATAGTCTTAATGGGCGGAGGTATTTTTCATGGAAATATTACCCCTACAGCTGAATTTAATATTTTTGCAGACCCAGAAGCAGCAAAAATTGTTTTTAATTCAGATATTCCTATTGTTATGGCTCCTTTAGATTTAACTCATCAAGTTGTTGTCTCTTCTAAAGAAATTAATACAATCCGAAGACTAAGCGATAAATTCAATTTACTTGCTGATATGTTTGTCTACCTTCAAAATACATGTAAAGATGAAATTACAAGTACTGGAGGTATTGCACTTCATGATCCATGCCCAATAATGTATCTCATTCATCCCGAAATTTTTGAAATAAATGAATATAAAGTGGATATTGAAATAAAAGGAGAACTAACTTATGGTCAAACTGTTGTGGATGTATTAAATGTTACAAATAATAAGCCAAATGCAAAAGTACTAACCAAAGTAGATTCAGAGCTTTTTTTAAAAATTTTCTTTAATAAAATGAAAGTCTTAACAAGTTATTAGACAAGTGAATTTAAAAAATTGAGAATATAATTTTCTTGAAAGTTATATATTCCATACGGTTTCAATCATTATAATTAAATGAGGAGGTTAAGGTATGAAAAAGTCTTTTTTTATTGTTTGCCTAGTTATTTTATTTTCCATGACAATCTTTTCAGCACCAAAAAAGGTAGCATACGTGATTAACGGTTCCTTAGGAGATCAGTCATTTTATGATTCAGGTTATGAAGGCATTAAAAAGTTGGAAAAAGATTATGATGTGGAAACAAAGCTTATGGAATGTAATTTTGATCCCTCTCTATATTACCCAAACTTAATGACTGCAGCAAGATGGGCGGATGTGGTTTTTGTTATTTCATATGGTTTTGAAGAAGAACTGAAGTCAATAGCAGAAATGTTCCCAAACAAAATATTTGTAAACATTGACACTGTTGTCGAAGATGATAAAAAAATTATTTCAAACGTCGATTTTATAGAAGAAGAAGGTTCTTTTATGGCAGGTGTAGTTGCAGGAATAGTTACTACTATGACTGAACTGCCTGGAATAAATCCTGAAAAACTAATTGGAGCAGTTGGTGGGGATGACGATATTGTAATAAGATCTTTTGTTTATGGATATGATCAAGGTGCAAAATATGTAGATCCAGAAATTCAAGTAAAGACTATTTATGTAGGTACCTGGGATGACCCTGTTAAAGGAAAACAAGCAGCACTGCAACTCTACTCTCAAGGAGTAGATGTCATATTTCAAATTGCGAGTTTAACGGGAGCTGGAGTTATCCAAGCAGCTCAAGAAGTAGGAAAATATGCCATTGGTGTAGACTCAAACCAAAACTCACTAGCACCTGGCCATGTCATTACAAGTATGCTAAAAGAAGTAGGAAAATCAATAGAGTTTGTATTTAAGCAAATAATAGATGGAACTTATAAACCAGGCACACTATACAAACTAGGGTTAAAAGAAGAAGCAGTAGGATTAGCTATCGATGAATACACCTACCAAATACTTCCAAATGAGACTGTTGAAAAGATATTAGGAATACAAAAAGATGTTATTGAAGGGAAAATTACTGTTAAAGAATATAGAGAATAGTTATCCATAAAGGAGAGTTCATATGTCTTACATAGAAATGAAAAATATTTATAAGGTCTATCCCCCAGACGTTATTGCATTAGAAGAGGTGAATTTCTCCCTACAAAAGGGAGAAATTCATTCTCTAATTGGAGAAAATGGTGCAGGAAAAAGTACCTTGATGAAAATATTATATGGATTAGTACATTCATCAAGTGGACAGATATACATAAATGGAAATGAAGTAAAAATTAACAGTCCCAGCGATGCTATAAACTTTGGAATAGGCATGGTTCACCAAGAATTTATGTTGATTCCATCTTTCAAGGTATATGAAAACGTGATTTTAGGAATGGAAAGAACCAAAAAATTTGGAGTTATTAACAAAGAGGAAGCTATAAATGAATTAGAAGAATTAACTAAAAGATATGGATTTGATTTAGATTTAAACGCCGTTACTTCTGATCTTTCTGTAGCAGCTAGACAAAAAGTCGAAATTTTAAAATTACTCTATAGGAAAGTAGACATACTCATCTTTGATGAACCAACTGCAGTTTTAACACCTCAAGAAACTGAACAACTGTTTACAGAAATTAAAAGTATGAAGGAAATGGGAAAAACTATTATTTTTATAAGTCATAAATTGGATGAAGTCTTAGAAATTTCCGATAGAATAACCATAATGCGAAGCGGAAGGATAGTATCTTCAATAGAAAATAAAAATCTTACAAAAAGTAATCTTGCTAAAATGATGGTCGGAAAAGAAGTTATCTTATCTGTAACTAAAAAACCAATTGAACCTGGACAAATCATCTTAAAAACTGAAAATCTCACAGTGGATTTCAAGCAGTCTAAACACAAATTTTTGCAAGATATAAATATATATGTAAGGGCTGGAGAAATAGTTGGATTAGCAGGTATTGAGGGAAATGGACAACTTGAACTAGTTGAAGCTATCATTGGAGACACCCAAACACTTAAAGGTAAAATTTATATTGATAAAAACGACATCTCAAATAAAAGCATTACTGAAAGAAGGTCTTTAATTAGTTATATCCCATCAGACAGAAAAAAATTTGGATTGGCCTTGAATGCCAGTTTAGCCGAAAATCTAACTATGACACATCATTTAGGTAACAACTTAAGTAAATTTAGATATTTCATAAATTGGAAAAAGGCAAAATTTTTTTCTAGTAATCTGCTTAAACAATATAACATTGTTGCTAGAGGAATAAATGATTTGCCTAAACATCTTTCTGGAGGTAACCAACAGAAAGTAATATTGGCTAGAGAGTTTAGTCTTGATGCTCCATTCTTACTCCTTGATCAACCTACAAGAGGTTTAGATGTTGGTTCTATAGAATATGTACATGATGTTATTTTGAAAATGAGGGACAAGGGAAAGGCTATATTATTAATTTCTGCTGATTTAGATGAGCTTTTATCCTTAAGTGACAGGATTTATGTGATAAGAAATGGAACAATTGTAGCAGAATTAAATCCAAATGTTCACAACAAAGAAGAAGTTGGAGAGTATATGTTAGGGGGGAAAGAATGAAAAGTTTAAATAAAATTCTTACTGGAATTATTGGAATAGTATTCTCTTTGTTAGTTGGGGCTTTGTTAATAAAAATACAAGGAAATTCTCCTATTATCGCTTACAAAGCTTTATACGATTACGGATTAGGTTCATGGTTTTCTATAACATCTACCTTAAATAATTCTACCCCTTTAATATTAACCGGTATAGCTGCAGCAATAGCGTTTAGTTCTAACGTAAATAACCTTGGACAGCCCGGACAATTAATAATTGGGGCTTTAAGTGCTGCTCTTTTGGGCTATTATCTACCCTTTCCAGGTTGGATAGGAATAACTACAATTATAATTCTTTCTGGAATAATAGGTGGTTTTTATGCTTCAATTGCAGGCGTATTTAAAAAGTTATATAAAATGGATGAAATGTTAACCACTTTAATGCTTAATTTTATTGCTGATTACTTAACTATATATTTAGCAACCTATCCTTTTCTAGATAAAAAATCATATGTTCCCGCTACAAAAATGATAAAAAAAGAATTTTTTCTTCCTTCTTTTAAGAATCTTAACTCAAGTTTTTTCATTGCAATTTTAATTGCTTTGATATCCTATTTTATCGTGAAATATTTAAAAAAAGGTTATGAATGGAGAATGATGGGATATAATCCTGATTTTTCGAGGATTGGGGGATGTGATAATGAACAAAATTTAATGTGGGTTATGTTCTATACGGGGTTTCTAAGTGGACTTGCAGGCGCATTACTTATACTAGGTGGGACACAGCACAGATTTATTAAAGGCATAGGTGCAAATTACGGTTGGGACGGAATAATGCTTTCTATAGTTGGAGCTAACGGAATATTTGAAACTTCTTTTTTCTCTTTATTTTTTGGCTTTCTAAAAGCTGGAGGCGTTGGAATGGAATTTGAAGTTTCAATACCTTCAGAATTCATTATGGTTCTGCAAGCAACCATCGTTTTACTAGTTGTTTCAACCAGAAGCCTTGTTTCTTTCTATGGCGACAAAATGAAAGCTTATTTTAAGACTCGAAAGGTTGTGAAAGCTCATGAATAATATCATAATTTCATTAATACGGGACAGCTTTAGTAGCGCTACGCCTATTCTTCTTTCAGCTTTAGGAGGAACCTTTACTTTCTATGCAAATGTTTTTAATATTTCCATGGAAGGAATGATGTTAATAGGCGCTTTTTTCGGTGTTCTAGGAAGTTATTTATTTGAAAACTGGGTAATGGGTCTTCTATTTGCATTAATGTCTGGAATTTTAGCATCACTAATATTTTCGTTTTTTGCACTCTTATTAAAAACAGACGAATTCTTAACAGGTATTGGTATGAATATGCTTGCTCTTGGAGGAACAACTTACCTTTTAAGAAACCTATTCAACGTCAAAGGTGCTTTCATATCCCCTCAAATTAAGTCTTTACCAACATGGAATATCCCAGGACTAAATAAAATACCTATTTTATCAGATATACTGAATAATCACCCTTTCATAGTATATGTCGCAATTATTCTAGCATTTTTGATAGACTTTATAATTTTTCATACTAAATTTGGTCTTAGACTTAGAGCAACGGGAGAAGATCAAGAAACTTCTCGTTCTTTAGGAATTAATCCAAATAGAATAAAGTTTAGTTCTATCTTACTTTCTGGTATTTTTTCAGCTGCAGCAGGCACCTTTCTTTCGCTTGGATATGTTACTTTGTTTAGTGAAAATATGTCAAACGGTAGAGGTTGGATTTCATTAGCAATCATTGTTTTAGTCCGTGGACGACCTCTTGGGATACTACTTATGTCTTTAATATTTGGCTTTTTCGAAAGTGCAGCTTTCAGCTTACAAAACATAAATATTCCTTCTCAGATTACAGCTATGGTCCCTTATATAGTTACTATAATTGCACTTTTTATTTATAGTGTTAACAAAGAAAAAATATTAAAACTAAAAAAGGAAGAAAATGAGAAAATAAAAGAGATTTAAATTTAAATACTTTTATTTGCCTTTAAATACAATTAATCTATTGTAATCAAATTTGTAAATATCGCCCTCAGGTGATATTATTAAATTGAATCTTTAAGAAAACGTTTGCAAAATAGATTTAACAAAGAACTCAAAAAAGAGTAGATGAAAGGTATTTTGTGAAATTATTTGTGAAAACGTTTGCTTAATAAAATTAACAAGGTGACTTACATGCCAGATAAGATTACAATCAAAGAGATTGCAAAAGAAGCAGGAGTGTCTATATCAACAGTTTCACGAGTTATTAATGGCTCGTCTCCTGTTAAAAAAGAAACCAAGGAAAAAGTTTTAAATGCAATAAATAAATTAAATTATTATCCTGATGCTCTTGCAAGAAGTTTAAGGGTAGGATATACAGATACCATCGGAATAATAATACCAAATATTGCTAACCCTTTTTTTGCCACCTTAGTTAGAGGCGCAGAGGATTATCTTAGATCTAAAGGATATTCCTTAATAATATGTAATTCTGATAATGCGGTTGATCAGGAAAAAAAATTGTTCAACATTCTTGCAGAAAAAAAAGTAGATGGAATACTATACTCCGGAATTGGTGATCATCTTGAAAAATTCAACCATATCAATATCCCCATAGTCTTTATCGACAGGGTAATAAAAGATAATAGGTTTTCGTACGTCTGCTCTAATCACTATAAAGGAATGGAAGATCTACTAAATTATCTATTTGAAACTAATCACAAAAGATATGTTTTTATTAGTGGAAAAAAAGAAATATTTAGTGCAGTGGAAAGATTAAGAGCTTTTGGGAATTTCGTGAAAAAAAATAAAATTGAGTACAAAATTCTAGAAGGGGAATATACATACGAATCCGGTTTAATTAATGGTAAAAAAATAAAGAAATTGCCTGACGTAGTTGTCTGTTCAAATGATCTAATTGCCTATGGAGTTATAGAAAGTTTCAAAGAAAGGAAGATAAAAGTTCCCCAAGACGTAAGTGTAACAGGATATGATGACATCACATTTAGCAAAATGTTTTCTCCAGCACTAACAACTGTCAGACAACCTATATATGAGATGGGGAAAATCTCAGCAGAAATCATACACAGGCTATTGATAAAAAAAGATGATTATATACCTGTAAAATTATTTCAAAATCAAGTTATAGTAAGAGAAAGTACGAGAAATCCTAGAAATAAATGATTCTCAAATATCCGTTTTTAAAGAAATTTAGTGTAACTTTTAATCGTTTCTGAATTGCAAAGTTTTAAAGAATTATTAAAGGAAACTGAAAATAAACAAGCGACAAATTACAACAAAAATTAACTAGGTTTTTATGAAAATTTTAAGGTATATTTTGGTCATAAAGTATAATCTCCCATGCTTTCGAGAAATGATAATTAGATATATAAAAAGATTTGCTAAAGGTCAATATAATTGAATAAGTAAAAAATAAGGTAACGAAGATAACTCATAGGAAATTAAAAACACCCTTTGAAAATTAAAAGAATTAAAATTGAAAACTGGTGGTCATTCAAGTCTCCAAATAAAGTATAAGAAATTATGAATAATTCAGTTATTAAATAACTTTTGGTTGTAAAGAGCGAACTCATTTTTAAGACAAATTTCAAATAGAACAAAAAAGTTGCTCAGATTTAATACATGTCTTCGTATTTTGTACAGGCTTTAGATACATAATCTTAAACGAATTAGAAATAAAATTGCAAGAAAAGAGTAATGATAAAATTGTTGATTTTTGTAATAATTTAATGAAATTTTGGTGCCAAACGAATAATATCTTAGGATTTTTAATGCAACCGAGAGAATGTTATAAAAAATGTTTAATTGTAGGTTTTATAATTTCTAAGGTGCCTATTTTTACATATATAAGGAGGTAAAAAATGAAAAAAAGAATTTTAAAGGTAGCAACGCTATTGATGTTGGTATTTTTGTTAAGCATCACAGCGAGTGCAAAATTAAGAATAGCACTCCTGCTTAACGGCAATTTAGGAGATATGTCTTTCTTTGATTCTGCTGCAGCTGGAATGAAAACTATAGAGAAAGAACTGGGAGCAACAATCAAGATTATAGAAGCAGGCCCTGATCCTAGTAATTGGGAACCTGCTTTGGCTGATTTGTCAGAAATGGGGTGGGATCTTATTATCGTTGGAACACCGACTATGGCGGAATTCGTGGAAAACATAGCCCCTCTATATCCCAAACAAAAATATATTTTCTTTGATGGTTCTGTAGATTATAGCAAGGGTGGACTGGATAATGTTTACTCAATTCAATACAAACAAAATGAAGGTTCATTTTTAGCAGGAGCATTAGCAGCGATGGTAACTTCCTCCAATCTTTCCTTTGCCAATCCTGAAAAATATATAGGTTTTTTAGGCGGGATGGATTACCCAATAATTAATGATTTTCTTATAGGTTATATCCAAGGAGCAAAATATATAGATCCTGACATTAAAGTTTCTATATCATATGTTGGTAATTTTGTAGATGCAGCTAAAGGTAAAGAGTTATCTCTCGCTCAGTATAATCAAGGTGTAGATGTAAGTTTTAATGTGGCAGGAGGGGCTGGCTTAGGACAAATCGAAGCAGCTTATGAAGTCAAGAAATACGTTATAGGTGTTGACTCAGACCAAGCTTTATTATTTGAAAAACACTCACCTGAAAAAACCGAACATATCTTAACTTCAATGCTAAAAAGGGTAGATAATTCATTAGTTCATGCAGTGAAGCGTTACGTAGAAGGAACACTCGAATTTGGTAAGATGGAAGCTTTGGGCTTAAAAGAGGGGGCTGTGGGATTAGCTGACAACAAATACTACAGACAGATAGTTCCTGAAGAAATGAGAAAAAAAATAGAAGAATTAAGTGACAAAATTGTAAATGATGAGATTATTGTTAACACAGCTTTTGGGATGAGTCAAGAAGAATTAGAGCAAATCCGTAGTTCTGTAAGAAAATAAAACGGTAATAATTACTCTTATGATTTCCTTCTATCGGAGAACTCAACAACGGGCAATCTCCAAGTTGTGAAATCCGTTGGGTTCTTGATAATGGAGACTACTGGCTAAAGACTAGGGTCTCCGTTGTTACATAAAATCTGAAGTAAGCAGCTAGCATCACACAGTCCTATAAATAAGATACAAAGATGACTTCGAGCAGATAAGTTCGCTAAGTGAACCATCCTCTCCTTCACTAAAAAAATTTGACAGACAAATGGAATGAAAGTTAGTATGCTTAAGGCACTTTAGAAAAGAAGTAACTAAAAAAGAAAAAGTATCAAAATAAATGGTTAGAATCAAAAAAGTTCTTTGAAAATTACAAAAAAGATGAAGAAAAAGTAAAAGTTAAAAGAAGAAGATAATTTTGACAGAAAAACAGGAATAAATACGATACAGTTAATGAATAACTATCTATTAAAAAGAAATAAATTAAGTGAGATTATCAATTACAAGCAAGCTGCTTCATACATTAATGTTTTAGGTGAACCAAGCAAATCTTCTCTACCCATATTATGAGCTAAGAAAGCTGAAGCAATAAGATAAAGGTTAGAAAGATTACACTCAACTTCAACAGCATTGATAAATCTCAAAGAAGTAGAATTAGTCATATCAGCCAACTTAGAAAATATAGATTCAATGAGGGTACGTTTGTTGTAAACCTTTTTGAAAGAAGAAGAATCTCTGTTCAAAGAACTACGAAAATCATCTTTAGAAAAGTTTTTGTAAGCATAACAATTATGTTTGTTTAAAGGACAGTTGGAAGGATCATCACAAACATACTTATCTCTAAAGATATTCCTTTTAGATTCAAAGTAATGAGAATGAAGAGAAAGAAGATTACCGCAATCACCAACTAAAGGTTTCTTAGAAGAAATTCTAAGCGGAATAAAAACGGTAGAATCAGTCTCTAAATGTACAAAGTCGTAAACATTATGAGGATCATAAGTGGCATCAGCCAACAAATTAAAACCATGGAGATTCAAAAGTTCTTTAGCTTTATTTAGTAAAAAAGAAAAGCATAATTCTTATCGTGATGACTAGCAGGAGAAACAAAGGTAAAAATAGGGACATTAAAAAGAGAAAGCGTATGAGCTTTAAAACCGAAAAAAGAAATAGATTGCTTTTGATTACCGTGTTTATCGTAAACAGGTTTAGAGTTAGAAACAGGTTTAACGTCAAAGTTAGCTCGGATAGGATGAGAATAATACACTTTTTGATTTATGAATTTACCATGACTCTTTTTGTTGTTAAAGAGAGAACGAAAAGAAATAGGATAAGAATCGATACACAGATTATTAGGATCGAAAATGCCCTCATCAATACCCTTTTTATTTAATAGACTGAGCAATAATCTCAAACAAAAAAGAAGTATCGAATTTCTTTTTAAAGATAGAGAAAGTAGCCTCAGAAGGGACAAAAGTTATTGATAGGATCAAATCCAATAGTTTGAGCGAATTTAGGATTAGTTCTAAGGAAATAAATCAATTCTCTCGTATTAAACCTTTAACCTTTTGAATGAACAAAGCCTTAAGGATAGACTGATTAGAATAACCGAGCCTACTGCGCTTATGGATAAAATTAGGAACAAGAGACCAATCGATAACATTGATTAAATCAAGAAGATATTTAGATTCAGAATGTTCATTAAGATATTGGTCATAAACGAAATTGAAATAAAGTTGAGAAGCATTAGAGTAGTAAGACATTTGTAAAACCTCCTTACGATTTAGTGAATTAATAATGCCAAAGAGATTATATCGTAAGGAGGTAAATGTCAACAATAGGAAGGATTAAACATACGTTAAATTGTTCGTTTTAGAATTTCTAAAGTGACTATTACTGTTATACGAGGGAGGTATAAATATGAAAGAAAACATAAATAAAAGTTTATCAAGATACAAACCAAAAAATAATTTTATTGTATTAGTTGTAAGCCTCTTGGTATTATTAAGCTTACTACCTCAAATTTTGATGGCTATATCCAAGGATACAAATACTGTATTAGGGACGGTTTATGGCAAAGTTACTGATGAAGAAGGGATTGGTATACCCGCTGTGTTACGCTTCATATCGCCAGAATCAGACATATTTGAAACACATTATACCGACTGGCTTGGAGGATTTGAATTGCATCTCCCTGCCACTAGATACACAATTGAAATCATGCATGGTCCCGAATATGAAATTGCTAGATCTTCTTTTACCCTTGTACCAAATGAAAAGAAAAAGCTTACGTTTAGTCTTTCACGTTTATACGACTTAAGCAAGATCGGATGGTTTGGAGGAGATGCTCATTTACATAGCAGCTACAGTGATGGAAGTGATGATGTAGCGTTAGTAGCCTTAGCAGCAATTAGTAACGGCCTTTCTTGGGCCTTCCTTACTGATCATAATACTGTTGAAGGCCATTCAGAGTGGCTAGCAGCTCGTAGGTTTTTACTATCGTCTACTTTATTAGAGCAAAAACAGCAGTTTATTGCTATCCCCGGAGAGGAAATTACAACGGAACTCGGTCATTTTAACGTTGCGGGAAATAGAGAACTAGTAGGTTGGACACCATCCAAGGGTAGTGAAGATTTAAAAAGAATTTTTAGTGAGGCGGTTCTCAAGAGCTCTATAACCATAGTAAATCATCCCTTTGCTCCGGACAATTTGGGTTACAAAAACTGGGAACTCATTAATTTTTTTAACGCTTTAGAAGTATGGAACGGAAGATATCCTCCTTATATGATGGAAAATTATGAAGCTATGTCTTTCTGGTTTGAATTACTTAACCAAGGCATGAAAATAGCAGGAATATCTGGAACTGATTGTCATGATATAACAGGCGAACCTTACGGATCCTTATCAATGGCTCCTTCTAATGTCATCATTGACTATTTCCCAATTTCTTCAGATTTTTTTGATGAACATGAAGCTGAGTTCAGGTCGTGGTTTCGTTCAGGCCTCTACCCAGGAAATCCTAGAGTTTATGTTAACACACCTGTACTTAATGAGTTCAACGTCTTAGGTGCTCTTTCCAGAGGCAATTGTTTTATTACAAATGGCCCTCTGGTGTTAGTCAATATCGATGATAAAGGACCCGGCGAAGTGATTCCAGTTATTGAGACAAAAAAATTAGAACTTGACATTAAAATTATGTCAAATCAACCTCTTAGCAAGATTATTATCATTCAAGGTGGAAGAATTGTTAAAGAAAAAAAATTGGCTGGATTAACTGATTATGTAACTAAAGTTGATATTGATCCAAATATTGGAGATTGGATTATAGTACAAGTTTTTGGTAACTATCCTTTATTTGCTATGACCAACCCGATCTATCTAGATAGCGACGTTCAAGAAGTAACTTCGAAAGTCAAAATCATAGGACCGGAATCAACGCTAATTTACAATGGAAGCGTGAAAGTCGTTTCTAAAACTCCAAATGCTATGAATGCTTTGATACAAGCATGCATTATATCAGGTAATTCATGGCGTGAAATGGGAGGATTGATAGTAGAAATTGCAGGATACGAAATGCAGAAAAGTGCTGGATGGATGTACGAAGTCAATGGTGAAATTCCAACTGTTGGAGCTAAGGACTACTTTCTTAAAGACGGAGATGAAGTAGTCTGGTATTGGAGTAGTTGGTAAAGAACACCTTTGAACTTATTAACTCAATATCATTTGAAAAAACCTTTTTATATACATTTTTCTCTTAATTTTCGTACTTAGAGTCATTACTTTTAAAGGCAATAGAGCAAATTTTTTGAATCTGTTCCTTTTTTTATATTTCATATTTTTATAAAGCTTAATCTAACTTAAAATGGATATTAACTTAATTACTTTTTGTTATAGGAAATAAACAAAAAGTTTTTCACAAAAATAGTTTTTGTATCAAAACAATTATTCTCATAAAACATCTTGTTATATGTACTTGGTATCATATAATTTAAAGAAGCATGTGGCCTTAGGTTATGATAGAAAAACATATAAGCGTTGTAAGCATAGAAAACATCTTCTATACTTTCAAATGAGTTAAGTTGAACAAACTCACATTTGAAGCGTTGAATAATTTAATTCAATGAATGCTTGTGAATCAGGATTGTTTTTGTATCGAAATTCAGGCGTTATCTCCATCTCATTCATAAAGCTTCAATTGCTTTTGATTTAAATTGAGGACCATTGTCTGTTCTGATTATGAGTTTTGTAGAACCAGCGTTCTGTACAAAACAGTTTTTTTACAGCATTCATAAAATCTAAGATAATTCAAAGTAACATCGTAACTTCTTTATTTAGAAATTAAAAGTAAATCACCGAATAATCAGAAATAATAGATTTAGGTCTTCCTTTTTTGTTATCAAAAACATAGTCATCGTAATTTGATTCTATGTATTTGCTAACCCATGAAGAAATATTGTTGATAAGCACAGAATATTCATCAGATAGCTCTCTCATAATTTTGTTACTGTTAAAGATACTTTTTAACAAATTGAAGTTTAAAATCATTAGAATAAAGTTTTTTCTTTTTCGTAATTTCACCGTTTGGTTTTATTTTATCACTTCCTTCATTTTTCCCCAATTCCTACAAGGGTGATTATGAGTTCTGAATGTTCATTTTGATACTGGTCATATACAAAACAAAATAACATAGAGAAGAATTACTTTAGTAAGATATTTGTTAAACCTCCTTACGTTTTAATGGATTAATAATGTTAAAAAATTACATCATAAAAGATAAATGTAACCTGGATTTAGTTTTAAAAGTATGTTAAAATATTGGTTTTGGAATTTCTAAAACGTCTACATTTATAAAAAGGAAGGTAAAAGCAGCATATTCATTACAAATGCGTGTTGGAGCATATTAACATAAAATGTTTTTCATCAAATTGAAGTTTATAATTGTTGGTATATTTTTCAGTAATTTATATTTTTATTTTTATCGCTTTTGTATTATTTTAAATTTATTTCGTGCACTCCTAAAAGGAATCCACTATGAAAGCATAAATATACTTTTTTATGGAAAAGAAAAAATAAATCATAATTATGAGCATCATACAATATCAACTGTTAAGCATTCGCTGAATTTTATCTCGTATTCATAGAAGATTCGCTTCTTTAAACAAATTTATTAAGAGTGCAAAAAATATTTTTTTCAAGGAGGATATTTAATAATGAAAACATTAATTGAAATGCGAGGAATTACAAAAGTCTACCCGAATGGTGTAATTGCTAACAACAGGGTAAATCTTGAGATCAGTTCTGGTGAAATTCACGCCATTGTAGGAGAAAATGGTGCAGGTAAAACCACCTTGATGAAAATTCTCGCTGGTTTTGTAAAACCTGATGAAGGAGAGATTTTTTATAAAGGGGAAAAAATAAAAATTAGTTCTCCTTCAGAGGCACTTGAAAAAGGTATAGGTATGGTTCATCAACATTTTATGTTAGTTCCTTCTTTGACGGTAGCAGAAAACATTGTTCTGGGAATGGAACCTAGAAAAGGTTTATCTTTTGATTTACAAAAAGCAATTAGTTTAACAAAAGAGATTTCTAAAAAATATAATATGTACGTTAATCCAAATAGTAAAGTGAAAGATATACCTGTAGGAATGAAACAAAAAGTTGAGATCTTGAAGTCTCTTCTCCGTGGTGCAGAAATACTTATTCTTGATGAACCAACCGCTGTGTTGACACCACAGGAAACCGAAAGCCTTTTCGAATCTTTACTAACTCTTAAAAAACAAGGCCACACAATTATTTTCATAACTCACAAACTAAAGGAAGTTAAAAAAATTTCCGACCGTATAACAGTGATGAAAAAGGGTCGAAACGTAGCAACTATAGCAACCCAAGAGGTTTCAGAAAAAGAAATATCCCAAATGATGGTCGGGAGAGATGTAATTTTTGAAGTTGAGAAACTACCGGTAAAACCTGGAAAAATTGTCCTTGAGGTTAAAAATTTGAGAGCTTTTAGTGAAAATGGGAGAATGATGTTGAAAAATATAAACTTCGCGGTCAGAGAAAGAGAAATAGTTGGAATTGCAGGTGTTGCTGGTAACGGGCAAAGCGAATTAGTCGAAATTTTATCAGGTCTCCGAAAAGCAGAAAGAGGACAAATTCTAATTAATGGAATTGATATCACAAATAAGAGTACAAAAATCATTAGGAACAATAAAGTATCTCATATTCCAGAGGATAGGATGAAATATGGAACAGCCCTTGAGGCTACTGTTGAAGAAAACCTTATCTCGGATAGATATGATAAACCCGAATTTAATAGGATATTAATATTAAATAAAAAGAAAATTCAAACAGAAACAGAAAAACTAGTTAAAGAATTTAATATTGCAGTAAATTCAGTTAAAACAAAAATTAAAATGCTCTCAGGGGGTAATGTTCAAAAAGTGGTTGTGGCTCGTGAAATTTCTTCAAATCCTTGCTTGTTGCTCGCAAATCAACCCACTCGAGGCGTAGATATTGGAGGGAGGGAATTTGTCCACCGTAAATTAATAGAAATGAGGGAAAAATCTGTGGGTATACTCCTGATTTCCTCTGATATAGATGAACTAATGTGTTTGAGTGATAGACTACTGATAATCTATGAGGGTGAATTAGTAGCCGCATTTTCAGATGTTGATAAAATAAACGAAGAAGAAATAGGTTTGTATATGTTAGGAATTAAAAAACAGAATGAAATAACTCTGAGGGAGGAGATGATATGAAAAAAATTCAGGTGTTTGATATTTTACGAATTTTAATCGCTCTTCTAATTGCTTTCTTTATAGGATTTATAATAATATTGTTGGTAAGTGAAGAACCATTGTATGCTTTCAAATTATTTTTAGTTGGTCCCTTCTCCAGCCTGAGACGTATAGGTAATCTTGTTGAAATGACAATTCCTTTAATTTTTACTGGTTTAGCTGTTGCTGTAGCATTTGAAGCAGGACAATTCAATATTGGAGCAGAAGGTCAATTCTTCTTTGGAGCAGCTTTAGCAACTATAATGGGAATCATTTTTAAAATCCCAGCAATTCTGCATGTTCCATTGGCATTATTAGGGGGTATAGTTGGAGGTGGTTTAGTCGGAGGGATTCCTGGGCTTCTAAAAGCTAAGTGGCAAGTTAATGAATTAGTTTCTTCTTTAATGCTAAATTTTATTTTCTTACATTTTAGTCTCTACTTAGTAAATAATCATTTTCGAGATGTACATACGGGTATTATGGCTTCCTGGAAAATAGAAGAAACCGCTTGGTTAAAACAATTTATACCAGGAACCCGCATTCATGTAGGTGTCTTTATTTCAATCATAATGGTCATTTTTACTTATTACTTCCTTTATCGTACAAAATGGGGGTATGCTCTTAGAATGACGGGTATTAATAAAGATTTTGCAATTTACTCAGGTATTAATGTCGCATCTGTAATTATTTATTCTCAAGTAATTAGTGGGGCTCTTGCTGGATTAGGTGGAGCTATCGAAATACTGGGTATTCATCACCGATTTCAGTGGCAAGCATTACCAGGGTATGGCTTTGATGGAATGATAATTGCTATAATGGCTAAGAACAACCCAGCTTTTATTCCTATAGCGTCATTATTTTTAGCTTACATTAGAAAAGGGGCTGAGGTAATGAACATGATGAGCGATGTTCCAGCAGAAGTTGTAAATATTATCCAGGCAATAATAATTTTCTTTGTAACAGCTGAAGCTTTTTTAAGTAAATATCAACATAAGCTAGTGGTTAAAGAGGTGACAACAAATGGTTAAAGTTCTTCAAGGAATTTTTACAGTTTCTTTTTTTCATGCCATTTTTAGAGTAACAACCCCTATTTTATTTGCTTCTCTGGCGGCGTTAATTTCAGATGTATGTGGCATCGTAAATGTAGGAATTGAAGGGTTAATGTTAATATCGGCCCTAACCGGGGTAGTGATAAGTGCCTTGACACAAAGTGCTTGGTCTGGCATGATTGTTGGAGTTATAGTTTCAGCATTATTTTCTCTTCTCCTAGCATACTTCCATTTGAAATTAAAAACGAACATTATCCTTGCGGGAATTGCTTTGAACTTGATGGCGAGTGGTGGAACTGTTTTTGTGTTAGCAGTCCTTACTGGTCAAAAAGGTGTTTCCACAGCTCTTAATAGTAGAGTTTTGCCTGATATTAGAATTCCTTTCATTGACAAAATTCCTATACTTGGTGAAATTTTATCTAATCATAATGTATTAACATATATTGCCTTTATTTCTGTTCCTCTTGTGTGGTACTTTATGTATAGGATGCCTTTGGGTTTAAAATTTAGGACAATTGGAGAAAATCCTGAAGCTGCTCGTTCAGTTGGGATCAATGTCCACCGTCTTCAATACCTAGCACTGGTTTTAAGTGGTTTATTTGCAGGCCTTGCAGGTGTTTATATGTCGATGGGTTATGTTTCTTGGTTTGTTCGAGACATGGCCGCCGGTAGAGGTTTTATGGGTCTTGCAGCAGCTGCGATGGGAGGTAATAAGCCTTTTCTTGTTATGTTAGCTGCACTATTATTTGGTATTGCTGATGCTTTGTCAAATTATCTACAATCTTTGCGAATTCCTTCTGAAATTGTTCACATGATTCCTTATCTAATAACTGTTGTCTTTCTTACTATATATGCCATATTTTTGCACCATAAAAAAATGAAAAAGATTACTTTTAGTGCAGATGATGCTTGATATTTTGCGTTAAAAAGAAAAGTCAAGGCAAAGCCCCAAATTAGGTGTTACTTAATTAATATTATATGAGGAGTGTGAAACATGAAAGCATGGAAAAATGAATTAAAAAGAAGAAAAAACGCTAAACCATCAAAATTAAGCGAAGAAAATTGGGGAAAAATGCAAGAATTAAGCATATTTCCCGACGATTTACTGTTAGCTTTTTGGGAAAGCAATGTACCTGGTTCCGATGCTCCAGAATCAATGATTGTTGGAGCTGTCCAATCAGTTGAAAACATGGGGAGAGATGTTTCAAAAGCAGAAATCTTATTAGAAAAAGGATTTCAATATCTAACGACTGGTGACTACCCAAAGTTAAAAGCTATAACCAGCGAAATATTTTATTTGCTCGACAACGCTCCAATCATAGAAAGTCATAGTTTTCACAATTATAGTAGACCTTTAAAATGGGGAGAGATTTCCAAATCTTTTCCTCAAACAAAATTCACTCCCTCCAACAATGTTGATCTAAAAGATAAAATTCATGGTGGATGGCTTGGACAACTTGCAGGCGGTTCTATGGGTACAAGATTGGAAGGATACACTCATGATGCTCTAGAACAAGTTTATGGGGATGAATTAGGTCATTATATTGGAGAGGTGTCTACTTTAAATGACGATGTAACTTACGAATTAATCTTCTTAAAAACATATGAAGAAAAGAAAAAAGAAATATCTTCTACCGACATTGCAAAAAATTGGATTAGCTACATTCCTTTTGGATGGAGTGCAGAATTAATAGCTCTTGAGAATATTAAGAGAGGAATTTTTCCGCCAGTCTCTGGATATTTTCATAATCCGTTCCAAGAATGGATTGGTGCCCAAATGCGATGTATGGTTCAAGGATTAATCGCCCCTGGTGATCCGTATAAGGCTGCAAAGCTTGCATTCATTGATTCTCAAGTTTCACACAGTGGAAACGGCATATATGGCGGGATACACTCTGCAGTAATGACCTCTTTAGCCTTTGTTCTAAACGATCCTAAAAAAATTATAATAGAATCCTTGCAATATATTCCAAAAAATACAGAATTTAACAAAATTGTACTTGATGTGATAAAATACTGCCAAGAAACGAGCAATTGGCTTACAGTTTTAAGAAAAGTAGAAAACGATTTCGAAAGTTATAATTGGGTTCATCTTTACCCAAACACTGCAGCTGTAATAACTTCTTTATGGTTTGGAGAGGGTAATTTTGATGAATCAATGAAAATTGTTGCCTCTTTTGGATATGACGTAGACTGTAATGCAGGTGAAATCGGTACAATTTTAGGAATTATATACGGTAAGCAAAATTTGCCCAACCACTGGTCTAATCCTTTAAAAAACTGTTTAGAAACATATCTCCCTTTTTTCAAAAAAATGAAGATATCTGATCTGGCAGAATGGACATATGAACTAACAAATATCACCTGATATTTTAAAGTATTTGTTAAGAAGATAATTAAAGTGTAAGAAATATCTTTTTCCTTGATTACTGATTGAAAAAGAAAAAGCTAATGAATATTTGCAAACAGGTACAATTTATTTTCCAGTAGATCTTCAACTTGTAACAAAATAAAATTTGTAGGGGTGGGGAATTCTCCCCACCCATCATATTAATTGAATATTAATAACCATAAATGAAAGGTAGTAGGAGGGATTCTACGAGTGATTGCCGTAATAGGTAGTAGTAATATGGATATAGTTTTTAATGTTGAACATTTAACACTTCCAGGAGAAACTCAAAAAGCTAATTCTTTGAATTTTTATTTTGGAGGAAAAGGTGCAAACCAAGCTGTAACAGTTGCAAAACTGTCAAATAAAACTGTCTACTTTTGTACATGTTTGGGAGAAGATGAGTATGGAAATCAAATTTCTGAAAATTATAAAAAATATGACATTCAAGGATATTACATTGAAAAGGGTGAAAAGACCGGAAGCGCTTTTATTGAGGTAGAAAAAACCGGAGAAAATAGAATTATACTATTCACAGGAGCTAATGATAAAGTTGATAAGGATAAAATAGATTTATTTCTGAACAATTACGAAGAGAAGATAGATATTTGTTTACTACAAAATGAAATTCCCCCAGAAAGTGTTGAGTATTCAATTTTAAGGTTAAACAAAAAAGGAATCAAAATCGTTTATGATCCCGCTCCGGTAATGAGCACAAATATATCTGTATTGGGAAAAGTTGATTTTTTGACTCCTAATGAAACTGAATTTACATTTTTGTGTGATAAATTGAATATTCCTGAAAATTGGGTTTTTGAGGACAAAGCTTTAGCTTTTAAAAGATTATCAAAAGTTAGTAATTTGATAATAAAATTGGGAGAAAAAGGCTGTTTTTATATAGACAATAAAGAAAATTATGGTTATATAAAAGCTTTAAAGGTAAAAGCAATTGATACTACTGCAGCTGGCGATGTTTTCAATGGAGCGTTTTCTGTATATTATGAAAAAACGCAAAACTTTATTGACAGTCTTAAATTTGCAAATGCTGCATCAGCTATTTCTGTAACAAGAAAAGGTGCTCAATCTTCTATACCTTCCTATGAAGAAGTGCCTTTTAAAGATTAGATTGAAGATTTCTCTTTTAATGAGGGGTTAGCTTTTCCATTAAATGAACTTTTATTATGTAATTAATGGTAAAGCTAACTCTTTATTTTTACAATATGCCATTTCTTTAATCAAATTTTAAGGCTGATTCTTTATCATTATTTAAAAGATGATATTTATATGACTTTAATATCTAAAATTTAGAATTTATTAGTGTTCATAAAGAAAAAATCTTTTCCTTTCTCAATATATTTTCAAAAGAACCTATAAATCAGGAGTTAGGAGGTGGGAACATGATGAAAAATGCAAAGTTTCTTGTGGCGCTTTTAATTTTTCTTCTGTTTATTGTGTCAACATTTGCTAACAGAACCACAAGTAATATCAAATTAAATGACCACATTTATATACATTCAGTTTTATTAAACAACGAAAATTCATTAGAGATCATGGATATTCTAGGGATGATTGAAAAAAACAATAATAAAAAAATTTTTATAAGTGAATATTATTTTGTCCTACAAAAGGATTACAAAAAAGAGTTAGAAAACATCAAGGACATGTATTCCCAAGAAAATTATTATTGGCATTATATAAAAAATAGAGCTTCTTTAGCTACTATAAACACTGAAAAGAATACTTTTAAAAATATTTCTCAGGATAAAATTGTAACCAATACAAAATTTTTTAAGAATGATTATTCTAAAGTTATGAAAAGTACCTCTTTACATACTTTTGTTCATAAAGATAAGCTTAATATTTTTCTTTTAAATTTTAATAAAGTTTTACCAAATATTATAGAAGTAAAACCAAATATATTTATCTTTTCTTAATGATTAATTAAAAATTTATATGATAGAATATGGTAGAATATTAATTAGGATGTTGTTTCATATCTATAAAATTCTGATTTAAATAATAAATATCTCAGAAGGAGGGGTATTAATGAAAAAGGTAGTAGTAACTTTATTAGTTGCGGTTTTAGCAGTTTTTAGTTTTGCAGCATTTGAAGTAACAGGTGGATATGCTCATACATCAGTTAGTTCAACTGACACAGCAGTTGCAAGTGATGTATCTTTCAATGGGTTAAGCATAGGTGCAAACTATTTGTACGAAGATTTGGGTTTCGTTGAAGGTGGAGCTTTAGTATTAGGTGGAGCATTTGATTATTACTTCCCAGTTAAAGCAACTGTAGAAGCCACTTCTGTCGAATTTACTCAAATGGATATCACATTGAATCTTGGATACAGACAAAGCTTAAATCCTTTCTTACCAGAGCTTCCAGTTGATTTATTTGTTGAAGGGTTATTTAACTATTCATTTGGTTTAGGCGACGCTAAATTAACTAGTTCATCGTTAGCATTTGGCGGTGGAGCTGGAGCAGCCTTTGTAGTACAAAATCTAGACGTAAAAGTTGGGGCAGATATATTATTTGCAAAACCAACTATAGTTGATGATTACAAAGAAGATTATAAAAACTCATTCAAACCCAAATTTAAAGTTTTTGCAGGGGTTGAATTCTAAAAAAGTTTTAAAATAAAAAACCTCCTTTTTAAGGAGGTTTTTATTTTTTATATGGCTTATGAAGTATAATCTTACTCTATTTTCTTTCTCATTTCTACAGCTACTACACGATAATTTAAGCTTTCAAAAAAACCTTGTAAAAACTTCAAATATCGGGGTAAAGTAATAAATTTTTGATTGTCATATCCTTTTATGAGAATAATATAAGTTTCCGTAAAACCTAACTTTTTATATAGGTTATAGGCAGCTTTATTACTTGAGAAAACGTTTAATCCTATTTTTTTAACCTTATCGTTTTTTAACTTTTTTTCTAATTCTTTTATAGCCATTGTTGCGTATCCTTTTCTTAAATATTTAGGAAAAATTCTAATATCATAAACAAAGGCTTTTTTACGATCGTTATTGACAAAAACCCACATTCTACCAACTTGTTCATCTCCTTCGTTTATAATGTTATAGGCATAATTTTTACCATTCTTTTCATCATCTCCACAAATAGCATCTATTTGCGATTCTGCCCTTGCTAGAGATTCATGATATGGCAGTAATAAATTTTCAGATAAAACTTTAGCATATTCATCATACATTTTATTTTTATATATTTCAAATTCTTCTTTAATCATTAATTCTAATTTCGTAAATACCACTCCTAAAGCTTTTCTGGTGTATTAATGCCCAATAATTCAAAAGCTTTTGTTGTAATTTCGGGATACCTTGAAAATAAACTTAGATCAACTTCTTTTCTATTATCTTTTCCATGATTATCTGTTGCCAAAAAATCAACTAGGTTTTCTCCTAAATAAAAACGCCCTTCCTCTGTATTTATTCCTTCAAAGTTAACCTGAAAATAAACGTTCATTTCTTTCATTCTTTGCAATAGTTTTTTATTTTCAAACAGCCATCTATAGCGTTCTACATGAACAAGTATCACTTCATATCCTTCTAATTGAAGATTAAATATTGAATCCAATGCATAAATTGGAAAAACACGTGTTGGAAACTCAATTAATACAAATGAATCATTAAAAGGTATGAATTCTTTATAGTTCGGAACTAAATATAATTCTGAAGCTAAATACGTAATTAGACCAGTTTCACTTTCTATACGATTTTTTAAACTATTATATGTATTTCTTATTTCTTCTATACTGGTATTAACAGAAGGATTATTTACATGAGGTGTAAAAATAACTTGATTTATACCAAAATCTTTATATCTTTTTAACTCTATTATAGTATCTTCAATCTTTTGTACCCCATCATCTACTCCTGGTAAAAGATGGTTATGTATATCAATAAACATTTATTTCAACCTCTTTCTATTGACTAATCAAAACTAACTAAAAATTAATTTTTAAGTGTAGTATCAATTCTTTTTCTTTTTTTAACTTTTTTCCCGTCATCTGAATAATAATAATAGTAATAATAGTAATTTGATGTCTTCTCATCAATATCCACAATAACTGTTCCTAACAATTTAACCTCTGAAGAAACTATATTTTCATAGGCAACTTTTAACATTGGTTTTAAGGTCCCATTATAACGAGTTACTAAAATTAACCCATCAGAGTATCTCGACACAATTTGAGCATCGGGGGCAACCATAATGGGAGGTAAATCTATTATTATCTTTTCATAATGCTCCTTAAGAGTCTGAAGCAATTCTAAAAATTCATTAGATGTTAAAAGAGACGTTGGATTTGGAGGCAAAACTCCCGCTGGTAATACATCAAAATTTGGAAGACTTTCAACTGGTTTAAACAAGATCTTTTCTAATGGAACTCTTCTCATTAAATAATTTACTAAGCCTAAATTTTTGTTCTTTATTCTCATAATCTTATCAACACGCGGCTTTCTCAAATCTCCATCCATCAACAAAGTTTTTTTCCCATTTTGAGCATAGAAAATTGCTACATTTGAAGCGGTAATTGTCTTACCTTCACTAGGCCCTGCACTAGAAAAACAAATGGTATTTGGTTCTTTTGTAGTTGAAAAGCTTATATTTGTTGCTAACATTTTGTAGGACTCAGAAATTGGTGAAACAGGATCTTTAAGAACAGGAAGTTCACCAGATTCCTGATTAATCTCAAAGGAAGGTATTCTTCCTAAAACTGGAACTCCCTTAATAATTGATTTAAGCTCATTTTCATCCTTAAGTTTCTTATCCATATATTCGATTAAAAATACAACAAGTATCCCTAAAAAAATCCCTAAAACGCCACTTATAACAACTGTCAATGTCTTGTTAGGTTTAACCGGAGTTGGCGAAACAAATGCTAAATCAATAATATCTGCAGTTCCTATAACCCCAGCCTCAGCAATTTTTGCTTCCTCTAATTTTTCAAGTAAAAGTACATAAAGGTTTTCCTTCACTTTGACTTCTCTTTCATAATCCATAAGCTTTTGTTCAAGAGCAGGTAATTTTACAAGTTCTGATTGATATGTATTTCTAATAGAAGTTAAGGCTTGTATTGTCCCTTGAATTACTTGAAGATTAGCCTGTTCTTCTATTAATTGAGAGTATAGACTACTATATTGTGGATTAATAGATTTTAATTGTGAAGTAACAATCGTATTTATTTCTTTTTTTAACATCTCTTGAGCTTGAAATAGTTGTTCTTTCAACTTTAAAACTTCAGGATCGTTAGCAGATTTTGTTCCTTCAATACCTGCCAACTGAACTTGTATATTTACTATCTGATTTCTTAAATTACTGACAACGGGGTTAATCGAGATAGTTTCAGAAGTTATAATTTCTTGATCGATATTCTTTAATAAATCATTGATAGCCTCGATCCTAACTTTAGATTGTTCCAATTGTACTTGATATGTATTAATTTCCTGATCATAAGTGACTAAAAACTGCAATATAGCTTTAGCCTCTTCATCTAGAATAAATACATTATTCTCTTCTTTAAATAGCCTTAGATTGTCTTGGGCAGTATTTAACTCAGATTCAGCTTTCGGTATCTGTTCCTCTATAAACTTTCTTCTTGAGGTATATTCATTCTGGGATAAACTTTTTAACAAGTCATTATATACTATAGCAAGCTCATCTGCAACACTTCGGGCAAGTTCTGAATCCTCACTCTGTACAGAAATTTTTACAATATTGGTATCCTTTACAGGAGAAACTGTTATAATATCTCCTAAATATTTTATTACCCCATTTTTGGTGACGTTTTCAGGATTATCTGATCTTTCTTTAAAATAATCAACCAAATGAAGATTATCAACAACTTTTTCTAAATTTCTACGGCTTTTTATAAGTTCTATCTCGGTTGATATTTTTGAAGAACCTGAGGACATCTGTGAACCAAATATATCCACGACGGAACCTTGTTGAGATGAACCAACTTTTAACGTTGTACTTGCCTCATATATAGGGGTAGTTGTAAACAGATATATTAAAGCTATTATAACTGTTACTACTACTGTTATAAAAAAATACCAAAACCTCTTTTTAAATATTTTTAATATATCTTCGAAAGTTAACTCATTATCCAACTTTCCATCGTCCATTTTTTTTCCTCCCAGATCTTCATACTTAATTAAATGAATTTCGTATTTTCTCTAAGAATCAAGATATAATACCTTGTTATTTTATCATAATAAACTAAAATTTGTTATATATTTAATAGTTTTTGTTTTTTATACTTTTAAAACCATCTTTATAGCTTAAAAGTTGGCATAAACTTTTAAATTGACAAGAAGCATAATTATTTAAACAATTGTATTCTTTTTCATTAGAATCTGCACAGTTATACTTTTCGCGCATTTCTTTAAAAAATCTTTTTATTTCACTTTCTTTGTAAACAACCGGGGTAAATCGAGATTGTTCGATACTTTTCAAAATCTTTTCTAACCAGACTTCAAATTCCTTAAAATCAAAAGAAACAAATTGGGTTCTTTTCCCAGATTGAGGATAAATAATTTTGTCTTTCTGTATTTTTATAAATTTTTTGTTAATATTGTCTTTTTTTGTGACATGGAATTTAAGAAAAACATCATTATGAGTCAATTTATTCTTCCATTCTTGTGAGTTTATGAGAACTAAATAGTAAATAAGAAGTTGTTCACTCTGAAAACTTTTTGAATTTTTATAATCAACTATTGAATAAGCTGAAGGAAGCAATTCATCATCAAAACTATCCAATAGATACATATAATTACCATTCAAAAGATCAATCCTATCAATTCGAGTTTCTATAGCTAAATTTTTGAATATACCTACATCTATAGTAGCAGTTAGCTCTAGTTCTGTTTCTAATACTTGACTAAAAGTTAGTTTCTTATTTTTATCAATTTGAATATAATTTTCCAGCAGCGCTTGAATTGCGCCATACAAATCTTCAACAAATTGTTCTATTACCACCTCTTTTATTGCTTGATATGAATAGAAAAAATCATCTACATAATCATCCCATATATTTTCTAAAACTAATCTAATTTCATCTTTTAACTCTTTTTCATTTAAAAATTTATGTGACATAGAAGGATAATCCGGATAGTTACTAAACAACTCTTTCAAAGACCTGTGTTTTATAAGTCCTTCAAAAAAAATGTTAAAATCCTTATCTCCCTTTAAATGAACAATTTGGCTCAAATAAAATTTAAATGGACAATCTACATATGTAGATATCTTTGTGTGACTTAATTTCCCCAATTCTGTTTTATTAGATAAATTCCAAGAATGGTTATTAATCTGTTCAACAAATCTCTTGCTTTCAACCAAAAATTGTTCGGGCAGAAATTCTTTCTTGTCATTTAATAGGTAGTATATAATCGCTTCTCTTTCAGAATATATATTATTAGGCTCTTTTGGCAGATTCCCTTTTATAAATAAAAAATTATCTGAATAATGAATGTTTTTAAAAGTTTGCCTCATTTCTTTTTCATATGGGGAAGGAACAATAGGATCTCCATTTAATTGTGCTTTTGCATAAGTAAATACAATATTTTCTGCAAATATCATGGAAATAAATAAATTTCTTCTACTTATTTTTTCTGAGAACTTAGACATAGAAACACCTTGATTATCCAAAGAAGAAAGAAAAGGATTTACTTTAATTGATGGGTAATTGTCTTCTGTAAAATTAATAAAATATTTATATCTTTTTTTGACAAATCTCGAATCTTCAAGGCTCATTATTTCCACACAATTTGCATACCGTTCGGTTTCTCTAAAAGTATTTATTTGTATAAGTGAAGAAATTATTTTATAAAACTTATCTATATTAATTTTTTGATCTTCTTTTATAATCTTTTCTAAACTTTTTTCAACATTTAATAATAACATTTCAAATGTCTTAATTGCATTGATCTCGCTTTCAATTAAGTTTACATCTAAATACTTGTTAACTATATTAAAATTTATATTACCGTTATCTATCCATTTTCTTATTAACTCTCTATAATCCGAAATTGTGATACTTTTTTTCTTTCTACCTGTTTCTTGAACTTCTTGCAAAATATTAAATATATTTTGCAAACATCTTTGTAATTCTGATAATTCAATTAGTTCTGATTGAATTCTTTCTGTCTCTTCAGTACTTTTTACAAGGAAAATTCTTTTTTTTATTTCATTTTCTATTGTAGTTAGCCATCTATCTTTTCTTTGATTTAATGATGACTTTTGAACATCATAAAATAAATTAATTTTTTTTAGATAATATTCTATCTCATCTATGGTTAATTCAGTTCTTCCACCATATCCTCCTTCAACCATAGCCAATAAATCCTCAACTTCACAACCTTTTACTAATGTTTTAATAGGTTGAAGTAAAATTAGCACCATTTGACTTTCTGCTAAAGGTATATCGTTTTTTAATCTATTTGGAACTTTAATCTCTTCTAAATAGTCAGATACTAATCTAGCAACAGAAGTATTAGGAACAACGATTCCAAAATCATCTGGAGACAGGTCCTCATTGATTAGCTTACGTTTTATGTCTTTAGAAACATATTCAATCTCAGTAATTTCATTATTCATCGGTACAAAATATATTTGTGCATCATCATAAACTTCTTTTAAACGTCCATTAGTATGCCAATTATCGAAAACAAAACCTTCATCTTTAAGAAAATTATGTATCTTTCTTATAGGTTCAAAAGCCCTATCCTGAATCTCAAACCATGTAATAAAATGTACTTCTTCAAAAAGTTCAAAAAGTACTTTTAATGTTTTATTAATTATAGGAGAAATGTCAAAAAAACCAGAGATTATTACTCTTTTTCCTAAATATTTTTTACCCTCATTTCTTAATATTTCAGGAAATATTTCATAGAACCATTTATATACACTTACAGGGTCATAATTTCTCTGGTATTTAATTGACATATCAAATTTGGTGGAAAGCACATCTTCCAAACTTTTTTCTAACTTATTATAAAGTTTATACAAATGAGAATCAACACTTATTGAATCATTTAATATTTTATATTCTTCAGAAGCAGAAACAACTTTTTCATCTTGTACCCTTGAGATTTCCCATTTTTTTTCAAATATTTCTAAAAGATATTCTACAGATTTTTGTGAATTAGAAATTACATTTAAATATTGAGAAAATTCTTCATCTTTCTTTTCACTTTCTATTAAACCTATAATCTCATGCTCTAAATAAACTTTTAAGAAATCTCTATCTAAAATAATCGCATCAGGTTCATAAAACTTAAGTAACTCTGTAATATATTGATTAATAACCATAAACGCATTACGATTGATAGTTTTATTCGTCTTCAATGCAATTTTTTCTGCTACTTGTTTTGCATAAAATCCTGAAGGAGCTATAAATAAAAAATCTAGAGGATTTTCTTCATAAAATGGAAAGATAAAATCAGAAACTTTCTCAAAATGGTCATTTTTTAAATCTAACATGTGAACTTTTTTCATTTCTTTTATATATCCTCCTACCAACTTTCTATCTCATCACGCACTACATCTCTATTATATTCAAACTTATATTTTCTATTTTCTTTTTCATTTCCATAGAAATCTTTTTCTATATAATCAGAGAATCCTAAATTATAATTATACAGAATTTCTGTATTCGGAGGCATCTTGATTATTAACTGATAGGTACCATCTTCGATCTTTTCAAATCTATAGTTTTCATCTCCAACAAGCCAATTGTTAAAATTACCCATCATATAGATAGTAGCATCTTCAGGAGTATTTTCAGGAACAGAAATTATAATAAAAGTAGTTTCAAAAAGATTTTCATCGTCCTCAGAAAATGAAGGTATTTGTGTAGAAATATCGGATGGCTTTTGAGAAGTTGTTGGAGCCTTATTGAACGAAACTCCTAAAAGAACGATAATTAATGCAAAAGGAATAAAAATTTCCAAAAATCCTTTCATAATAAGTTCACCTCTCAATTAAATAAGCCATTATTAGACAAATTATACCACGAAATGATGAATTTTTTCTTTAATTATTGGACTGCTATTCATAATTGAAATAATTTAACATTATAAGTAAACAAATTTTTATAAACAAGTAATTACTAATTGAAATAATTTGTGTTATAATGTTTTGAGAAGTTTATTAGAGACCCATTCTCAAATTTATGAACTAAAAGGAGTTATGTTACATGGAAAAATTTCAAAATATGGGTCTTTCCGAATCGACATTACACGCGATTTCGAATAAAGGTTACAATGAACCAACTGCCATTCAAGAAATGGTGATCCCATTCCTCTTATCGGGGGAAAGTAATGTAATCGGACAGGCTCAAACAGGAACAGGCAAAACAGCAGCATTTGGTATTCCTATGATTGAAAAACTTAAAGAGAAGGCAGGTTATGTTCAGGCACTTGTACTAACGCCTACGAGAGAATTAGCGGTGCAAGTATGCGAAGAGCTAGATTCTCTAAAGGGAAATAAAAAACTTAAAGTTATTTCAATATATGGGGGAGTTTCAATTAGTGAACAAATTAGAGCTTTAAAGAAACACGTTGATATTGTGGTGGGTACCCCAGGACGTATTATTGACCATCTCAATCGTGGAACCTTAGACATTAGCAATATTGAATATTTAATTATTGATGAAGCGGACGAGATGCTAGATATGGGTTTTATAGAAGATGTTGAGTTTATTATTTCAAAAACCAACGAAAAGAAAAAAGTACTAATGTTTTCAGCGACTATTCCAGCAAGAATTATCTCATTGGCAAAAAAATATATGGGAAAGTTTGAGATAATTTCTACAATCAAAGATAGCAAGGAAGATTTGACTGTAAAGAAAGCAAGACAAATTTATTTTAAAATTCAAGAAATTGATAAAATCAATCTTCTAATTAGACTCATAGATTTAGATGATGATTTTTATGCTCTTGTTTTCACCAATACGAAAGTTCAATCTGAAGAAGTTGCTAACAGATTAATTGAAAACGGATATGAAGCTGAGGTTTTAAATGGTGATGTATCACAATATCAAAGAGAAAGAATATTAAACAAATTTAAGGACAAAAAAACGAAGATATTAATTGCTACTGATGTTGCAGCACGAGGAATTGATATAGACAATCTTAAATACGTAATAAACTATTCACTTCCACAAAATCCAGAAAACTATATTCATCGCATTGGAAGAACAGCAAGGGCAGGTAATGAGGGTACTGCAATAACTTTTGTTACACCAAGAGAATTTAGAAAATTTTTATTTATCAAAAATTCTGTAGGCTCAGACATTAAAGAAGCCAAAATTCCTAATATTTCAGATATTATCAATTCTAAAATTGATAGAATTAAAGGCGATATAGTTGCTTCTTCTTCTGAAAATGTCGAAAAGATTTATAAATTATTGGCACAAAGAATTTTAGAAGAATCTGAAGAAGACCCTGAAACAATTATTTCTAGTATATTAAAGTATTTTCTAAAAGATACTTTAAATACAAAAAAATACGAAGAAATAAGAAAAGTGGAAAGAAATACCACTTTTAAAAACACTAGATTGTTTGTAGCATTAGGAAACAGCGATAATATATCTCCCAAAAAATTGGCTGAATTTATTGAAAAAGAAACGGGTATCAGCAAAAAAAATATAAGAAATATACAAGTGCTTGAAAAGTTTTCCTTTGTTTCTGTTCCATTTGAAGAATCTCAAGTAATTTTAGAAACCTTCAAACGTAAATCAAAAGGTAGAAAACCACTTGTTGCTGAAGCCAAAAATCAAGGAAAATAGAAACTTTTTTAATAATTCAATAAATTAGAGATAAAAAAGCTTCGGAAATTTAGAGTAATAACCGAAGCTTTTTATTATTTATATTAGAGAAAAATTATATATAATTAAAAAATTTGATTCCCTAAGCTATCTATTGCAACCATCATAGGAAAATCTTTGACTTCTATTCTGTAAATAGCTTCTGGACCTAATTCATTAAAGGCTACTATTTCTGCATCTACTACACATTTTGAAAGATAAGCTGCTGCTCCACTTGGGGAAATGAAGTATACTCTTTGATATTTTTTACACAGTTCAACTGCAAGATTTGATCTTTTTCCTTTCCCTATAGTTGCTATAACTCCAAGATAATACAACATTTCAAGAAATTCGTCCATTCTCTCACTTGTTGTGGGACCGATTGCTCCTATCTTAAGGTTTTTTGGAGGCTTTGCTGGTCCTGCATAGAAGATTATCTTCCCACCTAAATACACAGGAATTTCTTTACTACTAGCAATTAGTTCTCTCAGTCTTCTTTGCGCTGCATCACGCATTACTATTAATTCTCCATTATATTTTAAAGTTTCACCCACCTTTAATTTCGCCATCTCATCGATCTTCAATGTCAATCACACCTTTTCTACAAAGATAACAATCAGTTGAAATACCAACAGGTAGAGTTGCAATATGAGTAGGAAAAGCCTCAATATGAACTGAAAAAACTGAAACTCCTTTCCCTAATCCTTGAAATCCAATCTTTAATTCATTCAATCTTTTTATCAATTCTATTTCTAAGCTTGCATATCGAGATTCAATATTTCTTTCTTTAAAGTTTTTTGTTAATGCTAATTTTGACAGAATCATAGCTTCATCTGATGTCCCACCAACTCCAATACCAACATGCAAAGGCGGGCAACCTTTGGCACCATTTTCCTTAATGTGTTCTATTATAAGTCTCTTAAAATCTTCTATATTTGAAGAAGGTCTCATCATGTACAATCTTGAAAGATTTTCGCTGCCTCCCCCTTTAATCAAAAACCTTATCTCTAAATTATTACCCTTGGTCTGAAATATATGAATAATAGGTGGGGTGTTGTTTTGTGTATTTTTTCTTTCAAAAAGTGGATCTTTTACAACAGAATATCTAAACGGATTCTGAGAATATACATTTTCTACAATTTCATTTAAAGTATCGGTTATAGGCTCTTCTAGTCTAACTCCATAACCAATAAAAACAAAAAACTCTATTACACCGGTGTCTTGACAAAGTGGAATTCCTTCTACCTGAGCAATTTTATAATTTTCCTTCAATACTTCACAAAAAGGGCCTTTATATTCATCCACGAAGTATTTTACCTCTTCGTTAATTATACAATTCTTCTCAACTAATGATTTACTTAATTTTTCCACTATTTCATTTTTAAATATCATTATATATGTACTCTCCTTTTAATTAACATTAGCTGGAAAACAATATAATTTTATCACAATTATTCTTTAAGTTATATTTGTTAGATCTTCAAAGATATTCGCTAATAATTGCTTTTATTTCCATTTATTCTTATCTTATCGGCTGTAATCCGATTTTATTTTCTGTCTAATTATGATTATAATACTAGTGAAGCGGTTAAGAAAAATAATTTATCTGGAGGATTATAGGTGTCTGCAAAAAAAATAAAGAATTCAAAATTAACTATAGATGATATTGCAAAATTAGCCGGAGTATCTAAAGCCACTGTTTCATACGTAATTAATGACAAACCAGGAGTTAGCCAAGAGCTTCGATGCAAGATTAAAAAAATAATAGAAGATTGCAATTATGTTCCCAACTCTGCTGCAAGAGGCTTAGCAGGTGAAAAAACGCATTTTATTGGTCTGGTTATTCCTGATGTCTCTGATATGTTTTACGCTAATATTATTAGAGGTGTTGAAAAAACATCTAATAAATATAACTATTTATTAAACTTATATACAACTCACGGAGAAGAAGAAAAAGAACAACGCGTTATAAAGTTGATAAACAGTAGCATGGTTGATGGTTTAATTATAATGGCTTACTATATTAAAGATAATTTCATAGATTTTTTAAAAAATGAAGGAATTCCATTTGTATTCATCGATTATCCAACTAAGGACGAGGAAATATATTCAGTTGTTGTGGATAATGAAGCTGGAGCATTCGAAGCTGCTGAATACCTCATTTCATTGGGACACCAAAAAATTGCATTTTTGGAAGGTCACGAAGCAGCGTGGGATTCAAGAGCTCGCTTCATAGGTTTTTTAAAAGCTTTAACAGTAAATTCGATTGAATTCAATCCTTTACTGGTTGAAAAAGGAGATTTCACTAGAGAAGGCGGCTATAAAGCAACTAAAAAATTGTTAGAAAAAGGAGAAGAATTTACAGCTATATTTGCATCAAACGATCAAATGGCAATTGGTGCTGTAAGGGCTATAAAAGAAAAGGGATTAAAAGTTCCTGATAATATTTCTATTATAGGATTTGATAATATAGAAGCGAGTTCAATAATTGATCCTCCTTTGACAACTGTGATGCAACCAATATACGAAATAGGAAAAAAAGCCACAGAAATTTTAATACGTTTAATAAATGAAGAAAAGATTGAACAAAAGAAATTTATGTTAAAGACTAAATTAATTAAGAGAAATTCTTGTAAGGCTTTAAATTAAAAAAGTTATTTTTTGGTTTAAAACTTAACCGATTAAGTACCATTCAATTATAAGTAGGAGGTTCTAAAAATGTTTGAAACAGAGTACGGTTTTTTCACTCCTGATGGGAGAGAGTACGTTATCAAAACACCTATAACTCCAAAACCATGGATTAATGTAATTTCAAACGGTGATTATGGTTTTGTTATTTCTCAAGCAGGATCAGGTTACAGTTGGAGAACTCACGCAAGCCTAAATAGAATTACTCGTTGGGAACAAGATTTAATAAAAGATGACTGGGGAAAATACATCTATATTAAAGATGAAGAAAGTGGAGAATTCTGGTCTCCAAGTTGGAAGCCTGTGTGTAAAAAACCACAAGATTTCAAAATAAGACATGGACAAGGTTACTCAATATTTGAAACCAGATACTTTGATATTGAAACAAAACTTACAATGTTTGTTGCAAAGGATGATCCAATAGAGATATGGCATTTAAATATCAAAAACGTCTCTAATAAATCGAGAAAATTGTCTACTTTTACTTACTTAGAGTGGAATTTAGGTGCAGCTCCTGATTGGCATCGAGAATTTCATAAAACATTCATCGAAACTTCGTTATTAAATAATTTGAACTGCATAATAGCTGAAAAGAGAATGTGGGAAATACCCAATGAAAAAGGTCAAAACTGGAACAGAAGCTGGGAATATACAGCTTTTCATGCTGTTAATGAGAAGGTAAGTGGTGCAGAAGGATCGAAAGATAAATTTTTAGGTAGATATAATTCACTATCTAATCCTCAAGCTCTTTTAGACAGTAAATTAACGAACACTTTTGGAAAATGGGAAGATTCTATAGCTAGCTTAAAAAACGATATTTCTCTGGAACTTGGGGAAGAAAAAACCTTGATATTTTTATTAGGAGCGGTTAAAAAAACAGGTGAAAAGGAAAATTTGACTTCTCTTATCAAAAAATATCAAGATGAACAAAATGTAAAAACTGAATTAGAAAAAGTTAAAAAAATGTGGGAGGAAATGTTCTCAAAATTTACGGTTGAAACTCCAGATAAAGGACTTGATTTTTTAATTAATAGGTGGCTAAAGTATCAAGCTATTTCTGGTAGATTATGGGGCAGAACAGCTTATTATCAAACTGGTGGTGCTTATGGTTTTAGAGATCAGTTACAAGATAGTCAAATATTTCTATATATAGATCCTGAAAAAACTAAAAATCAAATAAAACTCCATGCAGCTCACCAATATAGTGATGGAAGTGTTCTTCATTGGTGGCATCCTATTTCTGAAATAGGTCTTAAAAATAATATATCTGACAATAGATTATGGCTCACTTTTGTAACCGTCAAATATTTAAAAGAAACGAATGATTTCGAATTTCTCAAAGAAAAAGTTAGCTTTCTAGATGGCGGAGAAGGAACTATATATGAACACTGTATTAAAGCCATAAACTATAACTTAGAAAGATTAAGTAGTCGTGGTTTACCTTTGATAGGTGATGGTGACTGGAATGATGGAATGAATGCCGTAGGAACAGAAGGCAAAGGAGAAAGTGTTTGGCTTGGACACTTTCTTTATGGAATACTTCAAGAGTTTTCTTACGTATGTCAAAAGGTAGGAGATATAAAAAATAAGACAAGATTTTTGAAAGAGGCGACAACACTAAAGGAAAACATTAACAAATACACTTGGGATGGAGAATGGTATACAAGAGCCTATAAAGATAACGGTGAGCCTTTAGGAAGTAAAAATTGTGAGGAAGGTAAATTATATTTAAATGCACAGACTTGGGCGATCATAAACGATACTGCAAATCAAGAGCGAAAAAAAATTGCATATCAATCTATCAAAAAATACTTGTTTAAAGATTATGGTCCACTTCTTTTCCAACCTGCATACAAAACCCCAGATCCCAAAATAGGATACTTAACAAGATATGCCCCAGGTGTAAGAGAAAATGGAGGATTATATACACATGCTGGGACATGGGCAGTTTTAGCAGCAGCAAAAATGAAAGATCCTGATACCTACAATATATATAAAAGCTTCATGCCTATTTATAGAGGTATGGAACCTGAAAAATATCTTGCTGAGCCTTATGTAACTCCAGGAAATGTCGATGGACCCGACTCTCCATACTTTGGAAGAGGTGGATGGACTTGGTATACTGGTTCTGCAGCATGGTATTTTATTGTAGGAGTTGAGGGAATTTTAGGTTTAAAACCAGATTGGAACGGATTAATAATAGATCCGCTTTTGCCAGAAGGATGGAAAGAAGCTAATGTCAAAAGATATTTTAGGGGAAAACTTTTAAACATTACCTACAAAAAAAGTAGTGAAAAAAAGATACTTGTAAATGGGAAAAAGTTAGAAGGTAATCTTTTGAATCCAAAAGATTACAAAGAAGAAATTTTAAATGTAACAGTCTATTACTAATTTTTGGGTTTTAGAAACGAAGTTTTTCGAAAAAACGTTTTGAATTTAAAGTGTGTCGAGTGCGGAGCCTTCCCTATTCCTTAGAACAAGAATTGAAAAAGTTAAAGAAATTAAGAATTAGTAAGGATTCGAAATAGTGAGGTATTTTGTAAAAAAATCAATTCTAAAACATATATAATAAGGATTTTAGAATTTCTAAGGTGGGTAAGTACATATTATGCGAGGAGGTAAGAAAGAATGAAAAAAGTAACGTATTTACTGATGGCTGTAGTACTACTTTTTAGTTTATCTATTTTTTCACAATCCCTTATTCACAGTTTTGAATATACTCATGATTTAAACAATGATAACTCAGGATCGACCTTTGAATTAAGCGAAAGATTTGTATATGAGGGTAAATACTCAGCAATCATAGTGCCCTCTGGAGAATCAGCCGAAACAAAGATGGCTTTTGAATTATCTGGAGAAAGATTGAACAATTGGTTAGGGAACGACACTTTAAGGTTAGCAGTTTATACCAAACCTGTCACATCTTTGAAGCCTAATAAATTCTTTTTAGGCATGGCAGATGTTACAGAAGGTTGGAAATGGGTAGATGGAATATTTTCTGAAACAGAACCAAAAGATGGATGGAATATTGTAGAATACAAACTTAATGATAAGATGAAGGATGTAATACTAGATGGAAAATACATGCTTTATTTCTCTTTTATGCATACTCAAGGAGTTACGAACATTCCTTTGAAAGATCCTTTTTACGTAGACAATTTAATAGCTTTAAACTCAGAAGAGCCTGAAATCGAAAGAATATATATTTGGTCTATGGATAGTGAAGAAGAGATAGGAACTTTTGGTAATGATAATACAGGGGCAAAATTTGAATTAGTAAAAGATTTAGCCGCTGAAGGTTTATACGCAATGAAAGTAATTCCTGATGGTGAAGCAATCGAAGCAAAAATCGCTATTGAACTATCTGGTGAGAAAGTACCTCTTTGGATGGGCAGAAACGAAGTAACGATGAACGTTTATATTCCAAAAGAAAATAAAATTAAACCTACTATGTATTTCTTAGGTATGGCAGATGTTACTTCTGGATGGGAATGGGTTGGAGGAGTATTTTCCGATACTCAAGTAAGTCCTGGATGGAACAAAGTAAAGTTTGAAATTGCAGGTAACATGAGCAATTTGGTAGAAGGAAATAAATACATGATTTATCTCGCATTTGCTGGTTTCAATGAAAACAACGTAAAAACTCCTCTATATGAACCATTCTATGTAGACGGAATATTTGTTGAAAAATCAAGCAAGCCTACGTTCGAAGAACTATTAGCTATGGCTCCATCAAACATCAAAGAAGAAGTACAAACCCTTTTAGAATTAGATGATGAAGCTTTGCTCGAAGAAATTCAAAAAAGAGCTTTTTTATATTTTTGGAATGAAGCGAACCCTCAAAACGGTTTAATAAAAGACAGAAGCACAAACAATTCTCCAGCTAGTATAGCAGCTGTAGGAATGGGACTGTGCGCTATTCCAATCGGAATAGAAAGACACTGGATTTCCTATGAACAAGGATATGAAAGGGTATTAACAACGTTAAAAACTTTTGTTGAAGGAAAGGTAGAGGGATTAAATGGTTTCTTTTATCATTTTGTAGACATGAATGACGGGAAAAGAGCCGGCAATAGTGAAATCTCTTCAATAGATACTGCCATACTTATTGCTGGAGCACTAACATCAGGCGCTTATTTCAAGGATACGGAAGTTGAAATACTTGCAAACAAATTATACGAAAATGTAAATTGGCAGTGGATGTTAAACGGAGAAGACACTTTATCGATGGGATTCAAACCTGAAGCAGGCTTTTTAGGAGCAAGATGGGATTCATTTAACGAAGGATTATTAGCTTATGTATTAGCAATTGGTTCTCCAACATATCCTATATCACCTGATTCTTGGGACAAAATATTTAGACCTGTTAAAAATGATACATACATATATTTGCCACAAGAAACTCTATTTGTGTATCAATATCCAAATATTTGGATAGACTTTCGAGATAAAGAAGATAAATACGCAAATTATTTCAACAATGCAGAAGCTGCTACCAGATATAATTGGTTGTTTGCGGTGCAAAATAGATTCAAATACGAAACATATGACATGGATATTTGGGGCCTTTCTGCAAGCGACGGCCCAAATGGATACAAGGCTTATGGTGCGGTTGATGGTAATCATGATGGAACTGTCGCTCCATATGCATCGATATCTTCGATACCATTCACTTATGATCTTTCAATGAACGCTATCAGAGGTATGTTAAGTAAATACGGGCCTTTGGTATGGGGAGAATATGGATTCTATAGTGCGTTCAATGTTGACGAAATTTGGTTCTCAGATCAATATATAGGAATAGATCAAGGAGATATTATCTTAATGATTGAAAACTATAGATCAGGATTGATATGGAATTTGTTTATGAACAATGAAAATATTCAAAGAGCTTTAGATGAAATAGGTTTTGTTAATAAAGAATCAGATTATGCAGTAACACCTTGGTACGTTGAAGAGTACAAGAGACTTCTTACCAGCTCGGAAGAAAAGCTTGCAGAAGCTCCTAAAATTTCTCATGTAATGATTGATGGTAAATTAACTGAATGGGAAAACATTCCAAGATATTCAGTAACAGAAGATATGAATGTACCTGCAGGTGGTATAAAACCCATTGATAAAAAAGCTCAAATATTGCATAGTTATTTTTCAGTTGCTTGGGATGATGAAAACCTATATATTTCAGCAGATGTATATGATGAATACGTTGTAATCAATATTACTCCAGATGACGTTGGAGGATACTACAGAACAGATTCTGTTGAATTCTATATAAATCCAAGTATCGCAGGTTCTAATGCTGGATTATTTAAAATAGCAATTCTCCCTTTTGATACAGAAGGAAATGTACAAGCTGTAAGACACGAAGATGCTAATCCTGGACCCATATCCAAATCTGCTTCAAAAGTTGAAGTTGCATCTAACAGAACTGATTATGGTTACATAATTGAATTAAAAATCCCTTTTGAATATTTAGGAATAACAAATCCTCAACCAAACCTTAAATTAGGTTTTAGCTATACAATCCATAACTCAAATAAAAAAGATGCTTCTCTTGGAGAATACGTTAGAGAGAATATTATATCTTGGAATCCTTTACCCGATATCTGGGCTAATCCACAAAATTGGGGAACAATTGAATTAAAGGAGTAAAAGTAAAAAATAAAACTATATTAATATAGGAGGTGCAACGCTATGAAAAAAAGTGTTATGATTCTCAGTATTTTATTGTTAATAATTTCATTCAGTTTTGGAGCAAAAAAGATAACTGTATGGGCTATGGGTGAAGAAGCTAAAAGTCTAGATAAGTTGGCTCAAATATTTATACAAGAATATCCTGAGTATGAAGTTAATATACAAGCTATTCCTTGGGCAAACGCTTTTGATAAAATTTTAACTGGAATTGCAGGAAGACAAGTCCCAGATGTAGCCCAGATGGGAACTACATGGATGGCTCCTTTCGGAAGTATGGGAGCTTTTGAAAACCTTGAACCTTTTGTTAAAAACTCAGAAATTATACAAGAAGATACTTTCTTTAAAGGTTCTTGGGAAACTGGAATAGTAGATGGAAAGCTACTAGGTATTCCTTGGTATGTAGATACAAGAATTTTATATTATAGAACTGATCTACTATCAGAAGTAGGTTATGAGCATGCTCCTTATAATTGGGATGAATTGTATAACGCTGCAAAAAAATTGACTGAAAAAGGAAAATACGGTATTACTTTATATCAGCCTCAGGACAATTACCAAATTTTATTACCCTTCGTTTGGCAAAATGGTGGAGATATCTTGGACGATAAAGGAAGAGTTATTGTAGATCAGCCAGAATTCGTTGAAGCATTTGAATATTATACAAGATTTTTTACAGAAAAACTTGCACCTATTGGAGGAGGAGGAAATTTATTCCAAGATTTTGCATCAGGAGATACACCTATGTTTTTTTCAGGACCATGGATGGTAAGTATGATCAGAGAACAAATTCCTCAAATCGAAGGTAAGTGGAATGTTGCTTTAATGCCCCAAAAGAAAACAAGAACTTCATTTATGGGAGGAAGTAACCTAGTTATATTTAAAGATTCAAAAAATAAGGAAGGAGCTTGGAAATTCATTGAATTCCTTTCAAGACCAGATATACAAGTTAAGTGGTATCAATTAGTAAATTCTCTTCCAGCATCTATAGAAGCATGGAATAGTCAAATATTACAAGCTGATCCAATGATTGCGTTATTTGGCGAACAATTATTTGATGCAAAAGCTCCTATTAATAAACCAGAATTCCAAGAGATTTCTGTGTCAATAGATAGACGAGTTGAAGAGGCTATATATGGTAAAAAATCCCCAGTAGAAGCAGCAAAAGATCTAAAAAATGATATTGAAAAGATTCTTAAATAATAATTTTGTATTATAAGACCCTCTCTCCAATAAGGAGAGAGGGCATTTAGAAATCTAAACAAGCAAGGAGAGATAAAATTGAAAACTCCATTAAAGGCAATTATTGCTTTTATAGGTCCTTCAATAATTTTACTACTGATTTTTATGTTAATACCAATATTAGTATCACTAACTCTCAGCTTTACTGATTTTAATGTGTTTGCAATATATGATTGGAGCAACGCTAGTTTTATAGGTTTTGAAAATTATAATAATTTAATGAAAGATCCACTTTTTTGGAAAGCGTTGCTTAATACTTTATACGCCTTAGTAGTAGCAATGCCATTAACAATAATTTTAGCTTTAAGTTTTGCTGCATTACTAAACAGAGAAACTACATATTTTAAAAATTTTTTCAAAGTTAGTTTTTATCTTCCTTCTATCACAAACACTGTTGCAATTGCCATAGTGTGGGCCTGGATGCTGAACCCAGATTATGGATTAATCAACTGGTTTTTGGGTTTATTTGGAATTCAAGGTCCAAACTGGCTTGGAGATCCTGCATGGGCTATGCCATCTGTAATAATGCTTGTAGTTTGGAAAGCAGTTGGATATAACATAATTCTTTTTACGGCAGGCTTACAAAATATTCCAGATTATTTATACGAAGCTGCAGAATTGGATGGAGCTTCAAAGTTTCAACAATTTCTTCATGTTACCATCCCGGCATTAAGACCAACAATTTTTTTTGTAACGGTTATGACAATTATAGGTTATCTTCAACTATTTGAAGAACCTTATATGTTAACTAGTGGAGGTCCTCTAGATTCGACCCTATCTATAGTCTTATATCTTTACAGACAAGGATTTAGATTTTTTAAATTGGGATATGCTTCTTCTATTGCTTTTGTATTGTTTATAATGATATTTGCACTAACTTTTATTCAAATGAAAGTTGGTAAAAATATTGAAGTCTAAATCTAACTAACCTAGATTGGAGTGTGCTTGTTATGAGAAAAATAAAAGTATCACCTATAGAGCAAATCGTTGTACACCTAATATTGATAATTTGGCTACTTATTTCGGTAATTCCCTTTTTGTGGATGCTTTCCACATCGTTCAAAGGACCCGGGGAAATTTTTCTCTTCCCACCTAAATGGATTCCTAAAAATCCAACACTCAAAAATTATAAGGATTTATTTCAACAAATGAATTTTGGACGACCTTTCCTAAATTCTATAATTGTTTCTCTTTCTACAACCTTTTTATCTGTTGTATTAGCAACTATGGCAGGTTATGGTTTTGCCAAGTTTAATTTTAAAAACAAAAATGTTTTATTTTTGATCATATTAGGAACGGTCATGGTTCCAGGACAAATTACTATGATTCCTGTTTTCTTATTATTAACTAAACTGAATTTACTAAACACTTATTGGGGTTTAATATTGCCTGCATTAGCAAATGCATTTAATATATTCTTTATGAGACAATTCATAAGTGGCATTCCGGACGAATTAATAGAAGCAGCAAAAATGGATGGTGCTAATGAAGGATGGATCTTTTTCAAAGTAATTCTTCCTTTATCAAAACCCGCAATGGCAGCTATTACTATATTTACTTTTACAGGATCATGGAATAACTTTTTATGGCCATTAATTATAGCTACAGATGAAAGCATGTATACCCTACCTGTAGCAATTTCAGTACTTGGAGGTCAATATACGGAAAATATCGCAATGCAAATGGCCGGCTCTGTTATCGTCATTTTACCTTTAATAATAGTATTCTTATTCACACAAAAATATTTCATCAAAGGTATTACTTTTACTGGATTAAAAGGATAAATTAAGATCGTTGAATGTTATTCATTTAGTAGATAAATAACATTAATTCCTTAATGATTTACTATAATGGATAAAACAAAAATCAAACTTATTACGTCTAAAATATGTGTCTTTATAATGGAGGAACTAATATGAAGAAAAATAATACAACTATTTTAGATTTATTATCTATTGAAATGATGAAAATATCAATGCATGAAGAAAGAGGAACTGTCGAACATAGATATTTTTTTCTAATATTCTTCAAAAAAAGTGGCGTACTCTATTTATCTACCAAAATGTTATGCTAATTCTAATTTACGCTATCCTGTTATTTATTTACTACACGGATCTGGTGGAGATGAGTATCAATGGATAAACGGTGGAAAAATAGATATTGTCGCAGAACTACTTATAAAAAAAGGTGAACTACCCCCCAGCATCAAAGTTTATGTCTCAGCCTAAATAAACTCTAATTAAGAAAATTTTAGTTTAGCAATATTTTCAACTTTTTTAGGCAATGTTTAGTAAGTTGAATAATATCTATCTAAAAAGTTTTTGATCTCATAGCTTCCAAAATAACCTGAAAATCTTATTAGTTCATAGTTTTCTTCATTCAAAAAAATAATAGTTGGAACAGAAAAAACCGTCAATTGACCAGCTTTTTCCTGATTATCAGATAAATCAATAATCTCATAAGGTATATTGTATTCATTACAAATTAGAATAAACTTAGGTAAAAAGTCCTTACAAACAGGACAATTATTACTTTTAAAATAAAGTGCTTTCATTATATGTATTCCTCCTTTATCCATTTGCAATTACTAACCTTAAAAATTGTTAAAATTTTAATCTATATATATCGCTTCCTAACCGACTACAATTTTTTATACTATTGAGTCACATTCGAAAATATGAATAGAATTATGCCCTTGTTAATTTTATAAATTCTTTTTTATGTATGCTCATAAATTATTATATATTTTAAATATTTTTAAAATATTAATGTTATCATAAAAAGAGACTAAAATTGTCTTAATTAAAGGAGGTTATTTTATGGCAAGAATAAGTATAATTTTTTACAGTATGTATGGTCATACATACAAAATGGCAGAAGCAGAAGCTCAGGGGGCTAGAGAAATTGAAGGCGTTGAAGTAAATATTTATAGAGTTCAAGAAACTGTTCCAGAAGATATCCTAATAAAATCGGGCGCAAAAAAAGCCCAAGAAACCTTTAAACACATTCCTATTGCTACACTTGATTCTTTAACACAAGCAGATGCTATAATATTTGGAACGCCAACAAGGTTTGGAATGATGGCTGCTCAAATGAGACAGTTTTTAGACACGACAGGAGGATTATGGAGTAGAGGAGAATTAGTTGGAAAAATTGGAAGTATTTTTACTACTACTAGCACGCAACACGGAGGACAAGAATCCACTATATTGAGTTTTCATACAACCTTGTTACATCATGGAATGATAATTGTGGGGTTACCTTTTACTTTGCCTGCTTTAAGTGATACTTCTAGCGTTCACGGAGGAACTCCTTACGGTGCTTCAGCAATTGTTAATTCAGAAAATAACTCCCCTACAGAATTAGAATTGGAGATCGCAAAAGTACAAGGAAAAAGAGTTGCAGAAATAGCAAAAAAACTTTTTGTGTAAATTTATAAATAAAATCACTAACCCTAAAGCGAACGCTTTGGGGTTATTTATTTTAGTTAAGAAATGAGATAAATTAAAAACTTGACATTGATTATATGAAATGTTATAATGAAATAAATCATTCACTTAGTGAGTGAATTAAAGTTTTAAGGTGGTATCTTAATGTTAAACATAGAAAAATATACTTTTTTTAATCCTTCTCCAAATTTCAGGGAAATGATGATATTAAAACTAATCTCTGAAGACAACGATATTTCTCAAGATAAAATATCAAAAAATGTTGGCATTGTCCCATCTATGGTTAATAAATATTTAAAAGATTTTGAGGAAAAGGGATATATACTAAAATCTGGAGAAAACAAAAGAAATATGACCTATCAACTAACCGAACAAGGAAAAAAGAGGTTGCAATTCCTTACTGTAAGTTTTGTTGATGAGGTATCAGAATTATACTTTGATACAAAAGAATCTTTTAAAAAGGTTCTCCATACAATAAAAAAAGATAACCTTGAAAACATCTTGCTATATGGTGCTGGTGTGGTTGGTGGAATAGTTTTAAAAATATTAAAAAGCGAAAATGTTAATGTTATCGGCTTCCTGGATGATTCTATCTCAAAACAAGGTGATCAGTTAAAGGGTATAGATATATATCCTCCAGAAAAAGCTAAGGAAATAACTTATGATGCGTTAATAATTGCTTCTTTTAGACATTATGAAAAAATTTTAAACAAGGCTTTAGAGAGAAATTTAGAAAAATTATATGTTTTTCAAATAGATGAGGAAGGAAATATCTCATTAAGAAAGGGGGAGCAAAACTAATGGAGGAAAAGATGCAAGTTCCTCTTTTTGATTTAACTCGTCAATACAAAAAAATAAAAAAAGACGTGCTTAAAAATTTAGATGCTGTTTTTACATCTGGAAATGTAATTATGGGAAGTAATGTTAAAATGTTTGAAAAAGAGATAGCTAATTATCTTGGAGTAAAATATGCTATAAGCGTGGCAAATGGTTCTGATGCCCTTAGACTTTCGGTTCAGGCACTTGATATAACAAAAGGAGATTACGTTATTACTACACCATATACTTTTTTTGCAACAGCAAGTGCTGTAGTTTTAAATCAAGCAACTCCTATTTTTGTCGATATAGAAGAAGATTTTTACAATATAGACTTAGATCAAGTAGAAAAAGTTCTACAAACACATCCAATGAAAAAAATGATAAAAGGTATAATCCCTGTACATCTTTTTGGCAAGACTGTTGATTTAGAAAGATTAGAAAAAATTAAAAATAATTATAAAATAGCCGTTATTGAAGATTGTGCTCAATCTATAGGATCTGTTTGGTACTATTCAAATGGCAAAAAAAAGTGTAGTGGAACGGTTGGAGATCTAAATACATTTTCATTTTTTCCTACAAAAAATCTTGGCGGTTATGGTGATGGTGGTTTAGTTGTTACAAACGATGAAAAGTTAGCCGATCGAGTTAGAAAACTAAGAGTTCACGGAGCAGCAAAAAAATATTATCATGATGAAGTTGGATACAATTCACGATTAGATGAAGTACAGGCAGCTATTTTGCGCATAAAATTAAAAAACTTAGACTATTACATTGAAAGAAGAATAAAAAAGGCACAATATTATAGCAAATTTTTTGAAGAAAAAGGTTTGGATAGATATATAGCCTATCCAAAATATTTTAATAACCGAGTTCATGTCTACCATCAATATGTAATTTCCGTCAAAAACAAAGAAGAACGTGACAATCTGAAGAAATTTCTTAAAGAAAACGGAATTGAAACGGGAATTTACTACCCATTAGGTTTACACCTTCAAAAATGTTTTGAAAATCTTGGTCATAAAGAAGGTGATTTTCCAATAACCGAAAAAGCTACAAGAACAACGTTAGCTTTACCTATGTTTCCAGAATTAACCAAATATGAACAGGAATACGTTGTTAATAAAATAAAAGAGTTTTATACCAGTTTGTAATTCTTTTTAAAATAAACAAAGGGGGTAAAAATCGATGGCTTTACTAGAAAAAATACAAAATAAATCCGCAAAAATTGGTGTAATAGGGCTAGGTTATGTTGGATTACCACTAGCTGTAGAAAAAGCTAAAGCAGGATATACCGTACTAGGATTCGACATTCAGGAAGAAAAAGTTGATAAAGTTAATAAAGGTATAAATTATATAGGTGATGTAGTCACTTCCGAACTAGAAGATATAGTAAGAGATGGAAAATTAAGTGCAACAACTGATTATGATAGAATAAGGGAATGTGACGCAATAATGATATGTGTCCCTACTCCACTCAATAAATACAAGCAACCTGATTTAAGTTTTGTAATTAATTCAACTAATGAAGTTGCTAAAAGAATGAAAAAAGATACTCTTATAGTTTTAGAAAGCACCACTTACCCAGGAACTACAGAAGAAGTTATGCTACCAATATTAGAGCAAAATGGTTACAAAGTAGGCGAAGACTTCTTTTTAGCTTTCAGTCCCGAAAGAGTGGATCCGGGTAATTTGGTTTATAAAACAAAAAATACCCCTAAAGTTGTTGGTGGCGTAACAGAAAAATGTACCATGCATGCAAAATCATTATATGAAAGGGTTTTAAACGCTGAAGTTTTTACAGTTTCCTCTCCTAAAGAAGCTGAAATGTCAAAAATTCTAGAAAACTCTTTTAGAATAGTAAATATAGCTTTTATCAACGAAATGGCTATTCTTGCTAAAAAAATGAATATTAATATTTGGCAGGTAATAGATGCCGCTGCAACAAAGCCTTTTGGATTTATGCCGTTCTACCCTGGACCTGGTGTCGGTGGACATTGTATACCAATAGATCCTTTTTATTTAACCTATAAAGCACGAGAATACGATTATCATACTAGACTCATTGAGTTGGCTGGTGAAATCAATGATTATATGCCTGAATATGTAGTTGAAAGATTAATGGATATCTTAAATAACAATAAAAAATGCTTAAATGGTGCAAAAATTTTAATGCTGGGTGTCAGCTATAAAAATGACATTGATGATTTGCGAGAATCCCCTTCCTTAAAAGTTCTAGAGCAATTGGAAAGTAAAAAAGCCAATGTATTAATACATGATCCCTATGTTAAACAATTCAAATATAAAGATCATTTATATACAACTATAGATTTAACAAAAGAAATATTAAATGAATCTGATGCTGTTATTATTACTACTGGACATAAAAAAGTTGATTATGAATTCGTAGCAAAAAATGCAAATATTGTTTTTGATACCAGAAACGCTACTAAACATATAAAAGACAAATATCCCCAAAAAATAATATTAATTTAATATATTAATTCAAAAACTAATTTTATCTATGGTAGGTGTTGAGATGTTAAGAATGGCTATAATAGGTTGTGGAAGAATTGCTCAGCAAAAACATTCAGAAGCTTTAATAAAAAATTTGGATTTTATAGAAACAGTTGCAGCATGTGATTTAGTTGAAGAAAGAGCTGAAGAATTTGCAAACAAAATTGAAAATGCAGGTTTAAAAAGGCCAGAAATTTATATAGATTACAAAGAACTTTTGAAAAGAAATGATATAGACGCTGTAAGTATAGCTACAGAAAGCGGAAATCATTATGAAATTAGTATGGAGGCTTTAATAAACAACAAGCATGTTTTAGTAGAAAAACCTATGGCTTTATCAACAAAACACACTAAAGAAATGATTAAAACAGCAAAAGACAAAAATGTAAAGCTAGCGGTCTGTTTTCAAAATAGGTTTAACCCACCAATACAAGAATTAAGAAAAAAAATCGAACAAAACGCATTTGGTAAGATTCTTCATGCTCAAGCTTCAATAAGATGGAATAGAAACAGAGCATATTACGAGCAGGCAAAATGGAGAGGTACTTGGAAAGATGATGGGGGCACCTTAATGAATCAGTGCTCGCACAATATTGATTTGTTAATATGGAATATGAATTCCGAAATTGACGAAATATACGGTGTCATAAAAAATTTTACCCATCCTTATATAGAAGCAGAAGATTTTGGAAGCGCAATAATTAAATTTACAAACGGCTCTGTTGGTTTAATAGAAGGCTCAGCAAATGTTTACCCAAAAAATTTAGAGGAAACTTTGTCTATCTTTGGAGAAAAAGGAACGGTTGTTATTGGAGGAATAGCTGTAAATAAGATTAAATGTTGGAGATTCCCCGACGAGGATGGGCATCCATTTCAAAATCTACCAGATCCTGATACTGTTTACGGAAGCGGTCATATCCCACTATACAAAGACTTCTATGAATCGATCAATAATGACAAAGAACCTTATATTAATGGAGTTGAGGGTCAAAAAGCGGTCGAAGCAATTTTAGGAATTTATAAATCCTCAAAAGAAGGAAAACCTATTAAATTCCCTATAGAATTTTCAACATTGGATATGCTTTCTGACATTTAAGTTTGGTGAGTACACAGTGAATCTTTATTCCAATTTATTAAATGTCATTATTATGGTATAATTTAAATACTATAATAATAAAAGTTAAAGGAGGACAGAATTTTCCGTATTTATATTTACGGAAAATTCTTTATTTTTATGTTAGATGAAAAAAAACGGATTTCCCTGCTTTTCTTTTATGTCACTATTATTCTTATTATTTTCTTTTTAACAATTGTTTACTATAAAACTTTTCAAACAAAACAAATTGAAGAAAAAACACCTACAGAAAAAAGATATGGAGTAATACTCGCAGGATATGAAGGTTTTTACATATACGATATTATTCAACAAGATATCGTATCCTTACATAACACAGGCCAGTACGTAAATGATGCAAAAATAATTGGAAATTATCTCTATTTAGTAGATAGAAGTGGAGTTAAGATATATGATTTCTCTAATCCCCTTGAACCTGTATTAGTTAATTCTTATAGTACTTTTGGGACTTCTCTTTCAATTACTTTGGTTGATAAAACTGTTTATGTTGCTGATGGTCAAAATGGTTTGGTCATTTTTGAATTAGACGATGATATTTATTTAAAGTTAAAAAATCATCTAATTCTTCCAGGTATAATAACCCAAATTGAGATTTATGAAAATTACTTATTTGCTTTAGGACCAGGACTAGGGTTAAAAGTATTTAAAATAAAAGAAGGTTTCAACCTAGAAGAAATTAACTCATACAATGAGTTCGTTTCGCCGCGAATGATGACCTTAAGCAACGAATTTTTGATAATTAATGACGATCTTATAGGAATCTTATTATTTAAAATATCTGATCTTATTAAATCAAAGAATGTAGATTTAAAATTGTTTAGTACCTTAAACTATAAAGCCTTTTCTATTTCATGTATAGACGATGTGCTTTATTTTTCAACAAATACAGGTATTTATATCATAAATTTTTCTACTCAAGAGATAAAAGAAATAGTATCCAACAACTTTTCTAGAGCAAATATTACAGTTTATAATAATATGATTTATCTGTGTAATAATGAAGATGGTTTATACGTATATGACTTAAGCACCGGAAACTTAATAAAAAGATTTAATATAGTTAATTTTATAAACGATTTCATTGTTTTAGATGAAGGAATCTTAATTGACGATGGTTTAAACCTTGTATTTTTAAACTATCAAAAAGAAAAAGTTTTCGAGCAAGAATACTTAGGAAGAACTTATAAAGGTAAAAATGGCTTTTACATAATTAAAGATAATGTTGTAAGTTTTTTTAACCCTAAGAATACCCTCTTAAAAGAATTTCCCGAGGAAATACTAAATGTAAGGGAAACCGAAAAAGATGTTTATGCAATAGGAAAGGAAAATGTTTATTCCTTTTTAAATGAAGATGTCATTTTTAATGAACCTATAAACGACATCGAAAATGTAAATAACTCCTATTTTTTAGCTCAAGATAATAAGATACTTGAATATAACCCAAAAACAAAAAATGTCTATTTAAGATATTCTATAAAAGAACAAATCAAAGCTGTTAATTATTCAAAAAATCAATTTTTAATAATTACGGATAATGGAATTTATAAATTAAACTCTAATTTTGAATTGTTAGATTATTATAATTTTCTTTATATTCCTGATATTATATTAAATAGTGAGCAATACATCTTCTTATCAATAGGTCAGCAAATAACTATAATTGATAAGTCTAATTTCAATCTTTTTAAAGATATTAATCTAGGTTTACCCATACTCGGAATGAGTATAAAAGATAATATTTTATATATATCATTTGCTTCAAAGGGTATAACAAGCTACGAAATTGGCTCTAATTTTGAGTTTAATAAAATAGAAGACGTTTTATATTTATTTAATCCTAAAAAATTTATAATTTAGAATAAATCAATCTTTTTCAAAAAAAGGGGTGTTTTTTGTGGATATCGAACAAGTGGTAAACTTATTTCAAAAACTAAATAAAAAAGAAATTAAAGCTAGTAAATTAGGTTGGACACAATATACAACAGGTTTTGATTTAGGTATAGAGCAAGCTTATCAAGATATAACTGCTTTCTTAGAAGATGAGGAAAATTTTAGGATTGTTTGTAAACACAAAGAAAAAGAATTAAACACTATTGATAAGCGAAGAATGGAAATAGCATATAATATCTTCGAACCTTTTCACAAGAATAAATTAATAAACGAACTGAATCTCAAAATCAGAAGAAAAACGAATGAACTTTCTCAGATACTTAATACTTATAGATTCACAATAGATGGCAAAGAAGTAACTTCTGTTGAAATAGATCAATTATTAACTAATGAAGATAGAAATCTAAGAAAAAAGGCTTATTTCTCAAGAAATCAAATTAACAAAGTATTAATAGATAACGGTTTTATAGAACTTATTAATCTAAGAAAAGAATTAGCAAAAGCAGAAGGTTCCATGGACTTTGTGGAATATATGTTGAAAAAAGATGAGTTAAGTCCAAACATATTTAATGGTTGGAAAGACGAGTTAAAAAATCATATAAATAAGTTAAACAACAAAAGAAAGGAACTCGCTAAAAACTATATAGATGCTGATGAATTGAAACCATGGGATGAAGAATATTTGAAAAATATAATCTCCCCTTCTTTGAACACAAAAGTCGATATGACCAATTATTATTTTGTCTTAAGAGATTTTTTCTTAAACTTTGGAATTAATATGGATAAATATAACATAACCTATGATATTTTTCCTAGAAAAAACAAATCTGAATGGGGATATAATTTTCGAATAGAAGTTGGAAAAGACTCCAGAGTTCTTGCAAACGTAAAAAATCGATATTCAGAATATAAGACCCTTTTACATGAAAGCGGACATGCAATTCATTCTTTTCTACAAGATCCAAATGAAATAATACTAAATGAAGGAATAAGTGGCATAGTTACTGAAGGTATAGCAAATCTGTTTGGAAGTTTTATATATGACAAATTATTCTATAAGTACTTTTTTGATGATAGTGTGGAAAATGAATTTAACAAAATTAAAGAATATGAAAAATTAAATTATTTAAGATTCATAGGAAATATATTTTTTGACCATGAATTGTATAGAAACAATATAACTTCTTTGGAAGATATATATGATATTTATTATAAAGTCTATAAAGATTTATTTGGTGATAAACCTCTTGAAGAAGAACCGCCCTTTGGATACAGGATTCATTATACTACACATCCCATATATATGCATAACTATTTTATGGGAGATGTAACTTGTGAAATGTTAAGAAAAGTATTCTGTGAGAAACAAAGCGTTGATAATATTACTGAAAAACCCACCGAATTTATTCAATTCCTAATAGAAGATGTCATTAAACCATCTGGATTATATAAATATGAAGAATTATTTGAAAAAATAAGTGGTGAGCCATTTTCTTTAAAATGGTACTTCTAATATTATTTATATTCAATATTAATTTACTTTTATAATAACGGCAGTTTTTTCCGGAATTTTTAAATTTTTCCTACCTTCATTATAATATTTATTTTTAATATCCACTTCTTTTGTTGAGAAGAGGATCTCTATTTCTCCCTTTTTCTTGTCCAATAACCAAAGAGGTATCTCAACCTCAACTACTTTTTCTTCTCTATTTACTATTGTAACAATACTTTCTTCTTTATTCCAAGAGGCATAAGCTAGGTATCCTTTCTGCCAATCGATAAAATCAAAAGAACCTCTTCTTAATGAAGTCGAATTTTTATATACCTTAATTAATTCTCTCGTAAATTGCAATATTTCCAAGCCTTCTTCTGTTTCTCTTCCCCAAGGATAAGGTCTTCTATTGTCTGGATCTGTCCATCCTGGAAGACCTATTTCATCTCCATAATATAAACCAGGTGAACCAGGTAATGTAAACATCATTACAAGTCCCATTTTAAATACATCTAAATCTCTTCCTTCGATAGCTTCCTCGTGGGTATTTGGACCTAATCTGCCAACTTTTTGAGTCGTTCTTGTCATCCATCTTGAATGATCATGATTGCTAAGTTGATTTAAAGCTATAAACTTACTATTCATAGGTAATTGTGAAAGACCCCATTTAACAGCATTAACAAAGTAATCAGAATTTTTTAGCAATTCGGGTTTTAAGTAATCGTTATGCTTTTCCATACCTGTTAAAAAATAGCTAATAGGATCCATACAAGTTATATAATTCATTATTGAATCCCAACATTGTCTTTCTAACCAAGGAAGCGGGGACTTATATATTTCTGAAAATATTATTGAATCAGGGTTTGCTTTTTTTGTAACTTTATAAAAAAACCTCCAAAAAGAAGTATTCGTTTCAAAAGATTTTCCTAAATCGTCTGCTACATCTAACCTCCACCCATCAACACTAAAAGGCTCGCTCACCCACTTTTTAGAAATATTTGCAATATACTTCCACAAATTAATATTTCCATAATTTAATTTAGGAAGGGTTCTGTAACCCCACCAACCTTCATATTCGTTTTTTGAATTCCAATAAAAAAATCTTCTGTATGGCGAAGATTCATTATACAAAGCTCCATTTCCATACAGATTCATCTCATCAATCCATTTATGAAAAGAACCACAATGATTAAATACCCCGTCTATTACAACTTTTATATTTCTTTTATGACAATCCTCTACCAACTTTTGAAATAACTCGTCACTCTTATTTAGATTAACTTGAGAAGTCGTTCTTACTTTATATTTTTTAGTTAAATCTTCAGTATCCTCAACAATAACCCCAAAATGAGGGTCTATGTGCTCGTAATCTTGAGTATCATATTTATGGGGACTAGGAGAAACAAAAATAGGATTAAAATAAATTGTCTCCACCCCTAAATTTTCTAAATAATCAAGTTTTTCTAAAACGCCTTTTAAGTCTCCTCCATAAAACTCTCTATGTCCATTTTTAGGATGGGGAAGCGTTCCCCAATCTTTTTTTACAACAACCTGTCCATCATAATGATATTCATTGTTTACAGGATCGTTAGTTTTATCTGCATTATAAAATCTATCAACAAAAATTTGGTAATAAACAGTACCGTGTGCCCATTCTGGGGTTTTAAACCCTGCTATTAAAGTAAAATCAACTATTGACCTGTTTTGAAGAACCCCCATTGCGTCATATATAATACTCTTGTTCTTATCTAATAAATTAATTTCAAAATGATATCTTAAAATCCTATCTGGCATATTAAAATTACTTTCAAAATAATAATAATATTCACTTTCTTTATATAAAGTCATTGATTTATGCTGATATCGCTTGGCGTTTTTTTCGGGAGCAAAAATTACATTTCCTACACTCTTACCTAAATACTTTGGTATCCTCAGTCTAACAGTTACAAGATCCCCTAAATCTGGTTCTTCAGGGAAAAGATAAAAACTTGTTTGGTCAGAATAAATCCCTTTCATGATCTCATTGTCCTCCAATTAATTGTATATATAAATTAAACAATAATTTATTTTAACTTAAATTTTTATTTTTTTCTAATTTAAGCAGCTCTTCAACAATCTCTTTTTCCATATTTTCTAGTTCCAATAACTCTTTTTCTAATTTTACTTTTTCCTCCATTAATTCTATAACCTTATTATAATCGTCCCCAAATTCAAAAAGATTAACTTCTACCTTATCTAATTTTTTAAATAAGGTATCAGCTTGTGATCTTACATATAAAAGTTGATTGTTTAAACTTTTAATTCTATTTTTAATTCTATTTTTTTCTTTATAAGAAACATTTTGAACCTTTTTCTTGTCTAATTTGAAAGAAGAACTTTTAATATTATCTAAAATATCATCAAGATTTTCAGACTCGATACTTTCACCATCATCGATCAACAAAAATTTATCTGCAATATTTTTAATGAAATATTCATCGTGAGACACAAAAATTATAGCCCCTTTATATTCTTTAAGAGTCTTTTCTAATGATTGAATAGTTAAAACATCCAGATTATTTGTAGGTTCATCTAAAATCAAAACGTTAGGTTTTTCAAGTAAAATTTTTGCAAGTGCTAGTCTAGTTAATTCTCCACCTGAAAGTTCTTTAACTTTCTTAAAAACTTCCTCACCATAAAAACCAAATCGACCTAGATATTTTCTTACTTCATAATCTTTCCAATTCTGGACTATTTCCCAAGTTTCACTCAATACATCCAAATCATCAGAAAGCTTCTCAACAACTTGATCCAAATATCCTACCTTTATATTATATCCCCATTCTACTTTCCCAGAATAAAAACTTATTTCTCCCAGTAATATTTTCAAAAGAGTTGTTTTTCCACAACCATTTTTTCCTAAAATTGCTAATTTTTCCCCCTCATATAATTCAAACGAGATATTAGTTAATAATTTGTGAAATTTGTCGTAAGAAAAAGAAAGATTTTCCACTTCTATTACCTTATATCCAGTTTTTTCAGGTTGGGGAATTTTTATTTCAATTTCCTTTTCTTGCTCTAGATTTTCAATTTCTTCGTATTCTTTCTTTAACTCTTCTAATTTTCTTTCTCTTATTATAGCTTGTCTCATCATTTTTTCAGTTCCCCATGACCTATATCTCTGAATCATTCTTTCTAGTCTCTGAATTTCTTTTTGTAAGTTTCTTTGACGTGCATTAAGAGAATTAATATAAATTTCTCTAGACGAAAGATATTCTTCATATTTTCCTTTAAATTCCCAAATTTTTGAATTATTTATCTCCCAATATTTATCACATAACTCTCTTAAAAAGGCCCTGTCATGAGATACTATAACCATAGCACCCTTATAATTTTTTAGATAGTTTATTAACCACTCTATTGAATATAAATCTAAATGGTTGGTTGGTTCGTCTAATAACAGCAAGTCGGATTTTCCAGATAAAGTCCTTGCTAAAGATAATCTAGTAATCTCTCCACCACTTAAAGTAGAAACTTTTCTATCCCATTGTTCTTCTGAAAAACCCACTCCAACAAGTAAACTTCTTGTAATGCGATCAACCATATGTTCGGCATAATCCTTTAAAACAGCTTCTTTTATAAAATTATAAATTGATAAATCATCATTATCAGCACGATATTGTTTCAAGATAGAAATATTTAAATTATTTTTCTTTATTACTTGCCCTTCAATTGGTTCTAGGTTTCCATAAATAATATTCAATAAAGTTGTTTTACCGCTTCCATTTTTACCTATTAAAGCTATTTTATCCTTAGGATTTATAACCAAATTTACATCGTAGAATAAATAAAAATCCCCATAATTGTGAGAAACATCTTCTAACCTAACAAACATTTTTAATCAATCCCTAAATTATTTGAATTTTCAATTATATAAGAATATATATCCTCTAATGTTGGTCGTAACTTAATTTGAGATACTTCCAATTCATTAAGAGAAAAGTTTGGATCTTTTGTCTCCACAATTATTTTTTCATCAGAAACAGGTTTAATTGCTGTGATATTAGGAAGACTTTTTACTTTTTCCAAAACACTTTGATAATCATCTTTTTTAATAGTAAGTTCAAATATATTTATTTTAGTATCAAACCTCTCATACAACTTGTCAATACTGTCTTTAATAACAATCTTGCCGTCAACAATTATACCAACACTTGTAGCTAATTGTTCTATTTCCCATAAGTAATGAGAAGATATAATGATTGTAGTCCCCTTAGTAATATTTTCATTCAATATGAATCTTCTTATAAATCTAGAAGATTCAACATCAATAGCATTTGTCGGTTCATCTAATAAAAGTATTTCAGGAGATTTTAACAAGGCTCTAGCTATATTAAGCTTTTGCTTGTTCCCTGAAGATAGATTTTTTGTAAGTTTACGTTCATGCTTGTCTAAATCAAAACTTAATAAAAAATTATCGATTTTTTCTTCAGCATTTTCCACATCTGCAACAGTAGCAAAAAGTTTAAGATTTTCATAAGGAGTTAAATCTTCTTCGAGAACAGAATAATCTGAAACTAAGGAAATATATTTTCTTAATGTTTGCTTATTTTTGTACAAGTCTTGACCAAAAACTCTAACTTCACCAAAAGTTGGGGTTAATAGAGTAGATATCATCTTCATTATTGTAGATTTTCCGGCACCATTAGGTCCAATGAGGCCAAATATCTCACCTCTATTTATTCTCAAGTCAACATTATTAACAGCTATTGTATTTCCAAATCTTTTGGTTACCTTTTCAAAGGAAACAGCTTCATTAACCCCTTCAAATATTTTCATACTTTTCTAACTTTTTAACCCTCCTTTCAAAATCTCTTTCAGCAATTTTTTCTCTTTTATCGTATTTTTTCAGTCCTCTAGCTAAAGCTATTTTTACTTTTATCAAACCTTTATCGTTCACATAAAACTCTAAAGGAATTATTGTTAATCCTTCTTTTTTAACTTTACTATTCAAACGAATAATTTCTTTCTTGTGCATTAGTAATCTTCTTGGCCTTTCCGGATCATGATTGAATACGGTAGCACTTGAATAAGGACTTATATGAACATTATACAAAATTAATTCACCGTTTTCAATTTTACAAAAGGCGTCTTTTAGATTTATATTTCCCTCTTTTGCTGACTTAACCTCAGTTCCTTTCAATTCTATTCCACATTCAAAGGTTTCTAAGATTTCATAATCATGAAAAGCTTTTTTGTTTTTTGCTAAAACTTTCATTTACAGCACCTCAATTCAAAAATTCACATGCACCTGTTTTAAGTTCCAACCTTTGGCGCTTTTTCTTCACTATTAGCCAAAAAATTTAATTCTTCTTGGTTCCTCTTCTTTTTATCTAAGGCATTTAATATTACTTCTGCCCTTCTCTTTCCTACACCAGGTATAGTTGTAAGATCTTCAAACTTTGCTTTCATTAACTCGGGAAGTGTCTTAAAAGTTTCTACCACATTTCTCACAACTATTGATGGAAGATTTGTTGAATAAAGTAACCTATAACCCTTTGAGGAAACTCCATATTCTTCCAATTCATCTTCCGATTCTATATCATTATAGCCAAGAGCTTTAGCTACTTCTAACGGTCTAACTAAACTATCCACACCAAAATCATTAAAGATTTCTAAGGCTTCTTCAGGTCTTTGATATGATAAATTCTCAACACTATAATCCATAATTACAGAACCGACAAGCTTAGGAACAGATCTTAAGATCTCTTCATACTCAAGTCTGACACTTCCAGCAATTTCACCCAACTCTAATAAATATCTTTCAGCTTTTTGAGTAATACATATTGTAAGCATTCCTTTTGAGATAACTTCAACTACATCTCTTAGACTAACTTTTTCTTTTATTTCTTCTATATTCAAATATTCTAATAATCCCATAAAACTTTGCCTATATCGTTGAGCAATTGTAATCTCCTGATTCAACCGTGCAAACAAAACATTTTCAGGTAATAACTCATGCTTTAATTTATCATAATATACAGATATAATATTCCTTCTTTTAGAAATAGCAACTGTTAAATCCCCTGTTTGTATGGCAATTTTTTCTGCTGTTTTATGTCTCATTCCTGTTTCTGAACTTGGAATATTTTTATCAGGATTTAGAAGAGCGTTCGCATACAAAATTTTAGTTCCGTCACTATTTAATACAACAGCTCCATCCATTTTAGACAATTCATATATTTTCTCAGGTAGAAAATCACAATTTAATTCAAATCCTGGTTGTATAAGTCCTTCTTTGATGTTATCTTCAGGATGAGACGAAAAGAATAAGAGTGCACCCAGATTTGCCTCCATTATTCTATCTACACCTTTTCTAATAGGCTTACCAGGTGCAAGTAAATTGAAAATTTTTCCCAATTTTTCGTTCAAAGGACACTTCCCTCCTTCCCAAATAATTTTATCAAATCTTTGACGTTTTCCACAACTTTAAAATTATTATTATCAATATTTTTATTTTTTGGAATCAATACAGCATCTGCACCGAGTTTCTGAGCTATTTCAATTCTCTTTTCTAAAAGCGAAACCCCTCGAATTCTTCCATCTAAACCTATTTCTCCTAAAGCAATTACAGAATATAAAAGAGGTTTGTCTAGCATAGAAGAGATTAAAGAAAGAGCAATTGCTAAATCCATTGAACTATCGGTAATTTTTAAACCTCCAGATGTATTAACAAATATATCTTTGTTTTCCAAAGGAAATTTAAGTTTTTTAGAAAGGACCGCAGTAATCATTAACAATCTATCTATGGGAACACCTGATGTAACCCTTCTAGGAGAACCATATACTGGATTACTTACCAAAGCCTGTATCTCAATGGGCAAAAATCTTTGCCCAACCTTGGCTACTGTCAAAGTATTACCAGGCTCATTTGAATACTCTGAAAGAAAAAAAGATGTAATATCTTCAATTGGTTTTAAACCAGTTTGGGTGATCTCTAATATTATTATTTCATCTGTAGGACCAAATCGATTTTTTAAAACTTTCAGTATTCTAAGCCCTGAACTTCTCTCCAAATCAATTTGAATCACACAATCAACCATATGTTCCAAGACTTTCGGCCCAGCTATAGCCCCTTCCTTATTCACATGGCCTACTAATATAACAGGTATTTCTGTCTTCTTTGCATAATCAACTATTTTTCGTGTACATTCTCTAACTTGAAGCAAACTACCAGGCGCAGAATCAATTTCATCACTTTTTAAGGTTTGAATAGAATCTATAAAAATAGCTTCAGGACGGTGCTTACTATTAATCAAAGCACTGAGAATTAGCTCTATGTTACTTTCAAACATCAAAGCAATCCTTTTGTTACCTATATTCAGTCTTTCAAATCTTTGAAGAACTTGATTTACCGATTCTTCTCCTGAAATGTAAAAAATGAATCCTTCTTTAATATCTAATGAATCTGCTAACTGTGTTAGAAGTGTACTTTTTCCTATTCCAGGCTCTCCACTTAATAAATACACGCCTCCTTTAACTAAACCTCCATTTAATGCGTCATTTATTTCTTTTAGTTTGATTGATATTTTTTGTGGAGGAGAAATTTCCTGCCCTATAAAAACTATCTCAGGAGCATCTTTAATATTCTTATCAAAAGCAATATCCGCGGTATATTCTACCGCGGATTCTAATTCTTGACATACCGGACATTTTGCAAACCATTTATCAGACTCATAACCACAATTATTACAAACATAAACTTTTTCTGATTTTTTCAAGTGTTAACCACTTTCTTTTCCGCTTTTTTACGTTTATTGGGAGATCTTCTAAAACTTAGCTTATCGTCATTCTTCCTATGAGTTATGATAATTATATCGTCTTCTTCATATTTGTTTTTAAGTATTTCTTCAGATAATGGATCTTCAATATACCTTTGAATTGCCCTTTTCAGTGGTCTAGCGCCAAATATTGGATTATACCCTTTTTCTAGCAGAAAGTCTATCGCACTTTCCTTAACTGAAAGGCTAAGATTCTTTTCCTCAAGTCTGCTTTTTAAATCAGAAATTTGAATGAATATTATTTCTTTAAGCTGCTTTTTGGTCAACGGATGGAAAACTATAATATCATCCAATCTATTTATAAATTCGGGCCTAAATGTTTTTTTGACAGCAGACATTACTTGTTCCTTCATATTTTGATAATCGCTTTCAAAACTGTCATTTTCAACGAAACCCATAGACCTCTTTGTCTTGCTAATTTGCTCAGAACCAAGGTTTGACGTCATTATTATAATAGTATTTCTAAAATCTACAGCCCTTCCTTGAGAATCTGTTAATCTTCCTTCATCCATAATCTGCAACAAAATGTTGTAAACATCTGGATGAGCCTTTTCTATTTCATCTAACAATATAACAGAATATGGTCTTCTTCTTACAATCTCGGTTAACTGTCCACCTTCTTCATATCCAACATATCCAGGAGGTGCACCAACAAGTCTAGAGACACTGAACTTTTCCATATATTCGTTCATATCAATTCTGACCAAATGCGTTTCATCTCCAAAGAGATATGAAGCTAATGCTTTAGCCAATTCTGTTTTACCTACACCGGTAGGTCCTAAAAACAAGAATACACCTATAGGTCTTCTTGGATCTTTTAATCCGCTTCTTGCCCTTCTTATCGCTTTAGATACAGATCTAATTGCTTCATCTTGGCCAACAACTCTTTTATGTAAAACATCTTCAAGATTCAATAATCTCTGCATCTCTTCAACTTCTAATTGTTGTAGAGGAACTCCTGTCCAATTTGAGATTATCTCGGCAATATTTTCCTCATCTATATCAATTATGTTATTTTCTGCTTCATTTCTCCATTTAACATAAGCTTCTCTGTATTTTTCTTTCATTTTCTCTAGTTCATTTTCACTCTTATCTTTTGATTCTTCACGAGATATTTTGTACACTTCTCTCTTTTTTTCTAATTCTTCAATTTTTTCAAGTTCTAACCTCAATTTAGGAGGTAATGTTAAAGCCCCTAACCTTGCTTTTGCACCAGCTTCGTCTATGACGTCTATTGCTTTGTCGGGTAAATGTCGATCTGTTATATAACGAGCTGAAAGATGAGCTGCTGCTTCAAGCGCACTGTTAGAATATTTTACCTTATGATGTTCCTCATATTTATGCTTTATCCCTTTCAATATTTTAATAGTCTCTTCTATTGATGGTTCAGTAACATAAATTTTTTGGAATCGTCTTTCAAGTGCAGGATCCTTTTCTATAAATTTTCTGTACTCTCCAGATGTAGTTGAACCAATTATTGTTATTTTCCCATTGGCTAATGCAGGTTTCAAAACGTTAGCAGCATCCATTGATGATCCCTCTGCTGCACCTGCTTCAACTATCATGTGTAATTCATCAATAAAGAGAATTATATCTTCAGTTTTTTCGAGTATTTGCATCAATTTTTTCATCCGTTTTTCAAATTCCCCGCGGTATTTAGTGCCAGCTACTAAGGCCGTTATATCTAAAGAAAAGATAGTTTTATTTTTTAAGATTTCCGGTACAGTTCCTTCCACAATTTTTTGAGCTAAGCCTTCTACTATAGCACTTTTACCTACTCCTGCTTCACCAATTAGTACAGGATTGTTCTTCTTCCTTCTAGCTAGTATTTCCATTACTCTATTTATTTCTATTTCTCTACCTATAATTGGATCTAATTTGTGATTTTCTGCTAATGCAGTTAAATCAATACCAAAATCTTCTAATTGCTTAAGTGCATTTTGCTTTTGACGCTTTCTTTCCTCTAATTCTTCGCTTTTAACAATATCTGTTTTTCCAGGTAACTCGCCTTTCATCATTATTTCAGACAATTCCTTTCTCATCAAAGATAAATTAATACCTGATCTCTTAAGTATATGAGACGCAATTCCTTCTGCTTCCCTGCATATACCTAATAACAAATGTTCTGCATCAATTCTATCAAATCCCATCAATTCTGCTTCATCATACGCAAGTTCCAATATTCTTTTAGCTCTTGGTGTTGGCTGTGGAGAACCAATAATTCCTTGTGTAGAATTGGTACCCACAACATTAGTAATCTCCATTTTAACACTATTATAATGAAGGTTAAATTCATCAAATATTTTATCTAAATGTCTTCCTCCAACCTTTAAAAGTCCCAAAAGAATATGTTCGGTTCCAACATATGGATGTCCCATTTCTTTCGCTTCATTTTGAGCCTCTATAAACACTTTTGCGGCCCTTTCCGTAAAGTTATCAAACATGTCTTCTCCTCCTTCACGATACCGTCAACCAATAGAATTCTATTCTCAATATGTTAATATTATTAGTGTAGTTCGTATAAAAAACATACGTTCTTATAAGAATAAATAATCTATATAACTTCTTTAAACTACCTCGTTTTTCATTATTATTGTACCATGATTATTATTAAAAACAAAGTAAATAAAGTTAAATTATATAGAAATTAGCTTTTCTGATACTTGTTTGACATAGTATATTCATCTTAATCTTTTCTTAACTCAAATGCAATTGACAATTGCACACTGGTTTGATATAATCTTTTGCAGTTGAATAATGTTCATGCCGATGTAGCTCAATTGGCAGAGCGGCTGACTTGTAATCAGCAGGTTGGGGGTTCAAGTCCCTTCATCGGCTCCAAGTTATAAACAATTTATTATGTTGATTTGGTGAGGTGCCCGAGAGGCCAAAGGGGGCGGACTGTAAATCCGCTGGCAGATTGCCTTCGAAGGTTCGAATCCTTCCCTCACCACCAATATACATGTGATTTAACAAGAGAGGTGAAATTATGGCAGCAAAGACTCCTATTATCAACTTTTCGTTAAAATGTACAGAATGTAATAATAGAAACTATTATAAGACAAAGAATAGAAACTTCAAGAACAAAATTGAATTAAAAAAGTATTGTCCAAAGTGTCGTAAACATACCTTACATGTTGAATCAAAGATTTAATTTTGATTTTGGCACATATTTCAAAAAGTAGGAGTGTTTTATATGTCAAAATTTTGGATTTTTCTAACATCTGTGTGGCAGGAAGCAAAAAAAATTAAATGGCCAACAAAAAAAGAATTACTAAATTCTACATTGGTAGTTTTAGTTATTCTGGTAGTTGTCTCTGTTTATTTGTTTCTTGTTGATTTCGGGCTAGTTCAATTTTTTACACATTTGGTTTATCCTTTTTTCTTAGGTATTCCAGCTTCTCCCTCACCTTAGTTAAATCGATTAGTTGATAAATAAGTTAATAAATCAAATTTAAAAACGTGGTGATTTTTTAGAAGATGCGTAAAGAATGGTATGTTTTGCAAGTATATTCTGGTATGGAAAACAAAGTCAAAGAAAACATTGAAGAGAAAGTGAAAAATCTCGGATACGATAAGTATATTGGAAAAATAGTTATTCCTGAAATTGAAGAATTAAATTATACTAATAGACGAATAGACAGGATGTTTGTGTCTAAAGATGCTGAGTTGTTTGTTAAAAAGGGTAAAGATGTAAAAAAGGGAGACTTACTAGCTAAAGAACCAGCTATAAAGATCAAATCAAAAGGTAAAATTGTTGAAGCCAAAAATTATCGAAAGATTATGGTGGAAACAGAAGGTAAAAAATATTCAAAAACCTTCCTTATACCTGAAAGTGTTGGTGTAATAGCAGGTTTAAGAGTAGGAAAAAAGGTTGTTTCTGGAACTCCACTCAGCAAAAATTTTGAATATGAATGTGATGTAGATGGTGAAATTGTTAGTATAGATAAGGTTAAAAGAGTAATAGTTCAATCTGAATCTGGTGAAAATGAAGTATATATAGTTCCAAAAGAAACATTTAAATCAGATATTTATAAAGTTGGAACAATTGTGGAACCTGAGGAAATAATTGGTGATGCTAAAGAATATAGAGCAAAATTTGCGGGAAGAGTTGATATACGAGAAACCGCACTAATTAAAGAGATTAGATTGATAAAAACAAAAAAGAAAAATTTATTTCCAGGATATGTTTTCATAGAAATGATGTACACTAAAGAAGTTGAAGATACAATAAAGAAAATTCCTTATGTCTCAACCTTTTTAAATATTGGTGGAAAGCCTGTTAAACTTCAAAAGAATGAGATTAGCGCAGTATTGAGATTGATAGGAGAAGAATCATTTGAAAAGAAAAAGCTTCAAGAAATTAGAACTGATTTTGAAATTGGTGAACATATAAAAATAATTAGTGGACCTTTTGAATATTTTACAGGCAAGATAAAGGCTATCGATTTAGAAAAACAAGAAGTTAAAGTTGGAGTAAGTATGTTTGGAAGAGAAACCACCGTTACTCTTTCGTTAAGTGAAATAGAAAAAATAATTGATTAATATTAATATAACGTGAGTGGGAGGGATTTTTCCCGATATACCACAAGGAGGTACGATAGAATGGCAAAAAAACTTATTAGAGTAGTAAAGCTACAATTAGAAGCAGGTAAAGCAACTCCTGCACCTCCAGTCGGACCGGCATTAGGTCAATATGGAGTAAATTTGATGGAATTTTGTAAAAAATTTAATGCCGTTACAGCTGATCAAGCAGGAACTTTATTACCTGTGGAGATTTCTGTTTATGAAGATCGATCTTTTTCCTTTGTAGTTAAAACTCCTCCCGCTTCATTTTTACTCAAAAAAGCAGCTGGCGTAAAATCTGGAGCGAAAGAACCCGGAAAAGAAGTGGTCGGGAAAATCACAAAATCTCAGCTAAGAGAAATTGCTGAGATTAAAATGAAGGACCTAACTGCTAAAGATATAGAAGCTGCCATGAAAACTATAGCCGGAACAGCAAAAAATATGGGAATAGAAATAGTCGAAGGCTAGAAAGGGAGGAGAATAAGACATGCCAAAAAGAGGTAAAAAATATAAAGAAGTATCAAAGTTGGTTGACAAAACGAAAACGTACAATATTGAAGAAGCCATAGAACTTATTAAAAAAGTTTCCTATACAAAGTTTGATGGAACGGTCGAACTACATATAGTTTTAGGAATAGATCCCAAAAAAACTGATCAAAATGTTAGAGGAACAATATCTCTGCCAAATGGTACAGGTAAAAGTGTAAGAGTTTTGGTATTTGCAGAAGGTGAAAAGGCCGAACAGGCACGTCAAGCAGGAGCAGATTATGTGGGTTCAGATGATTTAATCGAGAAAATTAATTCTGAAGGATGGACAGATTTTGATGTAGCTATAGCCACTCCAGATATGATGCGTAAAATTGCTCGACTTGGTAAGGTCCTAGGTCCTCGTGGACTAATGCCTTCACCAAAAGCTGGAACTGTTACTGAAGATATAGCCCAAGCCGTGAAAGAATTTAAAGCTGGAAAAGTGGAAGTTCGAAATGACAGAACAGGAAACATTCATGTGCCAGTGGGGAAGGTTTCCTTTAACAATGAAGCTCTTAAAGAAAATATTCTTTCTGCTCTTGAACAAATCAACAAAATGAAGCCTGAGAGTTCAAAAGGAAAATTTATAAAAAAAGCTACTATAAGTCCTACAATGGGTCCTGCAATAGTTATAGATTTAAGTTCTCTTGGTGAGATTAAAGTAGCGTAATTAGATAATTTAATTATTTACACAATTTATTTTTTCAATAATGCGTACCAAAGAAAGTGGGTCTTTTAAGAAAGATAAAGAGTATAATGCTCGCCTACAGAGGTACGTGGAATAAAGAAATAAATAGATGAATATTACATTTATTTCTTTTATAGTCCGCGGCCGTGTGCCGCTTTTTTTATGAGGAGGTGTTCTTTTTGTTAACCAAAGAACTAAAGAAAGGCTTGATTCAGGACTTCGTAGATGCTTTGGAAAAAGCTAATTTAATACTTTTCATTGACTTTACTGGTATGAATGTTCCCTTATCTCATCAGTTTAGGATGGAGTTATATAACAATTTTGGTGAAGATGTTATCTATAAAGTCTATAGAAATTCTTTGTTAAAAACAGCTATCAAATTATCGAAAAAATCCGAAGATGAGTTTGAACCTTTTTTAACTGGACCAACAGCTGTCTTATCCGCTAAAAATGTAGATCCAATTGAAGTATTAAAGTTTGTCAAAAAATTTTCTGATTCCCAAAAAGGCTTACCTTTTATTAAAGGTGGAATATTAGAAGGCCAAATAATAGATTCTGAAAAAGCTAATGAATATGCTAAACTGCCTTCTAAGCAAGAATTATATGCTATGCTTGTTAGAAGCGTAAATTATCCTATATTTGGTTTAGTTAATGCCTTAGCCGGCAACATTAGAAACCTTATTTATGTTTTAAACGCTATAAAAGATAATAAGTAAATTTGGAGGTGTATGGTAGATGACAAAAGAGGAATTCATTAATGAAATCAAAAAAATGACCGTTGGAGAACTTGCTGAATTAGTCAAAGCTCTTGAAGAAGAATTTGGAGTATCCGCAGCTGCTCCAGTAATGGCAGCAGCTATGCCAGGCGTAGCGGCAGGTCAACCAGCTGAAGAAGAAAAAAGTTCTTTCGATGTAATTTTAAAAAGCTTTGGAGAACAAAAAATTGGCGTAATTAAAGTTGTTAGAGAAATTACCGGATTAGGTTTAAAAGAAGCTAAAGACTTAGTAGAAAAAGCTGGTACACCTGAAGCAAAAATAAAAGAAGGGGTACCCAAGGAAGAAGCAGAAGAAATCAAAAAGAAATTAGTTGAGGCTGGAGCAGAAGTAGAAATTAAATAATTTAACTAATATTTTAACACGATTTTCAAGAAAAAACGATATAATTGAATTCGCATTGGACTTTTTGTCTAATGCGAATTTTGCTGCTTGATTTAGTAAGAAATATTTTTCATATGCCGAGGTGGTTGTTTTTGAATACTATCACTAGGAAAGTAGGTAAAAGGTATAGGAAATTTTTCGGGAAAGTTCCTGAAAATTCTGATTTATACGAAGATTTAGTCAAAATACAAAAAGATTCTTTTGATGATTTTTTAAACCGTAAATTGTTAGAGAGCATAAAAAGTTACATGCCTATCCAAGTATCTGTAAAATCTACCGGAAAAAAAAGTAAGGATATTTTAGTTGATTTTTTTGATTGCAGACACGAAAAGCCAACTGTAAGTGAAGACGAATGTCGCGATAAAGGCTTAACTTACGCTGCTAAAGTCTATTTAAGTGTTAGAATTACAGATACCTCAACAGGCGAAATCATTGAAAAGGATGACGTGTTTTTGTGCAATGTTCCGTATATGACTGACAGAGGTATTTTTATAGTCAACGGAGCTGAAAGAGTAATAGTGAATCAACTTGTACGTTCTCCTGGGATTTATTTTATAAAAGAAGAAGAAACAGATACCACAAAAGAAATGTTTATTGCTCATTTTCTACCTGTTAAAGGTGCATGGTTGGAAATACTTTACAACCCTAACAAAGAAATTCTTCAAGTAAGAATCGATAGAAAAAGAAAATTTAATCTTTTCTTGTTTTTAAGGGCTTTGGGATACGAAAGTGATTTGGACATTCTCAAATTATTTCCTGAAAGGATAAATTTAGAAGATGACATTGAGGTTTCTTCCTATATTGATTGCACTGTTTTATCTGACTTGCGATTTGAAGAACTTGAAAAGCTTGACCCGGCAAGAAAATCCACACTGGGAATGCGACTTTCTGAAGTTCTAGATATATTAAAAGAAAACGATGTAAAAATGGTCACCGTATGTAATCGAGTTGCCCAAATAACCTTAGACAGAATGAAAAAGAGGTATGAAAAAGATGGCATCGTGACTCCACTAGATGCATACAAAGAAATTTATTCAAAATTAAAACCCACAGAAATTCCAAGACCTCAAAAAGCTAAAGAAGAAATTGAAGACATGTATTTTAACCCTTCAAAATTCGATTTTTCGGACATTGGTAGACAAAAAGTACAGACAAAACTCAGAGGTGCATATATTGAATATCTCAAAGAAGTAGAAAATAAAGAAATTACTCAAGACATGGAAGAAAAGATAAAATATCCTTTTAATTCTTTTGCTATCGAAAAATTAGATATTATATTATCTACTCGTTATTTATTAAAGTTACCAGAAAGGCCAGAAGGTTTGGATACGAGAGACCATCTTGGTAACAAAAGGGTACGATCAGTTGGCGAACTTATGCAAGTCGAATTTGAAAGAGCTTTTTCTAAAATTGTTCAACATATTCCTGAAAAAGTTGCTGTTGCTCAATCTATCAATAAAATAAACCCTCAATCTTTAATAAACTCTAGAGCAATAATGACAGCTTTTCATCAGTTTTTTGCAACCAGTCAACTATCTCAGTTCCTTGACCAAGTGAATCCCCTCGCTGAATTAACACATAAAAGGAGATTATCAGCAATTGGTCCAGGCGGTTTAAAAAGAGAGCACGCTAAATTTGAAGTTAGAGACGTCCATCACTCACATTATGGTAGAATGTGTCCAATTGAAACACCAGAAGGCGCTAATATTGGGCTTATTACCTCTCTAGCAATTCTGGCAAAAGTTGATGAATACGGATTTTTAACCACTCCATATTACAAAGTGAAAAAAGGAAAAATACAATATCAAGAAGTAACTTACTTAACTGCAGACGAAGAAGAACTTCATAAAATTGCTCCAGCATCCGTTGAAGTTAATAAAGATGGTACCATTGCTACAGAATATGTTGAAGCAAGATTTCTAGGAAAAGTATCGCTATTCCACAGAGATGAAATAGAGTACATTTCTGTTACTCCTAAACAAATAGCTTCTGTATCAGCTGCTCTGATACCATTTTTAGAACATGATGATGCCAATAGAGCTCTTATGGGTTCTAATATGCAAAGACAAGCCGTTCCACTTTTAAAAACTGAGGCGCCTTTTGTTGGTACAGGTGTAGAATGGTTAGCAGCAAGAGATTCAGGATATTTAATTCTTGCTAAACATCGTGGAATTGTCGATTATGTCGATGGCAGAAAAATAGTAATTTCTAGATTAAATGATAAAGATGAACCTATAATAGATTCAGAAGGTAAAATTGTTAAAGATGAATATGTTCTGATGAAATATGTAAGATCTAACCAAGACATGTGTATAAACCAAATGCCATTAGTAAACCTTGGCGAGATTGTTGAGAAAGGCGATCCTTTAGCTGATGGCCCTTCAATGGATATGGGAGAACTTGCCCTAGGAAAAAATGTTTTAGTTGGATTTATATCTTGGGAAGGTTATAATTTTGAAGATGCCATTGTGGTAAGTGAAGAATTGTTAGAAAATGACACGTTTACTTCTATTCACATAGAAGTATATGAAACTAAAGCTATGGATACACAATTAGGACCAGAAGAAATTACAGCAGACATTCCTAATGTTAAAAAAGATTTATTAAGAAATTTAGATGAAGACGGAATTGTTAAAATAGGATCTTATGTTTCTTCTGGAGATATTTTGGTAGGTAAAGTTACTCCAAGGGGTGAATCAGACACTTCTCCTGAAGAAAAGCTTATTAAATCAGTCTTTGGAGATAAAGGCAGAGACGTAAAAGATACTTCTTTAACCTTGCCTCATGGAGTTGAAGGTAGGGTAATAAACGTTCAAGTTTTTGATCGAAAAGATATTCCTTCTTTAGAGATAGGTGTTAATAAATATGTTAAGGTTTTCATAGCAACCAAGAAAACTCTTGAAGCTGGGGATAAACTTGCTGGAAGGCATGGAAATAAAGGTGTAATATCTACTATCTTAAACAAAGAAGACATGCCCTTTATGCCCGATGGTACACCTTTGCAAATGCTCTTATCCCCATTAGGTGTTCCATCTCGTATGAATATAGGGCAAATTCTAGAGTTACATTTAGGCTGGCTTTCGATGCTAACCAACGATTATTACGCATCCCCCATATTTGATGGAGCCACAGAAGATGAAATAATGAATGAACTTCATAAAATTAGAAAGGAGAAAGGTCTTGATTTAGGAGAAGATGAAGATTATCCCACAGGAAAGATAGTATTAAGAGATGGTAGAACTGGTGAACCTTTTGACTTTCCTGTAGCTATTGGTTCTATGTACATGCTTAAACTTTCTCATATAGCTAAAGATAAGATTCACGCCCGCTCCACAGGACCATATTCGTTAATTCATCAACAACCTTTAGGAGGTAAAGCTCATTTTGGAGGGCAAAGGTTTGGTGAGATGGAAGTCTGGGCTTTAGAGGCTCATGGAGCAGCCCACACACTTAATGAAATGCTCACCTATAAATCTGATGATATTAGAGGGAGAAATGAGGTATACAAAGCAATTTTAAAAGGTGAAAACTTGCCTGAACCAGGTATACCTGAAAGTTTTAAAGTTTTAGTAAAAGAGTTACAAGGTTTGTTGCTTGATATTAAGATATATGATGAAGAAGGTAATGAATTAGACATTGATAAAATTTAGATTATGTCGTTTATTTAGTAGGATACGGTTAATTTCATGCTCCAAGCAGCAGAGAAAATTAATCCTCAAGGAGTGAATTTTTAATGGCGAATGTTTCTTCCTTTCAAAGAAAAATTGCTAAAATCAAGATTGGGGTTGCTTCACCACAAATAATTCTAGCAAATTCTAATGGTGAAGTTACAAAACCCGAAACTTTAAATCATAGAACAGGAAAACCTGAAAAAGACGGTTTATTTTGCGAAAAAATATTTGGACCTACAAAAGATTACGAATGCGCTTGTGGAAAGTATAAAGGTAAAAAATATGAGGGCACAGTTTGTGAAAGGTGTGGGGTTAAAGTAGAATCAAAAGAAGCAAGAAGAAGAAAAATGGGACATCTGGAATTAGCTACCCCTGTTTCTCATATTTGGTATCTTAAGTCATCTCCTTCCATTCTTTCTATTCTTTTAAACATAGGCGTTAAGGATCTAGAAAATATCATTTATTATGGCTCAAAGAGAGTGGTAGAAAGAGCTTATTTAGTTTTAACCAGTCCTGAAAATGATGCTTTAGGATATTATCCAGGTGAGATTTTATATCAAAAAGAATATGAAATTTATTCACAATATTTGGATATACATGTTGAGCCAGCTGTTAAAACCTCTTCAGTTAAAGGGTTGCCTGTAGCTGATATAAGTGGAAAAGTTGATATTAAATCTGAGTTGACAGAAACTGAACGTGAACTAACTTGGATAATTATCAAAGACGAAACGGGTATTGAAAGAAAATATCCAGTTTTTGAAGGTGCTTCTATAATGGTCGAACAAGACCAACAAGTTGAAAAAGGAACACCTTTAGCTGATCGTTTTTTGTATGAAGACGATTACCTAACACAAAAAGAATATTCTTTATTTATGGAATATTACCCAGGTACAATAGAAGTTGAAAGAGATATAGAAAGAGATACTCCTATTGTTGTCATAACCGATTTAGATAAAAGATTTGCCAAAAGAATTGGTAAAAAAATAGGTGATATTCTACTTGAAGACGAAGCAAGAGCTTATGAAGAAGTAATGAAAATTTTGAATTCAAGAATAAAAGAAGAAAGAGAAAAAATAATAAATAAAACATTAGCTGAAGACATCGATTTCCCTGAGAAAAAATTTGAAAAAGGTCTAAAAATTACTCAAGATGTGCTTAATCAGCTATTAGAACTTGGCGTCAAGGATGTTTTAGCAAAAGATGAAGAAGATAACGAACGAATTTACCAGATAAACAAATACGAAAAATTTGAAGCAGGATTTGGTGCAGAAGCTGTTCAAAAGTTATTGAAAAAGATAGACCTCGAGCTGCTGAAAGCAAGGCTAGAATCTGAGTTAGATAAGTTGGATAAGAAAAGTCAAAAGGCTTTAAAAATTTTAAGAAGGTTAAAACTTGTAAACGATTTTATTAATTCTGGAAACAAACCCGAATGGCTGATAACAAATTTAATCCCTGTTATTCCACCTGATTTAAGACCGTTAATCCAAATAGAAGGTGGAAGGTTTGCTGCAACTGACTTAAATGACCTGTACAGAAAAGTAATAAACAGAAATAACAGATTAAAGAAGCTTCTAGAAATGGATGCACCCGAAATAATTGTAAGAAATGAAAAAAGAATATTACAGCAAGCCGTTGACTCCCTAATTTACAATGGACGTGTTGGAAAGCCTATGACAGACAGAAACAGAAGACCTCTTAGGTCTTTAACTGATCTGTTAAAAGGTAAAAAAGGAAGATTTAGAAGAAATCTTTTAGGAAAGAGGGTCGACTATTCAGGTAGAGCAGTTATTGCTGTAGGACCGGATTTAAAACTTCATGAATGTGGTTTGCCTAAGAAAATGGCGCTAGAATTATTTAAACCTTTTGTTTTAGCAGAATTGCTTAAAGGTTCAAATGCTGCAAGTAAAAGCGCAAGAAAGTTCAAAAAAACAATAATAGAAAAAGAAATGCCTGAAGCCTGGGAAGTCCTTGAAGAAGTTATAAAAGGCCATCCTGTTTTATTAAACAGAGCACCTACTCTTCATAGGATTTCAATTCAAGCATTCATACCAAAACTAATCGAAGGAAATGCGATAAGATTACATCCTTTGGTATGTCCTCCATTTAATGCTGATTTTGATGGAGACCAAATGGCTGTACATATTCCGCTTTCTAACATAGCTCAAGCAGAGTCTAAATTCTTAATGTTGTCTAGGTATAACATTATATCTCCTGCAAATGGTAAACCTATATCTATGCCTGGAAAAGATATAATTGCGGGAACTTACTATTTGACTATGCATGAAGACGACAAATTTGAAAGCACAAAATTACCTAAAAATCCAAAAGATATAGGTAAGGATGGATTCGTTAGACATGTTTTTTCTGATAGTATGGAAGCCATCTATGCCTATGAATACTTCAAAATAATTGACTCTGATATTTACCTCAATGAAGACCACTTAGAATGGAAAAAGTCAGATTTCACATTACATGAACCTATTAGTTTCCGTTATGAAAACAACAATATGGTAAAGACAACCATAGGAAAAGTTATATTCAATGAAGCCGTACCAAAAGATCTGATTAATTATTCTAAAAAGATGGATAAGAAAGAATTAAAAAATCTAATCTTTGCTACTTTTGAAAAATATGGTATTGACAAAACCGCAGAATTATTGGATAGCATAAAAGATTTCGGTTTTCACTACTCAACTCTATCGGGATTAACTATATCTATAAGAGATGTTCTACTATCTCCAAAAAGAGAAGAAATAATAGAAGAAGCTAAAAAACAGGTATTAGAAATCGAATCATTATATGAAGAAGGCTATCTAAATGATACTGAAAGATATAAAGAAATTATACAAATTTGGGAAAATACAACAAATAAAGTTACAGAAGAGACTGCTAAAACTTATAGAAAATATCCTTTCAATCCAATATGGATGATGATAGAATCAGGAGCACGAGGCAACATAGATCAATTAAAACAATTAGCTGGTATGAGAGGTTTAATGGCTGATCCATCTGGTAAAATTATTGAGGTGCCTATTACCTCGAATTTTAAAAATGGATTATCAGAACTAGAATTTTTCACATCAACACATGGATCAAGAAAAGGGTCCGCAGATACTGCTTTAAGAACATCTACAGCAGGTTACCTCACAAGAAGACTCGTGGATGTTGCGCAAGCAATTACAATTACAGAACATGATTGTGGCACTGAAAAAGGAATAGAAGCCAGAGAACTTTGGTCTGACGGTTCAAAAATTGAAAATCTATCAGATTTTCTATTTGGCAGAATATTAATTAAAGATGTTTTAGATCCTGAAACAGGCAATCCTGTTAAGGATAAAAAAACTCATAAAGAATATAAGAAAGATTTGATGTTAAATGAAGAAGATGCAAAATCCCTAGCTAGTTACAATAAAGAAATTTCTGTAAAAAAGCTCCTTGAATACGAAGAAAAAACAATAGACTTTGACGATTTGACTAATAATATTTATTCTTATGAATCACTAGAAGATGTAATAATTGACAATAAAACCCTTATTAAAAAAGGTGAAGAGATTACAAAAGAAATCGTAGAAGAGTTATTATTACGCAATATACAATCATTACCTGTAAAAGCATATAAATCAGCAGTTTATGTAGGCGAAGACCTTAAGATCAATGTTGATGGCAAGCAAATTACTCTTCTCAAATATCAAGAAAGAATTGATCTAAAAACTGCAAAAATGCTAGATAAATACGGAGTTGAAAAAGTATTAGTAAGACCTTTAATATTCATAAGATCTCCTTTAACCTGCGAAGCCGAAGAAGGAATATGCGCAAAATGTTATGGAATGGATCTATCAAATTATAGGTTGGTTAACATCGGTGAAGCTGTAGGAGTAATTGCTGCTCAATCGATTGGTGAACCGGGTACACAGTTGACCATGAGAACATTCCACACTGGTGGTATTGCTACCGCACAGGATATTACTCAGGGATTACCAAGAGCCGAAGAATTATTTGAAGCAAGAAAAAAGACTAAAGGTCCTGAAGGAATCTTTGCAAAATCAAAAGGCATAGTTAAAGCAATAGAAAGAGACGAAGAGAATAAAAAAGGTAAAAAACTAAGAATAATCTTAGAAACCTCTGATGGAGAGTTAGATATTTACGAAGCGGATTACAAAACCAAGGCCTCAGTCGAAATTGGAGATAAGGTACTACCTGGCCAAAGATTGACTTCAGGAAACATAAAGCCAAGGAAAATACTTAAAGATTTAGGTGTAGACGAATTATCAAACCATCTTTTGAGTGAAATAAAGAAAATATATGCAGAACAAGGTGTTGACATCCACGATAAACATTTTGAAATTATCATTAGACAAATGATCAACAAAGTTGAGGTAATAGATGGCGGAGATACACATTATATGCCTGGAGATTTAGTACCATACAACAGAGTTATAAAAATTAATGAAGAGATAAAAAATAAAAATTCATCAGTTGAAAAAAACAGAGAAATCGTAATTGGTAAAAAATTAGCAAAAAAAGTAATTATTGCTTCGGAAAACGATGACGAAGAAAGCAAAATATACGACCAGGGAACAACTATAACAGAAGACATAATTAAAGATATAATAGAAGCAGGTATCAAAGAAATAGAAGTATACGAAGAATATAAAGAAATTAAAACTGAAGACGGTACAAGCCAATTGGTTGGAACCTCTAAAAAGTACCTAATCAATCCTAAAAATATTATTCGATTTGAAAGAAGACTTTTAAGAATAACTAAAGCTTCACTCGAGAGGGAAGGATGGCTCTCTGCAGCTTCTTTCCAACAAACTGTACAAATATTAACTGAAGCTGCGATCGAAGGAAGAGTTGACAAACTTAAAGGATTAAAAGAAAACGTCATAGTTGGTCAACCTATCCCAGCAGGTACTGGTCTAAGTTTATACACAAATCTTAACTATGAGGTTGTCCAACCGGAAAAAGAGGCTGAGATTGCTACTGGTAGAGAAAAATCTGTAGGATGATTTAGATATTATAAACCACAAAAAATGGTGCTGTTAACTAACAGCACCATTTTTTTGATTATTTGTTGTTATTGATTTTGTTTAGAGAATGCGTTTTGAATATAAGCACCTTGCATTGATAACTTTTGAACAGCTTGTTCCATTGCCGTAAATCTAGCGTAATAGTAAGCTTCCTTCTTTTGCAGTTTATCCAAAAGATTTGTCATTTCTTTAGCAAGGCTTCTCATTTGATTCCCTATCGTACCGTTAGTGCCGGCAATTCTGTCAATATAGCCATTAAATTTAGTGACATCATAGACATAATTCTGTATTTTTTGCGCAACACCATATTTTTCATTAGTTTTATCGTTTGTTGCAAATAATTTCCAAACATCTTCTGGATTATTATTCAAAGCTTCTCTAAGTTTATCCTCGTCTAATTTAATAAGTCCTTTCATGGTGCTTTCATAATTTCTACCTGTATCTCCCGAACCTATTCCTATACTTAATAAACTTTTAAACTCTCCGTCTACATTAGTAGAAGAATAAACCATATTTCTTAATTTATAAAAAATGTTCTCTAAATTTCTATCTCTAGCTAATATCCCTTTCATATAATCTTCTTCAGTCATGTCCTCGGCAGCTTTATCAGTAACCTTACTTTCATGAAGTAAATCATATACATAAGTAATTGTTTCATTATACTTATCTACAAATTGTTTGACAGTATCGACACTCTTATCTATGTCTTGTTCTACTGAAATTTTAACAAACTCATCAGAAAGTGATTTTAATTCTATCGTTGTACCAAATATATTAATTGTATTTTCATTTAACTGTTCGTATGTTGTTGAAGGATTTATACCATCAAAAGACAACTCAACTTCTGCATAACTACCTGTAGTTGTTTCCCCACTTAATAATCCCAACTTCTCTAATAACACTTTCCCTAAAGAACCTTCTTCGGCAGATACACTAATATTTTCTGGACCATTTTTATCGCTAATTAAAAAAAACTTACTGTTTGCCTCATCAAACTTTGCACTCACGTCTGCTTCAGAACCTTTTATCTTTGCTATTAAATCATTAATGGTATCAGTTGAAGAAAGAGTAATCTCTTTAGTTGATCCTCCATCTTTTGAAATCGAAAACTTTATTTCTTGAGTATCATCCTCAATTTCCAAAATTGAGCCTATCGTAGATTTCTTTTTAATTGTTGAATCTGTCACTTCGCCAACAACCACTGTAGGAGAAGCTAAAGAATTAACCTTTAAATAAAAAGTTGCATTGTCTGCATCCGCTGAAGAAGAAGCTGTTAAGACTTTTTCATCGGAAGAAACAGCCTTTTTAGGAATTAAATTTCCTTGCAACTTAAACTCTATTAAAAAATCATAAAATTCTTCTAATTTCTTATCTACCTGCATCCATACTTTTTGCTGATAGTTAAGAGTATCAAATTTTTCTTGTGCCCTATTTAAAGGCTGCATTTCGACTTCCATCAATTTGGAAACTACGGAAGCTGTGTCAAAGCCTGAAGCAATACCAGGCATTTGAAAAGAACCTAAATAAGGATTATATGCCATTTTATCATCCCCTTACAAAAATAACTACTAGACAAATATACAATTTGCTCCTACACAGACTCTCAAATTTATTATCGTCTGATTTTAAAGAAACTTTAAAATAAATACCTTAAATGGAAAAAATTAATTATCTTCATGATTATTATATCCTATTTTAAGATTTTTAACACTTTTATGTTATTATTTTGATAGATAAAATGTAAGATAAGGAATGAATGATATGTTAGTAATTAAAGGACAGTTTAATGAAGCAAAAATTTTTGCTAAAAGTTTAGAAGAAGAAGCTATAAAACAAATTAAAGAACTTTGCAATCAAGAATTTGTAAAGGGAAGCAAAATTCGGATAATGCCAGATGCACATACTGGAGTTGGATGCGTAATAGGAACAACAATGACTATAAAAGATAAAGTTGTTCCTAATTTAGTTGGGGTAGATATAGGTTGTGGAGTAAATGTTTGTAAAATACAAGAAAACAAAGTAAATTTTGAATTACTTGATAGTATAATTCGGAGAGAAATTCCTTCTGGATTTAGAGTTAGAACAACTCCTCACCCCTATGTCGAAAATACAAACATTTTTAATCTAAAATGTAGGGACTATGTTGATCTTGAAAGGGCGCTATTGAGTATAGGCACTTTAGGCGGAGGAAATCATTTTATAGAGTTAGCCATAGATAAAGATGGACATCTATACCTTCTTGTTCATTCGGGAAGTAGATATTTAGGAAAAGAAGTAGCTGAATACTATCAAAATTTAGCTTACGCATTATTATCTGGAAGCTCCCTTCCTACAAAAAAGTCTAAGAAAAAAAAGAAAAAAAAGCTTGTTAATTCTGAAAAAACAAATATTCCAAAACATTTGGCTTATCTTGAAAATGGACCTTTTAATGATTATCTACACGACATGAAGATAGTTCAGCATTATGCTCAAACAAATAGAAGAGCAATGATTGATATAATTGTACAAAATTTAAATTTAACAGTTTTAGAACACTTTTCAACTATCCACAATTATATAGATCTAGAAAAAATGATTTTAAGAAAAGGTGCAGTTTCAGCTCAAAAAGGAGAAAAATTGATAATACCAATTAACATGAGAGATGGCAGTTTAATCTGTATTGGGAAAGGAAATCCTGACTGGAATTATTCCGCACCTCATGGGGCTGGTAGAATCATGAGTAGAAGACAGGCAAAAAAAGAATTAGATTTAGAAAAATTTAAAAATAGCATGCGTGGAATATATTCAACTTCCATAGGTTTTCAAACAATAGATGAATCTCCTATGGTATATAAACCACTTGAAGAAATTGAAGAAGCAATTAAAGATACTGTAGAGATAATAGAAAGAATAAAACCCATATATAATTTTAAAGCCCCATAAATCAATATAAATCAATTGTGTGTTATAATTTTATATATGATCATATAAATATGACTAATTATTCCAAAGATGGAGGCATAAGATGATAATAGTTAGTGGTATGAGAGCCACAGGAAAATTACATATTGGAAATCTTGTCACATTAAAAGAATGGGTAGAGATTCAGGAAAAGTCGCCTAATAACTTCTTTTTTGTTGCAGATTGGCATGCATTGACTTCACACTTTGATAGTGTGGAAATTATTGAAGAATCAACGTTAGATATTCTCAGGCACTATCTTGCTGTTGGATTGAATCCTGAAAAAAGCGTGCTGTTTGTTCAATCGGCTATTAAAGAACATGCAGAACTATATTTATTGTTAAGTATGATAACCTCTGTATCACGTTTAGAAAGAATCCCCACCTACAAAGATCAAATTAATAATATATCTGACAGAGATTTAACGAATTTAGGTTTCTTAGGATATCCTTTACTACAAGCTGCTGACATCTTAATGTATAAGGGTGACATAGTCCCTGTTGGTGAAGACCAGATTTACCATATAGAGTTTACAAGAGAAACTGCTAGAAAATTTAATCTCCAATATCGTGAAGTTTTTCCCGAACCTCAAGCATTAATATCCAAAGTTAAAAAGTTACCAGGAACAGATGGAAGAAAAATGTCAAAAAGTTATGGAAATATAATTAATATTGAAACAAATGAAAAAGAGTTGAAAGAAAAAATACTACCCATGATGACAGATCCAGCTAGAATTAGAAGAACTGATCCAGGTGATCCTGAAAAATGTCCTGTATGGGAATATCATAAAGCATTTACAAAATTACAAGATGAAAAAGAATGGGTAATTCATGGATGTACAACTGCTTCAATTGGTTGCGTTGATTGTAAAAAATTGCTTATCAGAAATATGAAAGAAGAAATGCAGCCAATTTGGAATAACCTAGCAAAAATATCTAAAGATGATGCTAAAAATATTGCCTTAGATGGTAATGAAAAAGCGAGAAAAGTTGCCAAACAAACAATGCAAGAAGTTAAAGACGCTATGCATCTTAGGTGGTAAAAGAGAGGGGAACTAAAGTAAATTTTGAGGAAGTTAGTGTACAATTTGACATATTTTCAGGTCCTTTTTCTAAATTAGTTGAATTAGTTAAAGAAAAAAAGATATCGGTTAGACAGATATCTGTTAGTGTTATTTCAGATCTGTTTCTTGACTATGTTAACACTAATTACAAAGATTTAAATTCAATAGGAGAATTTTTAGAATTAGCATCATATTTAACTTTCTTAAAATCAAGAGAAATATTGCCCAATTCTTCTAAAGACAAGGATTTCAAAAGGCAGAGAGAGTTCATATACACAACAATTGAAAATTATGATATATTAAAACAAGCTAAAGATTTAATAAAGGAAGATTTTGGCGAAAACAAAAGAAAAGCTGTTAAAGTTAAAAAAACTGCTACCTTAGATAGTGAGGATGTTGGATATCAACTAGTGAAATTTTTTGATGACTACATTACTAATCAAAAAAGACTAGAAATTATAAAAGACGATTATAATGTTGAAAAAGCTATAAAAGATTTAGAAAAAATTAATCGTTTTAATGTGTATAACCTCTTTGAATATGCAAATTACAATAAGCTTAAGTTCGTAGTTTTGTTTTTAGCAGCTTTGGTACTAGTTCAACACAAAATATTTGATTATAAAGAAGGATTTTTTTATCGAATAGAGACATGATAACGATTTAGCAAAAGGAAGTAGGAATAATATGGAAAATAAAAAAATCGATGTTGAAATAAGAATGATAGAGGCGTATATATTCTCTAAAACAGATGGAGTTTCACTTCAAGAAATTTCAAGGCGATTGAAGATAAAAAAGGAAGACGTAAAACAATATTTAACAGAAATAGAATTGCATTACATTCAAGATCAACATGGAGTAGAACTGGTAAAAAATGGAAATAAATACAGATTTGAGATTAAACCGGAAATTAAATCTATGATTTTCCCTAATCCTAGAAAACTTGAACTAACAGAAACTCAATTTGACGTATTGACCATACTATTTATGAACGGGGAAAGCAGATTAATAGAAATAGAAAATATTAGAGGTAAAAATAGCTATTATCAAATTAAAAAACTTACAGAATACGGCCTAGTTAAAAAGATTAAAAGAAAAAAACAACCATACTATATGCTAACTGAAAAATTTTATGATTTATTACCTGATAAAACAATAAAAAAACTGGAGGATATGAAAAAAAGTGAATTTGCAAAAGGCACTTCAGACAATGTTTCTAAGTAGAAGAAAATCCTCTGAGTATATCTTAACTAATGGTGTAAAAGTCAATGGCAAACTTATAAAAGAACCTTGGTATGAGTTAAATGATACCGACATTATTGAATTCGACAACACATTTATCAAAGTTAGCGACATAATAAAAACACAAAATAATAAGGTTTATTATTTATTAAATAAACCAAAAGGTTATTTATGCACCTTTAAAGACGAATATGGAAGAAATACTATTCAGGAACTTATAAAAAACAAGATAAAAGAAAAAGTTTTTTATGTAGGAAGATTAGATTATGATTCAAGCGGTATACTCCTTTTAACCAATGACGGAAAATTTGCCAATTTTCTTTTAAGGCCAGAAAATAATATAAGTAAGGTGTATAATGTCTTAATAAATGGAGTCTTATCTCAAAAAGAAATATTGAAGTTGAAAAATGGCGTATTGTTAGAAACAGGCTATAAAACTCTACCAGCTAAAATAAAAATCTTACAAAAACATGATAATTCTTCACTAATTCAAATAACAATAAACGAAGGAAAAAAACGACAGATCAAGTTAATGATTAAATCTCTAGGATATAAAGTTATTGAATTAACAAGAATTAAATTTGGGCCATGGAGTATACGAGAGGTTCCACATCCAGGAGATATTAAAAAAATTAATGAAGTAGACTTTGCTAAAATAGGATATAAAAAATGAGGACGCAACGCGTCCTCATTTGGATGGGCCGAAATATCAATTATGATGTTTCGGGGGGATGGGTATATTCATTATACATTATGATTATTAAGGAATAAAATCAAATGAATTAATTTAAGTTGCATTTTTTTCTCTTTTATGTTTAATTCAAAAAATGGAAAAACTGAGTATTTCGGAGGGTGAAATAATTCACCCTTTTTCTTTTCTGAAGAACTATGTAGTATAATAAAAGTAAATTAGAATTATCTTTTGCAAACCATTTAGAAATAGGGAGTTTTATGAGCAGAAATATTTACAAACTTAGAGGATTACATTTAAATGAACTTATAGAGTTATCTCAAATTGGTGATAAGGAAGCTTTAGGACTTATATTAGAAAAATTTGAACCTATGGTAAAATCTATTGTGTCTAAATATTATGGAACATGGGTAGAATTCGAAGATTTTTTACAAATAGGTTTTGTCGGTTTAATTCAAGCAGTTTATAATTTTAGGGATGACGCAAATACTAAGTTCTCGAGTTTTGCCTATATGAACATATCTTCTGAAGTTAAATCTTTTGTAACATACCTTAATAGAAATAAGCATAAGGTTTTAACTGATGCTATAAGTATTGAAAAAACTGATGATAATTTCAGTGAAAATCCCGATTACTATTTTGAAGGCGTCGATTCAGAAAAAGAAGACTTCTTAATGGATTATTTTTTTACAAAAAGTATGGAAGAATTACAAGAAGAAGAAAAAGAAATAGTAAAATTATGGATGAATGGGTACACATATCAAGAAATAAGCGATATATCTAATGTTAACACAAAAAAAGTAGATAATACCCTTCAGAAAATTAAAAAAATTTTAGAGGGTAAAAAAGATGAATACGATCAAATTAAAGATATTTTTGGAGGGTCAATATGAAATATAAAATAACTCTCATAGTAATGACTCTTGTAGCTATAACAATTGCAATAACTAATGAGATCAGAATTATCGAATTAAAAAGAAGTTTTCAAAGTCAATTTAATAGACTAAATTCTAACGTAACACAAAAAATTAATGAAATTGAAAAAGAAGTCAGTACACTTCAAGGATACTATGATCCAAATGGAATAGTAGAAAAATTCATTGTCTCTAAAAGTTTTTTAGAAAAAAACTTGAATGATTTAGATAAAATTTTAACACATCTAGATGAACCATCTAATGCAGGTTATATTCAAATATATATAATAGGACACAATGAAGTGTGGGTATCTTTTAAAAATCCGGAAGGAAAGTATGTTTTTCAAGGAAACTTAAAACCCGGATTAAATCCTTACAAATTCTATTTTTTCAAAAATCCATCTATTGAAACCCAATATACATATCAAGTTCCTTATAACTCTTCTTTCAAGAGCGGGGTCCCGGATAATACATATTTCCTAATAAAGGAACCTGGGCAATATAGGTTAATTAAACATCCAACTAAGGAAATCAGTAACCTCATGAAAGATTTAAATCTTTATATTCCAACTGTTACAGGACAATAAATGTGGTATAATTAACAACGTAACTCATTTTTTAGTCAAGGGATAGATCATTATAAAATTGTCGATTAATCTTAAAATGGAGGAAAATGCTGAAATGTCTATAACAAATAAAAATTATAATCCACAGGAGATTGAACAAAAGTGGCAGAAAATTTGGGAAGACAAGAAAATCTTCAAAACATCTAACAAGGATAAAAGACCTAAGTACTACGATTTAGTTATGTTCCCTTATCCATCTGGTACATTACATGTTGGTCACGTTAAAAACTACGTAATTGGGGATGTTGTCGCTAGATATAAAAGAACAAAACAATTCAATGTACTACATCCGTTTGGATTTGATGCTTTTGGATTACCTGCAGAAAACGCCGCAATAGAAAAAGGAAAATTACATCCTGAGGAATGGACATTTAAAAATATTGATATTATTAGAAAACAAATTAAAAAGATTGGTATAAGCTATGATTGGGATAGAGAGGTTATTACCTGTAAGGAAGATTATTATAAATGGACTCAATGGCTATTTCTTCAACTATATAAAAATGGCTTAGCATATAAAAAGAAGGCACCCGTTAATTGGTGTCCTCACTGTAAAACTGTTTTAGCGAATGAGCAAGTAGTTAACGGTAAATGTGAGAGATGTGGTACAGAAGTTACCATCAGAAGATTAGAACAATGGTATTTTAAAATTACTGATTATGCTGAAAAACTCTTAAATGATTTGGATAAACTTACCGGTTGGCCAGAAAATGTAAAAACTATGCAAAGAAACTGGATTGGTAAAAGTGTCGGGGCAGAAGTAGATTTCAAAATAGATAACATGGATAAAACATTAAAAGTTTTTACTACAAGGCCTGATACCTTGTGGGGAGTTACTTTTATGGCGTTAGCACCTGAATCTCCATTAGTAGAAGAGCTAACAACCCCAGAAAATCAACAAAAAGTTGAAGAATTTATTAAAATGATTAGTGTTCAAGATAGATTTAAACGCACTTCTCAAGACGCCCCAAAAGAAGGCGTTTTTACAGGTAGTTATGCTATTAATCCTGTTAACGGAGAAAAAATACCTATATATATTGCAAACTATATTTTATATGAATACGGCACTGGAGCCATTATGGCTGTGCCTGCTCACGATCAAAGAGACTTTGAATTTGCAAAAAAATACAACTTACCTATTAGAATTGTTATAAAACCTAAAGATTCAGAAAATACGAATAATAGTGAAAGTTTGGAAAATGCTTATACAGATGATGGAATTTTAATCAACTCTGATATATTCTCTGGTTTGGAAAATCGAGAAGCCATTAAAAAAATTTGTGAATGGTTAGAAAGTAAAAAAATTGGGACTTTCACTGTTCAATACAAATTGAGAGATTGGCTTATTTCAAGGCAAAGATACTGGGGTGCTCCAATCCCTATTATTTATTGTGAAAAATGTGGCACTATACCTGTCGCTGAAGAAGATTTACCCGTAAGATTGCCTAGGGACGTTGAGTTTAAACCTACTGGTACAAGTCCGTTGATTGATCATCCTGATTTTAAAAATGTTAAATGTCCTATATGTGGTGGTGACGCGAAAAGAGAAGTCGATACTATGGATACATTTGTTGATAGCTCCTGGTATTACCTAAGATATATCAATCCTGACCTAACCGATAAACCCTTTGAAAAAAACGACGTAAATTATTGGCTACCTGTTGATCAATATATAGGTGGGGTAGAACACGCCATTTTGCACCTACTTTATTCAAGGTTTATAACTAAAGTATTGAAAGATCTTAATTTTCTTGATTTTGATGAACCGTTTGAAAATCTTTTTACACAAGGAATGATTTATAGAAATGGTGCAAAAATGTCTAAATCAAAAGGAAACGTTGTGTCTCCAGATGATATGATTGAAAAATATGGAGCTGATGCCCTAAGAACATACATATTATTTATGGCACCCCCAGAAAAAGATGCTGAATGGAACGATTCAGGAATTGAAGGAACTTATCGATTTTTAAATAAAGTTTGGAACACATATATGAAAATCATTGATAAAATTGATAATATACAATTTCACACAAAATATCATCTTAAAAATCAAATTGAAAAAGATTTGAGAAGAAAATTGCATAGCACTATAGAAAAAATAACAAATGATATAGAAGGAAACTTCCAATTTAATACGGCTGTTAGTTCCTTGATGGAATTACTGAACGATTGTAGCAATTATCTAAACTCAGTAAATGAAAATGAATGGAATTCATCATTATTAAAGGAGTTTGCGGACGATTTCGTATTGATGCTTTCTCCCATTGCTCCACATATCTGTGAAGAATTATGGAGCATGCTAGGAAAGGATGATCTTATAATTAATGCAACTTGGCCCGAAGTTGACAAAGAGGCATTGAAAATAGAAGAAGTTACAATAGCAGTTCAAATCAATGGTAAATTAAGATCTCAAGTTACTATAAATCTAAACCTATCTGAAGAAGAAATTAAAGCCATCGTTTTAGAGGATGAAAAAATTCAAAAATATATAGAAAATAAATCTGTCAAGAAGATTATATATGTTCCTGGAAAAATAGTCAATATCCTAGTCAAATGACACAAAGTAATTGCATTGGCTGTATTTTCAATATTAAGACACATCCAAAAATTTATAAAGGAGGTGTAAGGGTTTTTCTGCCTTTGAAGTAGCTAATTTATGCAGAGAAACTATACAAAAATGAGAGATATTAAAGTACCAAAACCTACTATAAAAAGAATTGCAATGTATAATAGATTCTTAACACAATTAAAAGAAGAAGGAGTAGAAAAAACATCTTCTAAAGAAATAGCTGAAGCTTTGAATATAAAAGCTTCTCAAGTAAGAAAAGATCTTTCTTATTTCGGAGAATTTGGAAAAAGGGGTGTAGGTTACAACGTAGAAAAACTATTGTCAAAAATACACATTATTCTAGGAACTGAAAGGGTTTGGAATGTTGCTATAATAGGTGTTGGAAATTTAGGAAAAGCAATATCACACTATCCTGAACTTGAAAAAAACAAGTTTAAAATTGTATCTGCATTTGACGTAGATAAACGAAAGGTTAATTCTATTTTATTACCAGGAGTAGTTATTAAACATATTAACGATTTAAAGGAAGATATAAAAAAGACTAATTTTGAAATAGCTATTTTGACGGTTTCACCTTCTGCTGCTCAACCTGTTACAGATTTGTTAGTAGAAGCAGGTATAAAAGGCATTTTAAATTTTACTCCAGTTACACTAAATGTAAATGAAGACGTAGTCGTAGAAAATGTAGATTTTGTTATTTCACTTAAAACTTTAACATATGAAATAATTTCTAAAGCCGGTAGATCTTTTGAAGACCAAAGCAACTCTGAGGAGGATAGGGTATTTTGATAAACCTAATCTATCCAATTTCCTTAGAAAATTTAAACAAACTTAAGAATGGAGACAAAATATTATATACTGGAAAAGTCATATTTGTTACTCCACAAGCATTAGAAAGATTATTAAATTATTATAATTTGGAAGGTATTCCTTTATTTAACTTCTTAGGAGAGTTTGTAACTTATGGAACATTTAATTGGGCACATAATGAAATTAGGAATATTACTATCTCTAAAATTTCAAATTATTTTGATTTTATATTCTCCGCAGGGGCAAATTCTATTATAGCTGACAAACTCACTTCTAAAGCTTTGCAGCAGTTACAATATTATAACAGACCAATTTTAAAAACAATTACAAAAACAATAAAATGTGAGCAATCAAAAATTTTATTTTATAAAGACATAAAGAATGGTGGCATCATCGAATGTTGGATAAAAAATCATCCTATGGAAGTACTAACTGTCGACGAACAAAGCAAGGTGGAAAATAAAAACAATGCCTAATTTTAAAACACACATTCTCTCAGGCATTTTTATTTTCCCTTTCTTTTTTTTCTTATTTAATTGGTTTTACAGTTTTTTCTGTTTTGAAGTAAATTATATTCCCTCGGAAATTATATTCTCTTACTTTTTATTTGTGTTTGGTAGTGATTTCTCAGATGTCGATCATAATAATTCATTCATTAATAAACTTTTTAGATTATTATTAATATTCATCTCTGTCTATTATCTGTTTGAGTTTGATTATCTATACAGGACTTATTTACCTTTTTCATATAATACCTCAAATTTTATTATTATATTGTTCGGAACATTAATAGGATTACTTTTAGGTCTTTTATTTAACACACTAACTAAACATCGAGGATTTTGGCACTCAATATTTACAGGAATTGGTATCTCAATTATAATTTACTTGACAAATATCAACTCAAGAAAACCTATGAAATTATTATATAGTTTAAGCTTTTTATTTGGATTCATCATACATTTTTTACTAGACAAATATTTTCATAATAAGTAATTGAAATCATTTTTTATTCTTTTCATAATTTTCTACGGCTATTGGTTTCTGAAGATACAAAGGTTTTAATTCTTCTACTTTTACTCGCTCACCCCTCATTGCCACTTCAATAACACTTTGATTATCTATTTCTGAAATTAACAGTTCATTTTCTAGTTTATATTTTTCTTTAAAATAAATTGACTCTTTGTTTATTAAAATACAATCCTTTAGAATTTTATCAAAATTATTGAAAAATACCATTTCTGGTCCAAAAATTCTCGTGTTATTCTTATAAATAGCCACATAAGCAGCATTTTCTCTAGCACGTTTTAATACTGCTAATTTTTTATTTAATAGGTCATTTTTATATTTAATTAAAGAGGAATGACATAAAAAATCAGTTGACAAAAAAGTATAAACCTCTTTTTCTGGCTGACTTACTAACAAACCTTGTAAAGTTGCTATTGCCACTCTTATTCCTGTAAATGATCCAGGACCAATATCGACTGCAAATTTTTCTATATCGTTTATTGTTACGTTCGCTTCTTTTAATGTATCTTTTACCGCTTTCGCTAGATAATTCCCGGATTTTTTATCTAGCAAACTTTTTTTATATATATTGTCATTTTTATCTTTTAACAGCACAAACATTTCATCTAAAGAGGTAGATAAAATCAACAAATTAAATTCATTCACGGTTAATGTCTCCCTTTAACTATTCTTTTTTATCAAATACGTTCTTATCCTTTAGGTTTATAGCTGATCTATATGCATCTATAGAAGCAGTATAATCTCCCAATACTTCATAGGCTCTTGCAAGTATTAAAAAATTTTTATAGTTTCCTGGATCTTTAATTACCAGCTTTTCAGCTAAATGTACTGCGTATTTACCCAATTTAATGTTACACAAAAAATTAATTTTATTATAGGTAGGAAATAATTCAAAATATAAAAACACAAACAGAATACCTATTCCTATTCCCGCTACAACATATAAAAAAGTGGAATGTGTGTTGTTTTTATTTTGAGCTTCTTCATTAGATTTTTGTTCTGCTAATGATGAAGATAAAGAAGCTTTTCCCGCTGGATAACTTTGAATCCTCACTACATTATTTTGTAATTTTAATATTTCACCGTTGATCTCATTGTTAAAAGCAAATTTTAACTCTTCAAAGTCTTTTTCAATTGGTACAAGTTCTTGAATATTCTCTAATTTAGAATTCAAGGTTCTTAACAGAGAATAGTACATATTAGATAAAAGAGTTTTCTCAATTTGAAGGTCTTTTAGTTCATTACCTACATCAAAAACTTGAGAAATAAAAGATGATAGTTCTTGCTTTTCTACAAAAAAAACGCTATTGTTAAGCGAAGTAAGCTCCTTTTTTAACGAGAAATATTTGTCAAGCTGTGAATAAATTACTAGAGACTGCTTTAATGCATTATTATCATTTAAAAAAGAAAGAAGACTGTATATACCTAAGTAGTTCTCCTCATTTACTATATATTTAGACTTATTAATAATTTCTTCAAATAAAGCAAAATTATTTTTTGGAACAAAGGTTAATACAAAATGTTTCATGTCTTCATCAAAAAAAATTGGCAATTTAATTGAATTTTCTATAATCTTTTGAACAAATAAATCATATGAGTCAACAATTATAAAATAATTTAAGCCTTCTAATTTGTACAAATACTTATAAGACGGTTCAGAAAAATTACCGGTTGTTAGAATTTCTTCAACAATATCAGGAATTTGTGGAAATATAAAAATAATCTTTTCTGTATCCTCTTTGGGTATACGAAAATCCGTACTTAATACACCTAAGTTAATACAAAAAGACTTAATGTTTTCTGTAATAAGCTCATTCACAAAATAAAAATCTTTATACTTGTTGTATAAATATATTTTTGCAGAGATCAATTCACCAACCTCTGAAATTCGCTCGTCGGAAGGATTGTCTTGTAAATATTCTAAAAATCTTTCCCAAGCTAGCTCTAGTGTGCCCGTGTTTTTTGAAAGATTAATTAAATCATCAATTGAAAGTGCTCCAAATATACTAGAAATTGATAGAAACAAAATTGACAAAGTCAAAATACATTTTTTCACTCTTAATATCTCCTTTTTCTTAGTTAACTAAGTTAATTATACTACATTTATATCCCTCTTAATATACTTGTTTTGGTTTGTGGAGTCCTATAATGTATAATATATATAAAGAAAAAAATAATAAGAAGGGAGAAATTTAATATGGAGGAAAAATGGAAGGTTTTTTGGGACCCAAAGGATCCTCATTATAAAGAAAGGGAAAAGATCGCAAAAAACCTATCTCTTTCTTTGGGAATTTCAGATTTTTTAAGTAAACTTCTAGTATCAAGAAACATTACCAATCCCGAAGAAGCTGATATATTTTTAAACTATCCAGAAAAGCGAACTTATGATCCTTTTCTAATGCAAGACATGTCAAAAGCTGTAGAAATATTAAAAACGATTAAACAAAAAAAAGAGAAAATAGCAATATTTGGCGATTATGATGTTGACGGAGTTACTTCGTGCGCGGTTTTATATCTTGGAATGAAAAAATTAGGCTTTGAGGTAACCTCTTATATCCCATCTAGAATAGATGAAGGATATAGCCTTAATGAAAAGGCAATTTTTGAATTAAAGTCAAAAGGTTACAATAACCTAGTAACCGTAGACTGCGGAACCACATCGTTAAAAGAGATAGACTATGCCAAATCTTTAGGAATGAGGGTAATTGTTACTGATCACCACATCCCTAAAGATGAGCTTCCAAATGCCGACGCAATTTTAAATCCTAAAAGAAATGACTGCAAATATCCTTTTAAAGATTTAGCTGGGGTTGGTGTAACTTTTAAATTGCTTCAAGCACTATTTGAAACTTTTGATAAATCATTAGATCCTTTCGAATATATAGACCTAGTAGCTGTTGGCACTATTGCTGATATAGTATCTATATTATCTGAAAATCGATATTTTGTAATAAGAGGGATTGAAAAGTTAAAAACCAACCCAACCAAGGGGCTTGCATATTTACTAAACGAACTAAAAATAGTTGAATCCGAAATTGATTCAAGAACAATTGCATATAAAGTAGCTCCGAAAATAAATGCAGCAGGCAGAATGGCAAATGCATATGCAGCTTTTAAGTTATTAACTTTAGATGATGAAGAAAAAATCAATAAAGCTGTTTCTGATCTTTTAAAACTCAATTCAAAAAGGCAAAGTACAGAAAGAGAAATATACCTATATGCTTTGAGTTTACTAGATTTACATCCAGAATACAAAGATGATGATGTGTTAGTTCTCAGTGGTGAAAATTGGCATTTAGGAGTCCTTGGTATAGTCGCTTCAAAATTATCAAGTCAACTTAATAAACCTGTTTTAATGATCTCCAAAAGTAAAGATATTTGTAAAGGTTCTGGAAGAAGTCCGCAAGGAATTGACCTAATGGAACTATTACTTAAAGTCAGCGAAGAAAATATTCTTGAAGAATTTGGAGGACATAAGCTAGCTGCAGGTTTCTCCTGCTACTCAAAAAATATAGAAGCTCTTAGAAAATCTGTTAACAAAGTATATAAAGAACTTTATGGAAAAAAAGAAATTTCATACTATCTAGAGATAGATATGGAAATCGACAGTATATTTCCAAACATGTTTGAAGACCTAGAAAAATTGGAACCTTTTGGTTATATGAATCCTGAACCATTATTTCTAATAAAGAATGCTAAAATTGAAAATTTTAAATTTTTCAGTAATGGTTCTCAAAACTTTTCTGGCATTTTGAGAAATGATAACTCATTAATAGTTGACGTTTTAGGGTATGATCTAGGAATTAACTTATTAAATCTGAATTGGAACAAAAGAAAAGATCTTTTGGTAGACGTTGTTGGTACCTTTAGAATAGAAAATTCATATAATCTAAAAAACAGTTATATAAAATTTTATTTACAGGATTTAAGCATTAAAGAAAGTTTCTTCTTTGAAGAATCTTCAGAAAATGATCTTTTAAATCCAATATTAAAAGATGAACTAGATAAGATTTCTCAAATTGAAGTATTAAATGAAAACTTATATTACAATAAGATAGCAATGTTTTTGCCTAGTAAGCTCAAAAATGTCTCTTTAATCAAAAAAATCTTATTAAACCTGGAAAGTAAGAAGAAAGTAATATTAATATCTGGTACAAAAAGTCTTTTAGAACATTCTTATAAAATTATCTCTTCTTATTTGCCAGAAAATATTCTTTTTATAAATAAATATTACTCTATAAATTCAAATGTGCTTTCAAAATATGAAGTATTTTTCTTAACCGTACCTGAATTTCTAAAAAATATTGCATTGTTTGACTCAATTGACTGCCAAATTATAATTGATGAACCCTTTTACACTTTATTTCATCCGGTTATTAGAAAAGTTAGAGATTTCATCGAGTTTAGAGATTATATATTTGCAAAACAAAATGTAAGCATGTTTGGAGCTCTGTATGATGAAAATCTAAAAGAACTATTAAAGAATTATGGATTCAAAATTTTAATGGCTTCTTCTGCAAATAATAATTTTGAAGTTACAAAAGAAAGAGGTAGTATCGTTAGTATTATGAAAGAATATATCGACACTAGAAATAGTCGTGTTATAGTTCTAAATGAACCTAACAGACAAAAATCCCTTATAAAGTTAATGGATAAAAAACTTAACATAAATGATGGTAATGTCAAAGTTTTTAACCACTCTATGAGTTATAGAGAAAAAATGTTAGCAAGAGAAGAGTTTAGAAGAGAATATGCATACTTATATGTAACCTCTTTCTCAAATAATGGACTAGCTTTAGAAACAAAAGGTTATCCTACAACAATTATAATTCTTGATGTGCCAAAAACAGCCTTAGAGTTTTTAGATTTAGTTTCTGGATGGACTAATAAAAATCAAAAGATTTCTATTGTTTTTGGATATGATAAAAAATTTAAGGTTAGACTAATGTATGATTATGCCAAAAAGTACCCGTCTTTTAAAATTCTAAAGAAAACTTATGATTTTATTAAAGCAAACAATCCAGAAATAGATACTGTTGTGAGTACTTTGTTTAAAGGAGAAAATGACCTTGCATTTGTTGTTTTAGGAGTGCTTCAAGAAGCTAATTTAATAAAAATTCATAACGAAGATATAGAAATTACTAATCCGTTTGATTTAAAAAAATTACGTGATACTTCTAATTTTAAAGAAAACATTCTTGATAGTTGGTTGCTTAAAAACTCCATATATTTTTATGAAAATCTTGATACAAGAGAATTCATAGAATTCTTAAAAGGAGATACCACTAAAATAGGAGCTAGAGGTGTATAATTTGAATAAAATTATCACAACAACTATTAATCTGGATACAATTATTATTACGCAAAATTATGATATTATTTATATAAAAAATTTATTAATACAAAATGGGATTTTTTGTAAAATTTTTCCATGTCCTCAAAGTTTATCAGAAAATTGCGAACCAGTAATTGTTGTTTCTTCAAGCAATGAATTATCTATAAAAAAAATATTAACCAAAAATAACATAAGTTATGAATTGATAAAAATGAAAAAAGATATAGTAGGTGAACTTTTAGAAAAATGAGTATATATTGCGTTGATTATGGAAACACCTTATGTGGAATAGCTGTTGCTGATGAAAATCTTAAGATAGCCTTACCAAAAAATACCGTTAAATCAGATTCTTTAATTGATTTTTTACAATCTTTAAATTTGGACGAAAAAAGTGTACTTGTTTTTGGTTTACCTATTTCTTTATCTGGAAGATATTCACATCAAACTTATTTAACTGTTGAAGCGGCTTTGAATATTAAAGAACAACTAGGTTGCCAAATCTACTTTGTAGATGAACGACTAACAACTACGTCATTATTCAATGAACTAAAAGGTGATATATCATTTAAAAAAATTAAAAAAACGAAGGATCAAAACAGTAGTGTTTTGATTTTAAACGTTTTCCTAGAAAATCCTCATGCAGCTATAGAATTAAAAGAAAAATCAACATATAAAATAGAAAATGATTTGTCTAGTTATAACAATATCATAATTTTTGATGTAGCTATTAACAATATACTAGAAAAAGCTAATAAAGATCATTTGATTTTATTCACTCAAGATCCTTGGATCTTTTGGTTTTATTACAGACAAGGACTAAAAAGCACATCTTTAATTTCTGATTTATACGATCAATATGACTTAATAATATCTATTAAAGAAAATGAAAAAAAAATTAGAACTTTATTTCCTTTGTCCAAATTAATGTGCCTGTAGCCTAAAGGACAAAGCGTTGGACTCCGGATCCAAAGATGCGGGTTCGATTCCCGCCAGGCACATAATTAATTTATTTTATTTTTTATTAGTAATCAAAGACAGGAGGTAAATTATGGCAAAGTCTGATTTAGGTATAGATTTAGGAACTGCAACTTTTGTTGTTTACCAGCGAGGCAAAGGAATTATTATTGAAGAACCATCGGTTGTTGCTATAGACAAAAACAAAAAAAATATGATAGCTATAGGAAAAGAAGCAAAAGATATGCTTGGAAAAACTCCCGATCAAATACAAATAATTAGACCTGTACAAGATGGAGTAATTGCTGATCCAAATATAATAGAAGAGGTTTTAAGATATTTCATAAAAAAATCTAACTCTCGTGGTTTCGGCCTTTACAAACCTAGTTTAATTATTGGTATTCCTGCTTTAACTACTGATGTTGAAAGAAGAGCAGTTAAAGAAGCCGCTGCACGGGTTGGAGCATCTAAAGTTTTTCTAATTAGCGAACCCTTAGCAGCTGCAATTGGAAGTGAAATTGATATTGCAGAACCTAACGGACATATGGTTATAGACATTGGCGGAGGTACAACAGATATAGCTGTACTAAGTTTAGGAGGATGTGTAATAAGCGAGACAATTAAAGTAGCAGGGGAAACAATGGATCAAGAGATTGTAAAATACATTAAAAGGCGTTATAAATTTTTTATTGGTGAAGCTACAGCTGAACGGTTAAAAACAGAAATAGGCAAGGCTCATCCAAGCGAAGAAAATTTTGAAACAGAAGTAAAAGGGCAAAACCTGAAAACTGGTTTACCTTCTTCTATAGTCATTAATTCTGAAGATATTTTAAACGCTATAAGACCTGTTCTGAATGAAATTATTAATAAAATCAAAAATATTCTAGAAAAGACTCCTCCAGAATTATCGGCAGATATTATGATGAATGGCTTAATTGTAGTAGGAGGTACTGCAAGGTTAAGAGGTTTAGATAAATTAATAAGTGAGCAAACTGGTATAAAAACACATATTCCAGAAGATCCCCATTTAACTTGTGCTAAAGGTACAGGAATTTTGTTAGAGAACATAGAATTATTAAACAAGGTGCAAGTAAGTTAGTTTATAAAAATGGAGGATAGATATGAGGGGGATTTATGCAGCCACCGCTGGTATGTTAAATTCTTTTGCTGAACTTGATTCTATAGCAAATAATTTAGCAAATGCCGATACTATAGGTTATAAAAAAGATTATAACATTTTTAAAAGTTACTATGAAAAGGAAATAAGGGCTTATCAAAATGAAGATACCCAAGGAAAAACTATAGGCAATATTTATAGTTCTGTAATTTTAGACGAGGTCATACCGAATTTTGAACAAGGCCCTTTATCCGAAACTAATAATTCTTTAGATTTTGCTATAAATGGTCAGGGTTTTTTTAAAATTCAACGAAACGATAATTTTTATTATACCAGAGATGGTGAATTTACAATTAACAATCAAGGTTTTCTTGTAAACAAAAATGGTGATTTTGTTTTAGATGCTCAAAATAATCCCATACTTGTTGATACAGATGATTTCTTTGTACTGAATGATGGAAGTATCTCAGGAACAAATATAAGATTAAATATTGTTAACCTAGATAATATAACTAAATATGGTAATAATTATTTTACTGGAGAAGAAATCGCCCTTACACAAGAAGACTATGAAGTAAAACAAGGCTATTTAGAAGGTTCTAATATTAATGTACTGAATGAAATGATAAAAATGATTGAAGCAAATCGGAAGTTTGATATTCTACAACAAGCTATAAGTTCGACTGATTCATTAAACGCAAAACTCATTGAAATATCTTCATTTTAAGTATTTATAAGATAAATAATCTTGGTCTTCCACAAAAATAAACTGGAGGGAAGAGGATGTTAGTATCTTTATACAGTGCAGCAACTGGAATGAACGCTGAACAACGTAAATTAGATATCATCTCAAACAACTTAGCTAATGTTGATACTACAGGATATAAAAAGCAGAGGGCAGAATTTCAAGACCTTCTATATTCATCTGTTAAAGAATCAGGTACTCCAACTGCACAAGGTTCGATTCTACCAACCGGATTATATGTAGGTCATGGCACGAGGTTATCTTCAACAACAAGGATTTTTACATTAGGAAATATTGAACCTACAGATAATTCGACAGATCTAGCCATAATGGGAGATGGTTTTTTTCAGGTCCAAATGCAAGATGGAAGAATAGCTTATACAAGAGATGGTTCTTTTAAAATTGATGCAAATGGACGACTCACAACTAGTGACGGTCTTATGATAATCCCGAACATCGTAATACCTGAAAATTCCGTAGGCATTAATATCTCTCCTGATGGTATTGTCAGTGTGGTTTTGGGAGATGGAAGCATACAAAATGTTGGAAATTTAACAACTATAAGATTTTTAAATCCATCAGGTTTAAAGCCTATGGGAAATAACCTATATATTGAAACACCTGCATCTGGAAATGCTGTAGAAGGTATCCCCGGACAAGATGGGTTTGGCTCTTTACAACAAGGTTATCTAGAAAAATCTAATGTTGACGTTGTTAAAGAAATGGTCGATATGATTATTGCACAAAGGGCATATGATATCAACTCAAAAACAATAACTACTGCTGATGAAATGTTGAGAACTGTATCTAATATTAAACGATAAACTTAGTTTATGTTCCTGATGAGCCTGTTTCATAATGAAAGGCGGAAATTTGTATGCTAAATCGATTTTTGGTAATTTGTATCTTATCCATATTTTGTTTGATGTCTTCATTCGTATTTTCAACAATAATTTTCCATGTTCCAAAAGAAATAATTTCAGAAGATAGGATCTTTTCTTTGAAAGATATATTTCAAGACCTTGATTATGATAGAACAATTTCTTATATTAGTGGTGATTCAATTACCTATTCAAAAGAAAATTTGTCAAAAATATTATACGGTTTATTATCCAGTTACTACAATAACTTTGAAGTATCATTTGAATCTGACCAAATCAAAATAATATATAACGATAAGCAAACAGCCAATAAAAATAATGTTGATTTACTAGCTCTTCTAGAAAAAGCCATTAATGAATATGACTCTGAACTAATAATACAAAATATAGACCTAAAAAATGCACCTAATACTGCTGTTGAAGCTGAAATAACAAGAATCACACAATCAAATAATAAGTTATTTTTCAGCTTGTACATAACGGATGAAGATAATAAAAAAAAGTATCTTTCCCTCACAGCAGAAGTTGCTAAATTTGAAAAGGCGTTAATATATTCGAAAGATACAAAGCGAGGCACTATTTTAAACGAAAGCATGACAGAAGAAGCAACTATTAATTCATTAATAACAACATACAACCCTATCGATATTCAACTACTACAACAGGGAAAATATGAGTTATCAAAAGATGTAAAAGCTGGAGAAATCTTGGATAGTAGATACTTAAAAAGGATTCCTGACATTAAATCTGGGGATATTTTAACCATAATAGTAGAATATGAAGGCATAAGGATTACAAGTATTGCAAGAGCAATGACTAATGGAAATTATGGTGAAATCATTAACGTTAGAAATACAGAAACTGGACAGATAATATCAGGTAAACTGATAGAAGGCCCTGCAGTTTTGGTTAAAATTGGAGGATGAGAGTAATGATTAATAAGTCTAAATTTCTTTTAATTTTCACATTGATCTCTTTAGCGTTATTGACCACCACATTCGCAGATTCTCTGTGGAATAAAAAAGATGAGGAAGCTAACTCTTTATATACATATAACAATAGTTATAATATTGGTGACATTGTCACTATAGTTGTTTCAGAAAATCCCTCTCTGTCTCTATCAGAAAGCATGCCCGATTACAAAGGCTCGTCTGCTAAAACCATTAACTCCTTTGTAAGTAATATTGGTGGTATAGATTTAAATAAATTTTTACCAATTGGTTCTTCAGATCCTTCCCAGATATCAGTTCAAAATAATCAAGTTACTTCGACTTCAAGTGCGAAGGTACAATTATTTATTTCCTCTATAATCGTTGATAAAAATGAAAATGGTTTATATAAAATAAGGGGAGAAAAAGAAATTAAAATTGGAAAGAATAGAAATACGATTATAATAGAAGGGCTTATTTCCCCTAAAAATATTGCTAAAGATGGAACTGTATTTTCTGAAAGTATTGCTAATGCTAAAATATGGTACGATGGCGATATTGTTTTTCAACAAGACCCAAATGAACCATCTTGGTTATCTTCAATTCTTTCAGGAATAGCAAATTTATTCTTTTAGAGGTGGGATTCTAATGAAAACAAGACTCTCGTATTTTTTAATTTTATTAATCATAATTCCGTCTATATCTTTTTCTGCAGTTAGAATAAAAGATATTTCAAATTTTAGAGGTGCAAGAGATAACCAATTGTTTGGTATTGGATTGGTTACTGGATTAAGTGGTACAGGTGACTCAGGTAATGTAACATCAGAAATGATTAGTAATATGTTGGTTAATTTTAACATCTATCTTGATTCTCAAGTTAAGACTAAAAATAGTGCTGTTGTTATGGTCTTTGCAGATATTCCGCCTTTTTACAAAGAAGGAATGAGGCTCGATGTTACCGTAGCTGCCATAGGAGATTCACAATCACTTGAAAATGGGGTCTTAGTCCAAACGCCTTTGTATGGAGCAGATAATAGGGTTTATGCAGTTGCTCAAGGTAATGTCTTAACAGGAGGAACTAACGTCAGAACAACCTCTAATTTACAGAATAGATACAAGGTCGTAGGCTATATACCTGAAGGAGCCATTATTGAAAAAGAAATACCAGCTAGTATAGTTAAAGATAATACTGTGACCATCCATCTCAAGCAACCTGATGTTACCACTGCATCAAGAGTTTCTAGCGCCATTAATTCAACTTTTTCTTATAAAATTGCTCAAGCAACTGATCCTTCTTCTATTAGAATAGCTGTACCAGACTTTTTTGAAGATGATATCATCTCTTTCCTAGCCTTAATAGAAGAAATTGAAGTTGTTCCTGATGCAAAAGCTAAAATAGTAATTAATGAAAAAACTGGTACTATAGTTTTAGGTGGAAACGTTGAAATAGCCGACTTTACAGAAAGTTATGGTAATTTCAACATAAGCATTGAAAACAATAAAATCAATGGAAAACCTGCAACTGTTTCAACACTAATTACAGCCTTGAAATCTGCAGGCGCTACACCTCAAGATATTATAGCAATAATACAAACTGCTAGCCCTTATATTTATGGAGAACTGGTGGTGATGTGACAATGAATACAGATAGTATAATCTCAGCTTTAACGTTAACAAGGTCTAGTTATAATAATTCTGATGTCAAAGAGATTACTGAAACTTTTGTTGCAAATATTTTTTCAAAGGTTTTAAACGATATCCAAGAAAATGAACTTATTAAAGATAATAAATTAATTCCTGAATCCAATGCTGAAAAGTGGCTTAAAGAATTAATAAACCTAGAATACGCAAATTTAATAGTAAAACGATCAATGCAACCTTTAGTCCAAGAGATAATAAAAGCTTTCCCTCCTCAAAGATGAATATTAAAGTTTTTTCTAATACTATCAGCATACTGTATTTCTTTTTGTTCTAATTTACTATCGATAACTTTTTCTTTAAAAATCAATTCAAAGCCTTTTTTAAAGGCATTCGCGAGGTTTTCTTTTGTGAAGTTACTATTGTTCAATGATTTAATATCAACAGTATTTTTTTGTAAATAATTTTTAATTTCTTGCTTATTTGAATATTTAAAAGAACTTACATAATCCTCATAATCAAACTCTATAGGAATAGAACCATGCTGTAAAATAAATATATTTGTTCTATATTGAGCACTTCCGACAAATTTTCTTCCATCAATTTTAATTTCATAAACAGAGGGCGCATCATAACATATATCTTTTGTTAACCCTCTTTTTTTTGAGTTTTCTAATTCTGCATTTACTCCCAATAATTTAAAAGATTCTATCAGCGCAGATGATATTTTCAAATAACTCTCTAATAGATTTCCAGATAATGTTGTATTATTTAGATAAGTTGAAAATGAATACGTAAATTCTCTGTTGTGCAAAACAGCCCTTCCACCTGTAGGTCTTCTAACGATGGATATCCCTTTTTTAGCTATATAGTTTAAATCCAAATTCACAGTTTTTTGATGTTTACCAAGAGAGATAGTAGGATTAGTCCATTCATATATCCTTATTGTTGAAACTTTTTCTGAGGAAGAACTATAAGCTAAAGCTAAATCCAACGCCATATTCATTGTACCTTCATGTTTCCCATCTACTATCAATCTAATCATATACTCTCACCAATTGGATATTTCTTAGGAATTCCTTTTTCTCTGGGATATATTTTAGCAGTTTTTTCTAACTTTTTAAAAATTAACAAATATCTTTTCTTTTTACCCCCTTCTATTTCGTATTCAATTATCTTCTCTTGACTGAGCTTAAAAATGTTTAACGCTTTCTGTATATATTCCCATTCATCATGGAAGACATTTGGTCCCTTAAAAAGAGACACTAAGCCCTGAATCTTTACCAAGGGGGTTAAATATTCTAAAGCAATATCTCCTCTTGCTAACGCTCGACATGTTGCATAATCAAAGTATTCACGATATCTCTTTGCAAAATCTTCGACTCTCTCATCAAAAACCTTTACATTCTTCAAATTTAATTCTTCAATAAAACTTTTTATAGCTGCAGCCTTCTTTTTCACACTTTCTACAAGATAGAAAAATTTCTCAGGAAAACATATAGCCCAAACTAATCCAGGTATACCTCCTCCTGTTCCTACATCTACAACCTTTTTTGAGGAAGAGAAACCATTATCACTAAAGATAGGGATTAGAGAATCTAGAATAAGATTCTCATATGCAGAATTTACATCTTTATATGCTGTTAAATTTACAGGATAATTAACCAATAAATTTACATATCTTTCAAGCTTCTTCTGTGTTTCATTAGAAAGTTCCATTGACTTTATACTCCTTTTATGGTAAAATTCTCATAGTAAAGGATTGTGCACAATACTATTTTATCATATTCGGAGACGTAGCCTAATTGGCTAAGGCGTCGGTCTTGAAAACCGATGGGGTTACACCCCGTGTGGGTTCGAGTCCCACCGTCTCCGCCATACATAAACTAAATATTGATACAATAGAAACCTCTTGATTTCAAGAGGTTTTTTTGATAAAAATAATTTCTGAACTTTGCCCTAAAACTAAAGAACCAATTTTTATTGCAAAAAATGCCTATAGAGTGATTTAATAATTATTAGCATGAAAATATATGAAAGAAATTAGTTAATAAATATGATAGAATAAAGATAATTAAGAATATGTGATTAAAATAATTGATGTACATATGTAGAATATTGTGATGTTAGTAGAAATAGTTATGTAGGAGGTTTTATGAGAAAAAGAAGTTGTATAATTACAAATATTGTTTTATTGGGATGGTTTTTTTTAGATATGGTCGGATTATATTTTGGGGAACTTTATCTCGTTACTCGTTCATGGAAAGATGATGGCATCTTCTTTTTAATCTTTCTAATTTCATTACTTTTGTTTATTTTCAAAGAACGAGTTGGAAGATACATATTAACTATATGGTTGAGTATATGGCTAGTTACACAATTTCTCTCTCATGAACTATTCACAATCATAGGAGGTGGAGAAGGAAAGATCCGTTATTTTGAAGGTTCAATAAAATTAATAAATAGTGATATTTTATATATCCCGGATTTATACCATATTATTCTACATGTTCTAATACTTATTGCTTTGGTTACAACATTATTATATTCCTCATCACTTAAAAATAAGATTTATATGACTAAGTCCTAAATAATTCAGATTGGATTTTAGTTGAACATCATTTATACTATATGTAGCAATAAATCAGATAAAATGTAATAAGAATATATGGAATTTATATAAAAATAAAGATGAAATATAAGTTTATGGAAAGAAGAGTTTTCAAATTAATGGAATTTGGCGTTAATTAAGTTAATGCAAAGGGTATTTTAATAATTATTTTAAAAATAGGGGTGAAGTATTTGGAAATAAAAGATTTATTAAAAATAGTTAATGAATCTGATAGAGTCTCAGCTTTGTATGACATAATTGAGGAAGGGACAAGACTATCCACAAAAGCAGCTCAAGTAGAATTTTTGACAACAATAAGACAGATTGAAAAACATCTTAAACCTGGAATGAAAATCCTTGATTTAGGTGCTGGAACGGGACAATATAGTTTGTTTTTTGCAGGACAAGGATTCGATGTAGTTGCAGTAGAGCTAGTAGCAAAACATGTAAATCAAATAAAAGAAAAGATAAGTGAGGAGATGTCAATAGAAGTAATTCAAGGAAATGCTCTAGACTTATCAATAATAGAAGATAAAAGCTATGATATAGTACTATGTTTTGGGCCTTTATACCATTTATCTAAAATTGAAGACAGGATGAAATGTATAAGTGAAGTAAAACGGGTTTGTAAAGATAATGGAAAGATGTTCTTTGCTTTTATTTCAAATGATATGGTTATTACAACGGAAACATTTTTATACAATCCTAACTTTTTACTAGAAGATTTATATAATCGTGAAACTTTTAAGGTTGTTGATTTTCCATTTGTTTTTCATACAGTAGATGATTGTAGAAAGCTATTAAGGGATGCAGAACTAAATATTATTTCAGAAATAGCCGCAGATGGCTTAAGTGAACTTTTTCAAGATAAGATAAATAAAATGGATAATGAAAGCTATGAACAATGGTTAAATTTTCATTTCCATTGCTGTGAGAAACCTGAGTTTTTAGGGACTAGTAATCATTTATTATTTGTAGCAGAGAAGTGATCGTTTGTTATCTATAAAAAATATATATTAAAAAAGCCTTTATAGGTAGGTTCACAATTTAGCGATAATATAATATACCTTTTAGCGTTAATCGAATATTGCTAAATTGTATTAAAATTTAAGTTTATAGACATACATAAACTAAATATTGATACAATAGAAACCTCTTGATTTCAATTTGACAGTTATACACTTTTTTATGATTTTTATAGACTAAATTTTCAATAATACAAATTGCTAATGTTCTAATATTTTAAATTAAAATACCGCCTAATGGCGGTATTTTATTTGCGAATGCTATATTATTTAAAACACTTTTCCAAATCTGTCAAATGGATAAATACGCAAAAAGGTATTTCCAATAATATTTTTAGTTGGTACAAAACCAAAGAAACGACTATCCTGACTTTCAAGTGTATTGTCACCCATAAAGAAGTAGTAGCCTTCAGGTACTTTAATGTTTACTAATCCTTCAGAATCTACATAAATAAGTTCTCTAAGATTAAGTTTTGAAAGTTCTTTTTCATAATAATCTGAAAATAAAAGTGTATCTCTCATTTCTTGGTAAAAAAGAAGAGTTGGTCTTCCAGCAATTAGCCTACCTGTAAAATTGTCTTTATACATAAACAAAATATCAGAGCTCTCGATCTCATATCTATATTTTTCAGGATAAGCTATATAATCGTAAAACATAGGATCCTCAAAAATAGCGTCTCTTAAATAGTAAATATTTTCAAACTCTGGCAATATCTTACCATTTATCTCTAACTTTGAAACTTTGCTTTTGATTTGACTAGGAATATAATCAACATTCCCATAGTAGGTAATAATAAAATCTAGCCACTCAGGTATATCTGTTATTTTGCCCTCTTTTATACCTTTCCAAAACTCATTGGTCACAGGAACCAACCTTAAATTGTCCCCTGATTTACCAACCAATCTTTTAACATATTTGACATGACCTTCGAACTCAGAAGGAGCAAAAAAATCCATAAATTTATCAAAAGCTCTTAGCTGTTCTAAAGCTCGAATATCTACAAATGGTGTCCAGAAAACTATTACTTCTCCTCTTTGTGGTTCTTTATATTGATAAGTAACCTTTTCTACAAATAATCTATCGTAAACCTGGATAGTTGGAACCATAGATGGAGTTGGAACCATCATTGTTTCAAATACAAATAATCTTATTATGGTTCCAAATATAAGAGCGTATATTATGGCGTATATCCAATCTAGAGTTTCATCAATTATTTTCTTTTTAGTAGCCTCCTTCAAAAGGCTCAATCCTTCCTTTCTTTGATCCTTACCTTACCTTTTACATCTCTTAAGTAGTATAATTTTGCTCTCCTTACTTTTCCTTTCTTTAATACATCAATACTACTAACTACTGGTGAATGAAAAGGAAAAATTCTTTCTACACCAATCCTATCTGCACCAATCTTCCTTACTGTAAAAGTTTCTCCTAAACCCGAACCTCTTATTTTAATAACAATACCTTCAAAAGCTTGTATCCTTTCTCGTCTTTTGCTTCCTTCTCCTTCAACTACCTTAACATTTACTCTAACGGTATCCCCGGGTCTTATTTCAGGAATATCTTCTTTTTTAAAATTTGCTTCTACTGCATTTATTAATTGATCCATTTTTAAAACCTCCTGTATATCAGTTTTATATACTTACTTTAGAATTTCTAAAGTCCTTATTATATGTATATTTTGGATTTAATTATTCTAACAAAATACCTCTTCAATCCTAATCCTTACTAATTCTGAATATTTTTAACTTTTTCGGTACTTGTACCAAGGCAGGGAGAGGGCTCCGCCCTGAACCGGTTATAAATTCAAACGCTTACTTTTTAGAAAACTTTAATTTCTAAAGTCCCTAATCAGTTTTTATATTATATCATAATAAATTAATACCATATTTATTATTCTTGAAATACTTGTTCACCTATCAACCTATCTAATGTAATAGCTACAGCAGCCCTTACTGAAAGATGGTTGAAATCAGAATTAATCCTAATTGGTTCTAAATCATAGTCAGTTATTTCTCTTATTTCCTCTGGCATCCCCCAACCCGTACCAAACAATATTAAAAACGGTGATTCACACTCTCTAATCTTTCTGCTCAATTCATCAAATCTTATCACATTTTTTCTTGGTTTTGCAGATGTAAAGACAATCTTAGGCTTTTCAAGTTCTGTTTCTTCTATTACTGAAATTACATCTTCTAAATAACTTTCCATTTTGAAAATGTCTAAGGCATCTTTTCTATTTGGGTTATACTCACTTCCAAAACCTTTGGTCCAATATTCCAAAACTCTATCGACTATTTTTTGTTGAGATGGTAAATTACTTACTAAGAAAAAATTTTTTATATTATAAGCCCTGCATGTCCTTGAAATATCGTGTATATCAAAATTAGTAACTGCTGTTGAAACAATGGAACCATCTTTTTTTAGTATTGGATAATGAATTAAAGCTACATATATTCTATTTAACATTTATAATCTCCTTTGTTCCTAAGCATTTCTTTGAGATAGTTCTTGAATAATTTCTACTAAAAGTTTCTTATCTTCCAAGCTTAACTCTTTATTTATAAATAAATCTGGCCTTTTAAGAATTGTCTTTAAAATACTATCCTTTTTTCTAAATTGCTCAATTTTTTTATGGTCTCCACTTAACAAAATTTCAGGAACCTTCATTCCACGAAATTCAGCGGGTTTGGTATAATGGGAAAAATCCAATAAACCATTATAGAAAGAGTCATTTTCAACACTTTCTTTTGAACCGACAACCCCTGGAACGAACCTAAGCAACACTTCAATCATAACCATTGTTGGCAATTCTCCACCAGTTAAAACATAATCTCCTATAGAAATTTCTTCATCAACTATGGCTTTAATCCTTTCGTCAATACCTTCGTATCTACCACAAAAAAAAACTAATTTTTCTTTTTTAGATAAATCAAATGCTATTTGATTATTATAAGTTCTACCTTCTGGTGAGGGAAGAACGACATAGGGCTTGAAATTATTTTTTTTTATATATTCATCGTAGAATCTAAAAAAAGGTTCAACAAGCATTACCATTCCATTGTTTCCACCATAACCAGGTCTATCAGTAACTTTATGTTTATCCACTGTGAAATCACGTAAATTTAACACATTAATCTTTACAATACCACTTTCTATGGCTTTTTTAATAATTCCATAATTCGTAATTATGTTAAACATTTCAGGAAAGATACTTAATATAGTAATCTCTATTTTGTTATTCTGACTCATCCTCATACCATTCCATTTTTTTAACTACAATTGTTTTTTCTTTTTTCTTTAGTTGAAGAACATGATAATTTGTCATGGGAATAAGTATTTCTTGATTTGGTGTATCGGAATTTTCATTTCTTACAGATATGACATCATTAGCCCCTGTTTCAATTATTTCTGAAACTTTTCCAACATATTCTCCGTCTTCATAATATACTTCAGAATCTAAAATTTCATACCAGTAATATTCATTTTCATTTAGTTTGGGGAGATTTTCTGGCCCAATATAAATTTCGTATCCTATAACTTTTTTTGCTTCATCCATGTTTGTTACCCCGTTCAAAGATAAAACAAAAAATTTATTTAAATTTTTAACATTGGTTACTTTACTATAAAAAAATCTTTTATTATTAGGATTATATAATAATATATCCACCAAATTATGAATAACAGTGTCAACATTGGTATATGGCTGAATTTTTACTTCTCCTTTTACACCATGAGAGTTTATTATTTTACCAACCGCAATTTTATCTTTTAATAAGTTACTTAAACTTTCCATATTTGATTCACCTTATTACTTTTAATATAAACTTCTTATCTTGTTCTTTTTTTGCTGCATTCATAATAATATTGATTGACTTGATTGTTCTACCATCTTTTCCTATAATCTGCCCAACATCTTCTGGATTTACATATATTTCATAAACAATGTTTTCTTCATCGTCAATTTCCTTAACTTCGACTTCATCAGGATATTTTACTATTTTCATTAAAATATCCAAAAGCAAGTTTTTCATTGATTAACTTCCCCTTCTATTACTGAAAGATCTTGAGTCGCATCGTTCTTCTTGGCAACTCTTGCTTGGTACTTAATTTCATCATATTTTTTCATCACACCCATCTTTTTAAGAATTCTTCTTGCAGTATCTGTCGGTTGGGCTCCTTTTAAAAGCCATTCCAAAGCCTTTTCTTCATCTAGTTTATATTGGTTAGACTCGTTCAAAGGATCATAGAATCCTAAAGATTCGATGTACTTACCTGTTCTTTTATTTCTAGAATCTACAACAACAATCCTATAAAAAGGTTTGTGTCTCCTACCCATTCTACTCAATCTAATTTTTACCATTAGAACACCTCCATATTTTTAAAACAATTTTATTGTTAGTTAATATCATAGGTTAAAATGGAAAATTCCTCATTAATTTTCTTCCTTTTAATTTCTTCATTTGTTTCATTGTTTTTTTCAGCTGATCATAATTTTTTAACAGTCTATTTATATCTTGAATGGTGGTACCACTACCTTTTGCTATCCTCTGCTTCCTAGAATAAGACAGAATTTTTGGATTTTTTCTCTCCTTTGGAGTCATAGAATTTATAATAGCTTCATACTTTTTTAGCTCTTCTTCTCCTTTAATAATATCAACCTGGTCTTTGGGAACATTAGGTAACATTTCTATTAGGCCTGACAAAGACCCTAAACTTTTTATCTGTCTTATTTGATCTAAAAAATCTTCTAAATCAAACTTTCCCTCCAAAAACCTTTCTGCATCTTCTTCAGCTTTCTCTTTATCTACTTCTTTTTCAACTTTTTCAATAAAAGAAAGAACATCACCCATTCCAAGAATTCTACCCACATATCTTTCAGGGTAAAATTCTTCAAGATCATCAATTTTTTCTCCAACACCAACTAATTTAACGGGTTTATTTGTTATATATTGTATAGATATTATAACCCCACCACGTGAATCTCCATCAAGTTTAGTGATTATAAAACCTGTTAAATCCAGCTTATCATTGAATTCTTTAGCAGAATTGACTGCATCTTGACCCACCATTGCATCTACTACCATAAGTATTTCTTCGGGTTCTAAAATATTTTTTATTTCTTCTAATTCCTTCATCATTATTTCGTCTATATGCAATCTACCTGCAGTATCAATTATTACAATATCATGCAAATTCCGTTGAGCATACTTTTTACTATCTTCAGTAATTTTAACAGCATCTTTTTTATCTCCACTAAATACGGGAACTCCTATATCTTGTCCTAACTGAATTAGTTGGTCAATAGCAGCGGGTCGATATGTATCTGCTGCAACCAAAAGAGGATTGCGCCCTTTTTTCTTGTATTTATTGGCTAATTTAGCTGCAGTGGTAGTTTTTCCACTACCTTGTAGACCTGTTAGCATAATAAAAGCAGGATTTTTTGATATATTAATTTTATTATTTTTATTTCCCCCCATAATTTCTATCAAACTATCCCTAACTATTCTGATAAATTCCTGATCAGGGGTTAGACTTTCGAGAACTTTTTCTCCTAAAGCTTCTTCTTTAACTTTTTCAACAAATTCCTTCACCACTTTGTAGTGAACATCAGCTTCTAAAAGAGCTAATTTAACTTCTCTAACCGCATCTTTTATATTTTTTTCTGTTAGCTTACCTTTTCCTGAGAGATTTTTAAAAACTCCAGAAAGCTTTTTTTGCAAACTTTCAAACATTATCCAACCACCTCACTAAAATCCCTAACCAAGTATACTACAAAAATAAAGAACTTTGGTGAAAAATTTGATAAAAGTAAAACATAAGAGAAAAATTAATGTTGCTTTTATATTAATTTTTTTATAAAATAAAAATATCATGCAAAAATCTATATTTGCTCGCTAAAGTTCTAATCATAAAGATAAGAAAGGTTTGTTAAAAAATGAATTAACCATTAGTTAAAGAATAAAGCTCTTGATACTTTCTTTTTTTTATGGTATAATAGATTTGCTTTGATACGCCTGTAGCTCAACTGGCAGAGCGGCGGTCTCCAAAACCGCAGGCTGGGGGTTCGATTCCCTCCGGGCGTGCCAATTTTGTATACACTGAAGAAAAGAAAGCCGACTTTAAAGTCGGCTCTTTTTAATTAAGATTGCATTTAAAACCCATATTTAAAATCGTCATCATCTAAATCATCATCAAAATCGTCATATTCTTCATAATCCTCATCATCCTCGTCTTCAATAAACCAATCTTCGTCAAAGTCTTCATCTTCATCCTCATCTTCATCTTTGCTATAGGTATCTTCATCTTTTTGGGAATAATCGTCTTCACTAAAATCAACATCGTACTCTTCAAAATCGCTTTCATTTTCTAAGTCAAAGGATGAAAATACTTCATCTTCGATACTTTCCCAAACATCAGAAACTTTTTTGAATTCATCTTCATCATCAATACTATTTAAATAAATTTTTCCTTCTTCTTTTTCTACTGCAAAAGCAACTACTCCATTTAAAATCATTTCTTGCTTTTCTTCATCTCTTATTGCTTCTTGACATATCCAATAAGTTTTTCCATCAATCTCTAATTCTTTTAAAAACATAAAATCATTTTCATTACCTTTTTCATCGGTTAAGGTGAAAAATTCCATGTCTTCCACAATACTACCTCCTAAAATCAAAATTTCTTTATCTTATATATTAAAAAACATTTAAAACACATTTTGAAACTCTCGTAATACTTCTTTTACAGCATCTCCTTTTCCCATTGTGAAAATATGTACACCAGGTACGCCGCTAGATAATAATTCTTCAATCATTTTTATTGTATGTTTAACCCCAACATTAAACTCGTCTTTTGGCGTTTTTGCCTCATCAAAAGCTTCAACTAATTCTTTCGGAATGTTTACAAAAAAAGATTTAGGAATATTATATAAGGATTTTTTAGATACTATCGGTTTTAAACCAGGTATTACTGGAACATTAATACCTCGTTCACTTATTTTGTCAAGAAAATTTATATAATAATTAACATCAAAAAACATCTGGGTAATAATGAACTGGGCACCTAATTCTATTTTTAATTTTAAATTATCTAAATCCTTTTCTAAATTAGGTGATTCAAAATGTTTCTCAGGATATCCAGCAACACCTATGCAAAAATCTGTAGAGTAATTATATCTTGTCGGATATACATAAATACCTTTGTTAAGGTTAACAATCTGTTCGACTAAATCACAAGCATATTTATGCTCGTCAAATTCTCTAAAGGTATACCTGTTTTTATCTCCTCGAACCACAAATACATTTTCAATCCCAAGATAATGTAAATCAATTAATATATCTTCTAATTGATATTTATTGAATCCCACACAGATAAGATGAGGAACTACATCTACGTTATATCTGTTTTTAAGAGCGGCACTAATTCCAACTGTGCCTGGACGTTTATTTACAATTATCTTATTAACTTCTAAACCATTTTCTAAATATTCAACTTCGTTAGCATGCTTAGTAACATTTATAAAAGATGGAGAAAAATTCATTAATCCATCGACTACATTATAAATATCTAATATACTTCCTCCTCTATTTGGAGGAATAATTTCAAAGGAGAGTATTGGTTTACCTTTTTGACTAATTACATCAACAATTTTCATTGTTCTTTCACCATATTAAATAATCATAAAAAACAATTTTTATTAATTCTAACACAATTAATGTATTTTGTCAATCGAGCTCAAAGCATGAAAAAAGCGGGGATTGAATCCCCGCTATATTTGATACAATTAATAATTTACTTTTTTACCTCTTTTATACTTTGCAGCTGCTTGAGCCGCTGCTAATCGTGCAACTGGAACTCTATATGGTGAACAACTTACATAATCCAAACCCACTAAATGTGCAAATTCAATAGATTCAGGATCTCCTCCATGCTCACCACAAATTCCAACTTTTAGATGTGGATTAGTTGACCTTCCACCATCTAGAGCTATTTTAATTAGTTTACCAACACCTTCTCTATCAATATGCTGAAATGGATCCTTTTCATATATTCCTTTTTCAATATAGTCGTTGATAAACTTTCCATAGTCATCTCTTGAGAAACCTAATCCTAATTGAGTAAGGTCGTTTGTACCAAAACTGAAGAAATCAGCTTGTTCACCAATCTGATCTGCAACTACACAAGCTCTCGGTACTTCAATCATTGTACCAACCTTGTATTCTAAATCAACGTTGTGTTCCTTGATGAGTTCGTCAGCTATCTGAGTTATAGAATCTTTTAAAATTGTAAACTCTTTGACATTTCCAACTAGAGGAATCATTATTTCTGGATGTACCTTCTTTCCCTCTTTCATTAATTCTATAGCTGCAAGAAGTATTGCTTTTGTTTGCATTTCAGCTATCTCAGGATAAGTGATTGCAACTCTTACCCCTCTATGACCCATCATTGGATTAAATTCTTCAAGTTCTTTAACCGTTTGCCTTAATTCTTCTTCAGTGATTCCCAAAGTTTTTGCTAATTCTTTTATCTGTTCATCTGTTTCAGGAACAAATTCATGTAAAGGAGGATCTAAGAGCCTAATAGTAACAGAGAATCCTTCCATCTCTTTGAATAAACCTTTAAAATCTTCAATCTGATATGGAAGAAGTTCTTCCAAAGCTTTTCTTCTCTGTTCTTCACTCTTTGAAACTATCATCCTTCTCATTTTATTAATTCTTTCAGGGCCAAAGAACATATGTTCAGTTCTACAAAGACCTATTCCTTGAGCACCATATTCTCTAGCCACTTTGGCATCTCTTGGTACATCAGCATTTGCTCGAACACCTAAATCGGAAACTTCATCTGCATAATCAAGTAAAGTTGCAAGTTCTCCTGCTAATCCTTCAGGTCTTATAGTCTTAACTTTACCAGCATAAACTTTTCCTTCATTACCATCTATTGAGATCCATTCTTTATCTTTTATAACAACACCATTTGCTTTAATAAGTCTATTCTTCAAATCTATTAATATATTTTCTGCTCCCACTACAGCTGTTTTACCCATACCTCTAGCTACAACTGCAGCATGTGAAGTCATACCTCCACGATTGGTTAAAATACCTTGTGCAGCGTTCATACCGCCAACGTCTTCAGCAGATGTTTCTGGTCTAACAAGAATAACTTGTTCTCCTTTTTTTGCCATTTCTTCAGCTTCTTCTGCACTAAAAACAATCTTTCCTGTTGCTGCACCTGGTGATGCTGGCAATCCTTTTCCAATATATTGGGCTCTTTTTAGTTCTTCAGGATCAAATACTGGATGTAGTAGTTTTTCGATATCTGCTGGATCTACCCTCATAACAGCTTCTTGCTTATTAATTAACCCTTCTTTTACTAAATCAACTGCTATTTTAACAGCAGCAGCAGGGGTTCTTTTACCATTCCTTGTTTGTAAGATATATAGTTTACCTCTTTCAACAGTAAATTCAATATCTTGCATATCTCTAAAATGGTGTTCTAATTTATCCATTATTTCAGTTAATTCTTTATATACATCTGGCATTATATTTTTTAATTCATCCAAAGGTTGAGGAGTTCTAATACCAGCCACAACGTCCTCACCTTGAGCGTTCATTAAAAATTCACCATAATATTTCTTTTCTCCAGTACTTGGATCTCTCGTAAATACAACACCAGTGCCACTATCTTCTCCCATATTTCCAAAAACCATTGCAACAACGTTAACTGCTGTTCCTAAGAAGTTTTTATCGTCTAATTTATTAATTTGCCTATATTTTATGGCTCTTGGGTTATTCCAACTTCTAAATACCGCTTCAATTGAAATCCATAACTGTTCCATTGGGTCTTGAGGGAAGGATTTTCCTTCTTCCTGATATATTTTCTTATATAATTCAACAACTTTTTTGAAATCTTCTGCATCTAACTCTATATCAGTTTTTACTCCCTTTTCTCTTTTTACTTTGTTCAAGGCTTCTTCAAATTTTGCATGAGGGATTTCTAGCGATACATCTCCAAACATCTGTATAAACCTTCTGTACGAATCCCAAGCAAATCTTTCGTTATTAGTCTGTTTAGCTAATCCTTGAACCGATACATCGTTTAAACCCAAATTAAGAATGGTATCCATCATTCCAGGCATTGAAACTGCTGCTCCAGAACGAACAGAAACAAGTAAAGGATTATCATTATCCCCAAACTTTTTACCTAAAACCTCTTCTAATTCATGCATAGCTTGCTCAACTGCAGGTTTCAAATCATCTGGGAGTTTCATACCATTATCCCAATAATACTTACAAACCTCTGTAGAAATTGTAAATCCTGGTGGTACTGGTAGTCCAAGCAATGCCATTTCAGCAAGGTTTGCACCTTTACCACCTAAAATATCTTTCATCTTGGCATTTCCTTCGACTCTGCGATTATTCCAAACATATACGTATTTCTTTGACATCATTTTACCTCCCTTTTTGCATAAATTTTGATAGCTAAAATATATTATATTATATTAATTTTTTTTCTATTTCTCATTTTAGTAAAATTTAATATACAATTTTCTTTTAAAATGCTTCTTCTTTTATCATTTTAAAATTAAGCCTGTTATTTTTTTGTTCTACATATAAATATGAGATGAGTTTCTTTTTTACGAATTCATTCTTGTTTATTCCTAAATTTCTACTAACTCTATATTTCCAGGTACCTGTATTTACATAAACTTTTTCAACAGGGCTATTATCTATCATATTTAGTGATGCTCTATGATTATGCCCCATAATTAAAAATTTAACTTTATCTTCTTCCAAAGCGATATCATTTTCTCCGAAACCTATCAGGTATTCTTTAGGTATATAAAAACTTTCATTTAAAAGTTTTTCAGCATTCATTAAAAGATAATTTGAATTATTCATACTTCTAAAAAACATCCCCAACCTTACAATTGCCTCTCCTAGTTTTAACCCCCCCATATTATTTACAAAAATATTTGATAACACATTCACTCCAGGATAATTTACCTTCAACCACCTTTTTACTTGGGGAGTTTTAATAAGTCGGGTAAAAACTTTTATCCATTCTTTTTTTAAATCATAGTTCAATAAATATTTTTCTTTTAGATTGTCAAGCCATTTAAAAACATCCAGTTGAGGATAAATATTCTGATATTCAGAATACAGCTCTTCGGAAAGAATTTCTACAGCTATATTTCCAAAATGATGATTCATGTATTTAGTCATATATTCAGAAAAAGAAGGTAAAATATTATTGTTTTGATCTTTACTCAACCTATTCACAGGGTCGAATTGGTTTCCATGAATTAAGAAAAGCTCAAATTCCTCATCATAGTAATACGGAACTATTTCACACTTCTTGAATATTTCCTTTATTTTGTCACAAATTTTTTTATTGAAAAGAAAGTAATAATCATGATTTCCAACTATATAATAAATTCTATTTTTCTTTGAAAAACGTTGGAATGTTTCAATTAACTTTTTATGATTATTAATGATTTCATCAATTACATTGACATCACATTGTTGAGCATACTCAACTGCTGTATTAGCCATATAACCATCATTTACTGCATTTGTTAACTCAAAAAAATCTCCAACTATATATAACTCAGTATCATCGCTATTCATCTCAATTAGTTCATTTAATAACTTGATTAGTCTAGCGTCATAAATAAAATCATCACTTTCATTTCCTAAGCCAATATGTAGATCACTCATATATACTTTCATCAATGTTCCTCCAAAACAGTTAAAGAGTTGAGAAATAATTCATTTGAATTATAGCATATACTTACTAAAATATTTTAACGGTTTAATAAAGTGTATACGAGATTTAACGTATTTGTGGAAAGAAACCCATTTAAGCTAGCAGAGATATCTTTAATTTGAAGAATCACAACGAAGCCTTTTATATTCAAAATAAAAAGTCCTCAATTAATTGAGGACTTTTTATATCTTTTAAATTTCTGGTTCTTCATCCAAAAGTTCTTCAATTTCAGAAGGATTAGATATTTCTATTTTAGCTATCCATCCCTTATCTTCTGCATCCTCATTAATTATTTCTGGAGAGTCTTCTAAGTCATTATTTACTTCAATTATTTTTCCACTTATAGGGGCATAAACATCTTCCGCAGCTTTAACTGATTCTATTGTACAAAGTATGTCACCCTTTTTTACGGTTCTTCCAATTTGAGGCAATTCAACATATGTAACATCCCCTAATTCATCTGCAGCCTTTTTTGAAATACCAACAACAGCAATATTGCCATTAACTATTACATATTCATGAGTTTCCGTAAATTTTTTCATATGTTCTCTCCTCCTCCGAACAATAATTATTTAACTTTATATCTTAATGATAAAGATATTATACCATAAAGTTAATTAAAGGGTAAACTACTATTAAAATCTGTGCCTATATTATTTAGATTAAATCCTATTGAAAATACTCATTAAATATGATAGAATTGCTTGAAGGGGAGTAACTCGTTCTGCACCATCGTCATCACGGCACATGCCCGGTGGTGTAGCAATTCTTGAGAGTGAGACCTTTATTCGAATATGAATAAAGGTCTTTTTTGCACTTTATAGTATCATTAAAATGCTTTTTAGAACTTTTAATATCAGCATTTTCAAAAATAAAATATTAAAAATTTACCGTTTTCAAGGTTCAGTCTTATCCTTCCACTACTTAAACTCTGACGAGTTTTGAAGTGGTGGCTTGTAAGAAATCCAACAGAACTAGTTTATTACACCCTTTTATAAGGAAACCGTTCAAAGGAAATAATATAGCCACTCCAGGATATTCCACTCGTTCTGGACACTGCGGTTGGTGGTTAAACATCGATCTTGAGAACCATAAGGATTTTGCATGTAGCAGTAACTGGCATTTATCCCCAACCTATAGAGGTCAGGGCTTTCTGCCAAAAAATGATAAAATTTATAAAGTGAGTAAAACATATTTTTAGGGTTTTTAAAAATGAAGATTTTCTAAAAATAAGCATTTTGAATTTAACATGGGTCCAGGGCGGAGCCCTCCCCAATTCTTCGGTACAAATATTAAAAACTATAAAGAGATTAATAATTAGTGAGAATTAAAAGTTGGAAGGTAACCACTTTAAACACAAGGTATTAAAAGTTAGTTAAATTCAGAGTTTTAGAATTTCTGAAAACAATAAACATATTTTGTAAGGGAGGAAAAAAATGGCAAGTTTCCACACCAAGGATGTTGAAGAAGTTATAAAAGAATTAGATACAAATATCAGAGGTTTATCATCCAGCGAAGTCGAAAAAAGAATTCAAAAATATGGTTATAATGAATTAGAAGAGAAAAAAGGGAAAACCTTTTTTCAAATGTTTATTAGTCAATTCAAGGACTTCATGATCATTATTTTATTAATAGCTGTAGCTATTTCTTTACTTGTTGGAGAAGTTATAGATGCCGCCATAATTTTAGCAATCGTGGTTCTTAACGCCTTATTAGGTTCCATTCAAGAAAATAGGGCTAATGAAGCCTTAAAAGCTCTTAAAAAGTTGTCTACTCCACACGCTAAAGTACTGAGAGATGGTGAAGTTAAAGTGGTGTCATCTAAAGAAATTGTACCAGGAGATATTGTGTTATTGGAAGCAGGAGACTTTGTACCGGCTGACGGAAGACTCATAGAAGCTGCCGCTCTCAAAGTAAACGAATCATCGCTTACAGGGGAATCCGTTCCTGTAGAAAAACAGATTGATCCTCTAGATTCTGAAAATGTGAGTTTAGGGGACAGAATAAATATGGTATTTGCTGGCACTACAGTTGTCTATGGACGTGGAAAGATGGTCGTTACTGGTACTGGAATGAATACCGAAATGGGAAAAATAGCTTCGATGATGGGTGAAGAAGAGGAAACAATTCCTCTACAAGAAAGATTAAATAAATTAGGTAAAACTTTGGGTATAGCGGCTCTATTCATTTGTGCCTTAATTTTTCTTATTGGTTATTTAAGAGGTACACCAATTCTGGAAATGTTTTTAACTTCTATTAGTTTGGCAGTAGCGGCTATTCCTGAAGGTCTTCCCGCTATAGTTACCATTACACTCGCTATTGGAGTCCAGAGGCTCGCAAAGAGAAATGCTATAATACGTAAACTTCCAGCAGTAGAAACTCTTGGAAGTGCAAATGTAATTTGTACTGATAAAACAGGAACACTTACCTTAAACCAAATGACTGTAACACATGTTTATATTGATAATAACATTAAGAGATTTAAAGATATAAACGACGATAATAGGATCTTTAAGCTAATTGCGACTTCAGCTCTTTGTACAGATGCGAGAATTAGTGAAGAAGGTAAGAAAATTGGAGATCCAACCGAAGTTGCTTTAGTTGCAGCCCTTAAGAAACTAGGTAAAGAAAAAGTCGAACTGGAAAATAAATATCGTCGAATTGATGAACTTCCTTTTGACTCTGATAGAAAGCTTATGACAACAGTGCATAAATATGAAGATAAATTTATTTCTATTACAAAAGGAGCTCCTGAATATTTAATTTCAAGATGTTCTCATATAGATGACAATGGAAAAATAAGGCCTATCAAGCAAGAAGACTTACAAAATATTGATAAAGCCAATGAAGATCTTGCTAGAAATGGCATGAGAATTTTGGCAGTAACATATAAATTCCTTCAGGATGATAATTTTGATAGGGAAGAATTAGAAAAGAACCTTGTTTTCTTAGGCCTTATTGGTATGATAGATCCTCCTAGACCTGAAGCCAAGGAAGCTATTAGAAAATGTGATTTAGCAGGTATCACAACTGTAATGATTACAGGAGATCATAAACTTACAGCAGAGGCTATTGCTAAAAGTTTAGGGATTCTTCATGAAGGAGAAAAGGTAATTACTGGAGAAGAACTTGACAAAATGGATTTCGATGAGTTAGTAAAAAATATAAAAAAGATTAGAGTTTATGCGAGAGTTGCACCAGAACATAAGGTTATGATAGTTAAGGCTTGGCAAAAAAATGGCGCTATCGTTGCAATGACTGGAGATGGAGTTAACGATGCACCTGCTCTTTCTCAAGCTGATATTGGTGTCGCTATGGGAATAACAGGAACAGAGGTAGCCAAAGAAGCTGCAGATATGGTCTTAACAGACGACAATTTTGCTACAATTGTGTCTGCTGTTGAAGAAGGTAGAACTATATATTCAAATATACGTAAATCCGTTAGATATCTACTTTCTTGTAACATCGCAGAAATTCTTACTGTTTTTATTGCGACTTTGATGGGATTAGGTCAACCTCTGCTTGCAATCCATCTTTTATGGATTAATCTTGTTACTGATAGCCTTCCAGCTTTAGCTTTAGGAATGGAACCACCAACAAAAGACGTTATGATTGCTAAACCCCGAAGAAGAGATGAAAGCATATTTGCTGATGGATTAGGTATCCAAGTTCTAATTGAAGGAATTATAATGAGCCTTTTATCTATAACTGCTTTTATGATTGGAAGAACGCATAGTCTTGAAACTGCTGAAACTATGACTTTTATGACTTTAGTATTTTCACAGCTATTTCATGCCTTAAATGCACGTTCAAACAAAGAATCATTATTTAAAATAAATTTTTTCAGCAACAAATTCCTGATAGGGTCAATAGGCATAGGAATTCTCCTACAATTAACTTTAGATACACCTTTCTTAAGTAAGATTTTTGAGATATCTGTGCTCAATATGAATCAATGGTTATGGGTTTTAGCACTTTCTTTTGTATTTGTTATTCTTGTAGAAATTGAAAAGATCTTCTTAAGATTATTTCATAAAAAACCTGATAAAGAATTTATAACTCAACAACTATAATAAAGATATCCCCGATCCAAAAACGATCGGGGATATTTTTATTTAAACTTAATAACCTGCTTTTTTAACTGCTCTAATTACAGCAATTGTTATTAAAACAGCGATAATTATTTCTGGAATGCCATTTGTTAAACCTATTGCTAAAATAACTCCTCCTACAGCTTCCTTTTTTATCTCCATAGCCTCTGCAATTCTTCCAGCATAAAGAAGATACATCATTCCTAAAACTCCTACAGTATTTGTTAGAGTGCCTAAAGCAGCACTTATGCCTACTGAAATACTATCTGCACCTTTTGAAACCTCTCCATTCTTTCTAGAAGAAAATAAATTAAAGACAAGTTTGTATGAATAATATGAAACAAGACCTATCAATATCCTTGGCAAAACCGAGACCAACGGATTTATAAAAGCAAAAGACAATATATTTGGTCTAAGAAGTGCCTGTATTATACTTGATATCCCAAATATTAACCCAATAACCATTCCTGCAATAGGACCTTCTAAAATTGCTCCTATAACAACAGGAATATGCATTGTAGTTGCATTCGCAGGTGGAATAGGGATAAAGCCTAAAGGAGTAAACCCTAATATAAAAGAAATAGCAGATAATAATGATATAGTTACTAATCTCTTGTTTTTAGATTTCATTTCTCCCTCCATCCTAGTAATTTTTTCTTCCCCTTTTAATAATAAAAATATTTAACCATTATTATAACATATAAATCAAAACTTTAAATATTAGGTTTCAAATATTTGTCAAACCAATCTGAAATCTCTTTTAATCTTCTGATTCGATGCTTTGGTTTTCCACTTCTACTCAATTCATGATTTTCTCCTCTAAACATCACCAATTTTGCTTCCACACCATTATATTTAAGTGAGGTGAACATTTGAAGTCCCTCAGCTAGCCAACATCTATAGTCTTCTTCTGAATGTATGAACAAAGTTGGAGTTTTAACTCTATCAGCATATTTCATGGGAGAATGAAACCACAATTTTTCAAAGTTTGTCCAAGGAGTTGCTGCCTGCTGGTCTTCAACAAAGTAATATCCAATATCTGTGGTTCCAAACTTTGAAATCCAATTAGCTATGCTTCTTTGAGAAGCAGCTGCTTTAAACCTATTAGTGTGGCCAATTATCCAATTTGTCATGAAACCACCATAACTGCCTCCGGTAACTCCTAATCTATCCTTATCAATAAAAGAAAAATTTTCTATAACAACATTAACAAATTCCATAATATCTTCATAATCTATTGTGCCATATTTTCCTCTTATATCAGCAAATTCATTTCCCCTTCCATCGCTTCCTCGAGGATTGCAAAACATTACTACATATCCAATATTTGACCAATACTGCATTTCATGGAAAAAAACTTCTCCGCTATATACAGTTTTCGGTCCTCCATGTATATCTAATATTGCTGGATATTTTTTGGTTTCATCAAAATCAATGGGTTTCATAATCCATCCTTCAATTTCCATACCTTCTTTGGTATTAAAAGTTATTCTTTGCGGTTTTGATAATTTTTTTTCTTTAACAACCCATTCATTAAAAAAGGTTATTTGATTTTCTTGTTTATCTTTTAATTCATATAATTCTTGTAATTTGTTATCCCTCATACCTACAAATACTATACTTTTATCAAACACATCAAAACCATCTACAGATCCGTGCTTTGTTGTTAACTTTTCTCTTTTTCCGTTTTCATCTATTCTGTTAATATATGAATTTCCATATTCAGTTGTCTCAAAATAAAAATAGTTTCCCTCAACTTTAAATTCTTGATTTGAACCATATCTACAATCCGATCCAACTGAACTCCAAGTACTATAGTCAAAATCTGTATGAATTTGCTCTACTTCTTTAGTCATTATATTCATTAGATAAAACTTAGGATTTTCATTCACTCCATAATTTTTCATGTTCGAACCTAAAAATATTATTTTGCCTTCTATAAAATTTGCATATGCATAACTAAAAGGATCTTCATGTGTTAACTTTTCTAGCTGTCCATTATCAATATTGTATAGATACAAATCTGACCTTATTTCCATTTTATCTTTAAATGTGTTAGATATATATATTAACTTGCTTTTATCATTACTTATATTAAAATCGTCGACATTTGTTAGTTCGTCAGTAATAGGTGTTAATATTTTTTCATCAAAAGAAAAAATGTATAATCTGTTTCTTTTCTTATTTGTAAATCCATGACCATTAGACCAAAAAGGTATTTCATCCAAGATTTCATAATCTTTTTCTTCTCTCATCTTTTCAAGCAATTTCTCTTTTTCTTCTGGAGAAGAACTTATTAAGTCATTTATTTTTCTATCATAAATACCGGTTAAAACAAATTTCTTGTCATTAAGTGGTTCTATTTTTGTAACCATTAACGGAACTTCAAAATATTTTTCTGCTTCTCCTCCATTTATGTTAATTTTATAGTATATTGTAAATGGTTCTCCTTTTTCTAATCTTTTTTTATCTTTTTCTTCTCTAACAGTTGAAAATATGATATTATTTTCATCTAGCCAGACAAAAGAACTTTCTTGATTGAAGCTAGTCAATTTGTTTATTTCACCTGTGGAAACGTTATATACCCAAATATTTGACAAATACTTATTCTCATCAACGTCCATCTCATGAATTACAAAAGCTAAATTTTCACCGTTAGGGGAAAATTTAGTGTTAGATATAAACTTGTACTTCGTAAAATCATCTAAGGCTAAAGCATCCATCATACTTCCTCCCTCTATCGTAATTAAAATTAGTTTGAAAAGCTAATTAATAGCTTACAATTGAATTATACATCAAACATCTCAAAAATCAATAATTTAGCAAGTTATTATTTGTATTAACCTTTTTATATTTTTAAACTTTTAATAACAAAAACGTTTCTTTGATTGCATATATTTAACCTTCGTATATTATTATATAAAATAAATTTAATAATTTTAACATTTATTTTCTTCTTTTTTGGGGATTATTATTAACAAAGATATTGTGTAAAATTTATGAATTCTTCTAAAGTAGTCTATTTGAATAGTAAACCAGGAGGAGGGTATATATGTTTTTATCTAAGCGGGTTTTAAATACCCAGGCTTCACCGATTAGAAAATTGGTTCCTTATGCTGAAATGGCAAAGAAAGCAGGAAAAAAAGTATACCATTTAAATATCGGTCAACCAGACATGGAACCACCAAAGGCTTTTTTTGAAGGAATAAAACGATATACACCAAATGTAATATATTACAGTCACTCAGCAGGATTATACGAATTAAGAGAAGCTTTTTCTATGCATTATAAATCAAAGGGGATAAATTTTGATCCTGAAGATCTGGTAATAACAACCGGGGGTAGTGAAGCGGTTATATTTGCAATGGCTTGTGTGGCGGATCCGGAAGATGAAATAATGGTGATAGAACCATTTTATGCAAATTATAGAGGATTTGCTGAGATGTTAAATATCAGACTATGTCCTATAAAAGCCGATCCTAGAGATGGATATTCAATACCTTCTTGGGACGAGTTAGAAAAGGGGTATAACAAAAAGGTCAAAGCTATCATCTTTTCAAATCCTTCAAATCCCACAGGAACAGTATATAGTTATGAAGAACTAAAAAGAATAGTAGATTTTGCAAAAGAAAAAAATATTTTTGTAATTTCCGATGAAGTTTACAGTGGAATTATATTTGATGGCAAAAAACATATTTCAATTATGAACTTTGAAGATCAAGATAGATTCATTTTTCTTGATAGTATTTCAAAAGAATATAACACTTGTGGGGCTAGAATTGGTGTACTGGGTACCAAAAACAAATGTTTTTTAGAAGAAGTGATGAAATTTGCTCAATCAAGATTATGTCCTCCTTTAATTGAACAATGTGGTACATTAGGGTTGTTGTATGATTTGGATAAAGATTATACGAACAAACTAATAATTGAATATCAGAATAGAAGAGATGTTGCATATAACGAAATAAAAAATATAGAGGGTGCCATTTTCCAAAAACCTAGTGGTGCATTTTACATGTCTATAGAATTACCTATAGATGATTCTGAAGAGTTTGTTAAGTGGACTCTTACTGAGTTTGATATTGATGGAGAAACAGTTATGGTTGCACCATTAACAGGTTTTTATGCAACACCAGGCGCGGGAAAGAAAGAAATAAGAATAGCCTATGTTTTAAACTCTGAGGAACTAAAAAAAGCATGCAATATTTTAAAAGAAGCTGTTTATGCTTACAATTATGTATATAGCAAGGAAAAATAGTAAAGGTATGCCACTTGCATACCTTTATTATTTTTTTTCATTGATTGGTTTATTCTCTTCCTGAGATTTTTTAGCAACACCTTCGGATTTTCTTTCTTTTGTAAAATAAATGACCCACATTAATCCTAAAAGATTCGCGACATATACTACACTTAGAATCATAGAAGAATATAAAACAATAGATAAAAATGTTAATGTTGTTAAGAAAGTGAAAGAAAATGCCAAACTATACTTTTTTTTCATTAATAATCTTATATAAAAAAATATTAGTAAACTCACCAATACAATATATAACAACGTCAAAAAAAACTTTGTCAAATCTGAGAAAGCATAATACTGAAAAAGCCTACCTTTAGAATTTTCTAGATAAAATAAATACAAAGAAATCCCTGCAACGGCTATACTTGCAATAATTACCACACTTCTTAAAAAATTATTTAAATTTTTCATCCTTTTCCTCCCCCTTAATAACACTTTTTGCATTATTCTCGCCTTTTTGCTCTATTTGAGGTTTTCTCATATTTTTTAATTTTACAACAATATCTTCTACAAATATTATAATTAACAATAAAATCAAAGATACTAGAAAACCATTAACTGTTCTTAATAAACTCAAATATAAAGGAGTATGTATATGCAAAAATGTATCTAATATAGAAACTGGTAAAATCGACTTAAAAAAATCCCATATAAACGTCCTACCAGGAATGGGAGGTGTATAGTAAAAAAAATAGGAAATCAATTCTTTTGTCCTAGGCCTCGCAATTAGCACTTTTTCTAGAGAATCTCTGAGTTTTCTTTCGAAATTAGAAACAAACGCCCAATTTGAGCTTCTTATTATATAAATAAATCCAGCAAAAATGAGTAATATAACTAGAATAATATCACTTCGCTGAACTTTTATATTTTCAATCTTTTTAAATGTTTTTTTTAATTCACCTTTTTTAAATTTGAAACCAGTATAGTCTATAAAAGCCTTGCACAAGACCAACAAGGGCAAAATAACTAGTAAAATTTTAACGCCCCTAACATTATTTAATTTAAATATAAATAATGTATCGTAACCACTCATGTAAACTAATGTTCCAAATAATAACGAAAAGGTTATAATTTTTAGGAGATTTTTCTTAGATATTTTAAAAAAGATAATGATAGAAAAAAGCGTTGCTGCAATGGTAAAAGACCAGTTTTTTAAAAAAATAAATACTAGAATATAAACAAATGAAAACAAAGGAACGAAACTAAATAAATTCAAAGTAATCAATCCAAAACCGAACCATTTGATAAGAGGTGAAGGCAATAAATAAGTTATAGATTCAATATTAACGGGTGTTCCCAAATCTTGATGAATTAAATATATCAGATTTAAAGACCTGGAATGTTCAGGAAACATAAAATATCTTATCTTTCTTTCTGTAAGTGCCCTATGAAATCTTTGAACTATCATTTGATCATCAAATTTATCTATTTCTGCGGCTTTTATATAATGCAAATACCGCATTTTATCAAGTATATTTTTATCAAGTTTGTCTTTTATATTAGTAAAATATTTGTCAAAATCTGAAAATTCCGAAATTAAAATATAGTTGTATTGTTCTGAAAGACCTTTAAGAAAATTGTTATCTTTTTCATACCCCTGGGTTTGGAAATCTTTTAAAATCGCATGATTTTTATAGACATAATAGGAATAACCTTCCATATTCTCGGTACTAAGCGTGCTTTCTAACGGAAGAATTGAATAAGTTTTTGAATTTTGCCAATCAACATAAAAAGAATAAATAAAGAATATTAAACAGCATATTAGGGAAATAAAAAAAATATGCTTCTGTATTTTTTTCATCGTAATCCCCCTCATTATTTCTAACTATCTTCCTTTAATTTAGCTAATACAGTCTGAAGATCCTGACTGAGTGGAGCAGCAAATTCATAATGAATCCCATTATAATCAAAAGAAATCTTGTATGCATGAAGAAAAAATCTTTTTAAATTAAAATTTTTTCTTAATATTTTATTTATCTCTCTATTTCCATAAGTATCATCACCTGCAATAGGAAAACCCGCCTCTGAAAATTGAACCCTTATTTGATGCTTTCTACCAGTTAACAGCTCTATTCTTACTAAAGTAAATACACCATGATTAGTTTTAAATTTCTCTACAATTTCATATTTCAAATATGCTTCCTTTTCATCAACAAGACTTGTCAATTTCCCTTTATTGTTTTTTAATTCTCCGACTAATAATGCTAAATAAATTTTTTTTGATTCTCTGCCTTGTATCAAATAGGAGATTTCTCTGGCTGTCTGTTTAGACTTTGCTATAATCATGACTCCAGAAGTGAGTTTATCTAACCTATGAACTAAATGTGGTTCAAAATCTCCCTGAGAATAATACATTACACCTTCAATTATTGTAACTTTTTCCTCTTTGTTACCAGGATGAACTGAAACTTTAGGAGGTTTGTTAATAACTAAAAGGTCTTTGTCTTCATAAATTATGTCAAACTTCATAGCTCGAGGCTTTAATGATGGCATAAGCGGTCTTTTAATATCTTCAATCTTTTCTTCATTGAGTATTATTTTAACTGTATCTCCAATATTCAAGAGATAATTATTTTTTTTAATTCTTTTCTCATTAACTTTTACAAACCCTTTTCTAATCAAACTATATATTGCACCCAATTTCAATTCAGGAAAATTTTTCCTAATAAACGTGTCTAACCTTGAATAATAATTTTTTTCATCTACTTGAATTTCTTTTTCCAAACTAATAACTTCCTCCTTAATCTAGCCTTGCTATACTGATACACCTTCAAAAACTCTACTACCTTTCTAATCATCCTGGGGATTCTTAAGAAAAATGCATAGTTAATATTTATTTATAGGTTGATAATCCTTTTTATTATAACACCTTTTTGTATAACTGGAAGTCACTAAAACAAAAAGTCCACTCAATGCAAGAGTGGACTCTTTACAATTATACAGTTTAGTAAAATTCTTCTGTTAGAATTTTTGAAAATTTTTCTAATAGATTATTTTCATATGCAAGTTGAAGTATTGTGTATCTATTTCTGATTTCTCTTGCATGTATTATACTATCAGCAAAAACCTCTTCCGGAATTCCTAAATCCCTAGGATTATAAATAGAACCAACTTTTTCATGAATAGAAATTATATATTCAGGATCAGGCAGATCTATCTCATTAGGAATTTTATCTTTCATTAATTGGTATATCATGGAAACAACAAGGGTAGCTGCTCCAACAGAATTTCCATGCAATGGATGAGATTGATTGTTTCGCAAAGCTGCAATTTCCCAATAATGTGCTAAATGATGTTCGGCCCCCGAAGCGGGCCTTGAATATCCTATAAAACCTATGGCTATTCCAGAGACAATAAGAGCTTCTGTTAATTGCCTTATAATTTTCTCATCTCTATTTTTAATTCTTTCTGCATTCTCTACACATTTCTCTCTAGCTTTCTCTACAAGATTCACAGTTGTTTGACAGTAATATTCATTATTTATTATTTTTGATAGTTTCCAATCTGTTAAAGAGGTGTATTTGCCCAATATATCTCCGAAACCAGCATGAATCATTTCTAGTGGTGCTTCTTTTAATATATTTGTATCTGCAATTATTGCTTTTGGATATACAGCTTCATACGTCATTTTAAATCCTTCTACAATAAGAGGTGAAACGGTAGAAGCATATCCATCCATAGAAGGTGCTGTAGCAACAATAATGTAAGGTATATCCAGTTTATAACTAATAAATCTACAAATATCGTTTATGGTACCCGAACCTATTGCAAGAATTAACGATGTATTTTTGGGAACTTCTATTATCAACCTACCTATACTTTTTTCGTCAGGAACTAAATCACTATTGGTGTAAAAAACATAAGATTTTAAATTATACCTTTTCTTTTTTAATTCTTTTTCTATCTTTTCTCCACAAACTTTATAAGTATTTTTATCTGCTACCAAGAAAATGCTCTTATCTTTAAATCCTGCTAATACTCTTTCTAAATCTTTCAAAGCACTTTCATTTACAATAATATTTTCTATATGAACTTTATGAGTTTTTCCACAATAACAGTCGAAATTCAAATTTGCCATTTCATTAATACCTAGCTTTAATATATCATCAATCATATTTTTCACCTAAATTTTTCTAATTATACTGTTCCTTTCGATAAATTCGGCTTTCTCCACAACCTTTTCAGGTTTACCATTATTGTTTTCTTCAATCATTTTTAAAAGCATTTGTGCCGCTTTCTCTCCAAATTTTTGTTTTGGATGTCTAAAAGTAGAGATCTCTAGTGCTTGTGCAAAATCAGCATCATCAAATCCAATTATTGATATGTCTTTTGGAATTTCTAGCCTCAATCTTTTAGCTGCCATAACTACTTGCATTGCAACAAGGTCATTTGAACAAAATATAGCAGTTGGTACATTATCTTTAGGAAGACTCAAGAGAGACATTATTAAATTTATTGCCGTATCAGATGTCTCAAGGGCATGAAAAGGTAGTTCATATAATGTGGTTTTTTTATATTCTTTAACTTTATCTATAAAACCATTCGCCCTTTCAACAGTAGCTTTATGAATCGCCTTATAAATAACTGCTAACTTTTTATGACCTAAAGACAAAAATTTATCTGCTGCTAAAGCACCACATTCATAATCATTTAAGATTAAAATTCCTGCTTTAGGGATATCTAAATCACTGTTAATAATGACCATTGGTATTTTTTCACTAATTTGCGTTAAAAGATGTATATTTGCTTGTTTAGTAGCACTAACTACCGGATCAATTATCAATCCTTTAACACCATCATCCATCCATCTTTCTAATATCTCTTTTTCTATAACCGGATCATTCTTAGCATTCCCAATGAAAGATTTATATTTAGTATTTCTTAGTTGATCTTCAGCCCCCATTACAATGAAAGGAAATATATAATCTGTCAAAGATTGCGTCGATATCCCAATGTTTTCTTTGTCTTTTTTTACTGATTTAACGTAGGTGCCACTACCTCTTTTTGATATTAAATACCCTTCGTTTTCTAAATCTGATAATGCTTTTCGAACCGTTTGACGACTTACAGAAAAGTATTCCGCTAACTTATTTTCTGACAGAATCTTATCTCCTTTTTTTAAATGTCCACTTCTCATCTGATCTAAGATGTATTCTTTGATTATTTCTTGTTTTGTTTTTTTCACTGCAGATACTCCTCCATAATATTTCTTTGTTTTTTTATTATAAATCTTATTGTATTATATCATCTATTTTCTCAACCAAACATTCATAGGTCCTTCTTCCCTGTTTGCCCAAGAGAAATATGGAACTAGAGTCATATTAATTTCTTTTGTATTCATTTCTCTATTCTTTAACTGTTTATACAACTTTCCTTTCCAATCCTTTAAATCTTTAACGTATCCTTTGGTCTTTAATTTAAGTATTTTTTTTGATCCTATTTCAAAATTTTCCTGCTCAAAATCCCCGTTAACGTCGATTATATAGTTCCATACGTCGCCATCTTTATTATCTGCTTGTTCTGCGCAATATACCAAAGGTCCTCTTTTTATTGCTACTTTTTCAAGATTTTCCCTTACAAAAGGATGACTTTCTAAATAATTTATGGTTATTGGAAAATCTAATTCAATTTCATGTGTACCCATCCAATTTTTATGAATTTCAATAAAACCTTTTTCGGTATTTTTAGAGATCTTCTCTCCATCAACTACTATTTCATAACTATCTACCCATGAAGGTTTTCTTAGAAATACCTTGAAAGTATTATCTCCTTTTGTTGAGATGTTTACTCTTATCTTTCCATCCCAAGGGTAGTCTGTTTCTTGAGTTATTACAACTTTCTTTCCACCAAACTCCAAATTAGCTTCGCTCTTTTCGTACAGATTAATGTAAATTCCATCCTTAGATGTTGCATACATGTATCCAGAAAAAGAGGTTAGAGTTCTTGCAATGTTAGGTGGACAACATGCACATTCATACCATTGCTGTCTTCTATGCCTTCCTCTATCTTCTAGAGGATTTACATAAAAATAATGTCTACCATCTATAGAAATCCCAGATAACAATCCATTATATAACACTAATTCCATTAAATCAGCATATTTGGCATCACCCGTTACTAAAAGCATTCTATAGTTCCACATAAATAAAGCTATTGCAGCACAAGTTTCAGTATATGCTCTTCTATTTGGAAGTTCATATTCTTCTCCAAATGATTCCCCGTCATATCGTGATCCTGCACCACCTGTCACATACATTTTTTTGGTAACTAGATTATTCCAAAGTTTTTCTAAAGTAGAAAATAACTCTTCGTCACCTGTTTCCAAATAAATATCCGTTGCTCCATTACAAAGGTACAACATTCTTACAGCATGACCTGTCATCTCTTCTAATCCTTTGAAAGGCTTATGATCTATATAATATTCTGGATTGAAGAATTTGTAGGTGCTTGCATATCCATTTCCTCGCTCTTCTAAGAAATATTTAGCAAGATCTAAATATTTTTGATTGTTTGTTTCACGGTATAACTCAACTAACGCCATTTCAATTTCTGGATGTCCAGGTGCCCCTCTTTTTTTATCTAGACCAAAGGTGTTTGCAATTAAATCAGCAAATTTAATTGCTACATTAAAAAGAGTGTCTTCTCCAGTTATCCTTTTATGAGCAATAGCTGCCTGTATTAAATGACCTGCACAATATAACTCGTGTTTTGTTGCTAAATCACTCCACCTTTCTTTCTTTTTCTCAAAAGTAAAGTAAGTATTTATGTATCCATCTTTGTCTTGAGCATCTCTGATTTCTTGAATCGTATTATCTATTTTTTCTTTTAATTGTTTATCGTCATTATCTATAAACAGTAAAGCATAAGAAGCTGCTTCCAACCATTTGTATACATCAGAATCACTAAAGACCATTCCTCTAAATGAACCCTCTTTTTTTCCAGAAGCTATTCTGAAATTATCTAAAGTTCCCGAGTCTTCTAAAATTTTATATTGGCTAGGGATAGTATCTTCTAACATTGTTTTTAAATATTCTCCCATGAAACCACTTATCTCCACAGAATCAATAGAAAATGGTGTTATCTTGTTTTTCGATGAATCTAAAAAGTTTATTATTTTTGCTCTAGTCATTTTTTTATTCCTCCTCACATAATATATAATATCTGTTTAGCTTATTACTTCTAGTTAATCTGTTTTTTTACTACTTTTGGACTTATAGAATAGTAATTAGTCATAAGGATAAACTCTTTTATTACCTATTAACTTTTATTTTTTTAGCAACTAAATCTTTACTTAAACAAAAATATTTTAGTATTCATTTAATTGCTCCAGCTGTCATTCCTTGAACAATATATTTTTGCAAAAAAATAAATAATATCACGATAGGTATAATAGCTAAAGTTGAAAAAGCCATAACTTTACTCCAATCTTGAATCTGAGCGCTTAAATAATTATATAGACCAACTGTAGCGGGATATTTTTCTTGATTTTGTAGAAAAGTACTAGCAAAAATAAAGTCCCCGTATCCCCAAACAAAACTAATAACTCCAACAATTGTTAAACCACTACTAGATAAAGGCCATGTTATTTTAAGAAATGATTGAAATTTATTACAACCGTCTATTCGCGCAGCCTCTTCAAGCTCCATAGGAATTTGCAAAAAAGTTGTTCTTAATATAATAGTAGCAAAAGGTATTGCAAAAGTTGCATTCGCCAAGATTACTGAGAGATATGTATTTAATAAGCCTAAATCATTAAAAAAAAGGTACAAAGGAGTTGCTACAACGATTTGAGGAAGCATTTGAGATATCAAGAAAAAAAGTAATATAATAGTAACCAATTTAGAATGCATTCTTGCAATTGCATATCCAGCTAAAGAAGATGCTAATATTACTATAATTGTGCTTGAAATAGCTATAATTAAGCTGTTTGCTATATTCTTAATTACTCCATCATTAATTGCAGTTTTTATATTTTCCAGAGTTAATTGCCTAGGTATAAAAGTGGGCGGATAAGAGCGAAATTCAGAGCTATGTTTTAATGATGAGGAAATCATCCAATAAATAGGAAAAAAATACAATACTGTTATCAAAATAATTATCGCAACAATAAAAATTTTTTTAAGCATAACTTTCCTCCTTGCTTGTTACTTTTATATAAAATATTGATATAATCAACATAATAAAAAGTAAAATATTAGAAATTGCAGCCCCTTGACCAAATTCAAAAAATTTTAAAGACATTTGATAAGACCAAACAGAAAGAATGTTTGAGGCATTAACTGGTCCTCCTCCTGTCATAGTTATTATTAGTCCAAAAACTTTAAGAGTAAAAATAGTTCCTAAAATTAAAGTAGCAAAAATAGTAGGTTTTAGTAGAGGTAATGTTATATGATAAAATTGCTTTATTTTATTAGCTCCATCTATTCTAGCTGCTTCATATATATCAGATGGAAGTCCACTTAATCCCCCAATTAGTAACATCATATTAAAAGGAATTCCGTACCAAATATTAGCTATGATAATCCCTAATAATGCGTAGTTTGGATCGCTGAGCCAAGAAATCGGATTTCTAATAAAGTTGAATTCCATCAATATATAATTTATTGCACCACCTTGTGTTGACAAGAGCCATTTCCAAGTTGTTGCAACAACGATATCCGGTAGAACCCATCCTAAAAAAATAAAACTTCTACAAAAATTATTTAATTTTGAAGGAATATCTTTCCTTGTTAAAATCAAAGCAAAAATAAAACCGATTATAAACTGAAAAAAAACACTAGCGGCAGTGAAAACAATCGTATTAAATAATACAAGCAAGAAATCCGAAGAATGAAGAACATCTTTATAATTTTTGAATCCTATAAAAGCTTTACTTGGTAAATTTATAGTAAATAAATTAAAATTTTGAAAACTTATAATTATATTATAAACAATAGGGTAAATTGCAAAAACACATAAAAAGAAAAGTGCAGGAATTAAAAAAAATAGTAAATAACCCTCATTTTTATACCATTTTTTTATTTTATACTTATTCATTAACTTCCCTCCACAATATTTTCTTATTCCTAATATATTTTTAAATCATTTTGTTATTTACTTTAATTCAAAAATGATATAAATGAAAATCTCTAAGATCTTGCTTTCGTGAGCAAGATCTTAGAGATAAAAAGACAGCTCTTAAAGTAATTTTTTTATATTATTGGCAGCTTCTTTCAAAGCTTGTTCTGGTGATGCTTGACCAGAAAAAGCTTTTTGAAAAGCTATTTGAATATAATTTGAAATCTGTGGCCATTGAGGGTGAGGACCTCTAGCTTTTGCAAATTCTAATTGCTCAAGAACAACATTCATCGGAAAATTTTGCCATTCTGGATTAAACTCCATTAAACCCCCTCTGCTGGGTAATCTATTGCCATCTTTGAGATGCTGTACATAGTTATTATCATCGTAATATAGCCATTTCAAAAATTCCCATGATTCTTCTTTATGGTCACTTCCGGCCATTATTGCAACATTTTCTCCGCCTAATGCAGAAGCACGAATATTTTTTTTGTTGTTCACAGGTAATAAAGTAATTCCCCAATCGAAGTTTACATCATTTAACGCATCAAACATCCATGGGCCATTTAAAGCCATACCTACTCTTTGTGCTGTAAAGAAATCAAAAGATTCAGTTTGTGTAATATTTAAAACATCAGAAGGAGCCCATCCGTTTTTTATAAAATTGGTAAGAAATTTTATCGCCTCTGCTGCTTCAGGAGTATCTAAGGAATCATAATCTGCTCCAGCCATTTGTATAAAAGGAAGTATTTGAAATGTACCTTCTTCACTCTTGAAAGCAGTAAATATCATCCCATAAATTTCTTTACCCAAAGCACTAATTTTACTTGCTGCTATTTCCAATTCTTCCCAGGTGGCTGGGGGATTATTAGGATCTAATCCCGCTCTTTTAAACATGTCTTTATTATAAAATAATACAAGCGTATTACTATTATCAGGCAAACCATAAATTTTATTATTGAATGTAACGGAAGCTAAAGGGCCTTCAAATATTTGATTAGTTTTTTCTACAACCTCTTCACTTTTAACTTTTGAAGTAATATCCTCAAAAGCTCCCATACTGGCAAAAGAGGCGTGACTAGCTATTTCAACATATACTATATCTGGTACATTACCTGATAAAACAGCTCGAGTAATTTGGGGATTTAAATTCTCGTAGGGAATATAGGTATATTTAACTTTAACATCTCCATGTGTATTGTTCCACCGTTCAACAGTATCATATATACCATGTACTCCTTGAGTAAAATATCCCCATATTTCCAAAGTTACCGTTTCTCCTAATAAAATGTATGAACAAAATATGAATAAAACAATCAATGAAAAAGCTTTTGTAACTCTTCTAAAGTTTCTCTTTTTACCAAAAAACATAGTAGATCCTCCTTTGAATTTAAATTTATATTACAAATTTGCGATTTTTATCATTCAATACTCACAGTTTTTAAAGGCAATAATCTTCTCCTATGTACAAACATTCTGAGTTTAAATACTTGCTTGATTTGATTGATCAGATTGATTGTGTGTAGCCCCTGATGTTGAAACGATAATCTCAGGTCGGTAAAACTCGTTTTCCTCATTGTTATTTATTTAAAATCGTATTTGTTCAAAAGGTTAAAGTTATAATTCCACAGAACTGATTCGTTACCCATTTTCTCTCAAGCTATAGGATCTGATCTATTTTTCTTTTCCCTTTTGAACTTTCTATTTCTCTTTTTAAGCATTATTTTGATAATTCTTTACTCGATCAGATTATAGATTTTACTTTTAAAAAAATCAAAATAGATATTTTTGATCCTAATAACCTTTGTATCTCCTTTTCCTTGTGACTTTTTGTTCCTTCTTCGACAATAAAAAGAGACAAGATAAGCTTAAACATAATAACAACTAGTGCTATGGATCCTCCCTTTATGCAGATTTCGATGTTTAACTTGTTTCTAATTCTAAGCCAATCAATTGATGAAAAACTAGCCAGAAATACTCTAAGCACTTCATCGGGTACAAAACATGAGATCATTACTTACTATTTGTTACTTTTTTAAAATTAATATTTTTTAATAAATAGTAATTGTATAACTTTGTTATTAATATACATTTTTCTTTCAGAATAAATTCTTTCTTGCGTGTTTTTACCTAATGCAATTAAAAATGTAGGTTTGCTTAAAAAGCACTCTTTTTCTGATTACAAACTAAAATTAATTATTAATCATTTTTTACCTACTCTAATTACATTCCAAGAAAGAGGAGATAGCTCAGCCATTACTTTTTCTCCTTCATTTCTTGCATTACCATTTGAGTGAGGTTTAACATTATCTGGCTTATCCTCAGTATTAACAGCTTTAAGATCACTATTTTCTAATACTATGTGTTCAATTACCGAATAATCTTCAAACCCTTTTAATTCGCATTCAAATACCATTTTGTCTTGTGCTCTGTTTACTGCAAAAATAGTTAATTCATTTTTTTCTTCGTTAAAAACAGGAATAGAATCTACGAATGGAACTTCTTTAAAATCTTTCGTGTCGTATTTATCAGTTGAAATTACTGGTTGTAAGACCTTTCCTCGACCAAAGTTTGAGGCATGCATAAACGGATAAAAAATAGTTTGTCTCCATGCTCCTCCACCTTTTCTTGTCATGATTGGTGCTATAACATTTACCAACTGAGCCAAACATGCAATTTTTACTCTATCAGCATTCTTTAAAAGCGTAATTAGCATTAAACCAACCAATAGTGCATCTTCGAAAGTGTATACATCTTCAAGTAAAGGAGGAGCAATTTGCCACGGCTCTACTTTTTTATCAGCTTCTCTTGAATGAAACCAAACATTCCATTCATCAAATGATATATTAATCGTCTTTTTACTTTTTTTCTTACCCTTGATGTAATCACAAGTCGCAATAACCGATTTTATGTATGAATCCATATCGATGGATTTAGCCAAGAAGTTTTCAATGTTATCCTCGTAATTATCGTAATATGCATGAAGTGAAATGTAATCAACATAATCATATGTATGTTCAAGAACTGTTGCTTCCCATTCGCCAAAAGTGGGAATGTGCCAACCAGAACTTCCGCATGCAACCAAACTAATATCTGGATCCACCAACTTCATAACCTTTGCTGTTTCTTCTGCTAATCGTGCATATTCTTCAACTGTTTTATGGCCTATTTGCCATGGACCATCCATTTCATTTCCTAAACACCAAATCTTTACTTTATGAGGTTCTTTATATCCATGCTTTTTTCTTAATTCTCCATAATATCCTCCACCAGAATGGTTACAATATTCAACAAAGTTACGAGCTTCATCTATACCTCTTGTACCAAGGTTTAAACTCATCATTGGTTCAGTATTTACTTTTTTGCACCATTCAATAAACTCATTTGTACCGAATTCATTTGGTTCTATGGATTGCCATGCTAATTCAAGCTTTTTCGGTCTTTTATCTTTTGGACCCACGCCATCTTCCCAATTATACCCAGATACAAAATTCCCGCCAGGATAGCGAACTATCGAAACATTCAGTTCTTTCACTAAGTCAATAACATCTTTTCTGAAACCTTTTTCATCAGATTTTGGATGCCCTGGTTCATATATTCCAGTATATACTGCTCTACCAAGATGCTCAATGAAAGAGCCAAATAACCTATTATCCACTTTATCAATTATATAGTTCTTGTCTATGTACATTTTAGCTTTTTTCATACTCTATACCTCCGTTTTTATAAATTAAAGAGGAACATTTATTATTACCACTTTATTTGAATTCTTCATATAAAAAACACTTTATTTTTCTGTTCTTTATATAATAATATTCGGGGTTTTTTTCTCTACATATTTTTTTTACGTTTGGACATCGATTAGCATATTTACAACCTTTCAACTGATATTCAGATACCTCTGTCATTTTTTCTTCATTTTTTTCATTGTCAAACAAGGATATTTTTGTTTTATCAGGATCAGGTTCGAGAAGAGCTTTCATTAAAAACTGAGTATAGGGATGTAATGGCTCACCTAAAATTTCTTTAGCGTTGCCTATTTCTACTAAATTACCTCTTAACATCACTCCTATTCTATCGCTTATATAGTATGCTGTAGAAAGATCATGAGTAATATACAATACACTTAAATTTTCCTTTTCTTTAAGCTGTTTAAATAAATTCACAATAGATATTCTTAAAGAAGCATCAAGCATGGAAACAGGCTCATCTGCTACTAAAAACAAAGGTTTCACCACTAAAGCCCTAGCAATTGCAATTCTTTGTAACTGCCCTCCTGAAAATTCATGAGGATATCTTCCTTTAATCATTTGATAATTTAATCCAACTTTTTGTAAACATTGATCTATAATGTAATTAATTGAGTCTTTATTTCGGGCTATATTAAAATTTTTTACTGTTTCATATATAAATAAATCTGTCTTTTTCATGGGATCAAATGAATCAAAAGGATCTTGGAATATAGGTTGTATTTTTTTCATAAATTCTAACATTTCAAAATCATTTATTTTCTTGCCATTCAATAGAATTTCACCTATATCAGGTTTTATTAATTGAAGAATCATATTTGCTAAAGTACTTTTCCCACTTCCACTTTCCCCTACCAAACTAAAAATTTCAGGTGGGTCGGTGGTTATGTCTAAAGAAACATTTTCGACCGCATTAAATGTTTTTTTAGAAAAGAGAATTCTTTGAGAATAAGTTTTGGTAACATTTTTAATAGAGATACCTTCCATTGCGTTCACAGAAAATCACCTCTCTAATAAGTGACAAGCAACAGCATGATCTATAGTTATTTTTTTTAAATTAGGCTCCTCTTTTATACAAATATTTTTTGCAAAATGGCAACGAGGATGAAATTTACATCCTGAAGGAGGAGAAGTAAGATCCGGAGGAGATCCTGGGATTGCTTTTAATTCTCTTATATCTCCTATCTTCGGAAGAGAATCAATTAACAATTTGGTATAAGGATGTAAAGGATTTTTAAAGAGAGCTTTTGTTTCTGCTACTTCTACAATATTTCCTGCATACATAATGGCAATTCTTGAACAAAAATTCGCCATGACAGACATATCATGGGCTACTATAATGATAGTATTTTTGTATTCGTTTTGTATCTTTATAAGTAATCTCAATACATCCAATTGAACACCCACATCTAGTGCAGAAGTAGGTTCATCTGCAACGATCAATTCAGGGTGAAATAGCGATGCAGCTGCAATTACAACTCTTTGTTTCATTCCTCCAGATAATTGGTGAGGATAATATTCTAAAATATCTGCAGGTAAGCCTAAATGGTGTAAATGACTAATCACCAAATTATAATATTTTTCATAACTCAAATTCATACTATGAGCTTTCCATAGATTTCGAAAAAATTTCTTAATTCTTCTTACAGGGTTTAGTACATTCATTGAACCTTGGGGAATATAAGAAATTTTTTTCCACCAATTTGAGGATATATTCTTTTTTGTTACAGAATTAATCTCATTTGAGTCCTTAAAATTGTATATAATTTTTCCTTTATCAAGATATAAAGGAGGCTCTATAAATCCATAAATAGTCTTAACTAAAGTTGATTTCCCACATCCGGATTCTCCGGCTATGCCAAATATTTCATTCTCTTCTACAGAAAAGCTTACATTATCTACTGCTTTAGTAGTAGAGTTGTTATGAACATAATATGCACTAATTTCATAGATTTCTAATAAAGACATTTAAGAGATCCCCCCTTGGGCTCTAACTCTTGGATCTATATATTCGTTTAAACTTACTATTAAAAGATAAAGAGATGTAAACAAAAGAATAGCTCCTATTAATGGTATTGCTAACCACCACCATACTCCTAATATAAGTGCTTGATGTTGATTTGCCCAATAGATAGTGGTTCCAATTGAAGGAGTTTGAAGACTTGTTAAGCCTAATACAGATAAAGTAACTTCCAATCCAAGAGACCAAATCATATTATTAATAAACGTTGAAAAAAAAATAGGTGTAAGATGTGGAAAATATATTTTGAAAATCAAATCAAGAGTTTTCATTCCCGAAAATCTGGCTGTATAAGTTAGTTTTCTTTCTTTTAAACTTAATATTTGGGATCTAAATAATCTTGCGTCCCAAGACCACCCAAAAAAGGCTAATACAACTGCCAATAAAAAGAAAGGTAACCTTCTAAACACCATTGCTATTAATATCATTACTAAAAGGACAGGCAAGGTAATAAAACTATCGTTTATTATCATAAGGACACTATCAGTCTTTCCTCCTTTATAACCTGAAACAGTTCCTACAAGTAACGCTATTATTCTTGAAATAGACGCAGTTATTAAACCAAAAAAAATAGAATTGCGAAATGCAAAAGAAGTCATCCAAAAAAGGTCTTGACCTTTTGAATTAGTCCCAAAAATGTAATCTAAGCTTGGAGGCCTATTAACAGGAACATAATAAGTAGAAAAAGGATCTATAGGTGAAAAAAATGAAAATGATGAAAAACAGAATATCAATAAAATGATAATAAACCCAATTCTAAATCTCATATCCTTTTTAATTAAATCTTTAAAATTCATGTCTCAACCACCTTTCTTGGCTTATTTTTCATAAGAGATTCTTGGATCAAGCAATGGATATATTAAATCAATAATTAATGTTCCTAATGCAACAGCTAGTATTGAAAAAATAGTTACTCCCATTATTAAATTATAGTCAGACCTCAAAATGGCTTGATATGCTAAAAAGCCAATTCCAGGATAATTGAAAACAATCTCAACTATCAAAGTACCACTAAAAAGCATTCCAATTTGTAAAGCCAGTCCAGTGACTTGAGGTAACATTGCATTTCTGAGTATATAACCCCTAAAAATTTCGTTTTTCTTTATAGCAGTTAATTTGGCATAAGTAACATAATCCTCTTGAACAATATGAGAAACCAATGTTCTCATTCCCTGAAACCAACCACCTATACCTAAAATAAATAAAGAAAGTGCAGGTAAAAATGCGTGTTTTATAACTTCAAGAATGAAACTCCAGCTAAAATTAGGAATAATGCCAGGTGGATAAGCGCCACCAGATGGAAAAATAGGAAAAACATGAGAAAAAAGAATCAAAAGAACCAATGCAAGTATATAGTGAGGTATAGGTCTAAATCCATTTATAATAACTTCCACAGTTCTCGCCCATTTTTTATTCCTATTGTTCCCGACAATTCCACCTAACCAATTTCCTAAAATCCAGGATAGAATAGTGGTTATTCCTAGAAGTCCTATTGTCCAAGGTAAAGAGTGAAATATCAGTTCTGTTACAGGTGTAGGAAAATAAGCAAAAGATGGTCCAAGATCACCTTTTAAAAAGTTCCCCCAGAAGGTAAAATATTGTTGAAAGATGTTTCCTTTTAAGCCATAAGCTATTTCTAGATTTTCTCTAAGCTGCTCAACTGCTTGAGGATCTATATATTGTCCTTGACTCATAACTCGACCTATTGCTTGCTCTACAGGACCAGTATCTGGAGATAATCTAGGAAGTATAAAAATTATCGAAGTACTAATGATTACAAGAATTATGAACTGAATAATTCTTCTGACAACATAGTCAACTAAAGATTTTTTCATTATTCTTCCTCCTAAAAATACCTATTCTACCAAGAAACACCCGCCTAAGGAGACCTTAGGCAGGTTAAAACTAATTTTACTTTCTACCTGTAGGTTTTAATAATGGAAACATATATTTGCTATTTGCCCAGTTAGGAACAGGATTAGTGTAAGGATTTTCTGCAGTAGGATAACCTGTCCAATAATATCCATCACAAATGGTAAAAACGTTATATGACATAAGAGGAATTTCAGGCATATCTCTAACCATCAATTTCAGAAAATCTAATCCAATATCTATATTTTTCTCATAATCGAAAAAATCTGTTTTTTGCATGTTCTCAATTATTTTGTCTAGTTCTTCGCTTTTATAGCGTATATAATTTGAGCCAGCTGATAGGACCCCACTCTCTTTATAATAATCTGAGTGCCAAGTTCGGAGGAAAAATGAAAGATCAGGATGACCTCCCCAAGTTTCTATATTCCATGCATAAGCAACTTCAAAGTTACCCGGATTCAAATAACTAGGCCAAAGAATAGCAGTACTGACACCTTGAATTTGAGCATCAATTCCAAATTTTCTCCATTGTTCTGCTATTTTCTCCGCACCTCTAGTAGCTATAGGTCTTCCTTCAGCTTCACAAATAATATTAATTTTCCACAATTCTCCATTTGGTAGTCGCCATCGACCTCTATTATCCTTTGTAAAACCTTGACTTCTAAGTAATTTTTCTGCTATTTCTGGTGAATATTTCCACCACCCATATCCTAAAGATTCTTTAATTTTCTCGAGATCCGTTGGAACTTCATAACCAAATTGCGATTTTGCTAAATCAGCAACTTTGTGAGAAATAGTATCATCATAGGGATAAAATTTTTCACCTTCGACTTCTAGATAAAACTCTTTTAACCATGATTCCATAGGATCAAAATACCATTTTAAGTGGTTGCCTGTAGGAGGAACTGCTATAGGTGAAAGAGTTGCTGCTCCATTATAAGAAGCTAAAGCAACTTCTGGGGCATTAATTGTTAGTGTGAGAGCCCAGCGAACCTCTGGAATATTATAAGGATATTTTTCGTGATTTAATAGCACTGATATTAAAGTTGGATCAGGATGAGCCCATGGAAATTTATCAAACCAAGTCACAGCATATTGATTACTCTGTATTAAAGATATAGCAGCTTCTGGAGCTAAGTCATGGATTATGTCGAGTTCATGTTTCATCTGATCTAACACCCTTCTTTCTTGTGTTAAGCCAATGTAAAGAACATAATTTGGACCTGGTTCTCCATACAATTTGCCTAAAGTTGTTCTCTCCCAATCATCTCTTTTTTCCCATAAAGTCCAGTATCCATTTGGATCAAAAGATTTCAAAACATAAGGACCTAAACTAACTGGAGGATTAAATTTATATGCCTCTGGATCTTCAACATGTTCATAAATATGTTTTGGCATAATATAACAGCCCGACCATCGAACTGTAAATGTTGAATGCATTCGAGAATTTGGTTCTTTCAATTTCAAAACAACTGTATAATTATCCGTTTTATACACTTCATCAACATAAATTTGAAAATTTGATCCCCAAGACATCGTTGGATGAGCTTTTAATGTTTCTACGGTAAATACTACATCATCCGCTGAAAATTCAATTCCATCACTCCAATAAATACCTTCTCTTAATTTAATAGTCATTTCTGTGTAATCATCGTTATAAATTGGAGGTTCTGCTGCCAACGAATTTAACCATGGATCTCCTTCAATACCCGCATCAGGGTCGATATACCACAATGCATCCATACATATTTGTTGAAGACCTCTTGACCATGAAGGAGACCCAGGAGCCCACAAATTAAAGTTGCCCGGATCTGTTGCTCTTCCATCTGGATTTTCTATAATTATTAGCTCGTTTCTAGGTACACCTGGCATATATTCTGCTTGCGCAAATATAAATGTACTTAAAAGAATCACAAAAAATACAAACATAAAACTTTTTTTCACTTTCTCCACCTCCATATAATTAATCTGTTTCTCACACCCTTACACACTCAATACCCACCATCTCTGCAAACAGCTCCCACCTCCTAACAATATCTCCGATGTTGAAGCACTGGTGATGCGTCCCTCCGTTCTTAAGCCAGTTCTTCATAGAGTCTCTTACTCCGGTATCTGGTTTAAAATGAAAGTATGGCATTTCGACGTTTGGATATTCTTCGCTGTCTAGTACTTCTCCTTTTGATACAACTAACCTGAAATTACCTTCACTGATTGGAGCTAACGAAGCTATAGTCCCTTGCCCTGGTTGAACGTTAAATACAATTGTTGGAGGGTTGTTTAGATCCCCTATTCCCAAAAATCTGTCTATAAGTTTTATTGGTTTGTCTTTTCTTGCGACCTTCCAATTTCCCTCACCCATATGGCTCATAAAAATAGAGTCTCTTTCAAAATCCATTGCGTACATTTCTGTAAAATGTCCATTTTCTCCCAAAATATGGCCTAATATCACAGCAGTTGCAGCAAGGGCATCTCCTTCAGCTCCATATCCATAGCCTTTTGCCATCAAGTTGGAAGCTGCCATTAAAGGTAGTTGTTCAAATCTTCCATCGTCTTTTACTGAATCAAAATATATACTGTATCCGTCGTAATTCTCGTCTTTCAAAAATTTTTCAATTGCAACTTGAAACTTTGCGGCAAAGTTGTATTGTTCTTCTTTCAGGTTAGGATCAATCTCAAAATTCTTGGCATTTTCTCCCTTAACTTTTTCAATTTCTTCTTTTGTTACTTTTTCCAAATATGAGTATATCTTACCCATACTTTCATCAACAACTTCAACTCCAAGCTTTTTTAGTAATGCTGATGAATCAAATGTAATATCACCCATCCCCGGCATTCTTCCTATAACTGCTATTCTGATTCTTTTAGCAGCTTTTGCAGCTTGAGCAGCTAGCGCCCAATCTTCTATCTCTTTTTTGAACGCTTCATCTTTCCAATCCCCACTAATAACAGGACAATTTATTCCTAATCTAACAATTGCGTTCATGTTATCTTGAGCGCCGTGTATTCCTTGATTGTATGTTAAGTGTTCCATATTCCAATCCTGAGTAACAGAAGGTAAAGGTTGAGTATTAGCAAGCATTATTGGTAATTTGTTATTTTTTAATGCTGGTACTATTCTTTGTCCTGGACTATAAGTTAACATCATAATCATTATTCCGTCTAACTCTTTATCGTTGTTGTATTCTTCAACTATTTGTTCAATATCTTTTCTATCTCTTGCAGGTCTTGAGAATTTAAAGTTTGCAATATCTTGGAGTTCTTTAATAACATTTCTTACATAATTTGATTGAGTTTCTACAATATTTGGATAAGTCTTGTCGTACAGTTTTTGCATGATTCCTAAAATACCGATTTTTGGTTTTCTTTTTACTATCATCATCACACCTCCAAAGTTAACTATAATATAATTTTCATTTTTGATTAAATACGATTTTTTAACTTAATCGCTGCTTGTAATGAAAGCTAAGGTTACTCTATTCTAAATTCAAAATATTATTTCTAAAAATCTACAATTTTGATATTTTATGCATTATGTCTTTTGTGTTTTCATACAATTCTAAAAAGAGTTGGTAATATTGATCGTATTTCTTGAAATTCTCTTTTTTTGCTTCAATTTTTGATTCAATCTTTATCCATTTTTTTATTTCTTCTGGTTTTTTAAATATACCAGTCCCTAAACCTACAAGAAATGCGTCTCCTAAAGGTGCCTCGATATTATCAGAAAGTTTTATCATGTTATATCCTGTAACATCTGCAAATATTTTTGTCCACAATTCTGAATTGGCAACTCCACCTACTATCCAACAATCTGGATTCAATTTAATACCAGATTCTTTAGCTGTTTCCATGTTATGTCTCAAAGAGTATGCTGCTGATTCCATTAAAGCTCTATATACATGATGCTTTTGATGATAGAGCGAAAGTCCTAGAATAACTCCTCTTGCGTCCGGATCCCAAATAGGTGAGCGTTCTCCCATAAAATATGGCAAAGCTAATAATCCTTCACTTCCTAAAGGCACCTTTTTTGCTTTTAATTCCAGAAGGTCATAAGGAGAAATACCAACTTGTTTACCTACATTAGATTCCAATTGCCCAAATTCATCAATAAACCAATCAACTAAAGCCCCCGTTGTAGCGCTTCCCCCAAAAGTGTAAAGTAATTTATCTGCTTCGACTACGTAAGGATAATTAACTAATTTTGAAGAAGTTGGTTTTCTATCGTTTAAGAGAGTTCCCCAGCAAGTTGAAGTTCCTGCCATAAATACGTGTTCTCCCTCATTTAAAATCCCTGCACTTAATTGAGCCATTGGTGCATCTATTCCTCCACTTATTATTGGAGTACCCTCAATTAAGCCTGTCATTGTAGACATTTCTTTAGTAAGATAACCTGCAATATCATGAGAATTAAGGATCTTTTCAGGAAGCATAGTTATTGGTATTCCTAATGCATCTCCCATTTCTTTAGACCAATTTTTAGTTCTAATATCAAAAATCCCCCCAAGATTTCCAGCCGAACTATAATCTGTTGATAATTCCCCAGTTAATTCAAAAATAACATAATCTTTCGGACTAACAAATTTATACGTTTTATTCCAAATGTCTGGTAAATTATCTCTTATCCACATTATTTTTGTAAATCCAAAATAAGAATCTACATAATTTCCGGTAATTTCAAAAAGTTTATCATGAGGAATATTATCTTTAACCCATTGTGTTTCTTGCCAAGCTCTTCTATCCATCCAAATAAGGCATGGATAGAGAGGGCTCATATTTTTATCTACTGGAACGCCCGACCCTCCGTACAGACCGCTAAACGAAACTCCTGCTACCTCTTTAGGATTTACATTAGCTTTTTCTAAACTTTCCTTCAAAGTTTGAATCACTGCTTCAACCCAGACCTTCGCTTCTTGTTCTGCCCAAGAAGCTTTTGGTGTGTTAACTTTATAACTTCTATATGCTTTTGATACCAAAGTGCCATTTTCATCCAATATTACTGTCTTTGTACCTGTTGTTCCAATATCAGTTCCTATTAAATACATCTTTTTCATTTCCTCCTTAAGATTGCTTATTTCTTTTGTCCATAACTTTTATGATGAAATTCAAAAAGTCTTTTAGCTTCTTCCTTATCTAAAGGTTCTGGATTTCCCATGGTTCTAGCAAAATAGGCTGTTTTTGCTACTTCTTCTAAAAATATAGCGTTTCGTATAGCTTCTTGGATGTCTTTACCCATGACTATTACTCCATGCTTACTTAAGAGAACTGCTCTTGCTTGATTAACTACATCAACAACAGCCTTTCCTATTGCTTCTGTTCCAACAGGGGCATATGGAGAGACTGGAATTTCTACTCCAAAGACATCTGCATGAGCTGTACTGTATACAGGAAGAGGTTGGTTTAGTAAGGCAAAAGACGAAGCGTATGGAGAATGTGTGTGAATGATACTTCCAATATCATCTAAATTATTATACAGGTACAAATGTGTTGCAGAATCAACAGAAGGTTTCAAGTCACCTTCAACAACATTACCTTGCATATTAATCACAACCATATCTTGAGGCTTTAATTTATCATATGGAACACCGGAAGGCTTTATTATAATGTGGCTTCCTACTCGAACGCTAACGTTCCCGCTTGTGTATGCAACTAATCCATATTTTTCTAGATTTAAATGAGCCTCATAAAGTTGATTTTTCAAATCTTCATACATTAGCATGCACTCCTTTTATTCTCTGTAATAGATATTTCATAACTGTTATTTTTATTACGTGTAATGTAACTTGTATGATAATAATGTTAAAAGATGTACACTGTCTAATTTTATATTTTCCTAAGTTGTATATACAAATTATATATTTAAATCTTTATATATCAAAATGTGTTTAAAATCAATTACATATAATTACGAGACTTTGAGGACAAATAACTTGTATTATCAACTTTTTTCTTAGTTTTTGAAAAAATATGTTCATCTATTAATAACAAAAAAATCCCAGTCGAATTTACTTCAACTGGGATTTTATTTAACTATATTATTATATTTATTCTCCTAATTTTCGAGGAGGAAAATAATCAAACAATTTCATCATATTTTTTATATTGCTTATTCCATCGGTAGTACCGGATTTTGAAAGACACGCAGTTGCTGATGCTGTTCCAACTTTAAGAGCTGTTGACATATTCCAGCCTTGATATACAGAATATAATATTCCTGCACAAAAAGCATCTCCTGCACCTACTGTCCCCTTAATATAATCTTTAGGTAAATCAAAAGAAGGTTGTATATAATAATTATCATCCTCATCTAAAGCAAAAGCTCCTTCTGGACAATGAACTATTACCCACCTCCTTACTCCCATTTCTTTAAGTTTAAAACAAACTTTTTTCATATTATTTATTATTAACTTACCAGTTATATTTCTCAGGGGTATATTTGTTGTTAAAGACGCTTCTATTTCATTTATAGTACAATAATCAGTATATTTTAAAGCTGGAGGAACAATTTTAGAAAAGCGGTCAGAATTTTCACTTACTAAATCAATTGAAGTTTCTATATTTTGTTTTTGAGCAATTGAAAATAACCTGGCTAATTTTGTTCCATATTGAATATCTTCTGAGTCAAGCCTATCTAATAATAATGGATACCCTATATGTAAAATTTTTGAATGAATCTTAGCAAAATCAAAATGTGAGATATCAAGCAATGTGTTTGCACCACGATAATGGAAAAAAGTCCTTTCTCCTGTTGACTCTATAACCACGTCATCAGTAAATGAAGTTGCAGCGTTATTTTGTATGTATACCATTTCTGTGTTTATATTATTCTTTTTTAATATTTCTAATACATATTTTCCTGCTTCATCATTGCCTATCATTCCTATTGCTTGAAGGAATATAGTATTGTCCATTCTTGCTAAGTCTATTAAAGTATTAGGAACAGCTCCTCCAACAGAATAGCCCATAGATAATATATTAGCTAATTGCCCGACTTTAGGGTAATTATCAATAATTTTTATATAATCATATACAATAATTCCACCAATTGTAATGCCTACTCTATCCATTCCATGTTTCTCCTTTTATATATGCAAAATCAATCAATTATTTATAATGCCATTAAAATAAGTTATGCTTTTTGATGACTTCATCAACCGAAGCGTTTTCGTGAACAATTTCTTTAAGAGCATTTATAAGAGATTCCATTTTAGAATTTTGCCATACGTTTCTTCCAAATACTATTCCTTTTGCCCCTGCTTCAATGGATTCTTTAGCAATTTTTAATATATCTTCTATACTATCCATCTTAGCACCACCTAATACAAAAACTGGCACTTTTAAATTATTCAATAATTCCTTGAATTCTAAAATATTTCCTGTATATGGAATTTTAAGAACATCTGCTCCCAATTCTAAAGCAATTCGTGCTGCATGTCCAATTAAATTTGCTGATGTTTTCTTTTCTTTTGAAGTATGACTTGTCCAAAAAACAGGTTCTACCATTAAAGGTATATTCCATTTATCACAGTTATTTGCGACCGTGGCCACGACTTCAATACTCTCCATTTGAACACTATCTTTCTCACCCCAAGGTAACAGAACTTTAACTACATCAATAGCATTTCTTAAAGCAAATTCTAAATTGGCAATTATTTTATGTCCAATTATATTTCCACTTTCTCCAGGAATAGTTGAAGACAAAGGCAAATCGATTGTTAATATTCTTCCTGGAGCATCTTTTGAAGAAAAAATATCAGTAGTAATTTTCGCTATACCTGGGCTTATCAATGTTGCATCTATTCCTAACCTAATAAGATTTTCTAAAGTTCCAAGAGGATCTTGGAGTCCTGCTATATTACCCATTATTAAACCATGGTCAATCGGTATAATAACAGATTTACCACTCTTTGGATTTAAAATGTGTGATAATCTAAGATCTTTTATTCCCATTTTTTCTACCTTCTCTCATGACCTTTTTGGAAATACGATTTAAAATAAATTCAATTTTACAATCTATATTGCTCTACCAAAGAATTTATAGTATCAGAAAGATCTAAAAGTTTTTGAGATTCCAAAGTTAATCCCTCCATAGCACTTGCAACTTCTTCTAAATTCTGTTTAAATATAAGAAGCCCTTGGGAGGTGTCTTCAAACTTTTTAGATATTTCTGTAGTTTCATTACTTACTTCACTTATTAGTTGATTTTCATCATCTATAAAGTTTTTTAAAATTTCTACCGTATTTACAATACTCTCAATATATTCCTTAACGCTATTTATTTGTAAACTTAATCGCTCAATTTGTTTGGCACTTTCTTCAACTTTTTTACTTGTATTTATATTTGATTCAACCACTGTATTTACAGTACTTTCCATCTTAGTAATAGCGTCTTTAATATCAAATGCCATTTTTTCTGAGTCTTCTGCAAGTTTTCTAACTTCTTCGGCTACCACTGCAAAACCTTTCCCAGCTTCTCCTGCACGAGCTGCTTCTATTGCGGCATTTAAAGATAATAGATTTGTTTGTTCAGCGATAGTTCTTATATTTTCAACAAAAGAACTGACATCCATAGTGACTTTTAATAGTTTTTTCATATCTAAAATATTTTTTTCTACATCTTTAGTAATTTTCTTGTTTTCTTCTGCAACATTCAATATTTTTGATATTTCTTCATTTATAGCAAGTTTAAATTTTTCCGCATTTAAAAGGGATTCTTCTGCTTGACAGCTTAAGAGATCAGATCTATTTTTGACTTCATTCAAAGAAGAGGTTAATTCTATTAATCTATCAACTGAGTCGTTGAGGGTTTCACTGTAACTTTTAACTTCTCCTGAAATTTCCTCACTAACTGCTGAATATTCCTCAACAGCCGATGCAGTATTTTCAGAATTTTGTATAAGGATTGTTGTAGAAGTTTTTAGCTCATTTAAAGTTTTATTTAAAGAGCTTGCAACTTTAATGAATGCGTTATGAACCAAAGCTACCTCATCTTTTTTTAAGGAAGGAGTTGGTAATTGTGAAAGATCCTTTTTTAAAATATTATCTGCTAATTTACTTGTATTTTTTAGTGTCCCGGTTATTGAACGATTTAGTACATAAGTTATTAGAATGATAATACATATAACTATTATCGTAGTAACTAAAGTTTTATTATAAACAGAATTTATGCTCTTGAGAACATTTTGAGCGTTATTGGAAATAACTTGTGCATTTGAAATAGCATATTTTTGTATATTATCCATTTCTTTTTCAACTAAGTCAGAAAATTTTTCTAAAGAAGGAATTAATTGACTACTGATGAGACTACTTAAATCGTTGGTTAATTCTTGAACCTCAGTTTGGTTTTTTGATAAGTTAATAGTTAAAGAAGAAGTTTCATCTCTTAATTTTTCTCTTTCTGAACATAACTGAACGTATTTAATTACATTTTGACGATATACATCAACAGTTTTTTCAAGAATGACGGCTTCAATCGGATTCATAACGAAATATCCACCATCCAAGACAAACTGAATAATTTTTTTTATATCTTGAATAGGGATATCTAGAGATTCTATTATTTTTTCAGACACATTATTTTGTATCAATATTTCTCTTGCTGTTAGTTTAAGAAGATTTATACTAGCTTCGACTTGTGGAAAATTAGGAAGTAAGGAACTGTTCCATAATTTTTCTATACCCCAAATACCAATTTCTTCCAAACTTATTCTTTTTTCAGCATCGTGTTTAACTTGTTCATTACCTTCAAAATCATTCCACTCAGGAATATTTTCTAAAAGGTCTTTGATTTTATTTATTTCTTCTTCTAAGCGAGTAGAATTATAATTTAATAAGTAATTCATTTCATTTTCGATTTCCTGCACAACTTTTTCTTTATTAGAAAGAGATTTAGCTATTTGATTGGTTTTTTCATTATTTTGAATAATAAGTGAAATTATTTCGAGAGCTTCTTGATTTATGTTTTCCAATAACTGGAATAATTTTGAAGTTTCTTGTATAAAGCTTTCACTTAATTCTTTTGATTGAAGAAGAAATTTTTTACCTTCAGAAATATACAAATCAAAGTTTTTTTGATTATTTTCCACCTCACTTAATTTTGAAAGATATCCCGAAGAAATTAAAGATATATTTGCTTGGCTGGTATTATAAAAACCATGAAAAAAGTCTTGAAAAGATTCTAAATTTTCAATTAGGATAGCTACAGAATTTATAGTTTGATTACCTTGGTTTTCTACATTAGTTATTGAAAATCTTACAATCAATAGGATTAAGATTAAAGCTGTAATAACCACAGTATAGCCCAAAATAATTTTTAAACTTATTTTCAATAAATTCAACTCCTGTTAAACATAAATTTTTTCTTTTTGTGTAGCTAACTTCATAATTTTTTCTTGATTAGCTTCTTTGGAGGAAAGTATCCCTGTTAGATGCCCATAAGCCATAACAGCGATCCTGTCACTTATTTGCAGTATTTCAGGCAAATCCGATGAAATCATAATAATTGCCATCCCTTGGTTAGCAAGGTCGGATATTAATTCATATATTTCTGTTTTTGCGCCAACATCGATACCTCTTGTTGGTTCATCTAATATCAGTATTTTAGGTTTCAAAGCAACCCATTTAGCTACTACAACCTTTTGCTGATTTCCTCCAGAGAGAAATTTTACCTTCCTATTCATAGAAGGAGTTTTTATATTGAAAGTATCAATAGCCCATTTGGTTAATTCTCTTTCAGATTTTTCATTGACGAATACAAATTTTTTCAATTTATCTAAACTGGGAAGTGTTATATTATCTTTTACTGAATGTATTAATATAAGACCTTTTCTTTTTCTATCTTCCGGTACCATACCTATTCCTAATTTCATAGCGTCTAGAGGATTTTTAATTTCCGTTTCTTCATTATCTATGTATATTTGTCCAGATTTCTTCTTTCTTAAACCAATTATGGTTTCCATAATTTCAGTTCTTCCGGCACCTATTAAACCCGAAAAACCTAAAATTTCTCCTTCACGAACTTCAAATGAAACATCTTCAAAAACATCCCCACTCAATTGTTCAACCTTCAAGACAACATTACCAATTTTATGTGTCTTTTTTATGTAAAAATTTTCTATTTTCCTTCCGACCATCATTTCTACAACTTCATCTATTGTTACGTTTGAGATTTCTCTTGTTTCTATAAGTTCTCCATCCCTTAAAATACTTACTTTATCTGCGATTTCAAATATTTCTTCTAATCGGTGAGAAATAAATATTATGGTTACTCCTTTCTCCTTTAAATGTTTAATAACTTCAAATAATTTTGCTACATCTTTTTGAGGAAGTGAGGAAGTAGGTTCGTCCATAATGATTACTCTAGATTCTTTATAAGTAGCTCTTGCAATTTCAACCATCTGTTGAATTCCAAGGGTAAATTTTCCCAATTTTTCATTAGGATTGATCCTCAAATCGAATTCTTTTAAAAATTCTTTTGCGGATGTGTATAATTTTCCAAATTTGACAAAAGAGCCCATTTTAGGTTCTGAACCCAAAAAAAGATTTTCTGCTACTGAAAGATTTTCCATTACAGATAACTCTTGAAAGATAGTAACAATTCCTTCCTTAATAGCTTCAGAAGGATGTTTCCACTCACATTCTTTATCATCGAATATTATTTTCCCACTTGTTGGTTTATAGACTCCTGCAATTATTTTCATTAAAGTCGACTTACCTGCCCCATTTTCTCCTACAATGGCATGTACCTCTCCGGGATAAAAATCAATTGAAACATTTGACAAAGCTTTTACACCGGGAAATTCTTTTGTGACTTCTATAACTCTTAAAAGAGGTTTCATGATTCTTTACCTCCTCTTAGCTGATCAAAAGCAACGGCTATGATAATAACTGAACCAATAGCAACTTGCTGCCAAAATGAGGAAACCCCTAAAAGAATAAGTCCGTTTCTAAGAACACCCATTATTATTGCACCAATTACAGTTCCTAGAATAGTTCCTTCACCACCTTGCAAACTTGTACCACCTATAACAGTTGCTGCTATTACATCTAATTCATAACCTTGCCCTGCATTTGCTTGAGCGACACCCAACCAAGCAGTCATTAGAAATCCGGCAAAAGCCGCTAATAATCCGTTGATAATGTACACCAGCATCAATATTCTATCAGTTTTTATCCCCACTAATTTTGCGGCTTCTAAATTGCCGCCGGTAGCATATATTCTTCTTCCTACAATAGTATATCTCAAGAAAATATAGGCAATTATGGCTACTCCAGCAAAATATAAAACTGGAACAGGAATTGGTCCAACCATCCCTTGACCTTGAATAGTAAAAGATTGCGGAAAAGGAGAAATTGGCCAACCTCCACTTAAAACGTAAGCTAATCCTCTAGCGATACTCAGCATGCCAAGTGTACTTATAAAAGGTGGGATTTTTATTTTGGTGATGAGAAATCCGTTTACTAGTCCACATAAAACTCCCACCAAGAAACCTGATAAAACACTAGCAAGTGGATGTACTCCAAAATCGTGCATTAATAAACCCATAACTACCCCGGATAGCCCCAAGATAGATCCTACAGAAAGATCTATACCTCCAGTTATTATAACCATAGTCATGCCACAAGCCATGACTCCTATGAAAGAGACATTTAGGATAATTGTGAAAATGTTGGCTACTGACAAAAATCCTTTTGCTGTAATACCTAAAAAAAGCATCAGGACAATTAATACTAAAAAAATGGTAAATTCTCTAACAGCAAATATTTTCTTAACTAATTCCAATTCATTTTCCTCCTTTACTTCTTCATTATTATTTGCTTACCCATGCTTTCAAAAATCATTTGATCTAATTTTTATTTCATTTTATAGATTTTACAAGAATATAGGTGTAAATGGTCAAAAATATCTGTATTATCAAAATATTTCAAAGAACATTTTTATTAGATAAAGCAATTATTTTAAAGAAAGCAACGGGAGTATAAAATTCCCATTGCTTTTTAGAAAAAGAAACTATAGATTTACTTTTTTGTATAAACTTTGTTTGCAAATTCGAAGAATTCATCAACATTATCTTTTGTTACAACATCAACTCCTGTATCAATAATATAATCCACAGAGCCGTCTTCTAAAGTTACTTGAGGTAATAATTGTAGAGTTTTATCTACACCAATTTTATACATATTGTAAAGAACTACGACAGATAAATATCCCATATCATAAGGTCTTTGACCAACTAGACCTTTCCACGCATTAGCTTTTATGAGTTCTAATTCTGGTGGAAGGGTATCAAATCCGACAGTTAGTAATGATTGAGCTTTTTCCATCCCTCCTAATGCATTAACAACAGTGTTTACAGGTGCAAATAAAGGCCACCCTCCCGAAGCAAACCATCCATCTAAATTAGGATATCTTCTTGTCACATCTGTAAGTACTTGAATTGCGACAGCAGTGTCATCATTGCAGGGAAAAGGATCTGCTACATATACTATTTTTTTACCAGTTTTCATTGAATAATTCTCCATAGCATCTTTAAATCCAGCTATTCTTTCGTTCAGATTTACAGCAGCCAAACCACCTGTTAAAATTGCAAAATTCAATGTTTCTTTTTCCGGTTTGTATTGATCTATAAGAGAGCTCATAAGTTCTCCAGCTGAGTATCCAGCATTATAGTTATTTGTTCCTAAATATACATATCTTCCACTACCAGGTGAGTCAGAATCAAATGTTATAACAGGTATTTTTCTGTCTAATGCAGTCTTTATTATAAATTTAATTGCTTCAGGATCGTTGGGAGATATCCCTATTCCATTAACTCCGCGAATTATGTAGGTTTGTATCTTTTGGGCTTGCTCCGCTGCATCCGCTTCAATCGGAGCGTCAAATATTGCTTGAACTCCTAATGCAGTTGCCGCATCTTTCATACCATTCTCAGCAGCAAACCAATAAGGATTGTTCAAAGACTTTGGAGAAAGTAAAAAAGTTTGAGAAAACGCACACACACTACCCAAAATTAATAAAACTACTAACAAACGCTTCATAAAAACACCTCCAGTAATAATATAGTTAGACAACTAATTAAAAAATGAAACAAAAAAAGCCCTAACATAATAAAAATTATGTTAAGGCATTCATAACCTTACTTTTATATTAAACTTACTTTCTTCACACCAATTTCATGAGTATGAAAGAAATCATTTGAATTAATATAATCATTTTTTGTGCTTTTTGTCAAACTCATTTAAAAACGATTAAAACGGATTACAAGAAATCTTATAGAATTATAAATGATTAACTGACAAAATCTTAATTATTCGTCAATATTGACCAAAATTATAGCAATTCAATAAAATTAATTCTGAGGTTTATTAATTTATCAAAAGAATTTATAGTAATTTTTTCTCAACATTAATAAATTTTACCTGATTACAATCAAAGAACTTCTAAACTAAAAACAAAACTTTTTATTTACAAAATGCGATGATTCTTTAAATATTTATATTAATTATTAAGTTTGGTATAATTGATAAAGTAACTATATTTTTTCATAATGTTAAGGTGAAAAATGAGTGAATATATTTTGGAGTTCTTAAATTTTTCTGTAAAAGATCAGGATTATGAAGTTTTGACTAATTTTAATTTAAAACTTCAAAAGGGAGAAATTATTTCCATTGTAGGACAAGATGGTTCGGGCAAAAATTCTATCATTTATGGAATGATCGGTGATTTGCCTGCTGAAGGTTTACTATTGCATAAAGGTCATCCTTTATCATTTGACTTATTTGAATTGAAAACAAATAAAATAGAAATTATAAATCAAAAACCCAAATTAATAGAAAATATGTCAATTGCAGAAAATCTTTTTTTAGATATCTCTTTTAATAAAGAATCTTATTTTTTTTATAGTAAAAGAAAAACAAATAAAATTATTTTAGACACTTTTAAAAAGTATCATCTAAATATTCCTCCTAATACTAAAGTAAAAGAATTAACTTTAGAAGAAAAGAAGAATCTCGCATTCGTTAGAGCATTTTCTTTAAATCCAGATGTTGTAATTTTATATGAACCTTCAGAAAATATTTCTTTAACTTCCTTGAGAAATTTACACTCAATGATTAAAAGGCACAAAAGTGAAGGAAAAAGCGTAATTTATATAACAAAACAATGGGAAGATGCTTTAAGAATAGCCGATAGAATTGCCATTCTCAACGAAGGAGAGATAACAGAAATTCTCAGTTCAGATGAGGTTAAAAATAATCCTAAGAAATTGATAGACAAAATTATTGGTGTAAATCTAAATGACAATAGTTCAGACTTTAATGATAATCAATTGATAGATTCTGTTTTCGAAGCAGTAGAATACTTAACGTCAGAATATGAATTAAATGATCTTTTAAATTTATTAGCAGAAAATACTGCTAAAGCAACAAGAGCAGACGCATGTGAGATTTCTTTAATAGATGAAGAAACTTCTACTTTAATTGATAAATCTATTTATAAAAGTAACGAAAATATTGAATTTCTTCCTAATGAAGCAGAAATATTAAAATTAATTGATGAGGAAAAGGTTTATTATTTCACTAAAAGAGACAAAGGTTTTGAAAGATTTTTTAGACTAAATAACGATATCTGCAGCTTAATTTGTGTTCCGTTTTACATAAGATCACGTTTAAGTGGAATTATTCAAATTTATTATAAAGATTATCATTTGTATACTGAAGAAGAAATAAAATATTTAGAAACAATTGCTCATCAAACTGCTTTGGCAATCCACAATACCAAATTAATTGGGAATTCAGTGCTATTAAGGGAAAGCCACCATAGAATAAAAAACAACCTTCAATCTATAATAAGTTTGATCTCTCTGTATAAAACTTCCATAAAAAAAGGATCCCAAAAGGATATAATAGGGATGTTAGACGATTTAATTTCTAAAATAAAAAGTATTTCTGCGGTACATGATTTGTTAGCAAAAGATAAATTAGGCAGAAGTATCATTAATCTAAAAGACATGATAATCCATATCGTACAATTTATGATTAATACAAGAAAGGGTATCGAATTTAAACTTGAATTAGATGATGTTTTTGTTTCCTATAGTAAAGCTTCAACTATAGCTTTAGTTGTTAATGAACTAGTAACAAATAGTTTGAAATATGCGTTTATTGGAAGAGAAAGTGGCGAAATTATAATTGTTTGTAGATATCATCATGAATCAATACTAATAGAAATTTCAGATAACGGCATAGGATTTCCTGAACATTTTGATATTAACGAAAGTAATGGGTTAGGACTATCAATTGTACATTCAATAGTTACTAAGCAATTAGCTGGAAACATTATAATAAAAAATAATAATGGTGCTAATATTATTATAGAAATTCCCGCTAAGCAAGTTTCTATTAATGAATAATAAGGAATATTCTAATGTAATGTTGAGGGGGAAGTATATGAAAAATTTAAAGGTGGTAGTTGCTGAAGATGAAATTCTTATACTAATGGGATTAAAAAGCAATTTAGAAAGTTTAGGTTGTATTGTGATAGGTGAAGCCACAAATGGAAAGGAACTAATTGATATTGTATTAGAAAAAAAACCCGATTTAATTATTGCAGACATCAATTTACCGATCTTAGACGGACTTGAGGCATTAGATATAATTAATCAAAAGATGAACATTCCTTCGTTAATTGTAAGTGAGTATGATGATGAAGAACTAATCCAAAGAGCTTCAGAAATAGGTGTTTTGGGATATCTTATAAAGCCTATCGATGAATCTGACTTAAAAGCCGCAATAGAAATCGCTATTTCAAAATTTGAAGAAATTAATAAGCTTAAAAAAGAATTAGAAGAAACTAAGGATGCTTTAGAATCAAGAAAAATTATAGAAAAAGCAAAGGGGATAGTGATGGAACGATTGCAACTAAAAGAGGATGATGCGATGAAATTTTTGCAGAAAAAAAGTAGAAATTCTAATAAAAAGCTAGTCGATGTCGCAAAAGATATCATTGAAGCTGATAAGGCTTTTAGATTAGACTAAAAATATTGAAAAATTAGCGATTATGGAGGCAGAGGGCATGAAATACGTCAGATTTATGAAAGATACTATAATCAGTTATGGAATTTTAGAAGAAGAAAAAATTCAAGTTATCAAGGGAGATATATTTAATGAGTTCGAAATAACTAATGAAGTATATCACCTATCAGAAGTAAAGCTATTGCACCCATGCACTCCAAGTAAAATAGTATGTGTTGGTTTAAATTATCGTGATCATGCCGAAGAAATGAAAGATAAACTACCAACGGAGCCAATTATTTTTATAAAACCTTCGACTGCTGTCATTGGTCCTCTCGATAATATTATCTATCCTTCAATGAGTAGGCAAGTAGATTATGAAGCAGAGCTGGGAGTAATAATTAAAAACAAGGCAAGAAATCTAGAAATAGAAGAAGTAAATAAACATATTTTTGGTTATACATGTTTCAATGATGTAACTGCACGTGATTTACAAAAGAAAGATGGGCAATGGACCCGTGCCAAATCGTTTGATACATTTGCGCCATTTGGACCTTTTATTACAACAGATATGAATGCCAACAATTTAGATATACAACTTTTATTAAATGGTGAAATAAAACAAAATTCCAATACCAATTGTATGATATTCTCTGTAGAAGAACTTATTAGTTTTATCTCAAAAATAATGACTCTTTTACCAGGAGATGTTATAGCAACAGGAACGCCTTCAGGTGTAGGACAAATGAAAATTGGAGACAAAGTGGAAGTCAAAATAGAAAGAATCGGCACTTTGATTAATTATATTATGTAATTATCTGTTAGCCTTTTTTGAATCTTTAATCTATCTTGTCGCTTTTTTATTAACTTTTCTTATAGCTTCTTCATTGTATCCCATTACTTTATTTAATATGTTTTCATTATCTCGCCATTTCTCTCTTACCTTTACATATAGATCAAGATAAACCTTTGTTTCAAATAATTCTTCAATATCTTTTCTTGCAAGTTCTCCAATTTTTTTTATCATGTTTCCGTTCTTTCCGATAATTATAGGTTTTTGACTCTCTCTTTCAACATATATTTCTGCTCTTACATACAAAACTCCATTCTCTCTTTCTTTCAATTCCTCTACTACGACGCCAGTTGAATGGGGAATCTCCTCTCTAGTTAGATTAAATACCTTTTCACGTATTATTTCAGAAATAATAAATCTAGAAGGCTTATCAATAATAATATCTTCAGGATAGTACTGTGGCCCATATGGTAAATGTCCAATAATTGCTAATTTAAGTTCAGAAAGATTTTCTCCCGTAACAGCTGAGACAGGAATACTTTCAACAATATTATTACAAACATCTTCTATTTGATTAATCATATTTTGGATGTAGCTTCTATCTCTAAGCTTGTCTATTTTATTAACAACTAATATAGTAGGAATATTAGAAGCATTGATTACCTCTGCTACCCTCAAATCTGATTTTCTTATTCCTTCTGTTGCGTCGGTCACAAATAGTATCAAATCTACTCCTTCAAGAGCATGAACAGCAATATTGTACATATATTCTCCAATTTTTCTTAAAGGTTTATGTATCCCCGGTGTGTCCACAAAAACGATCTGATAATTATCTTCAGTTAAAACACAATTTATTCTATTTCTTGTAGTTTGAGGTTTTTCAGATACAATGACAACTTTTTGACCCATCAATGCATTAATTAATGTGGATTTTCCAACATTTGGTTTTCCAGCCACAGTAACAAAACCACTTTTAAAAATATTCTCTTCCATATTTTCCTCCTACATTCGTCTAATTTTCTCGCTTTATAAATTCGAAATTCTTTTTTAGAAAATCTTCATTTCTAAAGTGACTAAACAATTTATTTTGCATCAAAAATATATAATCATCTCACTGATTACGTTGTAATTATATCATATCAAGTTTTTTTAAGAGTTCATACAAAGAAAAATTATTCTTAAAATTTACACATAAATGATATAATATGTTGAATAATTTAATACAATATTTAATTATTTAAGAATATTTTTCCCCGCTCTTTACATACTTACCTTTTTAAAAATCGTTCTACAATGTTCAAATATTGTACGACAATTTCCTTCATAACCTAATTTAATTTTCAACAAAATATACTACTTATTATACATATATTTTTCTTAATTTATTAACTATTTTATTGTTAGAGAAAAAATTACCTTCTGAAATCAGAAAGGAGGTGATTTAAAATGATATCAACAGCTAATAAATATGCTTTAAAATTAGAAGACGTATGTTCTCACGTAGGCACATTTGAACTTAAAAATATCTCTTTTGAACTTGGTGGTGGAGATGTACTTTCGGTGTTAGGGCCTTCAGGATCAGGAAAAACTGTTCTTTTAAGAACTATTGCCGGATTAATAAAACTAGATTCTGGAAAAATACTATTAGGCTCGCATAGAATTGATGATTATTCTCCCAAAGATAGAAAGGTTGGATTCGTATTTCAAAATTACGCTCTCTTTCCTCACCTTGATTCAAAGCTTAATTTGGGATTTCCTTTATATATTAGAGGAAAAAAGAAAAAAGAAGTGTACGTAGAAGCTACCAATGTTGCTCAAGAACTAGACGGACTTCCAAATTATTTAGAATTTAAGCCAAGTGAACTTCCTGAAGGTATGAAACAATTAATTGCCCTTGGAAGGGAAAAATTAAACGAGTGTAATTTATTACTTCTAGATGAACCTTTAAGCCAGCTTGACAGAAAATTGCATATCGAAATGAGAACGTTATTAAAAAAATTTATTACCGACTTAAGTAAAACAACCGTTGCTGTTTTTAGTGACCCTGAAGATGCGATTGCTCTAAGTAATTATATTATGATTTTAGATAATGGTGAAATACTACAATATGGAGAAACATTTGAAGTATACAATAATCCAATAAACATTAAAGTTATGGAACTCTTATCAAGATTAGGATTGAATATAATAGATCTTGAAATAGTTGGAGGAAAAATTTTCAAGACCTTTTCAGTTAATCTTCCCGATGGTTTATATAAATTATGTTTTAGACCAGAAGAAATTGAAGTCAGCAATAAGGGGTTAGAAGTTATATCTCAAAAAAGCTATATTTATGATTCTTCAAGAAAGATAATTGAATGTGATTTTAAAGGACAAGTTCTTAAATTACTAGTTCCTAAAAGTACTTCTCAAAAGTTTAAATTTGTTCCAACAAACCCAAAATTTTTTAATTTATAACAAAATTATTGATTTAATAAGTATATGTGAAAGTGATAAAAATAACGTTTAATAATATGATTGATTGATTAATGAACTATTACAAAATAATTGTGTTTAAAAGATATAGTATACATTCATCATAAAACATTCATATTATTTAATCTTTACTTAAAACAAATGAAAATTTATGATTTTCTTCTTTATTGACATGTATTTACAGATATTTAGTTTAGTTTATTCTTAAAAGCTCTTAAACGAGTTTGACTTTATTTGTGATTAAAGTTAAAATGTTGTTGTATATTATTGGGTTTATAAATAAAAGCTAAATAACAAAAGGCTGGAGAAAAGGAGAAAAGCCTATTCTTACCAAAAGATTGGTGAAAATAGGCTTTTTTCTTTGTTACATGTATTTAAGTTATATTACCTAAATACCTTGAGGAGGTGTCTTTATGAAACGTTTTGTGTTGTTATTTTTATCTGTTTTACTTTTGGCAGGGTTTACATTTTCTGTTACAACGATTGAATTTTGGCATGCTATGAGCGGACAAAGAGTTCCCCTAATTGAAAACATGGTTAAAGACTTTGAGGCTCTTCATCCAGATATTAAAGTAAACATTCAATTTACTGGTAGCTATCCTGAAACTATTAGCAAACTTATTGCTGCTGTTCAATCTAAAAATGCGCCACATGTTGTTCAGATATATGAAATTGGTACAAGAATTATGATTGATAGCGGCGTAATTGTTCCTGCACAAGAATTGCTAGATAAAGATCCCACTTTTGATGTTGGAGTATTACTTGATCCTATAGTAAATTACTATACAGTTGATGGAAAACTTTATTCAATGCCTTTCAATTCGTCAACAGCTTTATTATATTACAATAAAACTCTTTTCAAAGAAGCTGGACTTGACCCAAATAAACCACCCAAGACATATGACGAATTTCTAGAATATTCTAGACTTCTTACTAAAAAAGATTCTAGCGGAAAGACTATTCAATACGGTTTTACATGGCCAACTCACGCATGGGTATTTGAGCAAATGTTAGCGGTGGCGGATGCTCCTTTTGTAAATAACAACAACGGAAGAACAGGAAGAGCAACGGAAGCTGTTTTCAATAATGAAGCAGGTTTAAAGATATTTAAACTTCTCGACCAATTAAACAAAGAAGGCTTAATTATTAACACAACTCATGAGGATTGGTCTGCAGCAAGGCAAAACTTTATCTCCGGTAAAGCTGCAATGTTGATTACGTCAACTTCTGATGTACAATTGTTTGAGGAAGGATTAAAGAGTAATAATTATGAACTTGGAACTGCTTTTTTACCTGTACCTGATATTTCAATAAGCGGAGGTCCTGTAGTTGGAGGAGCAAGTCTTTGGTTAATTAAAGGCCATCCTGATAATGAACTACAAGCGGCTTGGGAATTAATGAAATTTATTAATAACGAAGAACAACAAATTACATGGCATAAAGGAACTGGCTATTATCCCGTAAGAAAAGATGCAGTGGAAACTTTACATTACGAAGGATTCTATGCTGATAATCCAAATTATTTCACTTCTTTGTTACAGTTATTATTAGCAAAAAGAAATTACAATACCGCAGGAGCAGTCATAGGAGTATTTCAAGAAGCACGTGAAACTATAGAAAATGCTTATGATAAAATGGTTGCTGGTCAAATGACCCCAGAAAAAGCTTTGAAATGGGCGGAAGAAGAAGTAACAAAACTTATAAAGGAATACAATAAATTTTATCAATAGTATCTATTAACAAATGCAACTAAAAATACTATAGCAGATTGAGAAACATCAATTATTTTCCAGGGGAGAAGAGTATTCTTCCCTGGATTTTAGAAGGAGTGAAATAAAATGAAATGGGGAAAATATACTCCATTCCTACTATTAATACCTACGTTTTTAATTATCATTCTTTTTATTTACTGGCCAACCATCTCATCTTTTATGCTTAGCTTTTACAAAGTCTCTCCATTTGGAGATAGAAAAATATTCGTAGGCTTTGATAACTTCATTAATTTATTTAAAAGTCAAGCTTACTTAAATTCAATAAAAGTGACTATAATCTATGTTGTCATCACTGTCTTTAGTGTAATTTTTTTTGGATATCTTATAGCTTTGCTGTTAGATAACAAAGTTTTCGGTGTTAAATTTTATCGAACTTTAATATTCACACCTTATGCAATTTCATTTACAATTGCAGGTGCTCTTTGGACATTTATGTTAAACCCAGTAGCCGGCCATATTAATTATTTTCTTGATCGTTTTTTTGGGATAAGCGCCAATTGGCTTACTGGTCAACCATTCGCATTGATTTCTATAATGATTACAAGTATTTGGAAAATGCTTCCTTTTTCCATTATATTTTATCTAGCAGGTCTCCAATCTATACCAGAAGAAGTCATAGAAAGTGCAATTATTGACGGAACAAACAACTGGCAAAGAATTTGGAAGATAAAATTTCCAATGCTTTCTCCAACAACTTTTTATCTTATTATTATGGAAATTACGCATTCTATGTTTGAATCTTTTGGAATCATAGACATAATGACAAAAGGTGGTCCTGTAGAAACTACTACGACCATGATATATAGATTGTATTTAGATTCATTTTATTTTCAAAAAACGGGAGAGGCTGCCGCTCAAAGTGTTATTTTGTTTCTAATAATGTGTTTTATTACTTTCTTCTATTTTAGGTTCGGCGAAAAAACCGTCCATTATCAGTAAGGGGTGAATAATATTGAAAATATCGTCAAAGAAGAAAATAAATTATGTATTAATCGAAGTTGGATTAATAATAGTATCAATAATAATGTTTTTACCGTTTTTTTTAGCTGTATCTATGAGTTTTATGAGCGAGGTAGAGGTTTTTTCATATCCACCAAAATTTCTTCCTTCTCAAATTAACTTTAAAAACTATAAAGAAGCATTAGATATAATGAATCTTAAGAGAATGCTTTTAAATTCTTTCATAGTAGCAACTTGTACTACACTGGGGAAAATAATTACCGGGACTCTTGGTGCATTTGCTTTTTCTTCTTTTAACTTTAAAGGTAAAAATACTCTTTTTTTTACTTTATTTATAACTTTGTTTTTGCCTGCAGAAACAGTAATGATTCTTCCTTTATTTATGATCATGTCAAAATTCGGGTGGGTCAATACATATTGGGCTTTGATCATACCTTTCACAGCATCAGCAACCAATACATTTTTATTTAGACAACATTTTATGTCTATTCCAACTGAATTAGAGGATGCAGCAAAAATTGATGGCGCGACTCCTATGCAATATTTTAGGAAAATATTGATTCCATTATCAGGTCCGATGATAGCAGGGGCTTCAATAATTAATTTTGTTTACGCTTGGAACATGTATTTATGGCCATTAATAGTCACAATGGATAATAAAATGAAGACAGTTCAAATTGGTGTAAAAATGCTAATAGCAACAGATAGTACAAACAATTGGGGAATAATCATGGCAGGAACATTGATGGCTGCCCTACCAACATTAATTTTATTTTTTGTACTTCAAGATCTATTTGTTAAGAGTTTAGTAACCAGTGGATTAAAGGGATAAAAATTATTTCTTGGTAGATAAATTCATATGAATGTTTAAATTCTTATTTTTATAATATAATATCTAGAGTGTACTTAATGACAATATCTAATTGAAAGTTCTTATGAAGGAGGAGCGATTAATGGAGGATTTTTTAGTATTGGGTCATAGAGGTTACAGAGCAAAATATGCAGAAAACACTATTGAGGCATTTCAAAAAGCTTTAGAATATGGTGCTGATGGTATTGAATATGATTCTAGATTAACTAAAGATGGGGTTCTTGTAGTATTACATGATGAAGAAATTAATGGCATAAAATTAAACTCCATCGAATATAACCAACTAAAGAATATTAAATTTTCAAATGGTCAAACTATACCTACTGTTGAAGAAACAATTAGATCTTTGAACAATAAAGCTATCTTAAATCTAGAAGTAAAAGAAGTGGAAGCAGCTATTCCTTCTTACGAAATAACAAAAAAATTAGGGGCATTAAAAAGAACATTATTTTCATCATTCAAAGTTGATGCACTAAGAAAAATAAGAAAAATAGATAAAGAGGTTAAATTAGGACTATTGGTTCAATATGATACCTTAGATAATTTACCTCAATTGCATAAGGAATTAAGCCTTTATTCTTTAAATTTATGGGTTGATGCTGTGAAAGAAAATATTCAAGAATCATCAAAAATGTTAAGAAAATGGAAAGATGCTGGCTTGAAAATATATTTATGGACTCTTAACAATCCTCAAGATTTATATGATTTAGAAGGTTTTTACGATTGTGTAATAACCGATGAAGTGGAACTAATAGTTACTGAAAGAAAAAGAATGAAAAAAAAGGAACAATCTTCTAAATAATAATATGTTTAATTGCAATGAAAATTGACTTTATCAATTTGCGAAGATTTTTTGATTTAGTTCGCTTTGTTTACCTATAAACAGGCTTAGTCAACTAAGAATGACTCTGATACAATTTGACTTTATTTAAAAGTAAATATAAAATAATAATGATTTTACATATTTGGCTAGAAATCCAGAGAAAAGCCTATTATTTCCAGACAACTGGAGATAATAGGCTTTTTTAAGTGGTAGACTAATATTTTGGAATTCAAAAGGGTAATACACTCAAGGGAGGTTTTAATTATGAAAAAAGAAACAAAACTGATCTTTTTCTCCATTGTTTTAATTCTTTTTGGAAGTATTCTTGCTCATATGTTTAACACCTCATTTTATTCAGTAGACGTTAAAAGGATAAATTTTGAAACTGACACTGGTATTCTGTCAGGTCTTTTGTACATGCCAAAGGATGCTAGTGCAGCGGATCCAAGGCCAACAATCATAACTACCCATGGGTATTTAAATTCCGCTGAAATGCAGGATGCTAGTGCAATAGAAATGTCAAGAAGAGGATATGTTGTTCTTGCGCTAGATATGTATGATCACGGTCATTCTATAAATAAAACAACATATGAACCTGCTACATCTTTCTTTTCTTTTTGGCCTAATGCTATTTATGATGCTGTTCAATACATGTATAATCAAGAATATGTCTTGAAAGATCCGGAAGGTAATGGAATCATTGGAGTTGCAGGACATTCTATGGGGGGATTTTCTTCTACGGTTGCCATGGTAAAGGATGAGCAAGATTTTTTGAAAACTGGCGTAAGAAAAATACATGCAGGGCTAACTATGGGATCTGATTATTCTTGGTCTAGCTATCTGGGAATCAATTCTGATGTAGCATTTGCAGCTTACGGACCAAGAACTGTTGGAATAATAGCTGCACATTATGATGAGTTTTTCTTCGATTCAGAAGCCTCAAAGACTGGTGAAACGGTTGTTTTCAAAGATTTCATAAACAAACCTGAAGGAAGAGCCTTTTTAGGGAATCCTGAGAACCCAATTGAAGGATTAATGTTTACATTAGAAAACGGTGGTAGAAGGGTAATTTATGAACCATGGGAAATTCACCCTTGGAATCATTTCTCGTTTGAAACAACAAGATACCAAATATCGTTTTATACAAAAGCATTTCAAGGATATACATCTCCAAATCAGAAAAATGTGGGATTAGGTCCAGAAAATCAAAGATGGATGTTAAAAGAATATTCTGAATTTTTGGCATTAATTGGATTCTTCCTACTTTTTGTACCCTTAATAACCGCTCTCATTAAGTTGCCAATTTTTTCAAAGGCCATAACCACACCAACTTTAGTCATTCAAGCACCCAAAAATACACTTACAAAAACGATATATTGGATTTTCTTTATTTTTGGAGCTGCATTTCCTGCAATCTTCTTTCCAAGTTTGATGGTAAAAGGTGGATCAGGTATGGTTATTTTAAAGGTTTCATCACTCATAGTCTTTGCTCTGTCAATTATTATTGGAATTATTTTACACTCTAAAGCAAAAAAAATAGAGGGAAAATCAACAAAGTCAATCATAAACGGCACTATATTAATAGCACTGTCAAGTTTACTCCTTTTCTTATCTATCAATTTTGGAAATAATTTGTTTGTATTAAGTAGTTATTTCAATCAACCTACTACGAACCAAATTGTATACTGGGCGCTAATAGTATCTGAAGTTATTCTTATTTTAACGTTAGTTATGTATTATCTAAACAAAAGATATTCAGAAATCACTCCAAAACACTATGGCTTTGTAACTAATTGGAAATCTATAATATCATCCCTCTTTGTAGTAATTGTTGCTGTAGTAATTGGATTCGCATTACTATATTTAATTGACGCTCTATTTAAAACTGATTTTAGAATATGGACATGGGCGGTTAAAACTTTTGAAACTTCCCATTTAATTGCCGCTTTGAAATACTCTCCTTTCTTTTTCTTGTTCTATTATATAATAGGAATTTCTGTAAATGCTAATACAGGATTTATGAAAAAATCAAAAGGATATTTATTTTCCTGTATATCCGTTGTGGGAGGACTTGTAGTATTTTTGTTACTGCAATATGGTCTTTTATTCTTTAGAGGAAAGGCATTATGCCCATCTCAAGCTTTGAACCCCATCTTGCTTTTTGCTTTGATACCCTCATTAATCGTAGCAACTTTTTATACAAAAAGTCTCTATGAAAAAACTGGTAATGTATACACCGCAGCCTTTTTAAATACCATATTAATGACAATAATATTAGCAGCTAATACAACAACATATCATGGATTAATATAGGAATTATCGGTCAAAAAATCCAGACTCAAAACCGATATGGTTACTTTTTTCACAATGTATTTTTTTGAGTTAAACATTTAAAAATAGTGGTTAACATTTGTCAAAAACTAAAAAGTTTGTGATATAATATAAGAAACAAATAAATCTCTCGCTGAATGCGATTGATATGGTAGAGACTAAAGAGAAAACCATATCCAACCGAGGTTATTTCCTCGGAGCTTGGATATGGTTTTTTTGTTTATTAATCTGAAAATTGAGGAGGTTGAAAATTTTGATAGCTGTAATAGGAGGAGGCATAGTTGGTTCTTTAATAGCCAGAGAGATAAACAAATATGAAAAAGACGTGTATTTGTTCGAGGCTAAAAATGGAATAGGAATGGGTGTTACAAAAGGAAATTCAGGGATAGTTCATGGTGGGTATGACGATCCTCCAGGTACTTTAAGGGCCGAACTATGTTATATGGGAAATAGACTATATGATGAATTATCAAAAGAACTATCAATAGAAGTTTTAAGAGTGGGATCTCATGTTGTAGCCTTCAATAATGAAGAAGTTAGCATAATAGACGAAATTGAAGAAAATGCTATAAACAATAATGTTAAAGAATATAAAATATTAGATAAAAATGAAATACTAGAAATGGAACCTCTTTTGAACCAAAATGTATTGAAATCCTTTTATTGTCCAATTGCTGGCGTAACAGAGCCTTGGGAAGTAGCCATGCAAGCAGCAAGATCTCTTGAAATAAATGGTGGAAAAGTATTTAAAGAGAAAAAACTTGTTGAGGTAAACAGAAAAAACAATAAATATGAATTAATTTTTGAGGATGCCAGTTCATATTTAGCAGATTTAGTAGTTAATGCATGTGGTTTATATGCTGATGAAGTTGCTAAACTTTTTGGAGACAACTTACCTTTTATCTTCCCTGTAAAAGGAGAATATTTTCTTTTTGGAAAAGATATTAAATATACTAATTCTGTTATTTTTCCAACACCCACTCCTTTAACAAAAGGATGCCTAGTTGTTCCAACAGTTGATGGAGGATTTTTGGCTGGTCCTAATGCTCGTGGGGTAAAATCAAAAAAAGATTTTTCAACAACCCCCGAAGGTCTTCTAGAAGTAAAAGAAAAATCATTAAAATTAATCCCTTCTTTAGACTTTTCAAAAAATATTGTAAAAGTTTTTGCTGGTTTACGTCCTGAAACTCAAAAAAAAGATTTCTATATAGATGTAGGAGAACACGGCAATGTTATACATGTTTCAGGTATTCGATCACCTGGTTTAACTGCTGCTCCTGCAATTGCCAAATATGTAGTTGAATTTTTAATAACCGAAAAAATGCATATAGGGCTAAGAAAAAGGGAAGACTACATAAGTCATGTTGGAAAAATTCCCCATTTAGTAGAAACCAACCTAAATTATTGGGAAAAAGTAATTGAAGAAGATTCTGAAGCTGGAGAAATGATATGTTTCTGTAACAAAGTCACAAAAAAAGAGATTAAAGAAGCTATAAAAAATGGAGCAAGAACAGTTGATGATATAAAATTTGCAACTAGAGCATCATTTGGAGAATGCCAAGGAAGTTTTTGCACATCTAAAATTCTAAAAATAATATCTGAGGAAACACATATATCTCCTCAAGATATTCAACAAAATGAAAAAGGATCTTGGATAATTGCATCAGAGGTGAGGTCAATATGAAATATGAAACCGATGTAGTTGTTATAGGAGCTGGTGGTGGAGGATTAGCAGCGGCAATATCTGCAAGTAAAGCCGGGGCACAAGTTATATTAATTGAAAGGGAAGATGATTCTGGAGGCGTATTAAATCAATGTATACATAACGGTTTTGGATTACATTACTTTAGAAAAGATTTAACCGGTCCTGAATTTAAAGAATCTCTTCAAGAAGAGCTAGAAAAGACAAATGTAACTGTTTTAAAGAGTACTTTTGTTCTAGAAGTAACCCGAGATAAAAAAATACTTTTTGTGAATAAAAACGGAATAAATGAAATAAAAACTAAATCATTGGTTATGGCAACAGGAGCAAGAGAAAGACATTTTAATTCATTAGCTATACCTGGTGACAGAGTCAGCGGTATTTTTACAGCAGGTGTTGCCCAAAAATATATAAATCTACAAAACTTAAAGCCAGCAAACAAGGCTTTAATACTTGGGTCTGGAGATATTGGATTAATAATGGCAAGAAGACTGCATTTAGAAGGAATAGAAGTAGAAGGGGTAGTAGAGATATTACCTTATCCTGGAGGACTAGAAAGAAATGTTCAACAATGCTTACGAGATTATAATATCCCTTTATATCTATCCCATACTGTGACAAGAGTAGAGGGAGATAAACGACTTAATAGAGTATATGTTTCTCAGGTAGATGAAAACAGAAACATAATTCCAAATACAGAAAAAATTTTTGAGGTAGATGCACTAATAACCTCTGTAGGGCTAATTCCATCTATAAAACCTGTCGAATTTGTACAAACTGCGCCTGGTTTTGTAACTTCGAATACTAATCAAACTTCAGAAGACTGGATTTTTGCTGCAGGAAATTGTACAGTCGTGTTTGACTTGGTTGATTTTGTTGCAAGAGAAGGCGAAAAAGCTGGAAAGTATGCTGCTCTTTATGCTAAAAAAGAGTATCTTCCACAAGAATTAATAAAAATCAAGAAGGGAGAAAATATTAACATACTACACCCTTCATACATTGACCCCGAAGAAAAATCCAAACTTTATATCAGAGTCTCTAAAGTATTTGATAAAGCAGAAATTGTTGTAGAACCTTTAGGAATAAAAATTATAGAGGAAGAAGCAAGGCCTTCCGAAATGATTGAAATTTCATTAAAACCTTTTCAAGATTCAAAAATAAAAGAAATTGAGGTGAAAGCCCATGGAATTAGTTAATCACAAAAAGAAAAAGATAGTGTGCGTTAACTGTCCTCTTGGCTGTAAAATAAATGTAATTTATGCTGATGCAGATGAAATCGAAATATTCGAAGCAAAAGGGAATAGATGTAAAAGAGGCTTGGAATACGTTAAACAAGAACTTACAGATCCCCTAAGGGTAGTTGTTACAAGCGTAAAGGTCGAAAATGGAGAAGTACCTTTAGCTTCAGTCAGATCCACCAAACCGGTCCCTTTAAGATTAATGAACGATATTATGGAAATACTAAAAAATACTAAAGTTACCGCACCTGTTAAAAGAGGAGACATAATTATAAGCAATATTTTAGATACAGGAAGTGATATAATAATAACAAGAAGTGTGAATAAAATAAACTAAATAGCGTTTTAAAGCGGAAATAATTGATTGTGAAATAAAATACAAAGACGAGGGGAAAAAATGAATAATTTAAAAACATTAGTCAAAGAAAACACCATTATACCTGGAGTAAGAGACTTGAATGATGTTGTAGATGCTACAAGAACAAAGTCAAATATTATATTTTTACTTACAGGATCTATACTAGATTTAGAAAATATAGTAAGATTCGTTCGAAAATATGGGAAAAAATTGATAGTTAATATTGATTTAGTTGAAGGTATAGCTTTTGATAAAAAAGGTATCGAATATTTAGCTAAAAAAGATCTATGCGATGGAATCATCTCTACAAAGAATAATTTGGTTAGATGTGCTATGAAAGAAAATCTTCTAACTATTCAAAGAGTATTCTTAATTGACTCGGGTTCTCTTAATTCTATCAAAAATCTTATTGATAAAAGTAATGAACCAGACGCCTTTGAAATTCTTCCTGCAGTAGCCGCACCCTATTTTATCAACAACGTTAAAACTAACGGTATAATTATAGCAGGAGGGTTGATTACTAAAAGTTCTGAAGCTGAAGAATTATTTAAAAAGGGAGTCAGGGCTATATCAACGAGTGAAAAATCATTGTGGCTCTAATGTGGTTTTATATAGATTTATGTATAATTTAATCTAACCTATCAAAGGTAATATATAAATCTTTAAGGGGGAATTAAATTATGAAAAAAAGTTTATTGTCTTTTCTAGTTCTTCTTATATTTGCAACTAGTTTACTTTCATGGAGTGGGCATGCCGCTTATACGTATTATATAATTCAAGATATACCAGATATAGACAAACGAGTATCCATAACAGAGTATAGTTACAAAGAGGATAGGGAATATAATTTGGAATTTCTAATTCTTGAAGATGTTGCTGGAAAAAGAAAATTTATAGATGTACCATACGGGATAGATATTCCTCCAGATCCCCCACCAATAAATAACCAACTTCCTGTTTGGCAAATTTTATCAATATACTCACCTGAACCGGATTTTGGAATGGATGAAGGATTAAAACTTCATCCATTGCAAGGTCTGATAGGTAATAGCCAGGGAGTAAGACACATGAGATATAAAATAGGGATTTTGAAGGCTTTTGAAGCAGATAAATCTTTCTTATACTTTGTGAATATGTCAAAACAAGCCTTTGAAAACGGTGACGAATATTGGGGATACAGATTTCTCGCTCGCGCTATTCATTTCATTGAAGATCTTTCACAGCCTTATCATAATTCTCCCGGAACATTTTTTGAAATGATTGGAGCAGCTTTTAGCAAAAATAAAGCAAACAAACTAAATAATGCTCATTATTTAATGGATGATTATCTTATTTATCTTTTATTTTATTCTGATGCCGCTGCAAAAGAAGTTATATTGGGTGCGAAACCTATATTCTTTGACAGTTATGAAGATTATGTAAAAGAGGTTATGAATTATACTTTAGACAAATTCCCCATTATACACAAGGAGATTAAAAATGCTTTTGGAGACAAACTTGAAAGTCCAGTTAGTTTAGTGGACATAGAAAATGCTGATAAAGACGGTAAATTAGTGAAGATAAAATCCGAAACCTTAAGCATTTTATCTTATTCTTCCTCTGTTATAAAAGGATTTTTACTTGATTTTTTGAATTCTGTTGGTGAAATTTGATAATTGTAATATAACATTTATATATTCATTTTAAACAGAAAAAATAAACGAAATGCTTGAAAAAAGAAGAAATTATCAGACAGGGTCATAATAAGTAGAAGAAGTTGGATAACAGAATTATCCAACTATGAAATAAAACAATTATTCACTTTAGAAATTTGAAAGAAAAGAATTAAAAAACCTTAACTTTTGTAGATAAACCCAATACAACATTTACATTTTCTAGTAAGCTAAAATCCTCGTCAGCTATATTTTTGTTGATGTTTAATCCCGCGTATAAATCTAGCCCTTCAAAAATCCAAAGATTATTTTTAAAATTTTGAACTCCATAGAATGCTATGGTGTAGCTATCTAAATTGAAATCTTCTACATAATCTAAAGTTCCTTCTATATTAATATAACTTTTAGAAGTCTCTTTTTCAATTATCTCGATACTTGTCTTTGCAAAAAAACTGTAGTCTTTTGAAATCTTCTTTACTGTCTCACCATTTTCTTCAACATATTGCTTAGTTTCACTGTAAATTACCCCTGTATCAACATATATATCTTCAAAGGTGTATCCTAAAGCCATAGATATTGCAGAGTGATCTTGAAAAGAATTAGAATAAAACATACTAAGTTTAAAAGGTTTGTTATATATTTCGTTAAATCCAACTTTAATATAAGCTCCTTGATTTACCTGTGAAACTCCTGTTTCCATAAAACCGAAAAGTCCCCACCTAATCCCAAATGCAGGATTGAAAGTATCAAAATAAAGATAACCTTCTTGAACAACTTCAGCTGTAGGAGTAAGAAAGGAAACGGAAAAACCAAAAACCCCTAAAATAATTATGCAAACTATAACTGCTATGGATTTTCTCATATTTTATCTCCTTTTTAAATGAAATATTAGTACTCACGTTAGAAATTCCAATATCTTTTTTCGGTACTTGTATCTAGGCGGGGTGAGGGCTCCGCCCTGGACCTGTTATAAATTCAAATGCTTACTTTTAGAAAATGTTCATTTATAAAATCACTAAAATGAAATATTGATATAATAAGATAATTTATCTTATTATATCAGATTCCTTCTCCTTTTATCATACTTTTCGTACACAAAATATTTTACATTGTCATTTCAAATTTTTCATATAATAGTTATAAATATATTTACAATTATTTACCACAAAAAAATGGCGCTTTGTGATAAAATTGCCTTTGTTACATTTATTATAATAATTGGAGGGGTTAAGTGGAAGTCTATAAAAGAATAATTAAGATTTCTCTTCCTATAGCTTTACAACAAGTTATCTTTACAAGTGTCAACTTTGTGGATACTCTAATGATAGGGGCACTAGGAGAGGTGGCTATAGCTGCTGTTGGACTTTCTAATCAAGTTTTTTTCTTATATAACTTAATACTGTTTGGTCTAGTTTCAGGAGGCGGAATCTTTTTTGCTCAATATTGGGGAAAACAAGAAGAAGAAGGTCTATCCCGTTCTGTTGCATTGACGATCATTTCAGCTTTATTCTTTTCTATTCCATTCTTTGTATTAAGCTTTTTTTATCCTAATTTGGTCTTAAATTTTTTTAGCCCAGATATAGAAGTTATTAATCTTGGAGCCGTTTATTTAAAAATTATTGCCCTAAGTTTCCCATTATTTGCGATTTCATTGGTAACTTCTTTTATGCTAAGAAGCATTAAAAAAGTCCACATACCTTTGATTATTACAATCATAGAATTATCTTCAAATATATTTCTCAATTACCTTCTTATTTTTGGTAAGCTTGGATTTCCGACTTTAGGTGTAAAAGGAGCTGCTATAGCAACTTTAATTGCAAGATTAATAGGATGTATTTCTTCGGTTTTAATAGTATACCTAAGAAAAATGCCTGGTAGGATATATTTCAGACACTTTAGAGAAATAACCCCTAAATTCTTTAAAAGTTATTTTCACTATGCTATTCCTACAATGGCAAATGAATTTGCATGGTCTTTAGGAGTTACTATGTATTCAATTGTTTATGCTCATATGGGAACGAATGTAATAGCGGCTCAGAGAGTGATGGCCACTATCGAAGGTTTTGCAACTTCAATCACTTTCTCTATAGCCAATGCTGCTTCCGTAATAATTGGTAATATGCTTGGCACATCGCGCTATGAAGAAGCCTATGATGTTTCTAAAAAAGCCTTAAAGTTAGCCGAACTAATAAGCATTTTTGCTGCTATAATATGTATTATAATTACTTTTTTCATTGTCGAATTATTTGATGTTTCAGAAGAAGTTAAGAAGATGGTAAGAATAACAATTACAATTTCTATGAGTTTTCTACCAATAAAATTATTTAATGGAATGAATGTAGTCGGATTTTTAAGAGCAGGCGGTGACACCAGATTCTCCTTTATTGTAGAAGGTTCAACTTTATGGTTTATAGGTGTTCCATTATCCGCAATTGGAGGTTTAGTCTTGAACCTGAGCTTCCCTGTTGTATATCTCCTTACTATGACAGAAGAAGTGATTAAGTCCATAATCCTTTATTTTAGGTATAAAAGCAAAAAATGGTTAAATAACGTATTAGAATGATATAAAATGAATTTAGAAATGGGGGAATATATATGGAAGAAGTTGTTGTAAAAGTAAACAATCTAAAAAAACAGTACAAAGATGTAAAAGCCGTCGATGACGTCTCTTTTTATGTCAAAAAGAAAGAAATTGTTGCTATCCTGGGTCCAAATGGCGCTGGAAAAACAACAACTCTTGAAATATTAGAAGGGTTGAGAAAAAGAGATGAGGGTGAAATATACTACTTTGGTGAAAAAGTAGATCAAATTGACTCAAATATAAAAGAAAAAATAGGTGTACAATTGCAAAGCACTGTTTTTTTCCAGAATTTAACTGTTATAGAAACACTTAGAGCTTTTGCTGGTCTATATCAAAAAAGTCTCGAAGTTGAAAAGGTTCTTACTGACTTTAATCTTGAAGAAAAAAAGCGCAGTAGAATTTCAAAACTTTCAGGAGGTCAATTACAGAGACTTGCTTTAGCTACGGCTGTAATTAACGATCCTGAGATACTTTTTCTTGACGAACCTACAACAGGTTTAGACCCACAAGCACGAAGAAATACTTGGCAAATAATCTCTAATTTAAGAAATTCAGGTAAAACTATAATATTAACAACCCACTATATGGAAGAGGCAGAATTTTTAGCAGATAGAGTTTATATATTTGATCAAGGAAAAATTATTGCAGAGGGCTCGGTTAGTGAACTCGTTAATTCTTTAGGAATGAATTCAATAATATCTTTCAAAATCAATTCAAATGGCAATTTTGATGACATTAGCGAAAAACTATTTGATGAAATTGATCTTAAAGTCAGTAAAAATGAGAATTTTTATAGAATAGAAACTGTAGATCTTGAAAATGCTCTTTTAAAAATATTCGAAGAAGCAAGAATGAAAAAGTTTGATATATCAGATATGATTATTAGAAAACCAAATTTAGAAGATGTTTTTTTAAAGCTAACTGGTAAACGGTTGAGAGACTAGGTGAAAGTATATGAAAAAAATTATTAATTTAACAAAACTCTTTTTTATAAATTCTTCAAGGGAGTTTGCTGTTCCTTTTTGGACTATTATATTTCCCTCGCTTTTCTTCCTACTCTTTACAAGTATTTTCGAGAATATTGGAAACGTTGAAAATATGGACTTTAAAATAGGCGTATATTATGAACAATCTTTACAAGGTATTGCAAAAAATACTTTTGACGAGGTCTTTTCTTCATCACAATTTAGTAATACCCCGTTCACGATGATTGAATATGATTCTTTTGAAAAAGGTTTAGACAACTTAAAAAAATCTAAAATAAATGCACTTGTAGTTTTCCCGGAAAATTTCAATCTATTAAATGTAAAGTTTTTTATCAAAGATTTAGAAGTACCCAAATTGAAAGTATACTATACTAATGAAAATTCTTCAGTGTATGCTAAAAACATATTCGGCGTATTCATAGATGAAATAAATACTAGGATGTCTACTAAAGGTGAAGGAGTTCCATTAACAGTTAAAGAAGAAATCATAGGAATGGATTCATCACAACCTTATAGATATAGAGATTACCTGTTCCCGGCTATCATTCTTATGTCTGTTTTAACAGTAGCAGTTTTTAATATGCCTTTTGATTTTTCTTTCAACGTAGAAAAAGGTATTTTTAAAAAATTAAGCTCTTCACCTATAAAAGGTGGCGAATTTTTTGTCAGCTTCCTACTCTCACATATTATCTTATTAATAATGTCACTAATTGTATTATATATTGAAGCATATCTTTTTAATGTTAGTACAAATATTTACAAACCTAGTTTTATTGGTTATACATTTTTCTCTATTATGATAATTTTAAGTGTGGGGCTTTTTCTTTCTTCATTGTACAAAAATATGGGAGCTGCAGGAGCAATCTCTCAACTAATATATCAAGCTACAATATTTTTGAGCGGTTTTTATTTTGATGTAACTAATTCACCTTGGATAATACGATGGTATGTTTATTTCAATCCAGTAACCTATTTAGTTGACGGAATGAGAAAGATAATGCTCGGAAGTTCTATTTCCTTGGTTAATATTCTTGTACCTGTTATATGGATGATTTCTTCCATCTTGATATTTTCTTTGACTTTTAAGGGGATGGTATACAATGAAAAATAGACGGATGTTTTCTTTAATAAGTATTTTTACTAAAGACACTTTTAGAAATTGGATGGAAGTATTTTTTACCCTTCTTTTGCCTATACTTTTGCTATTATTATTTGGAACTATTTTCGGTACTGAAGCTTCTTCCAGTACTAAAGAATATAAAATTGGAATAGTTGGAGATGTTGATGAAACAATAATTAATTCAATTCCTTACAAAGTAGTATTTTTTGAAGACAAAAATAGCATTACAATGGCCTTAAATGAAAACATAATTAATATAGGTTTATTATTAAATCATGAAAATAATGAATTAACTTTTATCCAAAAAGAACCAGATATGAATGATGAAACAATAATATTTATAAAATTAGAACTACAAAATATACTTAAAAAGCATTATGCTGGAATAAAAGAAGATTTTATAAATGTAGAGTTTATAGAAACTTCTATTGGAGAGAACCAAGAGAATCCTCTAGATTTTATTATAACAGGAGTAATAGGCTTGTCTTTATTGTCGGGCGGAATGTTTTCAATGATCAATGTTTTTGGAAGATATAAAAAAAATGGATTGATAAAAAGATTTTTAGCATCTCCAATAAAACCCTTTGAATTTACCTTATCAGCATCTGTATCTAAACTTTTTTTTAATTTTTTATCAATGTTTATCATCATTATTTTAGGTAAATATTTGTTTAGTTTAAATTATAATTTTAATTGGTTGTCTCTCTTTTGCGTGTTTATTTCTTCTTCAATTGGAATGATGGGACTTGGATTGTTACTCCTTCTGATATTTAAAGATCCTGCAATTGCAAGTGAAGCTGCTACCATTCTTTATGTTGCTATGACTTTCTTTTCGGGAGTTTATTTTCCTATAGAATTTTTACCTAAAGCAATTCGCTGGATAAGCAATTTTTTACCAGTAAAATATGTTGCAGATTTGATAAGATTTTCTGGTAATATTAAACAAATGACATTAAATAATTTTTTAGTTATTAATTTGATATTATTTGTTATTGGTTTTTTTCTTATTTTCGTTTCATCTAAAATTTTTTTGAAAGAGGAATAATAACAATTAAATTAACGAAAGAACTAATATTAAACACAATTTTACTTTTTGTTTTAATTTTTTGCTTGACAAAACGACTACAAAAGGTTATAATAATTAAGGTTAAATAAGGTAAAAATAAACTATTACAAAAGTGACCCGCTAGCTCAGTCTGGTAGAGCATTTGACTTTTAATCAAAGGGTCCTGGGTTCGAATCCCAGGCGGGTCACCATTTTTGTATTTCTTTTTGTTATTAATTCAGTCGCGCGAGTGGCGGAACTGGCAGACGCGCAGGACTTAGAATCCTGTGGATGAATAATCCGTGTGGGTTCAAGTCCCACCTCGCGCACCACTCTATATATTAAAAAATATAGATTAAAAAATACAGAAGCGGATATAGCTCAGCGGTAGAGCACTTGCTTGCCAAGCAAGGGGTCGTGGGTTCGAATCCCATTATCCGCTCCAATAAAAAACCCGAAAATCGGGTTTTTTTGTTATTCTTCTTTCATAAAAGGATATCTAAAATCCTCCGCAGGAACAAAATTCTCTTTTATAGCACGTGCAGAAACCCATCTTAAAAGATTTATAATAGTTCCCGCCTTATCATTTGTTCCAGATGCCCTAGAACCTCCAAAGGGTTGTTGTCCTACAACAGCACCTGTTGGTTTATCGTTAATATAAAAATTACCCGCTGCGTTCGCTAACTCCCTTTCCGCCTTAATTATTGCGTCTCTATCTTGAGAAATTATAGCCCCTGTCAAACCATATGGAGACGTTTCGTCACAAAGTTTTAAAATTTTTTCAAAATCTGAAGGATCGTATACATATACTGTTAAAACAGGCCCAAATATTTCTTCTTGCATAGTTTTAGATTTAGGATTGTTGGTAAGAATCACTGTCGGTTCGATAAAATAGCCAATAGAGTCGTCATAATTTCCTCCAAAAATAATTTCTGAATCATGGCCATTTTTAGCATATTCTATATAACTTGTTATTTTATCAAAGGCCTTTTTATCAATAACTGCGTTCATAAAATTAGAGAAATCTTCGGGAGATCCTATTTTTATATCTTTTAAATCCTCTATAAGTTTATTTTTTACTTGAGCCCAAATATTTCTTGGTATATAAGCCCTTGATACTGCTGAACATTTCTGACCTTGATATTCAAATGCACCTCTTATTAATGCGGATACAAGCACATTAATATTAGCTGATTCATGTGCAACGACAAAATCTTTTCCTCCTGTTTCTCCAACTATCCTTGGATAAGATTTATATTTATCGATATTATTTCCAATTTTTTTCCACATGTTTTGAAAAGTTGAAGTTGAACCGGTAAAATGAATCCCAGCGAGGTTCGGATCGTCAAGAACTAAATCTCCAATTTTTGAACCATCACCTGGTATAAAATTAATAACCCCATCAGGTAACCCAGCCTCCTGAAGCAATTTGATAACAAAATAGGCAGAATACACTGCTGAAGAAGCTGGTTTCCATAGAGAGGTATTTCCCATAATTGCCGGAGCTGTTGGTAAGTTACCAGATATTGAAGTAAAATTAAAAGGTGTTACTGCGAATATAAATCCTTCCAAAGGTCTGTACTCCATCCTATTCCAAACGCCTTCAACAGATTTTGGTTGATCTAAATATATTTTTGTAGCGTAGTAAGAGTTAAATCTAAAAAAATCTGTTAATTCACAAGCTGCGTCAATTTCTGCTTGATAAGCGTTTTTACTTTGGCAAAGCATTGTTGCAGCATTTAAAGTGCTTCTCCACTTTGTAGACAAAAGGTCTGCTGCCTTCTTAAATATAGAAATTCTATCTACCCATGAAAACTCGTCCCATATTTTTCTGGCTTTTAAAGAATTTTCAATAGCTAGCTGAACTTCTTTTTCACCAGCTTTGTGATAGTACGCAAGAATATAGTTATGTTCATGGGGCATTACACATTTACCTATATTACCTGTTTTTACTTCCTTTCCACCTATTATTATAGGAATTTCTAATTCTTTGTTCTTAAGCTCTTTTAGCTTTTGTATTAAATTTTTTCTTTCTTTACTTTCCGGCTCATAATTTAAAACAGGTTCATTGGTAGGTTCATCAAATATTGGAATAGAATTGTTCAAAAATCATTCCTCCTTTCTAATAAATTAAACTACTGACGGTTCAGATATTACTTCCCCTCTTTTATATCTTTCAATATCTAAAATAACATCATAAGTGAACTCACTTTCAGTAATAATGTCTGCCATTAAAACTCCTATAGCTGGTGCAATCATAAACCCATGACCACTAAAACCACAAGCAACATAAAAATTTTCGACATCTTTTATTTTCGAAACTATCGGTTGCTTGTCAGGGGAAATATTATATAAACCTGCCCATTGCCTTAATATTCTTATTTTGTTTAGTGGTGGTAAAAGCCAAGTAGCTTTTTTACTCATAGTTTCTAAAAATTGCCATGAACTATGAGTATTAAACCCAGGTGGTTCATTTTCAGGTCCATAACCCATTATAAAACTACCATCAGGGGTTTGTTGACAGTAGATATTGTAAGAAAAAGACATAAGCATAGGATCAAGTATGGGTTTTACAGATTCTGTAACTAAAATTTCATGTCTTTCAGAATATACAGGTAGTTCAACATTCACCATTTTTGCTATTTGTTGCGACCAACCACCTGCAGCGTCAACTACTTTTGAGGTTTCTATAAATCCTCTATTAGTCTGAACTCCAATTATTTTACCTTTTTCAGTTTTTATTTTTTTTACTTCAGTAAATTTATTTATCTCAACTCCTAAATTAACTGCAGCTTTTGAGTAACCGTAAGTTACCTTAAATGGATTCGCATGACCATCTGTAGGACAAAAGGCTCCTCCAACTAATTTATCTATGTTAAGATCTGGTACTATATCTTTTGCTTCCTGAGGTGTTACTAGTTTTGAAGGTATATCTAGACTATTTTGAACTTCAATATTCCTTTTGAATAGACCCAATTCATTATCCGAATATGCCAAAAGTAAATAACCCTTTTGTTTTAATTCTATATCCACATCAACATTCAAAGTATCTTTAAAATTTTCAAACACCCTCATACTTTCTCTTGCTAAAAGGCAATTCTGTCTAGTTCCCCATTGCTGCCTAACCCCTGCCCCACACCTACCTGTAGCTCCACTTGCCAAAAAAGATCTTTCAACTAATACAATATCTTTTACTCCTCTTTTAGCAAGATTGTATGCAACTGAATTACCTACTACTCCTCCTCCAATTACGACAACACTGGCCTTATTTTTCAACTTCATCACCTGCAATTATTTCTTCAAAAGTAACTCCTCCATAAGGAGGCCTTATGTTTTGTAATTCAATTTTTTCTATTGATATACCAGTAATTTCAGCAATTTCTTTGGAAATAAGCAAACCACAAGTTTTACCTTGACAAGGCCCCATACCAATTCGTGAAAGTCTCTTAATTTCTTCTATCGTTGTAAATCCTTGCTGAATCAAATTTCTAATGTCTTTTAAAGTGACATCTTCACATCTACATATAATAATATTATCTTCATTCATAATATTATCCTCACTTTACTTTAATATTTCTAGTTTCAAGGAAATACTCTTTTGGTACCTCTACAGTTACAACGGTTGTTTTATCTTGAATCTTTCCATCTATAACCCTCTTAACTATACCTTCACAAATTTCTGTTCCTTCTCTATTTAGAACTAAGACCGTTTGATCTTTCATAGGTTTAGGCAAAAATTCATAAGGTAGAGTAACTAAAGAAGTTGAATCAGTATAATTTTTTTGTACAACAAACATCGCTAGTCCTGGACATTTACTTACGCAAATTGCACATCCTGTGCATTTTTCAAAATCTACATAAGGTAAGTTATTGATATTACCTTCTTCAGATATTGCATCAAATGGACACCCTTTTACACAGGGATCACAAGGAAATTTTTGAAAACATTCAGATATAGCTATCGGTCCTTTATTAAATATTTCTTCACTCTGAGGTAATTTCATTTTTAAATTATCATTACTAGGAATACCTGTTCTCATCAAAAAAGATATGTCATACTCTTCATTTGACATTCTTTCATCATAATTCTTTGAGTTATTTAACCCTATTTTTTTTAGACCTTTTCTAACTTTTTCACCAACAGGTCCTGCCCTTAATAACTCTAATTCTTTCTTTGCTTCCATTATTTGCTTCTCTATCTCAAGTTGATATTTAACGTTTTTATTAATCCTTTTAGCTACATTTAATCCGGCAATTTGACCCTCTATAATTGCAGATGTTGCCTCTTCTATTCCTGAAACATCACCTGCAACAAATAAATTTTTTATATTAGTTTCCATATTTTCATCTCGAATAGGTATGTATCCACCTAATTCTGATATATACACGGTTTTAATATTAGTTTGTCTTAATAGATCTGTTAAGGGCGTTAATCCTACAGATAAGCAAATAGCATCGCATTTTATGAATTGGTCAGTATCTATAATTTCTCTCCAACTACTGTCAAGCTGACATATTATTGCACCTTCAACTTTATCTTTTCCTACAGCCTTTTTTATTGTGTGGGAAGTTAATATTGGAACCCCCATTCTTCTTAATTTTGAAGCATGAACAGAATAACCACCTATTTTAGGAGCAGCTTCTATAACGCAGGTAACTTCAACTCCAGCTTGAAGTAGTTGATAAGAAACTATTAGTCCAATATTTCCAGAACCTACCATTAATATTTTTTTGGCAGGTGAAACTCCATATAAATTCATTAAGGTTTGAACCGCACCTGCGCCAAACACCCCTGGAAGATCATTATTCTCAAATGCTAAAAACTTTTCTGATGCACCAGTGGCAAGTATTAGAGCCTTCGGAAAGTATTTCATCATTTTGTTATTGGTAAGAATGGTTACTATTTTATCTTTATATATTCCTAAGACCTGCGAAGAAGTAAGTACTTTTATATGTTCATTTTCTTTTATCTCTTCGACAAGAAGATTAGAAATTTTTAATCCTCTAGTTCCAGCATATTCTTTCTCGGATCCAAAAAATCTATGAGTCTGTTTAACTAATTGACCACCTAAAAATTCACGTTCTTCTACGAGAATAACGTTTACTCCATAATTTGCTGCAGCTAGTGCTGCAGAAAGACCCGCAGGCCCTCCTCCGACTATTATTAATTCAACTTTTTCAATGTTATGCATCTTTAATCACTTCTTGACTTTGAGTTTCTATCTGCATACCTTCTTTCAAAGGGGTAATACACGTTCTCACGTTAGGAATTCCATCAACCGTCATTAAGCACGATGAACAATGTCCAACTGCGCAAAATATACCTCGTGGTCTTTTTTGCTTTTTACTTTCACTAAGTTTGTATATTCCTAAGCCATATAAAGCAGAGGCTATTGTATCGTTTTTAAATCCGATCATCTCTTTCCCATTAAAATAAAACCTAATTTTTTCGCCCTTTTTAAACTCTAAGATGGGATGTTGTTCTATCCTCATATTTTTCCTCCTGATTAATTTATTGATAATATTTACCTAAGAAATCACAAAATCTGCACTATATAATATATTTAATCTTTGTTTTTCATCACTTGCAGTCAGGGAGTGGTAAAGGCTCCCACTAGACCCATTATAAATTCAAAATTCCATATTTTAGAAAATCTTAATTTATAGTGTCCCAATATAGAAAATTAAATCGTTGATTTAATAGAATCAAGACTATAACAATTCTCTACATTTTTTGGCACTTTAGCCAGAAAATGAGAAGGAACCAGCTATAGATAAACAATAAAATTAATATATTATTTTTTATTAATAATCTATTTAAATTTAATCATAATTGTTTAAATATGTAAAATCTAATTAAAGCCCATTATGAAAAAAATTTCAGGGTTATACTTAATTATAAAAGAAAATCAAAGTTTTTTTCATCTACTTTTAAAATTTCTAAGAAAAGAATTAATAAAGAATTCTTAGTTTAGTAATTATCTATTCTTAAGAGCATCAAAAAATAACAGGGACTTTCGTCCCTGTTATTTTTTATAGATAATAGACATTTGCTTTTAATTATTTAACTAATCCTCATAGGAATATCTTGGTAGCCGATTACAAAACCTTTGATGTGACTCAAAATCCTGCGTTCGGAACTTTTCTTTTCTTTGTATCATGTTAATTGTTTTATCTTGGTATTTTATTTCCAAAGGTTTGAAGTAACTGTAGTCGTTGATTCTAATTTTAAAGCCTGTTAATTCTATAGTAACTTCCGGTTTAATGTCGCTTATAAGATCATGTGGAATCTTTAATGAATAAGTTTCATCTTCAATTTCTACTACTAACTCCACAAAGTAATCACTTTCCACCATGTTTTTTATGGTACCAGTTACAGTAATAGGTTCTATTTCTTGGTCCTGGGCATGGTAATTCAACTTTAACTGATCATTCGCTTGGATCCGTGAACGATTCTCAAAAGCATTCTGAGTTCTATCTACTATTCGTTCCCTATGATTTGTTTTTAAATTTACATTTGGCTTAACCTGAGAAAATATAGATCCTACTAAAAATATACTTAATACAGCTAATACTAAAAATTTTTTCATATAAACACCTCCACTAAGTTATTAATTTCCTTCAATAAAATAATAAATTTTTTCTCTTAAAATCAACTTAATGAAAGCTTAAAAAATACTTAAAAAATTGAGTTTTTATTTAGAAAGAATAACACTTTTTCAGAAGATTTTAACCGTTTATTGTTTTTATCAAGAAAGTCCTGTTACGAGGTCCATCAAATTCGTAGAAGTAAATTCCTTGCCAGGTTCCTAGTAACAATTTTCCATCCTCTACTATTAAAGTTAATGAAGGACCAATAAGAGAAGATTTTATATGAGAATCTGCATTTCCTTCAACGTGAGAAAAATGACTACTTTGTGGTACTTTCTCTGCCAAAAAAGTCGTTATATCTTTTTTAACCGAAGGATCAGCGTTTTCATTTATCGTAACTGCAGCTGTAGTATGAGGCACAAATACTACCAATATTCCGTCACTCAAATTAGATTTTTTAATGCTATCTCTAACATAATCTGTTATATCAATCAATTCTTCTCTTCTACGTGTTTTTAAGGAGTAAGAATAGACCATACAATTTCACCCCTTTAATTATTTATTATATATGATGTTAGCAACTATAGTTATCGAATTTCCTTCTTTTGAGACGTGTACTTTAACATCCTCTCTTTTTACGGAAAGATGTTGTACAGCATAATCTTTTATATAATTTACAACATAATTCAAATTTTCTTCGTCTACATTTGTTAATCTAATCTCAGAGATGTTGTTATTATTCCTATTCTGAGAATTACTTAAGAATGAATTCATTCTTTTAATTGCGGTTTCTCTAGTTTTTTTCGACTTTCTAGTGAAGGGCCACATTTACTCTTCACCCTCTTCGCCTAAATAAATTTTTTATAAATTCCAAGAACCCTTCTGGAGTATGATCAAGCTGAGATAAGTCCTTTTCTATAGGTATATTTTTTCCTAATATTCTATCACTAATATTATCGAATACAATGTGTAAATTACTTCCTTTGCTAATTGAAAGAGGATTTCCTTCATTAGTTGATAACAAAATATCTTCGCTGTCTGGAATAATCCCCAACAAATCTAAAGCAAGTGCATCTTTTATGTCATTTGCGGAAAGCATCTCATTTTTCTTTACAAGTTTTGGTTTAATTCTGTTTACAATCAAGGAAATATTATCTTCAGTGTAACCTTGATTTTCAAGAAGCCCTACTACTCTATCAGCATCACTTATAGCGGTTAAATCTGGCGTTGTAACAACTATAGCATGCTGGGCAGCTACAACAGCATTTTTGAATCCTCTTTCTATCCCTGCAGGTGAATCAATAAAAATATAATGAAAATGCTTAGAAAGTTTTGTAACAATATTAACCATATCTTCTGGAGATATCATATCCTTATTTGCAACTTGAGAGGAAGGTAATAAAAAGAGATTTTTTAGCTGTTTATGTTTAACCAACACATCCATAACAGCTTTATTTCCATTTATCACATCAATTATTGTGTATACTACTCGATTTTCTAAACCTAATACAATGTCTAGATTTTTCAAGCCAATATCAGCATCAATTAAGCAAACGTTGTATCCTTTTTTTGCTAAAGACGCCCCTAAATTAGCTACTATCGTTGTTTTTCCGACTCCGCCTTTACCAGATGTAATGACAAACACTTTTGAGTTTTCCATCTCAACCCCTCCGCTTCAAACGCCTTATAGAATAATCCCGCCCTTTATAACGCTCCCGTTGATTTTTATGAATTACAATCTTTATAAAATATTAAATTTAACTTAAAAATACATAAGACCTTAGACTTATTATACTACAAAAATAATTAAAAATATAAAAAATACCTGTTTTTTGATAATACATAAAAAAAAATCGGGGAAACCCCCGATTCATTATTAAAGATGTTCAGTATCCTATCTATTATTCTTCTATACTAATAGCTTCAGTTGGGCAAGCATCAATTGCATCTTGAACGCAAGGTTCATTACTTTGTTCATCAATTACTTCGGCTTTCCCATCATCTGCCATTTGAAACACATCTGGGCACAAACTTTCGCAAATCCCATCTCCTATACATGCTTCTTTATCAATTATTATTTTCACCTACCGCACCTCCTAATGAGTTTAGTATACTTTTTAAATAATACACCCTTTATTAATCACACTACTAAAAATTATTTTATGTTCTTTAATAAGACGAATTATAAACTCATTTACAATACATCGGATCGGCCAATAACAAATTATTTAAATCTTACAATTATTATTATACCATAATTTTTCAAATTAAGTTTAAAAAATAGCTTAAAAAATTTTTATATCATAATTTTATTAACTTCTTCGACTATCCTATCAATAATATTAATTCCTACTCTTTCTTGAGCTTCCTTAGTAGATGCTCCAATATGAGGTGTAACAACTACGTTAGGAAGAGAAAATAGTTCTTTATAAAAATCGCTAACTGGAGGTTCTTCTTCGAAAACATCTAAACCTAATCCAAATATTTTACCATCTTTTAAGTACTTTAATGCAGCTTTTTCGTCTAAAACGCCACCTCTTGCTGCATTGATAATTATTACATTATCTTTCATTAATTTTATTTCCTTTTCACCAATCACATGAAAAGTTTTCTCATTTTTTGGAAGATTCAAGGAAATAATATCAGATTGTTTTAGTAGATCTTCAAATGAAACTTGCTTAACTTTATATTTATTTTGTTCCTCTGCGGTAAGATTAATAATGTCATAAACTAGAGTTGTGGTATTAAAGCCTGTTAATAATTTTGCTAAATTTGTTCCAACATATCCAAAGCCAATTATCCCAAATGTTTTTCCAGACAACTCCAAACCCTCAAGTTCCTTTTTTTCCCATCTTCCTTCCTTGAGTCCTATTGATGCCCTAGTGATATTTCGATAAATATCTATAACCATTCCTATTACTAACTCAGCAACAGAAAGAGCATTTTGACCTGGGGTATTTAATACTTTTATGTTTTTGACTTTAGCTGCTTCAAGGTCTATATTATCCAAACCCATTCCAGCTCTTCCTATAATCTTTAGTTTAGGTGAACTATCGATAATTTCCTTGGTAACTTTTGTTGCGCTTCGAACAATTAATACATCTACATCCTTCATTTTTTCTTTCAATTTGTCTTTATCAAAGTGTTCAGAAGTTATGGTGGCATTAGGTAATTCTTCTTTAAGTTTCTGCAATGCGATCTCATCTAACGGATCGTTTATATGAATTTTCACTGCACATCACACTCCTTCATTAACAAAAACTTCTTCAGCTGCTTTTACTCCTTTGCCCAACTCAACTTTGAAACCAAATTTATTTAAACTCATCTCTAATGCACTAATTGCTATTATAATATCAAATTTAGACATATATCCTAAATGTGCTATCCTAATAATTTTTCCTTTGAGTTGAGACTGACCTCCGGTAAATACTATTCCCCAATCATCTCTCAAAAATTTTATTAGTTTTCCTGCATCTACTCCCGCTGGAACTTTTATTGCAGTTACAGCATTTGATGGCTTTTCTGCGAAAAGTTCTAAATTTAAGGCCTTAACTCCGGCTCTTGTTGCTTCACTCATTATTCTATGTCTTTCCCAAACGTTTTCAATACCCTCTTCTTTTAACATATTCGTAGACTTAACTAGCTGGTAAATCAGATTAACAGGTGGAGTAAATGGGGAATCTGGATAATTCTTTTTGTATGATCTAATATCAAAATAATATCTGGCATTTTCACTTTTTTCAACAATTTTCATAGCCTTATCACTCAAGGCTATCATTGCCAATCCTGGAGGCATCATAAAACCTTTTTGTACACCACATACTACAACATCAACATTCCATTCATCCATTTTTAGTGGCTCTGCTAATAATCCTGAAATCGCATCTACAACTAATACTGCGTCTGTTTTGTTTACAATTTCTGCAATTTCTTTGATAGGATTAACAACTCCTGTAGAAGTTTCGCAAAGAGTTGTAAAAACTGCCTTTGTATCCGGATTTTCTTCTAGTGCTTTTTTTATTTCTTCCGATCTAACGTACTTTCCCCATTCAACATCGAGCTCAATTAACTCTGCCCCGTAGGCTTTACATAGATCACACCATCTTTCACCAAACTTACCAGCGTTAACTGCAATCGCTTTATCTCCAGGAGATAATAAATTAGCAACTGCTGCTTCCATTGCTCCAGTACCTGATGATGCCATTGTGTAGACAAAGTTATCAGTCTGAAATAAGTACTTTAAATTTTCTAGTGCTTCGTTTTGAATATCAAGGTACTGTGGAGTTCTGTGATGAATAGTATCTTTTGCGCCTTCAAGTAAAATATCAATTGGTACAGGCGTTGGCCCCGGTGTCATTAGATAATTCTTTTTTAGCATTCTTGCCATGGATATCCCCTCCCTTGTTTTTGAATGCTAATAATATTTTAACTCTTGTAAAACAAATTTCTGCTTAAATTGTAAATAAAATGTGGAAAAATTAAAAAATAAAATAAAATGTGAAAATTTTCGTTTTCTGTATTTTGTTAGGTATTGTATCACAGTTTACAAAAATTAATATGGATAATTTTTGTCGACTTTGGATATTCTGCATAATAAAAGAAATATTTTGAAAGCAGATAATTTAATGTTATAATTAAGAATATAGCAGCAACTATTTGAAAGAGGGACCTTTAAAATGAATTCACTAACTTATGAAGACAAAATATTAAGTTTTTTAGGTTTGGCTGCAAAGTCAAACAGTATTGTTTTTGGTAAAGCTAACATCAAACATTATCTTAGTTGCCCCCAATTAAAGAGAAAATTAATTATTCTTGCACGTGATATCGGTAAAAGAGTCAAGTTAGAAACTATACAAAATTGCAAGAACTATAATGTTCCTTTTATCGAAATTAATAAGACTAAATCAGAAATTTCTAAAGCCATTGGGAAAGTAAATATAAGCGTAATAGGAATCACTAACGAAAGTATTATACATGGCATTTTAGACGTAGTGCGTGAAAATGGAGGTGGTTTATAAGTGTCAAAGACTCGGGTATACGAAATCGCAAAAGAATTAGGAATGAATTCGAAAGAATTAATTGAAATACTACAAGAAGAGTTTGATATACAGGTTAAAAGTCATATGAGTACTCTCGAAGACGAAACTGTTGAGGCTATAAAAGAACTGATTGAAGAGATGAGAGAAACAAAAAAAACTGAGAAAAAGCATAAAGATTTATCTAAAGATGCTAAAGAGTTATCTAAGGAGGAAGAAGAAATAACTGAACTAACAGAAGAAAGAACCATAAAAGAAATTCGTTTGTCTGAAGAAAATTTGACTCTTGATAAATTAGCAAAGGTAATTGGTGTTGAACAAAACGATATTATCAAAGATATGTTTCTTAAAGGAAAGATTTTAAGACCTGGTCAAGAATTAGATAAAAATACTGTTGAAGAAATAGCCTTAAGCTATAATACTATTGTTTCTTTTGACTCCCCCAAAATCGAGCCTGAAGTCGTTGAAAGTGATGAAGAAGACTTAGAATTGCAATTGGCAAAACGATGGATTGAGATATATGAAAAAGAACAAGACCGTTTAACAAACAGGCCACCCGTAGTTACAATAATGGGTCATGTTGACCATGGTAAAACTAGTTTGTTAGATGCCATTAGGCACAGTCATTTAGCAGAAAAAGAAGAAGGCGGTATAACTCAATCTATTGGAGCCTATCAAATAGAATATAAGGGTGAAAAAATTACTTTTATAGACACTCCTGGGCATGAAGCTTTTACTGAAATGAGAGCAAGAGGTGCCCAAGTAACAGATATAGTTGTTCTTGTGATAGCAGCTGATGATGGCGTAATGCCACAAACAATAGAGGCCTGTAATCATGCTAAAAGTGCAAATGTCCCTATAATAGTTGCAATCAATAAAATTGATAAACCTAATGCAAATATAGATTTAACAAAACAACAAATGGTTTCAAAACTTAATCTAGTTCCCGAAGATTGGGGCGGAGACACGATAACGGTTCCTATATCAGCAAAAACATCCAAAGGAATAGATGACCTTTTAGAAATGATTATATTAGTCGCTGAATTACAAGATATTAAATGTATTCCAGATGGCAAAGCTAGGGCTGTTATTATAGAAAGTAAAGTAGATAAAGCAATGGGACCACTAGGAACGGTCATAGTAAAAGATGGTATATTAAAAACAGGAGATGATTTTGTTGCAGGAGCTACCTATGGTAGAGTAAGAAGAATGATAAACGACAAAGGACAGTCTGTTGATGAAGCAACACCTTCTACTCCTGTACAAGTTTTGGGCTTCAACGATGTACCAAGCATGCATTCAATATTATATGTTGTTGATTCAAAAGATGAAGCCAGAACGATTGCAGAAAAAATAAGGCAAAGAGAGTTGGAAAAATCTCAATCTTCTAATAAGAGACATATTAAACTTGAAGATATAATGGAAATGATGCAAGCTCAAGAAAAGAAAACACTTAACATATTATTAAAGGCTAGCACCTACGGTGAAATAGAAGCACTAAAAAATGCTATTCAAAAATTTGAAAATCCAGATATAGATATAAAAATAGTACACGCAGGAATTGGCGCTATAAGTACTAGCGATATTATGCTTGCTTCTGCATCAGATGCAGTAGTACTAGGTTTTCGTGTAAAAGCTGATTCTAAAGCTATAAAAATGGCCGAAGCAGAAGGTATACAAATTAGAAGGTATAATATTATATTTGATCTTATAGATGATCTAAAGAAAGCTTTAGAAGGTATGCTTGAACCAGAAGAAAAAGAAGAGATTATTGGATATGGTGTAATAAAAGATGAATTTAAAATAAAAGGTATTGGAAAAGTTGCTGGTGTCCAAGTTACCGAAGGCCAGGTATTAAAAAATGGTGGTGTTAGAATTTACAGAAATGGCTCTCTCGTTGCAGATGTGAAAATTGCTAGTTTAAAACATTACAAAGATGAAGTTAAAAGCATCGAGGCACCTAAAGAATGCGGTATATTATTTGAAAATTATGAGGATTTCTCGAAAGGCGACGAACTTGAATTTTATAAAATTGTGAAAGTAAAAAGGGAACTTAACATTGAACAAGGTACTAAATAATTATTTGTACTATATTATAATATAAATCAAACATAACGGTGAGTTGAAATAACAATGGAAAAAGATTATAAAATATATGGAATAAGAGGTGCGACCTCTATTGAAGAAGATACAGCAACACTTATAACTGAAAGGGTATTGGAGCTTTGGAATGAAATTACTTCCAAAAATGATATAACAAGAATAATTTCTGTTATTTTTTCAGTAACAAGTGACATAAAATCTCTCAATCCTGCGACCGTTTTAAGGAAAACCTTAAATTTGGACTCTATTCCTTTTATGTGTTTAAGTGAATCAGAGTTTGAAAATTCACCAACAAAAATTATTAGGGTGCTTATTATTTGTGAAAGTAGCACCCCAAATTTTGTTTACCTTCATAAAGCATCTCAATTGCGCAAGTAAAATCTTGCTATTTATATTGACATTTTAAAACTACAATTATTCTAAGAGGTGGAATCTTTGAATCGTGACATGATTAAAATGATTTATTTTGATTTAGACCATACCCTTTGGGATTTCGAAAACAATTCTAAAAGCGCTCTCAGACTAGTTTATAATAATTATCGGAATCTATTAAATTCTATAAACACCGAAGCATTTATTTCAACATATCAAAAGATTAATACACAGCTTTGGGATTTATATAGAAAAAAAGAAATAAGTCAAGAAGAACTAAAGCTTCTAAGGTTTGATTTAACCTTAAAAACTTTAGGAATTGAATATAATGAATCATTAATACAAGAGATTAATGACGTATATCTAGATACATTATCAAAACAAGAAATGCTTATAAATGGTGCAAAAGATGTTTTAGAATATCTTTGTGGTAAATACAAGTTAGGAATTCTAACTAATGGTTTTAGAAAAACTCAATTGGCAAAATTAAATTCATCTGGAATAGACAAATATTTTAAGATTTTGGTGAGTTCAGAAGACATTGGATTTCCAAAACCAGACGAAAAAATATTTAGTTATGCACAAAAAGTTTCAGGCTACCCAAAAGAAAAAATAGCTTACATTGGAGACGACTTAGAGAACGATATTCTACCTGCAATTAAATTTGGAATGCACGCTATTTGGTTTAAAAACAATAATTCATTTATTTCTAATTTACCAATCAAAGATAATATAGTAATAATAGATCATTTATCAGAATTAAAAGACATATTCTAAACCTTTTGCAAATAATAAATTCCTTTTTGAACTATACGAATATTTTTCCCCGATATTAAATCTAAATATGTTTCTTTTAAGTCAAGAGGTTTATCTTCCAAAGAAATAAATATTATAATTTCACTTTTTTCATTTTTCTTTTTAAAAATTAACCTCTTTTCTTTTACATCCATTAATTCATAAGCTCCTTTAGAAAGAACAGAATGCTCTTTTCTCAAGTTAATTAACCTTTGCGTATAATTAAAAGTCCTATGTTCTTCTTCCGTCCAACTCTCTTTAAATCTCATTGCTACTCTACCGCTATCAGAAAAATGATGCGCCAGGGGATCGCCTTTCAATGCAATTTCATTACCATACTCTAACATTACATTTCCAGTTAAAGCCATTAATAATCCCATCGCTATATAAAAAGAGTCCATATCTTTACTAATATCAATAAATCGAGGTAAATCATGATTCTCTATAAAATACGTTAATTGAAAAGTATCTTCATTTAGTTTGTTAGATAAAATTATTTGCTCATACAAATCTTGTAAACTTTTTTTCTGTTCTCCTAAAACTTCTTTAATAATATTATAAGTTGCAAAATCAAAAAGACTTGTAAAACGTTGCGCATCATATCCTTTAAATTTTTTCAGCAATGCAAAATTTTTTTCTTTATCTCCTTCATCCTCCCATACTTCGCCTAAGATAATAACATTTTTATTAATTTTTTTCATTCTATCAGAAAACTCTTCTAGAAAATCTAATGGAAGGCCTAGAGCATGATCTAATCGGAATCCATCTAATTCAAAATTCTCTAGCCAGTATTCTCCAACTCGAATTAAAAATTCTCTAGTATCTCTATCTCCTAAATCCCAAAATAAAAAAGATCCTTGCCATCGTATCTCTTGTGGAGATTGAGGAGGTTCTGTTTTAACTTTCAATCCTTCAGGGATAGTAGAAAAATCATATTTTTTCGAGGCATGATTGAGAACCAAATCAATAATGACTTTTATATTTCTTTTATGAGCTTCTTCAAGCAATTTTTTTAAAATATCATTAGCCTCTTCTTCTGAAACTGAACTAATGTTTTCAGAAATTGAAAAATAATCAATAACGTCATAGCCATGGGTTGTTTGAGCTTTAAAAATAGGACCTAGATAAATCAAATCAATGCCAAGCTCATTTAAATAATCCATCTCTTGGATTATTCCTTGTAAGTCACCATCTATAGCATTTTTCTCATAGTACTTGTATGATTCTTTTGGAAAATCATTACTTAATTCTCCATTTTTAAAAAACTTGATCAATATATGATATCCAATAAACACATTTTCTCCTCCTAAAATAGGTTTTACATACAGTCTTCACAAATTTCAAAAACCTTATTATATGTATGTTTTGATTTAATTATTACAGAATACTTCATTTCTTTAACCTTTTGGTATTTGTAGTTATAGCGAGGGCTACACCCTGGACCCGTTATAAATTCATAATTTCGTTTTTAGAAAATCTTCGTTACTATAGTCTTAAATATAAAAGAGAGGGCTTTTTTAAGGATTCAATTTAAATTCAGAGTCTTTATTACCTGCGATCTGAATTTGACAAATTAAAACTTTATATTCAGAGACTTCATTCTTTAATTCTCACTATATTTATTGTAAATATTACCTGTAATCATTTTATCATTTCTTTTTTAAGTATATGAAAACGTTTCCTAAAAATCTTTTGATTAGAGGTTGGTAAAGTAATAAAATAACATAAATTCTGATATAATTAAAGAGTAGTTATATAAATTTTATATGTAATATAAAATTAAAACATAATAAAATCATTTTTTCTTTAATAAAGGTGAGAATTAATCTATGAAAAGAAGGATTTTTGTTATATTTGCCTTTGTTGTTTCTATCATTTCTTTTTCGGTAAATGTGTCAAAAGACACTTTGTTAATTAGCATAAACGATAATACATGGATCACTAGACAAATCGCCGAAAAAGTCAAGAGCATCGGCAATTATATGTATGATATTGAAATAAAAGATGTAATGACAGAAACTATAAAAACAGAGAATTATGACGTAATAATGAACATATTTACTAACACTAAGGAAAATATTACTATTGCTTTTGGATACTTTCAAGGTGGCGGTTTTTCGTATTCAGAAACAACTAATGAGACTGCTGACTGGGTTGAAAAATTTGCTGTAAAAGCTTTAGAAAATCTTTCATTTCAAAGATTTTTATACGGAGAAAACTGGGATATTTTACAACTAACTTTTTGGAAAGGTGTAGATGAATATCCCATATACCAAAACGAAAAACTATATTTTATAAGTGACAGATATATTGGTAACAGAGAAATTTATATATTTGATTTTGTCAATGGAACAGAAAGTAAAATTCCTTTAGAGTCTTCAGCAGAATATTTCCCTGATATTTCACCTAATAATAATTTTCTAGTGTTTCAAACTAGTTTATTTGGAAAATGGGATATAGTGTTATATAATTTGATCACAAAAAAAATAACAAGAATTAGCCCATCTAATAAAAACGCTTATTCTCCTTATTTTTATGACAATACATTAATTTTATTTTCTATGGAAGATGAATCAGGTCAAGGGACAGAAATTTGGTATTATGACTTGTATTATAATAAGTTAGAGAAATTAAGTAACTCAAAAAGACTGCTTAAATTTAGACCAAGTAAATGGAATGGAAACAATATTACTTTTTATGCGATTAATTTAGAAGACGCTAGTGTAAATATTTACTATTTAGATGAAGACAACAAAATCTATCCTTTGCTAGTAGATCCTTTTAACCAAACGGACAGTTGGTCTAATGGTTCGGAACTATTGGTATTTTCAGAATTTAATGGGAAGTATTTTAGTATTTATGAATACAATAATAACGAAAAAATTAATTTAACTAGTTCTATTACAAATGACTGCTTTTATCCGACTTATTCTCCTGACAAAAAATACGTTTTTTTTACCAACTACTACTCTGAAGCTGACGTTTTTGTATTAAAACGTGAAGCTATTTATAAACAAAGAAATAACTGATTTGGAGTGATTTAAATACCAAAACACACCAGTAGTGACTCGATGAGCGACGTTTCTAAAAAAATGTCTAATTCAAGATATTTAAAAATTCTGATTAAGATCCTTGGATTTATATTAATAATTATTCTTTTTTTCTGGAATGCGTTTTTGACTTTTTTAATATTGATACTTCTTAACTTGAAAACATTAAGAAAAGCTGTTTTTGGTAGACTGCCTTTAGAATTCAATAAAAATGCCTTTGAAGGGCCTGTTACATATACATATAAAGAAGATAGTATCCCTTTAAAATTAGATATCTACTATCCAACAAAAAAGCGAGAATTATATCCTGCAATCTTCTTTGCACATGGAGGAGGTTGGATTAGTGGAAGTAGAAAACTTTCAAGTGTTACTACATGGTCAAAATTTTTGGCAAGCAGAGGGTTTTCTGTTATAGCCATTGATTACAGATACAGTTATTTTCATAGTTACGAAGAGCTGATACAAGACTATTCGGCCGCTTTAGATTATATAAGAAATAATTCTAATCATCTAAAGATTGATAAAAATAAAATAGTATTAATGGGAACGTCTGCTGGAGGAACACTTTCTCTCTATTACGCAGCATTTAATACTTTTTACAATAATTTAAGCGCTATGAAAGGCATTAAAGGTGTCATTGCATGGTATGCACCAGCAGATCTTTTGGACTTATGGAGAGTTGATTCATTGTTTGCAAGGGTTGCAGTTGTAACTACCATGAAAGGCAGCCCAAACAGAAAAATTGAAGATTATAAAATGTACTCACCCATCAACTACGTCTCAACAAGAATGTGTCCTACATTGCTTGTTCATGGAGAAAAGGATACTACTGTTCCAGTTGAATCTTCAAAAAAGCTATATAAAAAGTTAAAAGAACAAGGTGTTCAAGCTAAATTATTAATTCATCCTGATGGTAACCATAGTTTTGAGTTAGATTTAAAAGATTTTTTAACCATTAAGTATGTTGAAAGAACCGTTAGTTTTGCAAAAGACTTGTGTGAATAATTATACTCACAAAAAATATTAATCAAGAAAGGGAAGAAGAAAAGTGATCGACTTTACATATGATAAATATAACAATAATAACATAGACTTTGTTCAAGGTTACATAAATAAGGGTAAAAACTACAGAGAATCTATAATAAAATATCCATCCCTCTATACACATGCAAAAAAGGGAACTGAATTAAATGAAATATATCTTTTTGAACCTAAGAAGAAAGCTGTAGGCCTCGTTATTATACTTCATGGTTTAGGTACTAAAAATATCTCATATATATTAAAGATGGGGAGATACTTTTCTAATTTTGGTGTTAGAGCCTTAGTTCCAATACTCCCTGATAATTACACAAGAACCTCCAATGGATCTATGAGTGGAAAAAAATATTTTTCTGATAGTGTAGGCAGCATTTTAAACACTTGGGAACATGCTGTTGTGGATATTTTATCGCTTATAGATTTTTTGAAGATGAATAATCTATGGCATGAAAATAATTGTATGATCGGATATTGCCTTGGAGGCATGGTTTCAGTTATAGTTAATTCTATAAATACTTCTATCAAACACAATTTTATAATAGCAAGTGGTGGAAATATTGCTGATCTACTTTGGAATTCTCCTATCCTTCAATATGCAAGGAGAGATTTTTTAAACAACAAAGATGATCCGTATTTGTTAAATGATAAAGATTATCTAATAAAAATATTTCAAGATACTCTTAAACATCCCGATAACTTTAAAAGTGTCGGCGATATTTTGAAATCAGAAATTCATCCCTTGTTAAAAGTCGATCCCGCTCTCTATGCTAAATTTTTACCCAGAGAAAAGGTCACTTTTTTGGAAGCAGCTTTTGACTTTGCTTTACCAAAAAGCTCTAGAAAAATATTATGGGAAAATCTAGGAAAACCTAAAAGAATTGTTTTACCTATAGACCATATAACCTGGTTGGCTTTTCATAGACTGATATCGAACATTATCTTAAATGAAATGAAGTTTGAAGGTGTAGGTTATCAATTTTTAAACTTAAGATATATAGCAAAATTTCAAAAATAAAAGCCTAGGATATCTCCAAAGGAGAAATTAATAATGTACATATTACAAAAAGATGGGAGATTTCATTATATTAATACCAGATTAAATAATCGTTCATACATCACACCTTTTGTAACCGACACTCATTTACATGTACTAGGTTTAGGTGAAAAATTATATTTTCCTTCTCTTGAAAGCAAAAATTTAAAAGAAATTGAAGATATTATAGAAAAACTCTTAAAGAACAATCCCAAAGAAATTATACTAAGAGGTTGGTCCGAAGAATTTGCAAAACCCTCTAAATTATTTTTAGATAACATAGCAAACAACTTACCTATTATCTTAGTGAGAAGGTGTTCGCATTTAGCATTCGTAAACTCTAAAGTACTTGAGATTGTAGATTTTAGTGATTGTAGGGAATACGTGGATTATGTCAATGGAATTGTAAAAGAAAAGGCTTTAGAAAAAATTTACGCTATAATTGATTCTCCGACTTATACAACTGAAATATGGAATCATGCAAAAGATTATTTGCTGGATAAAGGTTATGGCTATGTACATTCCGATGACTTGCATGGCTTATATAAAGATGAGTTGCCTTTTAAACCTACTGATAATTTAAAAGTTTATGAAAAGGTGGCTGTAACCAATTATGAACAACTAATAAGTTATCAAAAAGACGGCTATTTTGATAAGTTTTCTTGTGTTAAAATCTACTTAGATGGTTCACTAGGAGCAAGAACTGCTTATTTACTAGAAAAGTATAATGATGATGAAAATAATTTTGGAATAAAACTTTGGAAAGATGAAGAATTAATTAAAGTACTAGATTTTTGTGAAAAAAACAATTTACATTTAGCGGTCCATGCTATCGGTGATGGAGCGATTGAACAGTTATTATATGTTTTTGAAAAAGTTAAGCCTAGGTTAGTTCATAGAGTTATTCATGCTATGGTAATGAGCAATGATCAAATAGAAAGAATAAAGAAACTTAATCTTATAGTAGATATTCAACCACAATTTATCGAATCAGATAAAGGTTTTATAAACAATAGACTTGGTAGGAACGTTGATAAAGCATTTAATTTTTCAAAATTATACAAAACAGGAATCCCTTTATTTATTTCTTCTGACGCCCCTGTGGAAGATCCTGATTGGATAAGAGACTTAATAAGATTAGATAAGCTAGGAATACCCTACTGTTATTCTTTGTATCAAATTACTTATGCCCCAGAATTTATTGATAATTTTGATAGAGGCAGCACAATTTCTGAACAGGCTTTAATCTTTAATGACAATCCTTTTAATCAAATATCTGTCCCCAAAGTGTATAATAATAAATAACAATGTATCATCTTTCAAAAAAGAGGGGGGTAAGTATTTGAAGTTAAAAAATCTCGTTATTACTGGTATTATGGTTGCATTAATTTTTGTATTGACTTTTGCTATAAAAGTGCCTGTTCCTTTTACCAGAGGGTATATTCACTTAGGAGATAGTATGATTTTTATAGCTGCTATTTTATTTGGTTGGCGAGTAGGAGCTTTGGCTGGTGGATTAGGTTCTGCTTTAGCTGATGTTGTTGGCGGATACGCTTTTTGGGCAATACCAACTTTTATTATCAAAGGAATTATGGGGGCTTTAGTAGGATTAATTTCAGACACTTATAGAAAAAAATATTCTTTAAAAAAAGAGATTGGTATTTTCTCGGTCAGTGTAGGGGTATGGAGTGCTTTTATTATTAGTGTTTCTATAACATTAACAAGTTTAATTAATAATCTACATACTTCATCAATGACTGCGACTTTAATGAATGAGCTAGGTTATGACAATTTAGAAGACTTAAAAAATTTCCTATTGAATACTCGAAATATAATAAACATTGTATTAATAGTTGTTCCAGTCGTTTTAATTTTGATCTCGTTGATTCTAAGAAAAAAGGACTTAAAATTGTTTAACCTAGGAAACTTAATGGGCAGTTTAATTTCAGGACTATGGATGGTTTTTGGATATTTTATCGCTGGTAGAATATTACTTGGAAATTGGATTATTCCAATTTTTGAAATTCCATGGAATATTTTACAATTCACAGTTGGAATGATCATAGCATACATTGTATTACTTGCCTTTAAAAATACAACTCTTTTCCAAAACTCGGACTTATAAATGTATAGTTGATTGAATATAAAAAGTAGGTCATTAAACCTGACCTACTTTTTTATTGATATTCATACAATATTTAAATAATTTTTTTCAACCTCTTCCCAATTTACCACATTCCACCAAGATTCAATATATTCAGCTCTCCTATTTTGATACTTTAGATAATAAGCGTGTTCCCATACATCTATACCTAAAATGGGGTATAACCCTATCATAATAGGATTATCTTGATTTGGAGTAGATATTATTGATAAATGACCATATTTATCCAGCACCAACCAAGCCCAACCACTACCAAACCTATTAAGAGCGGAATCAGAAAACTCCAATTTAAATTTATCAAAGCTTCCGAATACTTCATCTATCCTCTGTGCTAACTTCCCAATGGGCTTCCTGCTTCCATTTGGTCCCATTATACTCCAAAACAAGGTATGATTATAATGTCCTCCTCCGTTGTTTCTGACAGTAGTTCTAATATCGCTCGGTATATTATCTAAATCTTTCAGAAGATCTTCAAGGTTTTTGTTCATTAATTCTGGATGTTTCTCCAAGGCTTCATTTAATTTATTCACATACGTTGCATGATGCTTCGTATAATGAATTTCCATGGTTCTTGAGTCAATATATGGTTCTAAAGAATCATAAGAATAATTTAATTTTGGTAACTCAAATCTCATATTAGCACCTCCAAAATGATTTATATCTTAATTCGGATAATTTTTGTCGTATTTAAATTATACTATTAATTTTTAAAAATGTCAAGATTTCGAGGTGCGAAAATGAGTCAGTATTAGAACATAAAAAATCAATACTAAACTCCATAAAAATAGGGGTAAAAATTGAGAGTCAAAGGTAAAAGGTTCAAAAAAAGTAAACAATTTTACAAATTTTTTAACCGATAAAGCAAAAAATGTTGAGAAAGAATGTAACATTTTCCAAGGAAGGAGAGCAGAAAATAATCCGCAGATTATTAACAAGGAGATAGCAGGGGTTAAAAGGGGTGTTACTAAAAGACCCATTAATGAAATCTCTCCAAAATAGATAACGGAAAGAGGAAAAACCCCTATGTAAGAAGCAACAGGGATTAACAATGTTTTCAGAGAGGAATTTTTTACATTATTTGAAGTAAATAAAATCATGAAAGATGCTGCATAACTCATTAAAAAACTAATGTTAAAAATATTTTCTGGAACATATAGGAGATTAAGATAACCTATAAGTCCCAGTATATTATATGAATTAATAGGAATATCAAGTAGTTTAAAAATGTTCAAAACAACTAACATACTTACTGCTCTAACAGAACTTGGTGTAAAACCAGTTAGAATTAAATAACTACAAATTATAAATGTACTTAAAACTAAACGAAGATTTCTTTTTGGAACTAATATACTAATAAAAGAGGTAATTAAAGAATAAATTAAAAACACATGCATACCTGATACAGCAAACAAGTGAAGAGTACCTGTTTCTTTGAACACTTCTTTATCTCGCAAATTACCCATAAAAGAGCTAACTAATACATCCCTTGCTTCTTCATTTTTTATATTTTCATACAACCTATTAGTAATATTATCTTTTATTTTCATAATAGATTTATTATTAGCAGGAGCAATATATTCTACATCTAAATATCCTTCTTCTATTTCACCAAATAAATAAACATTTTTTCCTGTACTTAGAGGAACTGTGCTATATTTATTGTAATAAATCTTATAATAATTTCTATAGGAATACCAAGTACGATCACTAAACACTTTTTCGGAAAATATAGTGTAATTATTACCTCTTTTATCAATAATTTTTCCTAGTATGCCTACCTCCCCTTTAAGATTAATCGGAGAATAAAATAGGAAAACTAGAGAAAACAAACATATCAAGAACACTTTAACTTTATCTTTTTCAACAATATATAATAAAAAAAATAAGATAGAGAAAGCTGTTATTTGCAAAGCTTTACTTAAATGTGAAAGCACTATTATCAAAGCTGCAATTAAAAATAATTCAATGAAAAAAGGTGGCGTTACACTCTTACTTCTTTCTATATTGATTAACAGCTCCTTTAAAAAATAAAAGGATCGTAATAACACGATCCTCTATCTTTCTTTGGTGCCGGGGGCGGGACTTGAACCCGCACGAGTGCGTATACTCATATGGCCCTCAACCATACGTGTCTGCCAATTCCACCACCCCGGCAATCATTACTGCTAATTAATCAAGTTAATTATACACTACACAATTTCCTTTGTCAAGATTTCACATTAGATAGAATTAAATTCCTTGTATCTCGCTTTGATGCACAATGTTTTTTTCTTTTTTTCTGTACAATAGAAAAAGCCAGCCAAAGAAATCTCTAATGAGTTCATAACCCGCAGATAAACATCTTGCTCTTAGATATTTATCAATGAATATTACATAATTTTCATATATATTAGTTTTATTACCAAAGATACTAACAACTGACACACCGAAGTAATAATCAGTACAGTAAAAATTGTGAAGTTAAAATAACCTGCAATCACTCCTGCAATCATCATAGCTAAAGAAGTTATAAGTAGAATAGGCATACCTGCTTTAGCTTTAATTGCCTTCATTCGTTCATCATTCTCTTTGTTATATTGAATTTTCAATTCCTTTTCGTTGTGTAAAAGTTTCTTATAACGTATAAGAAAAATAGCGGCCAAAATACCCAATGCATCTATAACTCCAGATTGAAAACCATATATTGTGCTTTCTTTCATTTCATCAGACGCCCAGAATACATCAAATATTGCCAATCCTACAGCTAAAATTACTATAAATGACAACATCCATATTCTACTCTTTACAACTTTTTTGTAATTTTCCATTTTATTACCTCCTCTCATCCTAAATATTCAGTCAAATCAAAGACTTCTTCTATGGTCAACCCAAAATAATGTGCTATTTTATAAGCCAACGGTAATGATGCAACGTATTTACCTGTTTCAATAGAAGAAATCGTTTGTCTGGTAGTCCCTACAGCTAAAGCTAATTCCTCTTGTGAAAGTTTCTGTTCTTTTCTAAGTTCTTTAATTCGTGTATACAACTACTATCCTCCTTTGTTAAATTGCAAAGTTTACTTTACTTTTTAAGTATAGCACACTTTGCAAAATATAACAAGCTTACTTTACAATATAAAGATAGAAAATAAGTTATGGATTTTAAAGTTTAATAATAAATACATCTTCATGGTATAATATAATTAATGAAAATTGATTTGTGTAAAATGATTAAATAATCGTTGTTGGGAGGAAAATAATGAGAATTGGATTAATATTTGGCACACGTCCTGAAGCAATAAAAATTGCTCCCATCTATTTAAAACTTAAAGAAATGAATCAAGACACACTTGTTATCATCACTGCTCAACATAGAGAAATTCTCGATCAGGTATTACAATTATTTCAAATTAAACCAAATTATGATTTAAATGTTATGAGCGACTCTCAAACACTACCAATTTTATCTCAAAAACTTATTTACGAACTTGATAATCTCTTACAAAAAGAACCTTTAGATTATATATTAGTTCAAGGAGATACAACTACCGCTTTTATAGGGGCTCTCATAAGCTTTTATTATAAAATTCCAGTTGCTCACATAGAAGCTGGTCTAAGAACAAATGACAGATACAATCCTTTCCCTGAAGAAATAAATAGGCGATTAATCAGCGTTATAGCTTCTCTCCATTTTGCTCCTACTCAAAGAGCAAAAGAAAATCTGATGAAAGAAGGAATTAATGAAACTTTAATAAAAGTAACTGGAAACACAGTCGTGGACGCACTTCACTGGATCATAGATAATAAAAAGGACAACATGCATCAAACAAGAGTAAAATACGATTTAGATAATAAGAGATATATTTTAATGACAATGCATCGGAGAGAAAATTGGGGAGAACCTATGATTAATGTTTTAAAAGCAGTGAGGAGATATCTAAGCGAAAATCCAGATATGTATTTGGTTTTTCCAATACATCCAAATCCCATTGTTAAAAATATAGTTTACGATAATCTTCAAGACCTTGAAAATGCTATTTTATTAGAACCCTTAGAATACTTTGAGTTAATTAGTTTAATGGACGGGTGCATTTATATAATGACTGATTCAGGCGGAATACAAGAAGAAGCTCCTTCTTTTGGCAAACCCGTTTTAATTTTAAGAGACAAAACGGAAAGACCTGAGATTTTAGAAACTAATTTAGCAAAATTAGTGGGTACAAACACTCAAACTGTTTATGAATATATGAAAAAGTTTGAAAACTATAAATTAGAGAATGTTAACTTTCAGAACCCTTTTGGCGACGGTAAGGCAAGTCAAAGAATAACAGAATATTTAATAGAAGCATTATATAGTACCAAATAAAAAGATTGTGGAGGTGAGAATAATGAAAAAAAGTGTGACTATTTTTATATTAGTATTGTTGATATCTTTCAGCGCATTCGCTGCTGTTGCAGATATTATAACCCAATCTAGGATAGCTATAGAAGAACTTCTTTCAAAACAAGATAGTGGTTCTTTCGTGCAATTAGTTGAACAGGGACAAGGGGTTGTGATTTTTCCTACTTTTTATAAACTTGGTTTTGTATTAGGTGGTCAATATGGTGAAGGCATTGTTTTAAGAAAAGATCCACAAACCGGAAAATGGTATGGACCTGCATTTGTAAATATTTACGGTTTAAGTGTTGGGGCTCAAGCAGGTATACAATCAGCCTCGTTAATCTTAGTTGTAATGAATGAAGAAGGTATAAACGGTTTTATGGGGGATAACTTTACGCTAGGAGGTTCTTTAGGTGTAGCTGCTGGACCTTTAGGAAGACAACTTTCTGCAGATGTGGATTACAGACTTAAAGCATCTATATATTCATATTCTGTTGCAAAAGGTTTTTATGCTGGTGCATCTATCGAAGGTGCATATATTAAAACAAATGATCATGCTAACGAAGCTTTTTATAAAGGTCAAATATCTCCCGAAGAGATTTTAAAAGAAAAAACGGTTGAAGGAGAAGCTAAAAAGATAGTTGAGCTCCTTGAAAAAGCCATTGAAAACTTGCATAAAGAAAATTAATTGTTTCAATAACTTTAAAAAAGGAGGTAGTAAATATGCCTTATGTTAACACAAAAGAAATATTAGAAAAGGCTAATAAAGAGTATTATGCAGTTGCAGCATTAAATATTAATAATCTCGAGTTTTTGCAAGCTATATTGGAAGCAGGAATTGAGAAAAAATCTCCACTTATCATCGAAACAAGTGAAGGGGCTATAAAATATGCAGGAACGGGAGATCCTTTACGAGGAGCAAAGTTTTTTGTAGATATGGTTAAAGGATTCGCAGATACATTGGACATCCCCGTTTCTTTACATTTAGATCATGGAAAAGATTTTAAGTATATCGTATCTGCCATAAAAGCAGGATATTCTTCTGTAATGATTGACGCATCTGATAAACCTTTTGAAGAAAACGTTAAAATAACTAAAGAAATAGTAAAAATTGCACATTCTGTTGGGGTATCTGTGGAAGCAGAACTTGGAAAATTAGCGGGTATTGAAGACAATGTTTCTTCTGCAGAAAGTGTGCTTGTAAATCCAGATGAAGCAAAGAAATTTGTTGAAGAAACACAGGTCGATTTTCTTGCTCCAGCAATAGGGACATCTCATGGAGCTTTCAAATTTAAGGGAGAAGCTAAATTAGACTATGATAGGTTAAAACAAGTAAAAGAATTAACAGGCATTCCTTTGGTACTTCACGGGGCTTCTAGTGTAGTTGAAGAAATTGTTGAAATTGCAGAAAAATATGGCGCAGATTTTGGTGGATCAAAGGGAGTTCCTTCTGAGATATTAAAAGAAACTGTTCAATTAGGAATAAACAAAGTCAACACGGATACAGATCTTAGAATGGCATTTGTAGCTGGGCTTCGCGAATACTTACATAATAATCCAAAGGAATTTGATCCCAGAAATTATATGAAAAAAGGAAAGGAATATGTTAAAAAAGTTGTAGCAGATAGATTAGAACTTTTAGGTTCTGCAGGTAAAGCCTAAACTTAATTAAATAATATATTGTTAAGTATAAAAACGCTTAACATATAACAAATAATTTTTTCAACAAAATTATTAATACTTTTAAATAATGCAGGAGGTTAAGCAGCAGAAATGAAAATACTTGTGATAAACTCTGGGAGCTCTTCTTTAAAATATCAAGTTATAAACATGGAAAATGAAAAAATATTGTTGAAAGGTTTAGTAGAAAGAATAGGAGAAAAAAAATCCAGCATTAAACACGAAAACGGAACTTCAAAGTACACAGAAGAATTGAAGATCACAAATCATGAAGAAGCCTTAAAAAAAGTGATGAATTTATTAATTGATCCTCAATATGGGTGTTTTAAAAGTTTGTCTGAAATTGACGCTATTGGACATAGAGTACTTCATTGTGGTGAAAAATATGTTTCATCAGTATTAATAGATGACAACGTTATTAACGCCATAGAAGAACATGCGGTTTTTGGACCTCTTCATAATCCACCTAACCTTACTGGAATATTAGCTGCACAAAAACTCATGCCTGATGTTCCTCAAGTTGCTGTCTTTGATACTTCTTTTCATCAAACAATGCCACCTAAAGCATTTTTATATGGACTTCCATATGAATTCTATGAAAAATACAAAATCAGAAGATACGGTTTTCATGGAACAAGTCATAAATACATAACCATTGAAGCAGCAAAAATGCTTGGTAAAGATATAAAAGAATTAAAATTAATTAGCGCTCATTTAGGGAATGGTGCCTCTCTAGCTGCAGTAAAAGGTGGAAAAGTGGTTGATACTTCAATGGGTCTTACTCCTTTAGAAGGACTTGTTATGGGAGGAAGAAGTGGTGATGTAGACGCCACAGTACCTTTGTTCTTATTGAGACAGGGTTATTCTATAGATGAAGTTGATAATATTTTAAATAAAAAGAGCGGCGTATATGGAATAAGTGGAATAAGCAACGATATGAGAGATATAGAAAAGGCTATAAAAGAGGGACATAAACGAGCTCAATTAGCTTTTGACGTATATACTTATAGAATAGCAAAATACATTGGAAGTTATGCAACAATTTTGAATGGTTTCGATGCATTAGTGTTTACAGCAGGTGTTGGAGAAAATGATCCAGAAGTTAGAAAAACTGTCTGTGACTATTTAGGTATATTTGGAGTAAAATTAGACGATGAAAAAAATATCAGTTTAAACAGAATAGGGGGTATAATATCCTCGGATGACTCCAAAGTTACAGTAATGGTAATAAAGACAAACGAAGAATTAATGATAGCTCGTGATACAAAAGAAATTGTTGAAAACCAAAAAAAATAAGAAAACCGCCTCAAAGAGGCGGTTTTATATATATCTTACTACTATAAACTCTCAACAATATCTCTTAATTGAGCCATCCTGTTTGGATGTCTTAGCTTTCTTAAAGCTTTAGTTTCAATTTGCCTAATTCTTTCTCTAGTGACATTGAAGTACTGGCCAACTTCTTCTAAAGTTTTTTGTTTTCCATCTAAAAGCCCATATCTCATTTTTATAACCAAAGCTTCTTTAGTGCTTAATGTATCTAAAACCTCTTCAATTCTTTCTCTCAATATCATTTTTTGAGCTTCCTCTTCTGGAGTAGTGTCTTCAGAACTTACAAAATCACCAGTTTCTGATTCTTCATCATCACCAGTTCCGCTGGAAATAGGAGAATTAAGGGACAAAACATCCCTAGCACTCATTAATATCTCATTTATTTTTTCCTCTGGTTTCTTCATTATTTTAGCAAGTTCTTCAGTAGATGGATATTCTCCGTGTTCTTGTAAATATTCTCTTATGACTCTATTCATTCTATTTATGGTTTCAACTAAATGTACCGGTATTCTTATAGTTCTAGCTTGATCGGCTATTGCTCTTGTAATTGATTGCCTTATCCACCATGTTGCATACGTGGAAAATTTAAATCCTTTCCTCCAATCAAATTTGTCTACAGCTTTAATTAAACCTATGTTTCCTTCCTGTATTAAATCTAAGAAACTTAATCCTCTACCAGTATATCTTTTTGCAATACTTATTACAAGTCTCAAATTGGCCTTGATTAATTCATCTCTGGCTTTTTTATCTCCTTTTTGAGCCCTCATAGCTAATTGTCTTTCCCTTGAAGGACTTAAAAGCTCAATATTACTTATTTCTTTGAGATATATTTTTATTGGATCACCAAGTGATATATTGTCATACATCTGTAGTTCAGTATCTGCAAATAATTCGTCAAAATCTTCTCCTTCAATTTCTTCTTCTTGGTCTACAAGCACATTTTTAACATTTTCTTCTTCGTTTTCATCTTCTTCTATGATTTCAATACCTTCAGATTCTAAAGCCTCATATATCTTATCTATATACTCATTATCAATTTCGTCTGAAAGTTCAATAGGAATAGCCTGGTCAATATCTGAATATGATAATTTATTATTTTTCTTTTTAGCTTTTGTCTTTAAAGTTTCAATTATTTTGTCTATGGACTGAATATTTTTTTGACTTTTTTTAACTTTTAATTGGACCATTCCTTCTTCTTCTTTTAATTCTTCAAAATCAACGTTCTGTAGACCCTCCATTATTTCGACTTTTTCTTTTTCAGTTATTTTATTTTTATTCATTTAACCCCTCCCTATAATCTGGGTAATTTTTTCTTTTCCAAAAAACCACGCATTAGTTTAGACACCAAAAAACGGATTTGGTTCAAAAAAAGGTATATTTTAGAATAATATTTGGTAAATTTTTTATTAATAACACCTTTTTAATAGAAGTTCTGGGTTTTTCTCTAAAATTTCTATAGCTTCCTCATACTCCACACCACAAGATATAGCAATTTTAAAAGCAAATTCATAATTTAAAAAATCGTCTGGTTCATGTGCATCACTATTTACTAACAACTTCACACCAAATTTTTTGGCTAATTTACATACATGCCCATTTGATAAGCTATGACCATTTCTTGCACTTAATTCTAAGAACACTCCATTACTTGCTGCCTCTTTTACATCTTCTTCTGAAATGATACCTGGATGTGCTAATATATCTACGTATTTAGACCTAACTGCATAGTGATTTGTTCCTTCATAAACTGGCTCTACTATAGTTTCACCATGAACAACTACAATTTTGGCACCTTTTTCTTTTGCATATCTTGCTATATCATTTATAATAACAGGCGGGACATGGGTTACCTCTACTCCAGGAATTATTTCTATATTTTTGAAATATTTTTTTTCAGTATCAATAAACTTATTTAAACTATTTAAAATGAAATCAATATTAGATGCATCAACATGATCTGTTATAGCAATAGCTCCATAATTATTAATTTGCGCATGCCTTATCTGTTCACTACAAATTAATGCTCCATCACTAAGTAAAGTATGGGTGTGAAAATCGTAAACTTTTTTCATTAAATAGTTACCCCCTTACCAATTTATTTTTTGACGCTTGTTGGAATAATAAAATATACATTTTCGAAAACATTTTAGATTTTGATTTATAAATGCTCATTTAGAATTTATTTATGAACACTTCTTAATTATCTATAATTTTTAACTTTTATATTTATCTCAAAAGCAAAGTTGGTTACTTTTCCGAATTACCTTCTAAAATCATCATCGTTTATTTTAAAAGATTTTTTATTATATAAATAATTTGTATATCATATTTATGAATCAACATTGAATGCGGAGACTTTCTTGTTGTTCTGTTACCATATTTATCCAAAAATAATTTTTTAATAACAAAAGTTTTTGAATTTTAACCTAAGTAAATTTAATAGTAACTTATTTGCCTTGAAGATTAACATAATTTGTTTTATAATGGTATTGAAAAAAGAAAGATCCCCCTATCCCCCTGAGATAAACCCAGACATTCTTGCCGGATCCACATGGATCCGGTTTTTTTTATGCTTTCAATCTAAAAAACGTATAAATTGATTTTACCATTTTTTTTATTAATAATACCATATTTATTAAAAAATTATTCAATTATCATATTTATATCTAATGCTTTCACTGAGTGAGTTAATGCTCCACATGATATGATATTAACTCCAGTTTCAGCAAAGGAAACTATATTAGACTCATTTATATTACCTGAGGCTTCTAAAATAACCTTTTCTTGTGCAACTTCTACAGCCTTTCTAATAGAATCAATACTCATATTATCTAAGAGAATAATATCTGCACCATATTTTAAAGCTTCTTGAAATTGATTTAAATTTTGGACTTCTATCTCAATTTTTTGTGTATGAGAAGCTTTCGCTTTTACTTTTATTAACGCTTCTTTTATACCTCCTACTAACTTTATATGATTATCTTTTATTAATATGGAATCAGATAAGTTATAGCGATGATTTACACCTCCACCTATTACAACTGCATAACGGTCAAAATATCTTAATCCTGGTACTGTCTTTCGTGTATCGGTAACTTTAGCTTTATATGGCTTGATTAAATTACAGAGATGTCTAGTATATGTAGCTATGCCACTCATTCTTTGCAGTAAATTCAGACATAATCTTTCTCCCTTTAGAATCTTATTAATAGGACCTTTTACTTCTGCTATAATATCCCCAGACACAACTTCATCTCCATCGTTAATCTTTTTAATAAACGTAATCGATGAATCTAAAAGTTGAAAAATAACATCTAAAACATCAAGACCGGCTATTACACCTTCTTCTTTTGCTTTTATAGAGGCAGTTGTTTTAATATCATGATCTATAAGCAAATCTGTGGTAATATCACCCCATCCAATATCTTCCTCAAGAAAATTTTCGATATATTTTTTAATTACAAACTTATCAACTAAAGGTATCATTTATTTACTCTCCTCTAAAAGAATTTAGCAATTCTACATCTTTAAAGAAATACTAACTATTCAAGTAATTACTTTGTTATATGTTCATCATTCTAGATATAGGGGAAAAAGCCTTAGAACGAATTTCTTCTGATATAGTAATTTTAGGTTCCATTGTCTCTAAAGATATCAATACATCTTCTAAAGACGTTAATTTCATGTTTTTGCAAACAAAATTAGAACATGCACTATAAAATTTTTTTTGGGGACAGATCTTTTTCATTCTATTTATAACTCCACTTTCAGTACAAATAATATATTCTTTGAAAATACTATCTTGTACATAATTTACCATTGAACTTGTGCTTCCCACAAAATCTGCTAATTTAAGAACATCCATTCGGCATTCCGGATGGGCTAATACTAAGGCCTCAGGATGCCTATTTTTAGCGGACTCAACTTCTTCCACAGTTAATCTGTTATGAATAGGACAATAACCATCCCATAAGACAAGATCTCTGCCTGTTTTTTCTTTTATGTATAGCCCTAAATTTTTATCTGGAACAAAAATAATTCTACTATTCGAAGAAATAGAATTAACAACCCTCTGGGCATTTGAAGAAGTACAGCATAAATCGCTAAGAGCTTTAACCTCTGCTGTAGTATTAACGTAGCTTACCACTTTGGCATCAGGATAAAGTTGTTTTAATGATTGAAGTTCATTTGCAGAAATCATATTCGCTAACGGACAGCTAGCGTCTGTTTTTGGCAAAAGAATTGTTTTACTAGGTGACAAAATATAGGCTGTTTGGGCCATAAAATCTACCCCACAAAATACTATAACTTCTTCCTGTGCTTCTGAAGCTATACGAGCTAATTCCAGAGAATCCCCAACAAAATCAGCTACCTCTTGAACCTCTGAACGTTGATAAAAATGGGAAAGTATCAACGCATTTTTTTCATTTTTTAAACGTTTTATTTTATAAAAAACTGATTTTTTCAAATTTACACCTCTTTGTATTTTTGTAAATTAATCAGAATTAGTATTGACTCTATTTTACTACATAGAAATTGAAAAAAACAAATATATCTGAAATTAATATAATTAACCATAAACAATATGTTATAATCAAGTAATATTCTATATAATTCTAAATTTGTGGTTTTAGAAATAAGGATTTTGGAATTTCTAAAGATGTTATAATCCCAAATTTTAAGGAGGCAACTGATGTTACATGAAATATACATGCAACGTGCCTTGGAATTAGCTAGACGCGGATGGGGAACAACTAATCCCAACCCTCTTGTTGGAGCAGTAATAGTAAAAAATGGTGAGATAATAGGAGAAGGATATCACAAAAAACCCGGGGAGCCTCATGCCGAAATAAATGCTCTTGCACAAGCTGGCAAAAAATCAGAAGGTTCGACTTTATATGTCAACCTTGAACCGTGTAGCCATTTTGGAAGAACCGCGCCTTGCACTGACACTTTAATAAAGGCTGGCATAAAAGAAGTCGTTATAGCTATGCAGGACCCTAATCCTGAGGTTTCAGGTAAAGGCATTAAAAAACTTAAGCAAGCTGGTATCAAAGTAATTGAAGGAATACTAGAAGAAGAAGCTAAAAAGCTAAATGAAATTTTTATCAAATATATAACTTCTAAAATGCCTTTTGTAGTCTGGAAATGCGCCATGACTTTAGACGGAAAAGTGGCTACAGCTTCAGGAGATTCAAGATGGATAACAAATGAGGTATCAAGGGAATATACTCACTGGTGGCGATACAGGGTTTCATCAATTATGGCTGGAATAGGAACAGTTCTAGCAGATAATCCTAACCTCACAGTAAGATTACCAAATATAAATGTCGAAAAACAACCTATAAGGGTTATAGTAGATAGTTTTGGAAAAACCCCTTTAAATTTTAATGTATTAGATACAGATCTATCTCCAACTATAATTGTTGCTTCTGAAAACATTGCAAAATCTAAAGTTGAACTTTTCAAATCTAAGGGTGCTGAAGTAATAATTACTAAATCAAAAGATAGGGTAAACTTACCCGAATTAATGGCAGAACTTCATAATCGAGAAATTGATAGTCTGCTTGTAGAAGGGGGACCCACCCTTGCAGCTTCATTTTTGGAAGATAACCTTGTAGACAAAGTGATGATTTTTATAGCCCCTAAAATTGTTGGTGGAAGAAAAGCACCTTCCGCTGTTGGAGGAAAAGGTGTTGATAAACTTGTTAATGCTTGGAATCTCAAAAATATTTCTATTAAACGCTTAGGGGAAGATATATTAATTGAAGGTTATTTTATTTAGTGGAGGAATTAAGATTGTTTACTGGTATCATTCAAGAGATTGGAAAGGTACGAAATATAATTAAAGGTTCAAAATCAATTCGTCTTGCAATAGAGGCTCCTAAATTAGCCCCTAAAATAGCTATAGGGGATAGTATATGTACAAACGGGGTATGTTTAACAGTATCAAAAAAAGAAGATAATATATTTTGGGCAGATGCTACCCCAGAAACAGTAAAACGAACAAATCTTTATGACCTAAAGCAAGGAAATTATGTTAATCTTGAGCCTTCTCTTAAACTCCAAGATTTAATAGGAGGACATTTAGTTAGTGGACACGTTGACGGAATTGGTATAATAAATAGAATATTTCAGGAAGAAAATTCCCTATACATTACAATACATGTTGAACCAATAACACTCTTCTATATTGTCGAAAAGGGGTCTGTTGCCGTCGATGGAATTAGTTTAACCGTTGCTAATATTGATGAAAAAGGATTCACAGTGTCGATTATTCCACACTCCTTACAAAACACCACCTTAAAATATAAAAAAACTGGAAGCAAAGTGAATATAGAATGTGACATGATTGGCAGGTATGTAGCAAAATTTATAGATAATATGGGAAAAAACAATAAAAGTAATATCTTAAACGAAGAATTTTTAAAAAATAACGGATTCATTTAAGGAGGACCTATATGAATCAAATTAAGTTTAACTCAATAGAAGAAGCTCTAGAAGATCTTAAAGAAGGTAAAATGGTAATAGTTGTAGACGATGAAGATAGAGAAAATGAGGGAGATCTCCTAATGGCAGCTGAATTCATAACTCCAGAAGCCGTAAACTTTATGACTAAGTTTGGCCGTGGGCTAATCTGTGCTCCTATGACCTCTCAAAGATTAAAAATGCTTGATATTCCTCAAATGGTTTTAAACAATACCGAACACCAACGTACAGCCTTTGCAGTCTCAGTCGATGCAAAATCTGTTAAAACGGGCATTTCAGCACATGAACGTGCTTTAACCATAAAAACACTGGTTGATCCAAAAACTACCTCAGAAGATTTAATAAAACCCGGCCATATATTTCCCCTTCAAGCAAAAGAAGGCGGAGTATTAATACGAACAGGTCATACTGAAGCAGCTGTAGATCTTGCAAGATTAGCGGGTTTATACCCTGCTGGAGTAATATGTGAAATAATGAACGATGACGGAACTATGGCTCGTTTGCCCCAATTATCAGAATTTGCCAAAAAACATAATTTAAAATTAATTACTATAGCAGATCTTATAACTTACAGAAGAAAAAATGAAAAACTAATAAAACGAGTAACTGAGCCAATAAGCCTGCCAACAAAATATGGAAACTTTGCTGCAGTTGCATATGAAAGTTTAATAAACAAAGACCACCATATTGCTTTAATTAAAGGAAATATTTCAGATGGAAATCCAGTACTAGCTAGAATACATTCAGAATGTTTAACTGGGGATACTTTTGGATCTTTGCGCTGTGATTGTGGTGATCAACTGCATAATTCGATGAGACAAATAGAAAAAGAAGGCAGAGGTGTATTACTTTACATGCGTCAAGAAGGAAGGGGCATAGGTCTTATCAACAAATTAAAGGCTTATAAACTTCAAGAAGAAGGACAAGACACCGTTGAAGCAAATTTAACACTGGGTTTTGATGCTGATTTAAGAGATTACGGTGAAGGTGCTCAAATATTAGTTGATTTAGGGATAAAAAAACTAAGACTATTGACTAATAACCCCAAAAAAATAGTTGGACTAATGGGATATGGGTTAGAAGTTGTTGAGAGAGTACCTATAGAAATACCCCCAAATGAAGTCAATAAGTATTATATGGAGACCAAAAAATCAAAAATGGGTCATATATTAAATTATTTTGATACGGAGGAAAAGTGAATGAAAATATATGAAGGCAATTTAATAGGTACTGGATTGAAAATAGGCATTGTTGTAAGTCGTTTCAATGAATTCATAACTAGCAAATTGTTAAGTGGTTCACTAGACACATTAAAAAGGCATGGAGTAGCTGAAGAAGATATAAAAATATCATGGGTACCAGGTGCCTTTGAAATCCCTTTAATTGCCAAACAAATGGCTCTATCAGGAAAATATAATGCTATTGTTAGTTTAGGTGCAGTAATTCGAGGGGCAACACCTCATTTTGATTACGTAGCATCAGAACTGTCAAAGGGAATTGCCCAAATATCACTACAAACAGGTATACCTATTGCTTTTGGTGTATTAACCACGGATAATATTGAACAAGCCATAGAAAGAGCCGGTACCAAAGCAGGCAACAAAGGTTCGGAGGCAGCAATTACAGCTATTGAAATGGCAAATCTTATAAAAACTGTCAACCACCCACCACTTAAACTCTGACGAATTTTGAAGTGGGAGCTTGTAAAAGCTCTATTTTAAAGGATAGAAGGATGGGGTATCCTGTGCTTAAAATGGATGTATGTTAGGTCTTTAAGAAATGAGGATTTCCTAAAAGTGAGCTTTTGAACTTATAACGGGTCCAGGGCGGAGCCCTCCCCCTTCCATAAGGATTTTGGAATTTCTAAAGTGGGTAAAATAAATATTTTTAGGAGGTTTGATAAATGATTCACGAATTTAAGAATAAAAAACCTATTATTGCAGATGATGTTTTTTTGGCACCAGGATGTCAAATAATAGGAAATGTTAAGATAGCCAAGGGATGCAGCATTTGGCATAATGCAACTTTAAGGGCAGACATTGGGCCCATAACTATTGGTGAATACACTAACATTCAAGATAACGCAGTTGTACATATTGATTATGATTATCCTACTATAATTGGCAATGGCGTTACAATAGGTCATGGTGCAATAATTCATGGTTGTACAATTAATGACAATTGCCTTATTGGTATGGGAGCTATAATTCTAAATGGAGCTGTAATTTCTGAAAACTGTCTTATTGGTGCAGGAGCATTAATAACAGAAAACAAAGAAATTCCACCTAACAGTTTAGTAGTAGGCGTTCCTGGAAAAGTACTACGTAAGTTAACAAAAGAGGAAATTGAAAAACTTAAAGAATCAGCAAAAGAATACTACTATTTATCAAGACAATATTTATAAATGATATACCCTTTGAATAAATAATTAAAAAATGTTCCTAATAAAGGAACATTTTTTAATTTAATGACTAGCTTTTATTCGTCCTTTAAAATTAAACTTTATTTATTATTTAGCATATTATGCCCTGAAATTCAATCTTGATTATTAATAGCTTCTTCTAAAGTATGCCACGAAAGTGTGAAGCATTTTATTCTCATTGGAAAGTTTGAAATATCGGAAAAAACCTCCATACCATCTATTAAATTCTTATCGTACTCTTTTCCTTGAGACATTTTTATGACTTCATTCAAGATCTTTTCTGCCTCTTCAACGGTTTTTCCTTCTATTATTTCACACATCATAGCAGCAGAAGCTTGACTAATAATACAACCATGTCCTAAATACGATGCTTCAACTATTTTACCTTTATCAACTTTTACAAAAATCGTTATTTCGTCTCCACAAGACAAATTCTTCCCTTCTGCCTTTTTACTAGCGGGAATTTCTTTTCTATACTTACTGTTTTTGGCATAGTCTAGAATTATATCTGAATAAAGATCTTCAATTCCTATTTTAACCACTCCCAAACTTTTTTTAAGCCTTCAATTAAAATGTCTATATCTTCATTTTGATTGTAAATATAGAAGCTAACTCTACATGTAGATCTAACTCCAAGTTCAGTCATCATTGGTTGCGCACAATGATGTCCACTACGAATTGCTACTCCAGCTATTTCATTTAATAAATGTGCTACATCATGCGGATGAATACCTTTTACGTTAAAAGAAATGATAGAACTTTGTAGATTATTTTTTGGGCCATAAATCTCTAAAAAATCTAACTTTTTCATCTTTTCTAAGGCATATTGAGTTAATTCATTGTCATGTTGGGCTATATTATTCATGCCAATTTGTTGTAAAAAGTCTACAGCTTTTGCAAGACCAATACTTCCTTCTACGTTGGGAGTACCAGCCTCAAATTTATAAGGGAGTATGGTAAAAGTTGTATCTTCCATACTTACCTTATCAATCATTTCTCCTCCATATAGGAATGGAGACATTCGTTCTAAATACTCTTTTTTCCCATATAATATTCCTATACCTGTAGGTCCTAGCATCTTATGACCAGAAAAAGCTAAAAAATCAATATCTAATGACTTTACATTAACAGAAATGTGAGGTACATATTGTGCACCATCTACAATAATTATTATATCTTTTCTTATTTTTCTTGCTTTTTCTACAATCATATTTATAGGTATAACTTGCCCTGTAACGTTAGATATCCCAGTTATACTGATTATTTTTGTTTTTAAATTTATATATTTTAAATACTCATCTAATTCAAATATACCTTTTCTCAATGGGAAATATTTGATTTTAATATTGAAGATCTTACCAATTTGCTGCCAAGGTACAAAATTCGAATGATGTTCCATGGTAGTAATTAATATTTCTTCATTTGGTTTAACGATCTTAGAGATAGCTAAAGAATAAGCCAATAAATTTAAGGATTCTGTTGTTCCTTTAGTAAAGATAACTTCTTCTTCTTGTGCGTTAATAAATTTAGCTATTTTTTGTCTGGATGACTCAAACATCTCAGTTGCCTCAGAAGCTAATGTATGGGTCGATCTGTGAACATTGGCATGATGATTCAAACTATATTCAGTAACAGCTTCCATAACTTGCTTGGGCCTCAATGATGTAGCAGCGTTATCCAAATAAACTAATCTATGACCATTTATTTTTCTCTTTAATACAGGAAATTCTTCTTCATATTCGTTGGAAGACAACATTTCGTACCTCCTGACTAATGTCTTCCCCATACCTATTTAGCTTATCTACTGCTGGTTCGAAAATTCCATAAGCAATCATTTTTTTGGCAGCTTCTCTAGAAAATCCACGCGTCATTAGATAATATAATTTATCTGATTCTATAGTTCCGATGCTTGCTGCGTGCGATGCAGTCACCTCATTTTCATCCACTGTTAAACTTGGTATTGCTTCGGCTTTGGACTTTTCAGACAAAGTTAAGGTATAGCTTGATTCAGCAGCATTAGTGTCTTTTGCCCCTCTCTTAATATCAAGAAAACCCCTAAATACAGCTTTAGAGTTATCTTTTATAATTCCTTTACCATTAATACTTCCTGTGGTTTTTGGTGCATAAAACCTCATTAAATAAAGCATATCTATAATATTATCATTAGTTGCTAAATAATAAGGATTAACAGTAGCTACTGAATTTTTCCCTGAAAATCTAAAAATAAAATGAGGAGCAGTAATTTTTCCGCCTATATTAATATCTATTACTTCAACTTTTGAATTTTCCTCTAATTCTATAAAGATATTATCTATATTGATATCATTATTTCCGTTTAGATTTATGTTAACTAATTCTAAAGAGGCATTTTTATGGACAATTATTCTATTTGAAGTTGTTCTAAAACCTTTTCCTTGATCATTGGATCTTAAAATTCTTATAACTGTAGCTTTTGAAAAAGGTTTTAAATTGTAAACAGACATTTCATATATTGGAGCTTTCAAATAATAGTTAATTATTATAGGTTCTCGTGTTTCTCCTTCTTCTGTTTTAAGATAAAAACCAGTATTGGAAAATGCTTCTGCCATTAACAAAAACTTCCTATGAGCCCCTTCAAAATCGTATTTTGCAAGGATTTCAATCCCATCTTCATCTATACCATTTATACCAAAAATTTTTCCTTTAACTGCTGTTGGAGCAAAAGATATGTATTTTTCAGGTTCATAGCCATTTAATTTAGTTCGTTTCCATTTAGGAAAACCCCAATTTTTGTATGCTTCAAATCTATAACTTTTAAAAGTTTTTAAGTAATCGTTAGATATATGCTCTAACGAAGATTGAAATTCAAAATCTCCATAATCTTTTTTTGCTTGTATCTGCGGAACTTGCCATTCTACAGCTTTTATATTATTATGTTTCATATCTATTGTTTTTTCAAAAATTGTGTCCAACTTTTCCACCTCTTGTTGTTAAATTGAGTAATTAAGCTTTTAACCTATAGAAGATTCTATTTCTAAATTTATAAGTCTATTTAGCTCTATTGCATATTCAAGTGGAAGCTCTTTTGAAAAAGGTTCGACAAATCCTCTTACAATAAGCGCCTTGGCTTCTGCTTCCTTCAAACCCCGACTCATCAAGTAATATATCTGTTCTTCTCTAATCCTTCCTATCCTAGCTTCATGTCCTATATCGGCTTCATCAGTATATACCTCAATTAATGGAATCGTATCACTTTTTGAAATGTTATCCAACATTAATGCTTGACAAGATACAGAAGCTTTTGCACCTTTGGCATTTCCTCCCACTCTAAGCCAACCTCTATAAAATGCCCAACCTCCACCAATACTTATACTTCTGGCATCAACATTGGCGCTTGTGTAGGGAGCTAACATGAACACCTTAGAACCTGTATCCATATGTTGCTTCGGACCTGCGTAAGTAATTGCTTTAGTTTCAGTTTTTGCACCCTTACCTCTTAAAATAGAAGCTGGGTAAATCATAGATTTCTCACTACCCATCGAACCCGAAGCCCACTCCATTATTCCATCTTCATCAACTATGGCTCGCTTTGTATTTAAATTGTAAGTGTTCTTACTCCAGTTTTGAATAGTAGCATATTTTACTCGTGCACCTTTTTTTACATATATTTCTACCGCCCCTGCATGTAGATTTGTTATTTCATAAAATGGGGCTGAACAGCCTTCAATAAAAACAACTTCACTACCTTCATCTGCAATAATTATAGTATGCTCCATCTGTCCCATACCTGGATTATTCATTCTAAAATAAGCCTGAAGTGGTAAAGGAACTTTTACTCCTTTAGGAACATATAAAAAGGTGCCTCCGCTCCAAACTGCACCATGAAATGCCGCATATTTATGATCTGTAATAGGAATAGCCTTCATAAAATATTCTTTTACTAAGTCAGGATATTCTCGTACGGCACTTTCCATATCCAAAAATATTACCCCTAATTTTTCCATTTCCTTTTTTATGTTCTGATACACAATTTCTGAATCGTATTGAGCACCTACTCCAGCTAAAGCTTTTCTTTCAGCCTCAGGAATCCCCAATTTATCAAAAGTGTCCTTTATCTCTGAGGGAACTTCTTCCCAAGATGTAGCTTTTTTTGCATCGGGTTTAATATACGCAACAATTTTACTAACATCTAAGTCAGATATATCAACACCAAATCTGGGATCCCTCCATGTTTCAAAAACTTCTAAACTTTTTAATCGAAGATCTCTCATCCATTTTGGTTCTTGTTTTTGATCAGAAATTGCTTCTACAACCTGTTTATTTAATCCTGGTATTGTTTTATATGCATATTTGACTTGGCTTTTGAAATCAAACTTACTTTGATCTATTAATAAATCTTCTATATTAAATTCTTTATCTCTAGACATTTTTTCACTCCTCGTTTATATTGATTCCTAGTTCTCTTTCTATTATCGAATACCCCATTTCTTCAATTTCTTCAGCTAATTCCTTTTTACCAGTCATTACTATTCTTCCATCAATATAAACATGAACAAAATCTGGAACAACGTAGTTTAAAATCCTTTGATAATGGGTAATAAGTAAAATCCCCATTTCTTCTGTCCTAAAACTGTTTAAACTTTCGGATACAATTCTTAAAGCATCTATATCTAATCCGGAATCTATTTCATCAAGAATGCATAATTTTGGTTTAAGAAAACCCATCTGTAAGATTTCACTTTTTTTCTTCTCTCCACCAGAAAAACCCGTGTTAATATATCTTTCTAAAAAATCTTGATTTAAATCTAACTTTTGCGTAAGTTCAGATATTGATTTATTCAAATCTAAAAGAGTTCTCTCATCTTTTGAATGAATGTTTCTATATGAATTTATCAAAAATTGTCTCATCTTTATACCTTCAATTTCTTCAGGTATCTGAAAAGATAAAAATAAACCTAATCTCGCCCTTTCGTCAGTTGAAAGATTCAATATTGATTGACCTTCAAATAATATATCTCCTGACGTAACCCTGTACTTTGGATTACCCATTATAACATGAGCCAAAGTAGATTTACCTGAACCGTTAGGACCCATTAAGGCATGTGTCTCGCCTTTATTAATAATTAAATTAACACCTTTTAATATTTCAACCCCTTCTCCTATGACTTCTGCTCTCAAATCACGAATTTCTAACAGTGCTGTCATCAATTCTCCTCCTCAATATCCATTTTAAAAAATTAATTCCTAATTGGTTTTTAAATTCTACCATATTTGTCCACTTTAAGTCAAGGCTAAACAGAGTATCTTAAAAGGCTATTAAAATACCACACAATATTTAAATAATAATGAAAAATACTCACTCAATTCAATAACATAATACCTTTACTAAAAACCTAATGCAAAATGTGTCTTAAATGTTATACTATTTATATCAAAAAGATTTTGAATTTCTTTATTAACCAAAGATACTTCCGTGCTATTTTCAATAATCCTTGTGTTCAAACCAAAACCTAAACTCGCTTTCCAATAACCAAAATTCTTTTCTATACCTAAAGACAATGGCATAAATTCTAATAAAGAAGTTTTTAGCTTTATTCCCCAATTGATCAACTTACTTTCTAAATAAAGTTCTCCATAAGGAATAATATCAATAACTAATACAGGAATCCTAAAAAAGGCTGACAAACCCAGTGGAAAAGAGTATTCTTCTCTAGATAATTCTATAACTCCATTCTCATTAGAAATTGAACCTTTAAAAGTATCCCCTTCAAATTTTAAAGTTTCTTGATGATGTATTTTATACAAATAATGAATTAAAAATTGTATAGTATTGAGAGATATAAAATTAATTAATTGTATCACATACTTATAATATTTATATATATGAATAATAGTTAATTTCTAGATTCAATATAATATAAATTTATAGTTACAAACAAATTTGTAAAAGATGATATAATAAAATTAATTCATAATTAAATTTGAAGCTAATTATACTTAATTAATTTAAGTTAACTTCAACTATTATTAAATTCTTTTTTGTTGTTTTACTATATTATATGTGGGGGGTATTTATATGTTTAGAAGAAAGTTTTTGTTTATAGGTATCTTAATTGCTGTGTCTTTGTTCTCTTTTTCTAATTCAGTAGATTTTGCAGGAGGTTCAGGAAGCAAAGAGGATCCATTTTTAGTATCAAATTCAAACCAGTTATATAACATACGGCATTTTTTAGATAAACATTTCAAACAAATATCTGATATTGATTTAAGTACTTATGAAGATTGGGAACCTATTGGGAACAATACTTCACCGTTTTCAGGGACATATAATGGGAATGGTTATAAGATATTAAATGTGCAAATGAATAAACCAACGGATAAACCAAAAGGAGATATCATAGGGTTGTTTGGATATATGTCCGGTAATTCTAAAATAGAAAATGTATGTCTAGAAAATGTAAATATAGTTGCAAGAGCAGACGTTGGTGGACTAATTGGCTATGTTTATAGTGGTACAATTAGCAACTGTTTTGTAAGCGGTAATATATCTGCGGATAACAACGTAGGTGGTTTAGTAGGTGGGAACTTTACTGGCGTAATAGAATGGAATAGAACAGATGTAACTATTCAAAGAAAATCACATATTGGCGGACTTGTTGGTCATAATAGAGGAAAAATAAGCAATAATTGTGCTTTTGGAGATGTACAAAGTGATATCTATACAGGCGGTTTGGTTGGATATAACAGGGGCGAAATAGAAAACAGTTTTTCATTAGGTAATGTAAAAGGTGAAAATTTTTCTGGAGGTCTCGTTGGATACAATGTTAGTGGTATCATTAAAAATTGTTATTCAATAGGAGAAGTTTCAGGTGTAAGTAAAATAGGTGGACTAGTAGGGGAAAATTCTCTTGGTGGAGTAATAGAAAATTGTTACTCCACAGGAAATGTTTCAGGTATTACATATGTAGGTGGCCTTGTCGGTAACAACAATAGTAGTAAAATAGAAAATTGTTACACATGCGGAAATACCACTGGAAATAATTTAGTGGGTGAGGTTGTAGGATTTGGCTCAGGATCTGAATTTAGAAAAACAGAGATCGAATTAATGACGAAAAAAGATACCTTCAAAGATTGGAATTTTTTAAGTATATGGAGTATTGAGGAAAATATAACTTTTCCTTATTTCAAATGGCAAGATAATATATCACACAATTATTTACCCAAATAGATATTACTCAAAAAAAGGCTACAAAGATGTCAGACTTTTTATCTTATTGTTATTCTAATTGTTAGCCTTAAGATATTGATATAAAATATCTTTTTTTAGTTTCTGGGCTTTTTCTTCTCCTGCCAGATACTTTATTATCTCTATTGCAAAATCTACTGCTAACGCCGGTCCACGTGAGGTAATTATATTTTTATCTCTAACAACTGGTTTTTCTACATATATACCATCCTTCAGTTCATTTTCAAATCCTGGATAAGAAGTTACCTTTTTCCCTTTTATTATTCCAGCTTTTGCAAGAACTATTGGTCCCGCACATATTGCTGCAACTAATTTACTTGATTCGTTCATTTTTTTTACTATATCGATAACTAAATTATTATCTCTTAGTTTTTCTGAGCCAGGCATCCCTCCCGGGATAATAACACCATCATATGAAGATATATCTTTCAATTCATCAATCTTTTTATCTGCTATAACAGTTATTTTATGAGAACCCTTCACTTTGTTATCATTCGTTATTGACACTGTATCAACTTCTATTCCTGCTCTTCTGAGATAATCTACTACTGTTAATGCCTCTACCTCTTCAAATCCTTCAGCTAAAAAAACCAAAGTTTTCATAATACCACCCCCTAGTTTAATAGTAAAGTATTGTTTTGTAGATTCTAATCACCTGTTTTTATCTTCTTCTTTAGTTTGACCTAAAAAGAGAATGAAAGTTCCGCGTTGTACCTAGTTTAAATTGAAAATCTCTGAAAATGAATCCTTTCTAAAATGGGTAGGTTCACAGACATCATATTTCTTTCAATCTTTAATATGTCTTATCCCACTACCAATCGGATGTGTAGTATCCCCTTTGTAACGAGGAATTAAATGTATATGCAAATGAAAAACCGTCTGTCCTGCATCGTATCCAACATTTACCCCAACATTATACCCGCTTGGTTTAAACTGTTCATCTATGATTTTTTTGCATTCATTAATAAGTTGATATAAACGAACTATTTCTTCTTCAGTCGCTTCAAAAAAACTATCAAAGTGTCTTTTTGGAATTACAAGTATATGGCCTTTGCTAACCGGGTGTTTATCGTATATAGCAAAAGCTAATTCATTTTGCACAACTATATTATCTGGATTATCTTTTATATCACAAAAAATACACCGACTCATTAAATCAACTCCTTAACTCATTTTACCACATCAATATAATTATACTATATTTGAAAATTAGCATTATTGACTTTTCAACAAACTTAACGCTTTTTCATAGTCTCTTTTCTTTTCATATGTTGGAACTAAACTTCCTCCTGTAGCCCAGCACATATGACAACAGTTTTCTATATCTGAAAAATAAATTGGACCAAAAAATCCTGCGAAAGCAGAAGGTTCCAAGTATATATTTTCTTCATCAACTGATGCTTTTAAAAATGTGTATAGCCTTTTATCTTCTATTGTAAATACTCCATCAACCACCCTATCCATCATTCTCGTAGCTAGAGAAGAAGCTCTACCAACTGCCAAGCCATCAGCTTCTGTTTTATTATCTAATCCAAAATCGGTTACAGAAATTTTATCAAACAAACCTGTAACTAAAGCAACTAACATTGCTGGGGAATGGGTTGGTTCGGCAAAAAAGCAATGAACATTGTCTCCATAAACAAGCTTCAAACCAAAAGTTATACCTCCAGGAGAACCTCCAACACCACAAGGTAGATATACATACAATGGATGATCTTCGTCAACTCTTACATTTAACTGAGATAATTGTTGTTTAATTCTTATACCTCCAACCGCATATCCTAAAAACAAATCCTTAGAATTTTCATCATCTACAAAATAGCTGTTAGGATCCTCTTTTGAACGTTTCCTTCCTTCTTCTATAGCTACTGAAAAATCCCCATCATACTCAACTACTTCAACTCCTTTACTTCTTAGAAGTTCTTTTTTCCATTGCTTTGCATCTTGAGACATATGTACGATTACCCTAAAACCTATTTTGGCGCTTATAATACCTATACTTAAAGCCAAGTTTCCTGTACTTCCAACTTGCACTGTATAATTTGAAAAGAACTTTTTGTACCTTTCTTCCGATAAAACACTATAATCATCTTCAATAGAAAGCATACTATTTTCTATAGCTAACTTCTCGGCGTGTTTTAACACTTCATATATTCCACCTCTTGCTTTGATTGACCCAGCTATTGGAAGCAAATCGTCTCTTTTTAGAAATAGTTTACCTTTTATTTTTCTTGAATAATCGCATTCAAGCCTCTTCTTCATATTATTAATTTCATAAATTGGAGATTCTATAATGCCGTTCCTAACTTCTGGAAACTCTTTTCTAATATATGGTGCAAATCTTTGTAACCTAGCTTCTGCATCAATAACGTCTTCATATGATATAGGTAAATCATCAAGAATTTCGTTAAACTCCTTTTTATTATCATTTATCCACAAAACTTCTTCCGATGACTTTATTTTAGAAATTAATATAGGATCTTCTCTTGATTTGAAAACATTATTCATCTTTAATCTCCTTTTTAATTTTTTATAAATTGCCTAGCTTCTTTTTTAAATGATTTTAGGTATCACTTAATTCCATTAGGAATGTGAATCTTTCACTTTTAAATTACCATAAATTATTATACCTGGAGGAATTAAACAATCAAAAATACTAATTGTTACAAAAAAATGACCTCATTTCTATAGTTAAACTTCAAGTTGTATTATTCACATTGTGGTATAAGAACAGTCGTGATATAATTTATTTGTATATTAATAAAATATCCATATAACAAATAATTATTAAATAATAATCATAAAGTTTAGGAGTGAGATTATTTTATGAAAAAGTTTATCACTTTTTTCACATTAATAATATTTACCTTCACATTATTTAGTCAATCATTATTTGACATTACTTCCATAGAGTCTAATATAGAAAGATTAAAAGCATATGAGGAAATTGTAGAACAATTAAATGAAATAGAAAGCGAAGAAAATGATTTAAAGAAATTAGACTTGTACGACAAGTTTTTTGAAGAAAAACTTTTGAAAATACCTATTAGCTTGGAAAAAGGTGTCGTTACAAGGGTAATAGATGGAGACACTGTCGAAATTGAAATCGATGGAAAAATATATAAAACAAGATTCATTGGTATAGATACACCTGAAAGCACTACAAAAATTGAACCTTTTGGTCTTGAGGCCTCCCTTTTTACTACCAAAGAATTATTAGGTAAAACTGTATATCTTGAAAAAGATGTTTCAGAAACAGATAGGTATGGAAGACTTTTGAGATATATTTGGCTTGAACCACCAAATGAGATAAATGACTTGGAAATACGTACAAAAATGTTTAATGCTATTCTTCTACTAAACGGATTCGCAAAAATTTCAACTTTTCCACCTGATGTCAAATATGAAGAATATTTTTTAACTTATTCGAAAGAAGCTCAAGATAACAATTTAGGATTGTGGGCTTTAAGCGAAAAATTAACTAGTGATGCTACTAATTTTGCTACATTAACAGATACCTCTACTCCTACTCAAAAGGTTTACGTTGATACTGAAGGAAAAGGGCTCATCAAAGGGAATATTAATTCTAAAGGAGAAAAGATCTATCATATGCCTGGAGGATTATATTATGAACAAACTATTCCTGAAATATGGTTCAAAACGGAACAAGAAGCCCAATCTGCTGGTTTTAGAAAATCAAAAAAATAAATAAATATGAAAAAATTAGTAATTTCATTTTTTATATAATTTCTGGATTTTACCTCTTGTGTAAATTTTGTTTAGTAAAATATCTCATAATTAAAATAATTTTAAAAAATGCCTTGGGGTGACAGTTTTGATTAGTTTAGCCAAAAAGATAACGCCAAAGTTAAAAAATCTTATATTAGAAGAAATTACAAAAGATGAGACTATTTCGCTACAACTATTTCTTAGTTTCATAGTCATTAAGGTTCTAGAGGCAAAAGGCCTAATAAAAAAATCTATGAGGATTTTTGAAGATGACGTCAAAAATCCTAGTCTTTTATCTAAATACCTTTACCTAATTCAAATATTACATAATAATTTTAATAATTTTGATGCAATTTTTTCTATAATTCATAAGATTACAGAAAAAAACCTAAAAAATATAGTTTTTTTATTTAAAGAAACATCCGATGAGAATTGGAATAACGAAGAAATAATATCTTGGTGCTATGAATATTACAACTATCCTTCTGAAAAAAAAGCGGTTGATAATTCACAATTTTATACCCCAGCATGGATAGTAGAATTTCTGATAGAACATACCTTGACTAAAAATTTTGTAGATAAAAATAATATCTCTATCGAAAAAATTAGGATAATAGATCCTGCTTGTGGATGTGGGAACTTTATTATTCAAATATATGATGCATTAAAAAATATATATTTATCTAAAGGTTATGAACCTAAAGAAGCTTCAAAAATGATAATTACTCATAATTTATATGGTGTAGATATAGATGAGATTGCTGTTGAAATAACAAATCTGATTTTAAAAATAAAAGCAATGGAAGACGGTGTATTAAAAATACGGGAGACAAATTTTGTTTCTATTCCAAAATTAAAGTCAGGCCACCCACTCTTTAAAAAATTAGAGGTTATGGGAAGCTTGATTACTCAATCTGATCTTAAAATATTAAAAAAAATGAATATTCAAGATAATTATCTTTCAAAATTAATAAAAATTTTAACTCAAAAGTACGATATTGTTCTAACCAATCCTCCATATCTTGATTCATCTGATTATAAAGATGATCTAAAAAAATATATAAATGAAGACTACAGGGATTTTAGAAAAAATCTATACTCTTGCTTCATAAAAAAGAATTATGAACTGCTGAAAGATAATGGATACATTGGAATGATAACTCCTCAAACATTTATGTTTATTAGTAGCTATGAACAAACACGTAAGTTTATTATAAACAACATGAATATAGAAAAATTGGTTCATTTTGGGTTAGGAGGTGTCTTCGATTCGGCTCTCGTAGATACAGCAATGTATGTTTTAAAAAAAAGTAAGAAAAACAATCCTGGTGAATATATACAACTCACTTCATTTAATGGAAAAGATGAAAAAAAGAAGATTTTAGATGCAATATGGAAAGACCAAAATCAAGACTTAATGAATAGATATGTATACAAAGTTGATAAAACTATTTTCTCAAAAGTTCCTCGATCCCCTTTTATTTATTGGATAAAACAAGACATAATTGATATTTTTGAAAATGCTTGTTTAGAATCATGCGCTGATGTGAGACAGGGAATCGCAACAGGAAATAATAAAAAATTTTTAAGATATTTTTGGGAAGTTAGAAAAGAGGATATCAGCTTTAACCATAAAAAAGATGGTAAAAAGTGGGTTCCTTATACTAAAGGAGGACCTTATAATAAATGGTTTGGCAATTTATGGTGGGTAATTGCCTTTGATGAGGAAAATTATAATATCTTAAAAAACATGGGAAACAATCTTCCTAATAGGAAATATTATTTTAAAAGAGGAATTACCTATACCATGACAACTTCCAAGGGGGCTACTTTTAGATATCTCCCGGAAAATTTTTTATTTGATTGTAAGGGAAGTTCTATATTTTTTCACGAGGATAAGTATATTTTTAGATTTCTAGGTCTGCTAAATAGTGCATTCTTCTCTTATTTAGAGAAATTTGTTGCTGGAAGTGTAGATCTAGAGGTTGGAGATCTAAAAAAATTACCTGTACCCACAAATATATTTATTGATTCTGAAAATATTAAATATCTTGAATTATTATCCAAAGTGAATATAGCAATAAAAAAACATAATACTCAAATTTATCCAACTGAGCTTCATTTTGATGAAACATTATTTTATGAACCTTCTAAATTCCATCTCTATTTACATACCAAGAATGCACTTGATACTTACTTGTTACTATCTAATGGTTTAATAGATATAATTGTGTTTGACTTGTACAATCTATCACCTGATAGTATCAATGAAGTATATCAAAGCGAAGGAATTCCTTCTGCATTTTTTGCTTGTGAAAAAAAAGTTTTTGACAAGCTCCCTCCGTTGGCATCTTTATTAGATGAAAAGGATATCAACGAACTCTTGTTAACTAAAGAAGATCTTAACAGTGTTGAATTTTTTATAAAAAAATTTTATAAAAACAACGTTCATCGTTTTGAAGTTATTTCTTGTGAAAAAAAAGCTCTTCCTGAGGAGTACTATAACAATTATGTCGAAAGTTTGAGCAAAAAAACTTTACAAAACCCTGCATTAATTTTTAATCACATGAAAATTGCTGCGTCTGAATTAAAACAGATGGCTTGTTTAAAAATAGACAATGATATTAAAAATTACCTATTAGAATCCGAAGAAGGCTTTATTAGCTATGGCTTTTCAAACAAAAATGAAGAAATATTATTATCTAAAATTTTCAAAGATCGATTTTTGTTAGAAGATACAATAAATACAGATTTAAAAACTTTTATTAGAAAAGATTATTTTACATTTCATAATAAATTATATAAAAATCGTCCTATAGTGTGGAAGTTAGGAAACAATAATTTTGGTTTTTTAATCCACTATCATAATATAAATGAAAAAACCAAAAAGAACATCCTATCATTTTTAAAAAAACAAAATGATAAATCTAAAGAAATGACAACATTTACAAAAAAAATACAATTGATAGATTTTAATATTAGGATAGATGATGGTATTTTGATTAATAAAGAAATATTCTACAACATTTTTTAAATAATAACTTACTAAATGAGGTGATGAAATTGAATCCACCTGTTTTTTCAAAAACTTTAAAGAAAGCTCAAGCAGAATTCAACAAGATTCATAATTTTTTGATAGGGGATCCTTTAGTAAAAGAAACACTTTTTACTTCTGATTCTAGACTATTTAAGGCTTTAAGAATCATTAATATTTTCTTTTCTTTTGTAGTATTTATTCCCATAATCGCCACTATTTGGGATTTTAACCTTCCTCATTTTCTAGGATATCTGTTATGTGCATTTGGAGTTTACTTAACATGGGTATTTGAATGGACTACAAAGTCTCCCATACTCGAAGAAATAAGAACTTTTACAATTATACAGATTTCTCTCCACGGCGTATTCGGAATGTGGCTTGAATTTTACAACAAATTTGAAATATACGATTTCATCTTACATATAACTGGTGGCATGTGGTTAGTATTTCTAATTTTTCCTTTAGTAATTGGTATTGAATTACTTTCCGCTGATTCAAAAAGCCCATTTTTTTCATTTAAGATTATAATCATAACTTTAACAATCGTAACTACTTTAGGGGTTTTTTGGGAAATTGGAGAATTTATTTCTGATCTAATTTTTAGAAATTACCCTGGATACAGGCTAGCTCAAGAAGATAGTCTTTTTGATACTATGACCGACTTTATAGCTAATCTTATTGGCACGATAACGGGTTTGGGAGTTTTTTGGATGAATCTCAAAAAGCTCAATAAATCCAGGGATATGGACTCATTATTTGAAAGAATGGGAAAAGCCTTAAAAGATTATGTAAACCAAGAATAACTATAATTGAATCGATAAATTTATTATTTTATTAATAATTCCTATAAATATGCTAAAATATACTCAAATCTGCAAAAAATGGAGGCGAATAGAGTTGAACAGTTGGACTTTGGGATTTATTGAAAAATCATCTTGGGGATGTACTAAAGAAGGAATACCTATAGACTTGTTTACTCTTTTAAATGAAAATGGACTTATGATGAAAATTACAAACTATGGAGCAACGATAGTGAGTTTATATGTTCCAGATAAATTTGGATCTTTATCAGATATTGTACTAGGCTTTGACTCTCTTTCTGACTATGAAAAATATTCTCCTCATAACCCCTATTTTGGAGCAACAATAGGTCGTTATGCAAATAGGATAGCTTTAGGACAATTTTCTTTAAATAATAAAATTTATTCTTTAGCTCAAAATGACGGATTAAACCATCTTCATGGAGGAATAAAGGGATTTAACAAACAAGTTTTTACCGCTATTCCAATGAAAACCTCAGAAGGGCCTGCAGTACGCTTAAAACGATTAAGTCACGATGGAGAAGAAGGATATCCGGGTAATTTACAAGTCAGTGTAACTTATACTCTGACTAATAATAATGAAGTCAAAATAGATTATTGCTGTACTACAGATAAGCCTACAATAGTTAATTTAACTAATCATAGTTATTTTAATTTATTGGGAGAAGGAAAAGAAAACATTTTGGATCATGAAATAACTATTTTAGCTAACAGATATACTCCTGTTGGTAAAGATCTAATCCCTACAGGAGAAATCATTGATGTTCGTGGAACCCCTTTTGATCTAACACAACCAGTTACTCTAAGAACTCAGCTTGAAAAGTTTTCTAATATTTCTTTTAAAGGTTATGACCATAATTTTGTTCTAAATAATGACCAAGATGGCAAGTTAATACTTGCAGCAAGAATAAAGGAACCTACCAGTGGAAGAATTATGGAAGTGTATACTACTGAAGTTGGAATTCAACTTTATACAGCTAATTCTGTCAATACTTTCGGAAAGGAAGGAAAACACTACGGCCAATATTCTGGAATGGCTATAGAAACACAGCATTATCCAAATTCTCCTAACAATCCCAATTTCCCTTCTGTTGTTTTAAATCCAGGTGATACTTATTCGTCTACAACTGTCTACAAATTTTTAAAAGAACATTAAAAAATTATTGTGCATTTTCTTAAATAATTTAAGGCCCCTTTCTGCGGGGCCCTAAATTTGTTTATTTCAATTTATAGCTTTTATCATTAATTTATTGATTAACTTTATAAATCTATCTATATCCTCTATTTCCAATCCTTCAATTAATAAAGACTGATCATATAACAATTCAGCATATTCTTTTAATTCTTCTGATTCTGGATTTTCTTGAAAGATTTTTTCCATTACTTTAAAAATTTCATGGTTTGGATTCAATTCCAAAATCTTTTCTGCTCTAAATGGTATTTGCTCAAAATTCTTAAGAGTTTTTTCCATATTTAAAGAAATAATCTCATCTGCACTTACTATACAAGCCGGAGATTCTTTTAACTTATCAGTTAATCTTACTTCTTTAACCTTCTCCCCTAAATGTTCCTTAATTTTATCTAACAAGTTCTTACTTTCTTCTTCTTTTGATTGAAAATCATCGTCTAATTTTATATCTGAACTACTAATAGATTTAAACTCTTTTCCTTCATAATCGTGCATTAATTTAATTAAAAATTCATCTATTTCATCTGTTAAATAAAGAACCTCATAATCTTTGTCTTTATATACCTCCATTTGAGGTAAATTATCAATGGTTTTTTTATCTTTTCCAACAGCGTACAGTATATAATTCCCTTGATCTGCTTTCATTCTATTTACATATTCATTTAGAGTTATCTTATCTTGAGAAGAAGAACATTCAAACAAAAGGAGATCTTGTATTTTTGATTTTTCATGTATATTTTGGTATAATCCCGCTTTTAAAATAGGTCCAAACTCTTTCCAAAATTCCAGATATTTTTGTGGTTCTTTCTCAAGAATTGATTTTAAGGCATCTATAATCTTTTTTTCAATATTCTTTTTAATTATTTCTAACTGTTTGTTTTTCTGAAGTATTTCTCTAGAGATATTTAATGAAAAATCAGGCGAATCTATTAACCCTCGAACAAAAGAAAAATAGTCTGGAAGTAATCCTTCACAATTATCCATTATAAATACATTTTTAGAATATAATTTTAAACCTTTTTTATATTCTTTAGAATAAAATGCAAAAGGAACCTTTGAAGGAATGTATAATAAAGCTGTAAATTGTATTGACGTGCCCTCTGCTTTAAAGTGTATTACTTCTAAAGGATCGTTCCAATCATAAAAATTTTCCCTGTAAAATTGCTTATATTCTTCTTCTGTGATTTCTTCTTTATTCTTGACCCATAAAGGTACCATCGAATTAAGTGTTTTATCGGTGATTTTTATGATTCCTTCCTCGGTCTCTTCTTCCCATTTTATTTTTATAGGATATTTTATATAATTTGAGTATTTTTTAATTAAATTCTGAATTTTATATTGATCTAAATAATTCTCTTCCTCTTCTAAATCTTTCTTCAAAAATAAAATAACCCTAGTTCCTCGTTCTTTTTTATCAATTTCTTCAATTGTATAAGTTCCACTTCCGTCAGATTCCCACCTAACGCCTTTTTCTTTGTCCCATCTTCTTGTTTCTACAGTAACTTTATCAGAAACCATAAAAGATGAATAAAATCCAACTCCAAACTGACCTATAAGACTAATAATCGCATTTTCTGTTTTAGCCTCTTCAAGTTTATCTAGAAAAGCCTTGGTCCCCGATTTAGCTATAGTACCTAAATTCTCTATTACTTCTTCATAAGACATTCCTATTCCATTATCTTCTATAATAAGGCAATTATTATCTTTATCTATATCTATTCTTATTTCTAACTCTCTATCTTCTCCCAAGACACTTGGGTCTTTTAAAGAAATAAATCTCATTTTATCAAGTGCATCAGAAGCGTTTGATATTAATTCTCTTAAAAAAATGTCTCTATGAGTGTATATTGAATTAATCATCAAATTCAATAATTGCTTTGTCTCAGCTTGAAATTCCTTTACTTCAGACATTTTCTCTCCTCCCACTTTTTAATATAATTTTTATTGATTATACAAGCTAGGATTATAGAATTGACAAGTTTGTAAAATCTATCTTTTTAATTATCTAGTTGAAAGACCTTTTAAAACTTGTAAGATAGGTGTTAATTCTATAGTTTATTAGTTAAAATTATTGAGATTTTCCATGATATATCTCTTTTCTACAATTCGTATATAGCAATTTTTGTCTCTTTGCGATATAATATTCAATAAGTCTGATATAATTTCATTGAGAACTACACTTCCTTATCTATACAAAGGAATTCATTGTAAGATTAGGCACACGCAGTATTTGTTTTTGTAGTAAAAAACGTTTAATCACTCTTAACTCTTAATTGCTAATATTATTATAACACACTTTTTGGTACTTTTATAAAATTATTTCATATCGTTTTATTTTTTAATTTTTGTTTTACAAATATTTAATATGAAAAAACCGACTTTTTTGTTTAACATGTAGAATTTTTCCTATTAATTTGATAAAATAAAGAGTAGCAAAATTAATTATCTCAGGAGATGATTCTGTGTTTACGCTGAAATTCGCCTTGCGGAATTTCATAAAGAAGTGGGAACTTACTCTTTTATTGATCATCGGCGCGATAATTCCCTCTCTTTTAACTGTTTCATCCCTCTCGCTTAATGATTCGATTCAAGCTTATAAATATTCTCAAATTGAGAAAAATTTTGGAGAAGTTGACGCTTATATTGCTAATAATAAATCAAGCCTATTTTTTTCTTTTCCCCTATCTCAAATGATTTTAGATAATTTACAAGAAAATAAAAATGTTAATAATATTCTTGCTGTTTCAGAAAATATGGGGAGAATAGAAAAAGATAATAATTTTCTGGAAATTTTAATCATTGCTGCTAAAGAAGAGGACCTTATCTCTTTTGTTGGAAAAGATATAGGTTTAAAACCTGGAAAAGTAGTGATAAGTAACAGTATTGCTGAAAAACTTTCTATTGGTCTAAACGATAATGTAACCGTTCATATGGCTGGCGGAAGTAAAAACTTAGAGGTTGCATATATAGGAGAAAATGGTTTTCTCAATTACAAAGGCGATTTGGGACAATATCCTGGAACAGCTTTTGTTTGTATTGAAGATTATGCCAATAGTCTTATTTTTCCTTCAAAAGCTTACATAGATTTTGTTGACATAGACAAAATCAATGTTGAAGAACTAAGCTTATCACCAAACTTAGAAATAGTATTTTTGAAAGATCATTTTTTAAATTCACCAATAAACGAGGCTCTTGGTTATATAATGTTTTCTTTTAATTCCTTTGCACTTTTAGCAGGTATAATTTTAATAATAGTATTCGGAAACAGTTTAGCTAATGAACAAGAGAAAAATGTAGGTGTGCTTAGAATTTTAGGTTTAAAGAGAAATAAAGTAATGTTTATCTTTTTTATTCAAACGTTATTTTATTTTGGTTTTTCTTCTATAATAGGTTGCATATTAGGAGGTCAAATTGGCGAGCACCTTTTAAATAAATTAGTTGTCATTGCTAATAGTATACCTTATGATTCTAGAGGAGGATTTACTTTGCCTCCATTTGTTGTAAGCTCAAAAACAATTGTTATTGGTATGTTAATAGGCATAATAATTCCTCTTATTATATTTATAAAAAAAGGTATTGAAATTACTTTCAGTTCCCCTATTGATTCTTTAAGAAAAGATATAGAAGAGTTTATTCCCCATCGTTCTATTAACTGGCTAAGTCTAATTTTAACTTTAATCGGTATTATAATTATTATATTGTTTAAAGAACTGGCTATTTTAGGATTGATTTGTGTATCGTTAGGCATAGTAATTTGGTTCAAGAATCCTTATTTGAATGTAAGTATATCTATCTTATTTATGATTCTTAGTAAAACAATATTTAGTATAACTACAAACACACTCTCCCTTATTTTTGTATTTCAAAGGGTAGTGTTACTAATAATTAGTTGTATCTTATTTTTTACTTCAATTATACCTATACTAAAAAAATTATCAAAATCATTTTTCTCAAAAAAATCTTTGCCTTATCTTTTAGGATTCTCTTATGTTGAAAGATTTCCTATAAGGGTCTTGCTTATGTCTCTTATGTTTGGTACTGTAATTTTTGGTTTAATAGTAATTGCGTCGGTACCTTCAAACTTGGTAAAATTTGTTGATTCATATACAAGTCAAGGATTATTTGGATATAATTATATTGTCGTTTCAAATCCCATCAAAAGTTTTGGAGATAGCCAAGAGCTTTATGTTCATGAAGGAATAATTCACCCTTCTAAAGTAAATGTTGCTATGTTAGATTCTGAATTAGTTGTTTTTGTAGACGATACTTTCCTTGAAACTGTGGAACTTCCTTTTGAAGGTAATCCTCAGTGGAGAGAAGAATTAAAAAAACCTGGATCTGTTATTTACGGTAAGTTTGATGCAAATGAAGAAATTCCTGATAAAATAGAGGGGGTGTTAAGCTCAATATTTCCTCTAGGTGGAAATATCAGAGCTTCTTATAATGTAATAGGATACTTTGAGTTAAATGATATTGTAATCCCCATAAAATATGTTACTCATGTCAATAATAAACCAGCAAATATAAAAGGCCTTGAGATACTCTTAGGAAACGTTAATGGCTCGGGTATTGACATAATTAATAAAAGTTATATGTCAAATTTTGATTATCCAATTTATCTAGATGATATTCTTAAAAATGTTTTTAATGGAATTGATAATTTTATTTCTTTAACAAGTAGCATGCTTTATCTTGGTTTAATTAGTGGTTTTTCTGGACTAGCATTATATTCATTTAGGTCTTGTAAACTTAGAAGTCGAGTGATTGGAACTTTGATAGCTATTGGAGCGAATTCTAGAGACATAATTCACGGTTTCATGATTGAAAACTTTACTATAGTATCAATTGGATCTCTAATAGGTTTATTTGGAGGTTATCTGGTTGCTAAGGATCTTGTTTTTTCGATATTCAAATTTATGGGATCTATTACCTTTTATTTTCCTACTGTAAAAGTATTTATTATCATTATTTTAGTTTATTTGATTTCTTTTTTTACTTTATTGATACCCTCTCGACAGGTATCAAAAATATCACCTGCAGAAAGCATGAAGGAGCTTGAATAGATGTATAGTGAAAATTCGGTTCTGATTAAAGCGATTGATTTGAACAAAATTTATAACGATAAACGTGTTAAAGTAGAAGCTTTAAAAAATGTTTCTTTGACTATTCATAAGGGGGAATTTATAGCTATTTTGGGACCTTCAGGATCAGGAAAAACTACTTTATTAAATTGTTTAGCTGCTATAGATTATCCAACAACAGGGGAAATATTTTTCAAAGGAATTCCTTTTCAAAACTTGAAAGAAGAGGAAAGAACTGCTTTCAGGGCTAAAAATATGGGGTTTGTGTTTCAGTTTTTTAACTTGGTACCCGTTTTGACAGTTTTAGAAAATGTTGAATTACCTTTATTGATACTCGGAAACAAGAATAAAGGCGCAAAAGAGAAAGCTTATGAGGTTTTAAAGAAATTGAGACTAGAAAGTAAAGCTGATAGATTTCCCTATGAGCTTTCTGGCGGAGAACAGCAGAGAGTAGCCATAGCAAGAGCAATCATTCATTCCCCGGAAGTTATTTGGGCTGACGAACCTACAGGAAACCTTGATTCTGAAACGGGTGAAAAAATAATTGATCTATTAGAACAAATCCGTGAGGAAAATGGTACAACACTTGTAATTGTTACTCATGACCTGAATATTGCTAAAAAAGCTGATAGGATATTATTTATTAGAGACGGTGTTTTAAAAGAGCATTTTGAGGTGGGCTAGTTATAAATCGTTTTTTCATATTTTTTTATATCAATTGCTTTTTCATTTAGGGGTTGTAGCGCAGCGGGAGCGCGTTGCCTTCGCAAGGCAAAGGCCGTGGGTTCGAATCCCATCAACTCCACCAAAATAAAAAACCTGGGCTATACTATTTTATAAAGTATAGCCCAGGTTTTTATTCTATCTTACAATAGCATTTATTGAGCGAATTCTCCAGATTCTTTGAGTAAAGTTTCCATAACTTCCACCATAGAATCATATGTTTCATCAATAGTTGCATAATCATTTAGGAAATTCGCAAATATCGTACTAATTTTACTTCTTATTTCATCCCAAGCAGCTGGTTTGGGATCGGGAATAGCTGTTTCCAGTTCATTAAGTGCTATGGTTGGTTTTACATCGTTAGCAGTATAAGCTTGCCATTGTGGGACATTTACTACGTCCCTTCTAATAGGAACATATCCCGTATTAATAGACCAATATACAACATTAACCGGATCCATTAAAAACTTAAGAAATCTCCAAGCTGCATCTTTTTGCTCTTGAGTTATCCAACTAAACATTATTAAATCAGTTCCAGCTATAGGAGAATGAGGAACACCATCTACAGAGGGGAGTGGTGCCCAAGATACTCCATGTTTACCCCTTGAAGATTGTTCCGCATATGTCAAACCTGCGACTGTTCCCATATATGCAGCAATTTCTCCAGCGCCAAAAGGTTGGTCTAAATAAGCATTTTGGAAGATAGCATAACCTGAATCTTTAAGATCCTTTATCAATTTTAATACTTCTTTGGTTTTTTGCTCATCCAAAATTATCTTATATTTTCCTTCTCCAACATATTCTAAAAATGTTACGTTGTGAGAATATAAAAATATTTGAAGATCATCAATAAACGTTCTTACTCCTAATCCATAAATATCTACAGTACCATCAAAATCTATATCTAAAGTTAAAGTTTCAGATACCTCCCATAATTCATCTATAGTTTTTGGTGGTTCTAATCCAAATAAATCAAAAAGGTCTGTGTTGTAATAATATGTATACACAGATTTATTAAATGGAACACCATATACTGTGTCTCCCCATGTGACCATATCCTTTAAAACAGAAAATATTTGATTTTCCCATGCATCCTTCATCTCTGGATCGTTTTCTATATATTCATTGAGAGGTTCAACTACATTTGAAAATAGATATTTTGCAGTCCAGTTTGCATAAGCTTGAGAGATTGCAGGAAGATCCGTCTTACTTCCTTGACTGTAAGCTGTTATAGTAGAAAGAAGTTTTTGGTTTAAGGCACTATAGTTCCCAACATAAATAGGGATAACTTGAATATCTGGATTCTCTTTATTAAATGTTTCAACCAAAGAGTTCAAAGTCTCTCCAAGCTGAGCACCCATAGCGTGCCAAAACTCTATCTTAACCTGAGAAACACCAAAAACACATAACGCAAGTACCATCACCATTAATACTACTTTTTTCAACAGACACACCTCCTATAAATGTAGAGTTTGTCTCTTTGTATCATATTTAAAAACTCTATAGTACGCTGTAAAACAAAATTCTATCCCTCTAATATTTCTTTTAAAACCTTAGTAATTTCTTGATTTAATTTATCAAGATCAGAATCATTACATATTTTAAAATCATATGGCCCAAATTCTTCTTCATATTGTGAATTTATAATATTTCTAGCCTTATTTAAGGGTAATCCTCTTTCTTTGTGAAGTCGTTCAATTCTTTTGTCTTTTGAAGCGTCTACATAAATAATTTTATCACACAGGGAATTTAATCCAATTTTGTATAGAAGAGCTGCATCTAGAATAATTATACCATTTTCCTTAGATAATTTCTCTATCTTTTTGCTAATTTGTTCATAAATTACGGGATGGACTATTGAATTTAGCTTATCCAATTTATTTTTATCTGAAAATACAATCTCACCCAATTTGTTTCTAGAAACATTCCCATTTTCGTCAAAAACATATTCACCAAAATTTTCTTTTATCTTATTTTTAATAAAAAAAAGGGTTAGGACTTCATGTCCAACCCTATCAACATCTATAATTTTAACATGTGGCACCATTTTTTTTATTAAATTACAAACAGTACTCTTTCCGGAACCAGCAGGTCCAGTTACACCTATAACCATATGTTAGATAATCACCTGCTTTTTACTTTTAGTTTGTTTTTCTACGTTGTCTCTTAATTCCTCATATCCCAACCTATTCATTAAAGCAAAAGTAACTTTTTTGCCCAACTCAACACCTGGCTGATCATAAGGATTTATCTCTAATAACTTTCCCATAACTACTGTTTGAAATTCATACGAAAAGAAAAATTGACCAATATTATATGGATTAGTTTGAGGAAAAATAACTTTTAAATTAGGTCTATTATTATGAGTTAAAGCATATTCGGTAGCAGCAAGTTCAGCATTTAAAAGTGTAGAAAGAGATTTTCCACCTAAGTAAGACAGTTCGGAAAAATTGTCATGAATTTTTGGAATAACAATATTTCTTTGAAAATTTTCTAATTGTAGAAAAGTTATTATTTTATCATAGGGACCTTCATTATAAAGCTGTACCTGAGAATGTTGATCTGTAGTTCCTAAAGCCTTTATAGGAGTTTGACCTACATTAACTACTTCTCCATTAACATTATATTTCTTACCTAAACTCTCCGCCCACAATTGGCGATACCAATCAGCTAAAAGGAAAAGCTTGTTTGAATACGCCATCATCACAGATATATTGTAACCTCTTTGATAATATAAATAATGAATCAAGGCGTTTAATGCAGCAGGATTTTCCCATAAATTTGGATTAGTTACTTTTTTATGCATATCTTTAGCACCATTGTATAAATCAATTATATCTATTCCACTTGCTAAAGCTGATAGTAAACCTACAGGTGTCAATACACTGAATCTACCGCCTATATGTGGTGGGATATCTAACGTTCGGATGCCCTCTTCTTCAGCTATCTTTTTCAAAACACCTCTTTGGGGATCTGTAGTAAATAAAAAGTGAGATTTTGGATCCAAACCATAACTTTCAACTATCCCTCTTGCAACTAGATAATTAGCCATTGCTTCTGCAGTGGTACCAGATTTTGAAATAACGTTAAAAAGCGTGGTCCTAGGATCTATTTGATCTAAATTAGAAGCAACGAAATCGGGATCAATGTTGTCAATTATGAATATCTTAGGTGTTTTTCGTATTTCTCTTGGCAACACATTATAATTCAAAGGATTAAGAGCTACTTGCAAGGCTTGGTTACCTAAAGCAGATCCTCCGATCCCTAAAACTACCACACTTTCAAAACTTTGAACCCAATTTTTAAGGTCCAAGACCCTGTCTATATATACTCTAGTAAAAGGTAAACTTAAAAATCCTGGATTTTCTTCAATTATTTTATTTACTATTTCTCCTATTATATCTTTATACTGATTTATTTCATCTTCATTTAGACCGTTTTCTATATTTGGCTGAAAAACATTTGAAAAGTCAAATTTTATTCCTTTCATCTTTGAGCACCTCCTCTTGAGTATTTAATACTCATTTTATAAATTATAAAGCCTAGTTTTTATCAATGTTTCAAAACTTATTTTTTAAAAAATAACTCATCATTTCTATTTCTAATTAACTAGTGTTTCCCCCTACTTATTCTAAAAAGAGCGACTAACTTTATTCTGTACCCAATATAATACCTAAACTATATATACACTTTTATATATTATAACACTATCTTTATAAGACTAAAATATTCTTTTTAATATTTTATTACACTCGCTATTTCAAAATTAGTCAAAGTTTGCCTTGGATTCAAATATGTAAGCTCAGCCAAACAAGCAACTCCAACAACAATTCCTCCCGCTTTTTCTACTAGTTCTATAATTGCTTTAGTAGTCCCGCCTGTTGCTAATACATCATCTACTATTATAACTTTTTCACCTTTATCTATAGCATCGACGTGCATCTCCAATGTTGATTTTCCATACTCTAATTCATAAGAAATAGAATACGTTTTATAAGGCAGTTTACCTGGTTTTCTAACTGGTACAAATTCTTTCTCCATTTTATAAGCCAAAGGAGCAGCAAAAATGAATCCTCTTGATTCTGGAGAAACAATACAATCAAAGTCCCATTCATCGATTAAATCTGATATTTTATCCAGCGAGATTCTAAAAACTCTCGGATTTTTTAAAAGAGGGGTAATATCTTTAAAGATAACTCCCTTTTCTGGAAAATCTGGTATATCTCTTATCAACCTCTTGATTTCGTTTATTTCAGTTTGCATTCAGTTTCCTCCTATTTGCTAAATCATAAATTTTAGTATGCTAAAATATTGTTTCTTTCTGCTCAAAATTTTTATGCCATTTCCAAGCATCTGAGATAATTTTCTCTAATTCCGGACTTTTTGGGGTCCATCCTAAAACTTTTTTTGCTTTTTCACATGAAGCCACTAAAACTGCAGGATCCCCTGATCTTCTTGCAGCAATCTCATATTTGATATCTTTCATAGTTACTTTTTTAGCAGTTTCTATTACTTCCAATACAGTAAATCCTTTTCCATTACCTAAATTAAAAACGTCTGATTTATTATTAGATTTCATCCATTGCATTGCTTTGATATGAGCATCTATCAAATCCATGACATGTATATAATCCCTAACAGGTGTCCCATCTTTTGTTGGATAATCGTTTCCATAAATATAAACTTTTTCTCTTTTCCCCAAAGCTGTTTGAAGCACTATTGGAATCAAATGCGTTTCAGGATCATGTGCTTCACCAATGCTTCCATCATAATAGGCACCTGCAGCATTAAAATATCGCAAAGCAACATATCTTATCTTGTTTAATCTAGAAAACCATTCCAAGACATTTTCTATCATAAGTTTCGATTGGCCGTAAACATTTGTTGGATTTTTGGGCTGATCTTCAGTTATTGGTATTTTCTCAGGATTTCCATATACAGCTGCACTAGAAGAGAATACAATATATCTGACATTATTTTCAGTCATAACATCAATCAAATTTAGAGTTCCACAAACATTACCCTTGAAGTATTTCATAGGGTCTTGCATCGATTCTCCAACAAGTGAATATGCAGCAAAATGATACACTTCTTCTATATCAAAATTATTAAAGACCTTTTTGATGTCCTCTTTGTTTCGTAAATCACCTTCAACAACCTCTACGCCTTTTACAGCCCATTTATGACCTCTTTCAAAATTATCAAATACTATGACTTTTTCGCCGTCTTCTTTTAATTTTTTTACAAGATGAGATCCTATGTATCCTCCTCCACCAGTAACAAGAATCATAATTCCACCTCTCTTTTACGCATTAGCTCTAATAGTTAATATGTATCCATCTTCAACAATCTCATCTTTACCAGCTAATTTCCAAAGACCTTTTTCTTTTAATTTATCTTCACTTCTATATTTCACTAAATCTTCGAATTTCATTACTTCTGCTCTAATAAAATTCTTTTCAAAATCTGTATGTATCTTACCTGCTGCTTCCTTCATAGTAACTCCTTTTTTTACCGTCCATGCCCTCACTTCATCTTCTCCTACAGTGAAAAAAGAAATAAGCCCTACATGATTATAAACTATTTTTGCTAACCTTTCAATACCTGGTTCTTCAATAGATAATTCATTCATAAACAATTCTCTCTCTTTTTCGTCTTCTAATTCGTTTATTTCAACTTCCATTTTTCCATCTAACTCCATGTAAGCAAAAAGTTGTTTTGCACATTCATCCATTACTTTTTCCTTACCTTCATATTTCTTTGTCAATAATTGATTATCATCAACATTTACACATACTACTGTTGGCTTTAAAGTAAACAAGGCTAAAGAACCTATTAGCTTTTGTTCTTCATCACTCAGTCCCATTTTTGATACAAATATACCTTTCTCTAAATTATCCTTTATTTTATTTAACAGTTCTTCTTCTTTTTCCTCTAAAAAAGAAACTTTTCCCTTCTTTCTTTGATTATCTAATCTAATCAATCTATTTTCAACAATTTCCAAATCACGAATAATTAATTCTGTTTCTAAAATTTCTAGTTGTTTTACGGGATTATCTGCACCTTCTGGCCACGGAACAGCTGAATTATTAAAAGCTCTCAAAATTATCAACAACGCATCAACATTTTGAATCATTTGAAAAATCCTTGACTTTTCCTTTGGATCGCCTCTATAATCAAAACTTGGTATATCTATAAAATCTAAGGTGGCATATACTATTCTTTTTGGATTATAAATTTTTGCAAGTTCATCCACTCTTTTATCTTTAATTTTTGCGGTCCTTTTCACCGCTTCTCTTTTATAACTTTCTTCAATTTCAGCATTAGTTAGAAGTTTAAAAATAGTCGTTTTTCCTGATAAAGCAAGACCAAACAAACCAATCTCCACTGCTATTCACCTCTTTTGAATTACAAAAAATATTAAAACGATTTTTTCTTCTCAAATAAAAGGAGGCAGAAGACATCTTAGCTTCTGCCAATTTACCTTTTGTTAAATTTATTATAACACAAATAAATCGAAAAAAGAATAAATAATCTAAATTTTATAAATTTATTCTTCTTCTTTTTTCACCATATTCCAAAAATTATCTAATTCTTGTAAATCTAGGTTTTCAAAATCTTCACCAAGACCCTCTATTTTTTCTTCCATTTTCTGAAACCGCCTTACAAATTTTTCTGTCGCCTTTCTCAAGGAAAACTCGGGGTCTATATTCAAAAATCTTGCTAAGTTTACCAAAGCAAATAATAAATCTCCAAACTCCTCCGCTATCTCTTCGTCATTTTTGGCTTCCTTAAGTTCCTTTATTTCTTCCTCAACCTTATTCCAAACATCATTTATGTCATCCCAATCAAAGCCAACTGTAGCTGCATTTTCTTGCACGCGTCTTGCTGAAGACAAAGCTGGTAATGCTTTGTTTATCTTTCCTACACGACTATATTTTTTTTCACCTTTTTCTTTGGCCTTTATTTCTTCCCAACGTGCATAAGAATATCCCTTTTCGTCCCCAAAAACATGTGGATGCCTTCGAATTAACTTTTGAATTAAATTTTCTATTACTTGAATCGTTGTAAATTCCTCATTTTCTTCTGCTATAACTGAATGAAAAATCACTTGTAATAAAATATCACCTAATTCTTCTTTCATTTTTGAATTATCTTTCTCATCTACAGCTTCTACAAATTCATATGCTTCTTCTATTACATACGATTTCAAACTGTCATGCGTCTGAACCTTATCCCATTCACAACCATTAGGCCCTCTTAAATCCTTCATTATTTGATAAAGTTCTTCAAATTTATCTCCTAATTGCATTTCTTTCCTCCTAAATATTATATTATATAATAACTTGAAAAATTATGAAACCAAGATTCTATAGATGTTTTGAATTTTAATTTTTTAAAAATACCTCCATAGTTCTAATACTCACTAATTATCTATACTTTTAACTTCTATGATACATGTAACCAAAAAGAGGAGTGAGGACTCCACCCTAGACCAATTATAAATTCAAAAAAAATTTTGAAAATCCTTTATAAGGATAATTATAGCACAGATACTTTTATTTAAATTTAATCACCTTCATTAATCAAATACAAATACTTTATATGCTACTTTTAATCATGCTTATTGAACTTTATAGTAATACTTGATATATTCTCATATTTATGATATAATTTCTTCAAAGAATAATGACCGACGGTCATTTTTTATTTTATAAGGGTGAATAATAGTGAAATATAATAAAATTGATAATAAAAAAGAAAAAAAGAAAAACTTGATAATGGATGCTGCGGAGAAACTATTTATACAAAAAGGTTATCAAAATACTACAATGACCGAGATAGCTAAGAAATCTAAGTTAGCAAAAGGTACTTTATACCTGTATTTTTCAAGTAAAAAAGATCTCTATTTTACATCTGTTGAGCGAGCTCTTAGAACTCTTAAAGAATTGATAGATGAAGGAATTAATAACTGTAAAAATGGCTTTGAAAAAGTTGTATCTATGGGAAAAACATATGTGAATTTTAGTATTAACTATGAAAATTATTATCGACTCATTTTGGATTACGAAACACAAGAAACAAAATTTGATGAATCAGATCCAAACGTTAAAAAGGCCTACGAAAAAAGCGAAGAAATATTTAATTTATTGGTTTCGTCAGTTACAGAAGGTAAAAATGATGGTTCTATTGATAAAAATTTAGATACAACAAAAATATCTATTGTATTATGGGCTGAAATAACCGGGCTAGTTCAGCAAGTTAGTCTTAGAAGAGATTTATACAAAAAATGGACTGCCTTGAACCCAGGTCAAATATTTGACTATTACATAGAAGTTACTCAGAGAATGTTATCAGCACAGAAATCATATTAATCTTAGGAGGTAGATTATGACTAAAGTTGTTGTAACTGGTATTGGAACAGTAAATCCTATTGCAATGAATACTAATGAATTTGTTGAATCTTTAAAAGAAATGGCTATTGGAATAGACTATATCACTCAATTTGATACATCTGATCAGAAAGTAAAAATTGGTGCAGAAATTAACAATTTTGACCCAGAACAATACCTTGATAAAAGAACAGCGAAAAGATACGATAGATTCCTACAGCTGGCTATAGCGGCAGCAGATGAAGCAATAAAAGATGCAGGTTTATTTGAAGAACAAAAATGGCGTGAAAATGCAGGTGTTGTTATAGGTTCGGGAATAGGGGGGTTCAAGACATTATATAGAGAGTTTCTTGTAATGAATGAAAAAGGTCCAAAATTTGTCAGTCCTTTCTTAATTCCCATGATGATAGCAGATATGGCCAGTGGGGTTGTTGCAATACATTACGGCTTAAAAGGTCCTAATTTTTCTACCGTTAGTGCATGTGCTTCTTCAATTCATTCCTTAATAACTTCTGTAATTCTTATACAAAGCGGAGAAATTGATATTTGTGTGACTGGTGGTTCAGAAGCAGTCATCGATCCTATGCCTATTGCAGCTTTTGCAAATATGATGGCACTTTCGCAAAGAAATGATGAACCAAAAAAAGCTTCACGTCCCTTTGATAAAGATAGAGATGGCTTTGTTATGGGTGAAGGTGCAGGTATTTTAATTCTAGAATCTGAAGAGCATGCAAAGGCACGAGGAGCAAAAATTTATGGTTACATAGAAGGCTTTGGAATGACTGGGGATGCATACCATATAAGTCAATCAGAACCAAATGGTGAAGGAGCTGCTAGGGCCATAAAAAGGGCTCTAGAAATGGCTAATTTAAATCCTTCAGACATAGATTTAGTTAATTGCCATGCAACAAGTACCCCTGTAGGAGACACATCTGAAATAAGAGCGTTAAAAAGTATATTTGGGCAGCAAATTTCTAGACCTTTCATCCAGTCTACTAAGACACTACTAGGTCACACTTTAGGAGCTGCGGGAGCTATTGAATTAATTGCAGCTATTTTGGAGACTCAACATAATTTTATTCATGGAATGCCCAATTTAGATAACCCTGACGAAGAAATGATAAATCTTAACATACCAAAAGAAACAAAAAGTGTTAAAATTAACAGAGTTTTGAAAAATTCTTTTGGTTTTGGAGGCCATAATGCCTCTATCATTTTCGTCAAATATTAAAGGAGGAAGCTAACTATGTCTAAAAAAATAGGATTAGTTACTGATAATACCTGTGACATCGATTTAAAAACATTAAAAGAAATGGATATAGGTTGTGTATCCCTTTACGTAAAGCAACAAAATAAATTTGTAAGAGCTGTAGATATTGACGTAGAAGATTTTTACGATAGTTTGAAACAAAGCAATTATATTCCTGCAACTTCTCAACCATCCACGCAAGACTTTGAAAATGTTTACAAAGAAATGCTAAAAAAATACGATGAATTAATTTCAGTTCATATACCAGCGAAGTTAAGTGGAACTTATAATGCAGCATTATTAGCAGCTAAAAGTGTAAATGAAGAAAGAATCCATGTAGTAGAAGGCTACGAAACGACTTGGGGATTAGGATTTCTGGTCTTAGAGTTAAAAAAACTTATAGATTCCGGAAATTATGAACTTGACGAACTTATTAATTTTACTGAGCACTTCCATGAGAAAGTAAATGTTTATTTCACTGTTGGTGACTTAAACTATTTATATAAAGGAGGAAGAATAGGAAAAGCTTCTGCTTTTTTAGGAAGTATGCTAAACGTTAAACCTTTACTTCAACTTGCAGAAGGTGAGATTATTCCTGTTAAAAGAATAAGAGGATATAACAAAGTTATCAAAGAAATAACAACTGCAGCTATGCAAGAAAAAGGAAATGGTGATTTAAAAAATATTGCTGTAGTACATACTGGAAGTTTAAAAGTCGGTGGAGATTTACTGGATGAAGTAGTAAAACTAGGTATTCCTAGAGAAAAAATAATTTTTGAACCTATGGATATCATAATTGGAATGCACTTGGGCCCAGAATCTGGTGGAATTATAACCACTTGGGAGTGATTATTCTATGAATATTGATACAATACTAAAAATTTTGCCACATAGATACCCTTTTTTACTTGTTGATGGGGTTATCGAATTTAGTGATAATAGCATAAAAGCTTTTAAAAATGTAAGTATAAATGAACCTTTCTTCCAAGGCCATTTCCCAGATTATCCCATTATGCCTGGCGTTTTGATTATTGAAGGAATGGCTCAAACAGCTGGTTTACTTCTTTTAAACCAACAAGATGATCAAAAAGAAGGGTTAATCCCACTATTTGCTGGAATTGATAAAGCAAGATTTAAAAAAGAGGTAAGACCTGGAGATAAATTAATTTATGAATTAGATGTTTTACAAAAAAAAGCTAATATTTATAAATTGAAAGGAACTGCTTTCGTAGAAAACGTAATTTGTGCGCAAGCGGAAATTATGGTGGGAATCAAAAAAAGTTAGCCGGAGGTGCTGAATTGGACTTATCAAACAATCGAGTTACTAAACTTTTAAAAATTAAATACCCTATTCTAGAAGGCGGAATGGCATGGGTAGGGACAGCCAAATTAGCTGCTTGTGTCTCTAATGCTGGTGGTCTAGGTACAATTGGATCTGGAAATATGGAAGCATCAATATTAAAAAAACAAATAGAAACCATAAAGCAATTAACTGATAAACCTTATGCTGTAAATGTAATAATGCTTAATCCCCACATTGATGAAGTAATTGATTTACTAATTGAAGAAAAAGTACCTGTAGTAGTATTAGGAGCTGGGAATTCTAGTAAATATATCACAAAACTTAAGCAAAATGGCATTACAACGCTAGCTGTTGTTTCTTCAGAAAATCTTGCTCTAAGGTTAGAAAATGCTGGTGTCGATGCAATAATTGGAGAAGGAATGGAAAGTGGTGGACACATTGGAGACGTTACAACGATGGTATTAATACCAAAACTTAAAAGTCTGCTAAAAGTTCCAGTAATTGCAGCAGGAGGTATTGCAGAAGGAAGAGGTGCCTTAGCAGCTTTTGCTCTTGGGGCTGAAGCAATCCAAATGGGCACTAGATTTATCGCTACATATGAATGTGAAGCACATGAAAATTATAAAAGAAAAATTATTGAGGCTGGGATAAGAGACACCATAGTTACAGGATTAAAATTTGGCAATCCCGCCAGAATTATAAAAACTCCATTTGGTAAAAAAATTGCAAAATTAGAATCATCTTCACCTGAAGAGGCTGAAGAAGCTCTCGTAGGAAGTTTAAAAAGAGCCTTTCTGTATGGAGATGAGGAAAGCGGATCTTTTATGGCAGGGCAATCTGCTGGCTTGATAAATGAAATTAAAAGTGTCAAAGAAGTCATCGATGAGATAGTTTTTTACCTGGAACAACATTAGCAGGGGGTGAAAAAATGCGCTGTTTTGTCTTTACTGGACAAGGTTCACAATTTTTAGGAATGGGAAAAGACATTCTGGAGCTCAAACCCGAATACAATATTTACTTCGATAAAGTAAAAGAAAAAATAGGTATTGATATTAAACAAATAATTTTTGGTGACGACGAAAAAGAATTAACCCTAACCCAAAATGCTCAAGTAGCAATACTCACCATAAGTTACATGAAATATCTTTACGCACTAAGTCAAGGAATAATTCCTGATGTTGTAGCGGGGCATTCCTTAGGGGAATGGACTGCAATATTAGCTGCAGAAGTAATAAGTTTTGAAGATGCAGTTGAAGCTGTATATTATAGAGGACTGTATATGAGTGAAGCGATTGAACCTGGAAAAGGTGGTATGGCAGCAATTTTAGGTTTGGATTTATCAGAGATTGAAAGAGTTTTAAAAAACTATCCAAACGTCCAAATTGCTAATTACAATTCTCCTGCTCAAATAGTAATTAGTGGAGAAATGGAGGAACTTTTAATATCAATGGAAAAATTGAAAGAAAATGGAGCAAAAAAAGTCATCCCTTTAAATGTTAGCGGACCTTTTCATTCTAAGTTTTTAAAAGAAGCAGAAGACCGACTAAGGAAAAAAATTGAAACATTAACCTTTAATAATCCAAAAATCCCAATAGTCCAAAATGTGAGTGCAAAATTTGAAACGGATCCTGAGGTTATTAAAGAAAATATAATTAAACAAATAACATCTCCTGTGAGATGGATAGAATGTGTGGAAGAATGTATTAAAAATGGTGTTGATGAATTTGTAGAAATTGGTCCAACACAGGTACTAACCAAATTCATTAAACAAATAAATAAAAATGTAAAATTAGTAAACTTTTAAACAAATAATGGGGGTGTACCCTTTGAAATTGGAAGGAAAAGTAGCAATTGTAACTGGTGGTTCTCGAGGCATCGGTAAAGAAATTTCTAGACTTTTCATAAAAGAAGGCGCAACAGTTTTTGCCTTAGCAACAGAAGATGTTCCTCTAATTGATTCCGATGAAATAAAAGATTTTCCTGAAGATAAATACTTTTATTATAAAGCTGACATTACAGATGCAAAATTAGTATCACAAATAGTAAATGAAATATTTGAAAAAACAGATAAAATAGATATTTTAGTTAATAATGCAGGAATAGCAAGAGATAACTTTCTTGTTATAATGAAAGAAGAAGATTTTGATAAAGTTATAGAGGTTAATTTAAAAGGTACTTTCGTTATGACTAAAACAGTAGCTAGATATATGAGAAGGCAGAAATATGGTAATATAATAAATATGGCTAGTGTAGTAGGAATCGAAGGAAACATAGGTCAAACAAATTACGCTGCAGCTAAAGCTGGAATAATAGGAATGACAAAATCTTGGGCTAAAGAATTAACAATGAGGGGAGAAAATATTCGAGTTAATGCTATTGCACCTGGCTTCGTCCGAACAGGTATGACAAAGGATTTAAAGGAAGATCTGATAAAATATGTAATAGAAAATACATGCTTAAAAAGATTGGGTGAACCGGAAGATATTGCAAAACTTGCTTTATTTCTAGCTAGTGATGACTCTTCGTTTATAACAGGACAAGTAATAAGAATCGATGGTGGTTTAAGAATATAAAATCTAAAACAAAATTCCGAGTACTTAATTAAGTACTCGGAATTTTACTTTTTAATCTCTAAAATAAATGAAATACCTTGAATATAGATACAGTTATAACCGAAGTAACTGCCATTATTTTTATCAAAATATCTAATGATGGTCCTACTGTATCTTTTAGAGGATCTCCAACGGTATCTCCAACCACTGCAGCCTTATGGGCCTCTGTTCCTTTAGCTTCACCTTCAATTTCTCCAGCTTCGATTCTTTTTTTAGCATTATCCCAAGCGCCACCAGAATTTGCAGTAAATACTGCTAACATAGCAGCACTCAATGTAGTTCCAATTAATATTCCTCCAACAAAATCTGGTCCAAGGAGAAATCCGGCAATTATAGGAGTTAGAACAGAAATTAATGCTGGAACAGTCATTTGCCTTAAGGCACCCTCACTACTTATTCTGACACATCTTTCATAGTCAGGGTTTGATTTTCCTTCGGCCAATCCTGGGATTTCTTTAAACTGTCGTCTAACTTCATCAACAATCTTATTCGCAGAATTAACCACCGCATTTATCAAATATGCACTAAAAAAGTATGGTAAAGCTGCGCCAAAAAGCGCACCTGCAAGAGTTCGTGAATCAATTATATTTAAAAACATTATTGATGTTAAATGGCCAATTCCAGCGTCGCCTATCCCTGCTTGAGCATATATATATGACGCAAAAAGGGCTAATGCAGCCAATGCTGCTGAACCTATAGCAAAACCCTTTCCAATAGCAGCTGTGGTATTTCCTACAGCATCTAGTTCATCAGTAATCTTTCTAACCTCGTGCGGCAATTTGGCCATCTCACATATTCCACCTGCATTATCTGCAATTGGTCCATAAGAATCAACAGAAACAGTAGTTGCTACAAAAGAAAGCATTCCAATAGCTGCCATAGCAACACCATATAATCCTGAAATTTCAAAAGACAGAAGTATTCCTAACATTAACAGAAAAATCGGGACCAATACACTTTGCATTCCAAGTGCCAAACCCTTAGTAATAATAATAGCTGGTCCACCTTTACTAAACTCAGATAACTCTTTAGTTGGTTTATATTTTTCATTTGTGTAATATTCAGCAACAAAGCCCATAAGAATACCATCTATAATTCCTATAACCGCACCTATCCATGGTGAATAAATGCCTAATTTAAAACCTAAGCTTTGAAACTCATTACTAGGCATACCTTTCAAATAAAAAATAGAAAGGAAAAAAGTAGTGATAATTGTCAAAAATGCAGAGGTCATTAATGAGATATTTAATTCTTTATGAGGATCGTTAGAAACTCTCTTCACCACTACATATAGAATTCCTAAAATAGAAGATATTAATCCTAAAGAAACAAAATATATCGGATAAAAAGTAAGTTTCAACGTAGATTCATAAGATAATGCATTTGAGCCAAGAAGAAAATAGGAATATAAAATGAGAATTACTGAAGATATTATTGCGCCAACATAACTTTCTAAAAGATCTGCTCCAAGCCCTGCTATGTCTCCAACGTTGTCACCAACATTATCTGCAATAGTAGCCGGGTTTCTTGGGTCATCTTCAGGTAAATCTAATTCCGTCTTTCCTACTAAATCTGCTCCCATATCTGCTGCCTTAGTATAAATTCCTCCTCCAACCCTATGAAACATAGCAATTATGGAACATCCAAGAGAATAACCTGATACTGTCATAGTAAATGGAATATAACTTATTCCTAACCAGTTAACCTTGAGGGTTAGATTCTCAAAAGCAAGCTGATTTAACCAATTTCCGAATACTATATACACTATAAATAGTCCTAGAAGACCAAATCCAGCCACTGATAATCCTGTTACACTACCACCTTGAAAAGCAACCTTTAAAGCTTTTCCTATACTCTTTTCTGTTCTAGCTGTGTTACTTACACGTACATTGGCCTGTGTAGCCATCTTCATACCAAATCGTCCTGCCAAAGTACTCATAAAAGCCCCAATTAAAAATGCAACTCCCACATACCACTCTACAACTAAAGTCAAAATAATTGCAATAACTATAGCATAAATAGAAATAACCCTTGTTTCATAGTTCACGAAGGCATCTGCTCCAACTCTAATTGCTTCAGCTATATGCTTCATTTCAGCAGTCCCTTCATCAATTGCCACAACTTGCTTATAATTAATAGATGCAAAGATTAAAGCAACGACCGGAACTATTGCAAAAACCCAAAACATGCCCACTGCGTCACCTCCATTAGATTATTGGTAAAACTTTGTTCTATTTTTTACTTGTTTTTAAATACATGTTTATATTAAAAAAAATAAATATATAAGTATAAGGCTTTGCTTTATCTTTAAAAACAACTTCCATTATATAATATCATATTTTTATAATAAAATCATTCATGAAAGTATTAAATGAAAGGCATTTATAGTTAATTAAATTTGATTATATCAGTTTTTCTTTATAATTCATAGAATTGAAATTTCATTTAAATTTGGTACAATTCTATAAAGCACAAATTATAATCAAAATATTTTTTTCAATTCTTATAATTCTGTTATTCAACGTTTGAAACAACTGAAAGTTATTTTATTAATATTGTTTTTAAATTTATATATAAAAAACTACATAAAAGGGGGAATATTAGTTGTTATCAGAAATGTCCATTAGAGCGTTTTTAGAAAAATTATCTTCTAGTGATCCAGCTCCTGGTGGGGGAAGTGTATCTGCATTATCTGGTGCTTTAGCAGCCAGTTTGGGGAATATGGTATCAAATCTTACAATTGGAAAGAAAAAATATAAAGATGTTGAAGAGGAAATAAAGAAAATAAATGAAACTTTAGAAAAATATCGAGATACATTTTTGGAAGAAATGGAAGAAGATGCAAAAGCATTTAATGAAGTAATTAATGCCTTAAAGCTTCCTCGTAATACGGATGATGAAAAAAAAGTTAGGAATACAGCAATACAAGAAAGTACCAAAAAAGCAACATTGGTTCCGTTAAAAATTGCAAAGAATGCTCTAGAAGTAATGGAATTAATAGAGGTACTAGTTGAAAAGGGAAACAAGCAAGTATTAAGTGATGCAGCAATTGCTGTAATCATGGCTAAATCAGCCATTATGGGTGGTATTTATAATATAAAAATTAATCTTCCTAATATTATGGACGAAGATTTTGTCTCAGATCTGGAAAAACAAATAAGAAATATGGAAATAGAAGCATGCATCTTAGAAGTAAAAATTTTAGATAAAATTAAATTGTGATTTTTATTTAAAATAATAAATTAGCGTCAAAAAAACAGAATAAGAACCGATTATACTACTTTATCTCTTTATTCTTAAGTTTTGAATTTATAATGGATAAAGTTATAATACCAACAGAAGAGCTATTTTTGTAAAGTTTTATGTGAAAAAAAGAACTTAACTGATTTATAATGGCTCAAGGGTGTGACCTTCGCCTCTGCCTCGGTACAAAGTATCAAAAAGTTGAAAAAATTTAGACTTATTGAGGATTAGAAGTAGAAGGTATTTTGTAAAAAAATCAAATACGAAACATATATATAATTGCAAATTTTAGAATTTCTAAAGTAAGTAAAAAATTAAGTAAAAGGAGGTTAATTAGAAATGAAGGAAAAAGAAAAAATAAGAGAAGAATTGTTAAAAAGGAAGCATATACTAGAAGCCCAAAGGAATTCAATTGCTAAGTATATGGGACCTTTTGAACATGATGAATCTTTAAAAAGGGAATGGGAATTAATCAACAAAGAATTACAAGAAATTGAGAACAGACTAAATGAGTTCGAAACTGTTTAAATATTCATATCAAATGACATTTTTATATGTTGCAACAACATCTTCAACAATACTATCATCAACATATCCTTTAACTGTTTTTCCTTTTTCAATGCGATCTCTTACATAAGATGATGATATGTCAATTATTGGGCAATAAAGTCTCACAAACTCCAGCTTGGAACTTTTAAAACCACTCTCATCAAAAAAGCGTGGATAAACTAGCAATCTTGCAAGATTTAAAATTTCTTCCCATTTATACCATTTTTTAAAATCTCTTAGAGAATCTTCGCCTATTAATAGCCAGATATCACTATAATAGTTGCTAAAAAATTGCAAAGTTTGAAAAGTGTAAGAGGGAACTGGCAATTTAGCTTCTATATCACTTACAGTAAAATAGCTTCCCCAAAAAACCCTCTTACACCAATGATATCTTTTATCAAAGCTAACAAGCTGTGTTGCACTTTTATGTGGAGGATTTGGAGTAGGTAAAATAAAAAATTCTTCAGGTTTCATTTCATCATATGCTGACTCTGCAACAATTCTATGACCCACATGTGGAGGATTAAAACTTCCTCCAAATAAAATAATCATATAATCTCCTTTTATTTTTAATTTTTATGGAATATATTCAAATGCAAAGTCACCAATATATACTGTGTCTCCTTCTTTTACACCAGCATTTAAAAGTAATTTGTTTAAACCATTTTTTTCAAGAGTTTTTAAAATCAAAATTCTAGAATCCTTTTGATAAATATCATACCTAGACAATAATTTGTCTACACTGTCTCCAATAACTTCATACGTATCATCTTCCCATTTAATAACACTCATGTTAAAGTAGAAATCTGGTTCGAATTTTATCGGTTCTATCTTTATCTTAGGTTTTTCCTGCTTTTTTAACTTTTTAGATAACATATTTAGATATTCTATCTTTTCTTCTTTTATTAAATCCCACATTTTATTTACAAGATATTCCAAATTTTCGCCTGTATACGCTGAAATAGGAATAATTTCTTTATTTGTTCTTTTTTTAAAATCAGCTACTCTTTTTTGAATCTCTTCCTGGCTTAAAAGATCTATTTTATTTGCAACTACAATTTCTTTTTTTTGAGAAAGAGAAGGAGAAAATTTTTCTAATTCTTTCCTAATAATATAATAATCGTCAACAGGGTCTTTTCTTTCTAATCCTGATATATCAATAAGATGAACTATTGCATAGCATCTTTCTATATGTTTTAAAAACTTATCTCCTAATCCTTTTCCATCGTGAGCTCCTTCTATCAAACCAGGTATATCTGCAACTACAAAAGAATTTCCATCTTTATATTTTACAACACCTAAATTTGGTATTATTGTGGTAAAAGGATAGTCAGCTATTTCAACTTTGGCTGCTGAGATCTTTGATATTAATGTTGATTTCCCAACATTAGGATATCCGACTAATCCTACATCCGCAACCATTTTTAACACTAACTTCAAAGTTTTAGATTCTCCTTGGACTCCTTTTTCTGAAACCCTAGGTGCTTGCAAAGTAGAGGTAGCAAACCTTGCATTTCCCTTCCCCCCTTTTCCGCCCGCAGCAACAACTATATATTGTTCTGGATATTTTAAATCTGATATCAATTCACCACTCTTACTATCATAAATACATGTTCCTACTGGAACTTCTATGATAATATTATTTCCAGATTTTCCAGTTCGTTTTTTATTTTTTCCATGTTCACCATTTTCTGCTTTGTATATTTTTTTATATCTGAAATCTATTAATGTATTTTTATTAATTGTCGACTTAACAATGACCGATCCGCCATTTCCTCCGTCTCCTCCATCAGGTCCACCTCTTTCTACAAACTTTTCTCTTCTAAAACTAATTGCACCATCCCCACCTTTTCCGCCTTCCACTTTTATAATCGCTTCATCTAAAAAATCTCCTGTCAAAAAAAACACCTCCGCTTACTTATTACCAAAAATTCTTTTAATACTTTTTTCATCTAGTCCGTAACCCTCTTTTTCTTTATTTCCTAAGGGTTCTACATGTATTATCACATCTTTTATGTACGGATTAACTTTTTTTATTTCTTTTTCAACCTGAGAAGCTATGTCATTAGCCTCTCTGATTGTCATTTTTTCATCAACCTCAATGTGCATTTCTACAAAATACACATATCCTGCCTTTCTAACCCTGATTTTATGAGGATTAAAAACATTATCAAATTTCTTCGTTGCCTCTAATATATTTGAATAAATTTCACCTAATTCACGAGAACTACCCATAAACTCGTCAGACGTTTCAATAAACATCCTAATACCTACTCTAAATATAAACATAGAAACTATAATAGCTACCAAAGGATCTACCCAAGTAATATCAAAAAGCAAATAAAAAATTATTCCTATAAAAACCGAGAATGAAGTTAATATATCATTTCTCATATTTAAAGCATCTGCAATAAAAGAGGAACTTTTTATTCTCTTACCTACTCTATATTTGTATTTATATAAACCATATTTAGTAAAAATAGAAATTAAAGATATCCAAAGTACTAACTTGGCATTTTCAATCATATAATTGCCTATAATAAGGCTTTGAATTGCATTTTTTAAAACCTGTATTCCAGCATATATTATAACTAAAGACAGAACTTTAGTCACTATTGTTTCTGCAGGTTCATGCCCAAATGGATGACTTTCATCTGCAGGTTTATTGGATATTTTTGACGCAATCAATGTAAGCAGAGAGGTAATTATATCAGTTGCAGTATCAATTCCATCAGCTAAAATGGCGATGCTTCCTGTAATAATCGCTATGAAGATTTTGAAAAAAGAAAGAGCTCCATTTACAATCATACCAATCATTGATGCCTTGATCGCCATTTGTTCTCTATTTTGTAATTCGTTTATTGCAAGTTCTCTATCGGAGTTTTTGCTTGAACGATCCATAAAAAATGTCCTCCCTTTAGTATACATTCGGGTATATATTATATCATAAGTACTTAATTTTTTATTTTATCTATATTAAAATATAAGGCTTATTTGTTATTTTTATTAATTTCATCATAAAATATCTTTGTGGTATAATTAATAATATTTCACAATGAGAAAAAGGAGTTGGTTTTTATAAAGACATTGAACATTGATGGACTAATACCCAAAATTCCGTTAATTCAAGGTGGAATGTCTGTAGGCATATCTTTAGACAACCTTGCTTCTGCAGTTGCAAACGAGGGTGCAATTGGAATAATTGGAACAGCAGGAATAGGACTTCTTGAAAACGATAAAGTAAAAAATGTAAAGGAAGCAAATATTGAAGGTTTGAAGAAAATTATAAGAAAAACAAAAGAAAAAACAAAAGGGATAATTGGAGTTAATATAATGGTAGCACTAAGCGATTACGCAGAACTGGTAAAAACAGCTATAAAGGAAGAAATTGATTTGATAATTTCAGGTGCAGGACTACCTTTAAATTTACCTTCTTTTTTAGAAAAAGATTCTAAGACAAAACTGGTTCCCATTGTTTCATCTTTGAAAGCTGCCCAAGTAATCGTTAAAAGATGGTGGCAACATTATAAATATCTTCCAGATGCCATAATTGTTGAAGGTCCAGATGCTGGAGGACATTTAGGATACAAAAAAGAAGATTTGCAAAAAGAAGAAGTTCAACTTGAACACACACTACCACAAGTAGTAAAATTTGCTGAAGAATTAAAAAAAGAGCACAACAAAGATATTCCTATTATTGCAGCAGGGGGTATTAATTCCCCAGAAAAAGTAAAAAAAATGTTTTCGTTAGGAGCCAGTGGCATACAAGTAGGCACTCCTTTTATTGCTACACATGAATGTGACGCAGATATTAAATTCAAACAAGCTCTAATCGATGCAAAAGAAGAAGATATAATAATTATTGATAGCCCTGTAGGTCTTCCAGGACGAGCTATCAAAAATAAGTTCTTAGAAGAGGTTGAAAAAGGAGAGAGAAAACCTTTTATTTGCAACTTTCACTGTATTAAAACTTGTAATTTTGTAGATGCCCCTTATTGTATAGCTCAAGCTCTTTTAAATGCTGCTAGAGGAAATTTAGATGAAGGTTTTGTTTTTGTAGGAAAATACGGATATAAAATAGACAAGATTACCTCAGTTAAAGAAGTAATTAATAACTTATTTCAAGACATATAAGGTGGGATGATATTTTCATCCTACCTTTATGTCAATATTAATTGTATTGTCTTACTTATGGGAGGAGGCACTTTCTCCTGCAATATATCCTGTCGACCAAGCCCACTGTAAGTTGTATCCACCACTTTCACCAGCAACATCCATGACTTCACCTGCAAAAAATAATCCTGGTATTATTTTGGATTCTAAAGTGAGCGATTCTATCTCTTTAGTATTAATTCCTCCTATACTAACTTGTGAAGATTCCCATTCAGCTGTAGTGATGATTTCAAATTTCCAGTATTTTAATCTGTTTGCAATTAGCGCTATATTACTTGTCTTGAGAGAATCACTAGGTTCCATCAGATCATTAATTCCAAGACTATTTAAAAAAGAAGGGATTAACTTTTCATCGATCATGCTAGTAAATAGTAAATAAATTGGTTTTTTGGGCCTAAGATTAATCTTTTTTAATATAATTTCTTCTAATTGATTTTCTGTATAAGAAGGAAAAGGATCAATATGAAGATATATTGGAATCTTTTCATCTAAATACCTATGAACAAAATTACTAATTTGGAAGATTGGAATTCCTGTAAGCATTTCATTTTTAAAAATAATTTCTCCAAAATATTTTTTAGACATTTCTATTCCCTGGGCATTTTCTAATACAACTGTCCCTGATAATTTTGCCCCTAAATTATCCACAGAAAAAAAATCATCGTTTATAATAATGGGAACTAGCCCGGGCTTTAACTCTATCAGGCTATGACCTAAAGTACAAAGTGATTGAAAAATACTTCCATTGGATCCAAATTGGGGTGCAGACATCCCGCCTGTAGCAACTATAACCTTTTCTGATTCAAAGGTTTTATATTCACTCTTTAAATAAAATAATTTGTTTGAGTTTGAATATACAATATCATTTATTTGATAGTTAAGAACAATTTCTACATTGTTATTTTCTAATTCATGTATAAAACATGTCAAAATATCCTTTGACCTTTCGGTATAAGGAAATAATTTGGAATCAAAATTCTTAACCATTAACCCTATCTCTTCAAAAACACTCAAGGTTTGAAAAATCCCACACCTGTCAAGAACTTTTTTTACAAAAGATGTATCATTAGTAAAATAATGGGTTTCATCTAATTTAAGATTAGAAAAGTTTCCTCGTCCATTACTAGCTGCTAGTAATTTTTTCCCTAATTTTCCTTTTCTCTCAACTATTCTTACTTCAGCTCCATTCCACGAAGCTATCATTGCTGCCATTAATCCTGAAGGTCCTCCACCAATAATAGTAATCATTGGACAACCTCTTTCCTAACTTTATTATATAATTACTATATTTTGATCTCTTTGATTTTATTTTGCATCTCCAAAATCGCATATAAAACCTTTTGAAGAGAATTAATATCCATCATTAGTCTATTAATCTCAACCTTTGAATTTTCCAAGTTTTCAACATTAAATTTTAACTTTTCTTTTTCTGTTAATAAATCTTGTGTCATCTTTTTCATGAAAACTAAATTCTCATTGAGCATTTTCATTGCATCTTCAATCGACCCTGTAATCATTTCAAATATTGTATTTAAATTATCTATAACAATCTTAACTTCTTCAACTTCTTTTTCAATTCTAGCAACTTTATTTGAAATTTTGTCTGATGCATTGTTGGTCTCTGAAGAAAGTTTCTTTATTTCTTCTGCAACTACTGCGAAACCTCTTCCTTGCTCTCCGGCTCTAGCAGCCTCAATAGAGGCGTTTATTGATAAAATGTTAGTTTGCTTGGCTACATTCTTTATGATACTTGTAAGTTCATCTATCTCCTTAAAACTGCCTATTATATTACTTACTGTTTTCAATGATTTTTCAACATTTTTCTCTAATTCATCAAAATCCTTCCCAACAAAGCTTAATCTAGATACTATTTCTTGATTTTTTTTTGAAATACTCTCAATTTCGTTATTTCCGTTATTAACTGTTTTTTCCAATGTTTCAGAAGATTTTTTTATACTACTTATTAAATTTACAATATTTTCCCCTACTACTTTTGTTGACTCGTTTGATTTCTTAAATCTTTCACCCAATACTTCTTCTAATCTATCAACAAAGGACACCAATAGGTTTTCATGATATACACTTTGGGATAAATTATTTATTGTCTTTTTATATCTTTCATGATTATTCATTTTCTTTCATCCCATCCATATATTTTATCTATTAAATCAATCCCACATTGTAAGTTATCAAACCATTTTAAAAACTCTTTAAATTCGTTCTTCTCATATATAGCTCCATGTTGAGGAGCCATTTGTTCTATTTCATAATTATTAATAATATTTACCCATTTTTTACAAGCTTTATTTGAAGCCATGTATCTTTTATGAAAATCTTCAATATATTTAATATGTTTTGAAAAATTATCTACATAGAGTTTTTCTTCATTTTTTGGAAATACAGAAACTCCTATATCTCCAGAAAATAGTATTTTAGATATAGGATCATACAGAGTAAAATTGCCAGTAGAATGTAAAAAATGCGCAGGTATTATCTTTAATTCAACCCCATCTCTAAACCTTATTGTTCCACCTTTATCTTCTATTACAACCATTTTTGAATTATCAAAAACACCAAAGTGCGGTAAAAATCTTTCCCAAAGTTTTGAAATATAAAAACGTGCATCTAACACACTATCCCACAAACTTATACCAGATGATACATCAGGATCCTGATGAGTATAAAATACATATTTTATAGAATCCAAATCAATAAACTCAACTACATTAGCTAGCACTTTAGGAAAAACATGTACTCCTCCGGGATCTAATAATACCCCTTCGTTTTTATGAATAATCAAAAATTGATTTGTGGGTATACTTTCAATATCTTTCTTTTCAGAACCTAAAAAAATAAATTTATGTTCTCCATTATCAAATAGAACCTGAGTATCGTTATACATAAGTATTCATCCCCTTATTCTGAACTTATATGATTTATTAATTGTTGACACAAATTAAAAATTTTGTTATAATAAAAGTTGTAATAATCATGAATAGCCCCTGTAGTTCAACGGATAGAACGGCGGATTCCTAATCCGCAAATGAAGGTTCGACTCCTTCCAGGGGCACTATTTATTTTTTCCTTATAATCTTTGTGATGGATAATAATTTATTTTTCCATCATCGGTAATTGAAATAACATCAATTTGAACCTCTTCAAAGGAAAGTTGTTTATTAATAGAAATGAAGAAATCTCCTACCTTCATTATTTTTTCTAGTTTTTTATAATTAACTCGGTATGCGGGATCTCCAAAGGTATCTTTTCCACCTTTAACCTCTATAAAATGCAAGATTCCTCCTTTGAGTGCAATTATATCTATTTCGCCGAGTTTGCACGAAAAGTTCCTTGAAATTATTTTGTAACCCTTTATATTAAGAACGTTGGCTGCAATATCTTCATATTTTTTTCCTTTTGTATTCATCTTTTCTAAATGTGAATACCTGGTATCCTCAATAGGTTATCTTTACTTTCAGGGAAATTTTTTATTATATCTTCAATGTTTTCAAATTTTTTAACTTGATCCTGTCTTAAAATAGAACTGTTTACTTTAATTGGTGATACCATTTCTTCTATCCCTTCAGTATCCACATTTTCCAATATTTCCATGTATTTTAATAAATCGTTTAAATCATTTTTTATTAATTCCTTTTCACTATCTTTTAAATCTATGTTAGATAGTTTTTCTAATCTAATTAACAATTTCTCGTCTATTTCCACAAAAAATTACCTCCTATTCAAAAGTTTTGTGATAATTACTGATTAAGATCCGGTTTAATAATTAGTCTATAATACCCAATTTTATTCTTAAAATCCCATTTTCAATTTTAAACTCGTTAATGTGAATATTTTTCAATATATTGTTAGTAGGTATCTTAACTAAAATTAGGTTATCTTCAATTTCTACAAATTCTGGAAATTCTTGATCTTTTAGCATTTTAACCGGAATGTTATGCTCGAATACATAAACTCCTGAAATAGTCTCTGGATAAGATTTGATCTTTACATTGAAACTAAATAAAAGAATATCTAATATAATTTTATTATCTTTAAATTTGAAAGAAGAAATATGCTTAAATAAGTTTTTTAAGAAAGGTATTTTGCTGGTAGCTAACACTTTTATAAGTAAATCTTTCGCCATATCCTCGTCTAGTTCAAAAATAAATTCACCCATTATTATATTATCTCCTATTTCATTAGTTCTAAAGATAATTCAAATCTGCCTTCTTTCAGTATTAGTTCAGTTATTTTAATAGATTTTAAGATTGAATCTATAATTGGGTTTATTCTCATTTTACTAAAATCGATCAATATCTCAAAATCTTTTGCAGAAAAAGCCTCACTATATTCTGAAATTATAAAGAAAACGCCTTCTAATATTTTTCTAACTCCTTCATTACCGCTTAATAATAGCCTCAATTTCCCATGTTCTAAATCTTCAGGCTTTTCTAGAATTTTGATAAGAGATTCAAGAGTAGTCGTTTTTCCTAGTAATTCTAATTCCATCTGAAATTTTATCCCATCTTCTCTTAATTGTACATTTAAATTTTTTAATCCTTGAATTTGCGCTTTTTCTTCAATTGTCTTATCTATTAACTTGTTTATAAACTCCTCATCGACATGAATTTTTAGATTTCCCATCCTTATACCTCCATAATAGTAAAAGACCATGAATTTCATTAATTTATTATATCATAAACAAATCAATTTATTTTGATGTGTATGTGTTAAAATATCTAAGTAACTTGTGTAGTGAAAATTTTTATTGTCTTTATTATATGAGAATAATTATCAGAAACTTTATAAATGATGTTTAACGAAAATCAAGTTTTTTAATTTTTTAATGAAGTTATATCTTTAACCAAAGGGAGGTTGAGGTAATGTATATTCAAGATTTTGATTTTAACAATGTCTTTGCAAATCTTTATTATTTACTTACTAATTCTATATATATTATTTTGCCTATTTCAATATTTCTTCTATTTTTTTCAAAAGTCTCGTCTAAAATATCCATATTTTTAATTGGGGTTTACGCTTCTTATTCTGTCCTGATACCGTATTTATTAAAAATTGAGTTTGTTGGTAATTTTATTAACAATTTTTATGATTATTCTTTTTTTATTTACTTAATTCTAAGTGTTCTTTTTGGATTTATATTTTATCAGTTATTTAAGATAGGATTTTTCATTGGAGGCTTTTTATTAGGAGGTTTAGCGGGATATTCTATAGGAACATTAATTATTTCAACCAACAACGAGTGGTTAAAAAATATTCCTTTCCCCATTTCATATATTCCTTGGATCATTTTTTTAATATTAGGTTTTGTAATAGCTTTCGTTTTCGCAAAAAACTATGAGATAATTCTTGCAGTACTTTCTGTATTATTTGGTGCATTTATACTATCGTTTTATATAATATATTTGTTAGAAAAATATGCAGGGATCATTATTGGAAATAACTCCTTAATTAAAAGTTTCACAGAATTGAGTCAACCTGAATTTTTAAGTATGTTAATTATATTCATTATTTTAATATCTGTTGGCTTTTATATTATATATAAAACAAATCAAAAAGCCCACAATAAATATGCAAAGTAAGGAGTTTTTTAATGGAAAAGTTATTGACAGAACACAATTTAATAATAGAGGTAGAAAAACTAAAAAAAATCATAAAAGATAAAGTAGAGCAACGATTTCTAGAATTTAAGAAGTTAGGTGAAGAAGGAGATGAACTAGATTTATATAGTGAGTTATGTTTTTGTATTTTAACTGCAAATTGGAAAGCCAAAGGAGGAATTAAAGCTCAAAAGCTAATTACAAAAGTTGGTTTTGCCGAATACCCCGAAGAACAACTAGTATCTTTATTAAAAAAAATAGGACACAGATTCCCAAATACAAGAGCAAAATATATAATTGAAAACAGATGGATTATAGGCGATTTAAAAAGCCTTATTCAGCAACATTATGTAAATGCAAGAACTTTTCTTGTTGACAAAATTAAAGGCATCGGATGGAAAGAATCAAGTCATTTCCTTAGAAATACAGGAGTTGAAGATGTAGCCATTTTAGATAAGCATATTCTAAAAATTATGAAAACTTATCAACTTATTGAAGACTTTCCAAAACCGGGTTGGAACAAAAGTAGTTACTTAAAGCTAGAAAAAATTCTTAAAGATTTTGCAGAAAAAGTTAAAGAACCTGTGGGAAAATTAGATCTTTATCTGTGGTACCTTGAAACTAATAGTATAGACAAATAATAAAATGTTAACACACATATTATAATTAAATTCATAAAAGTTTTGTATTATTTTCATTAGAAAAATAAATTGTAAACAGTATAGTTCTTACAATAGTAAATAAAGCTTAGGAGGATGATGACATTGCCAATGTACAGGTATAAATGTAAAAAGTGTGGTCACGAATTTACTGTTTTACACTCCATGAATGAAAATCCCGAAATTCACTGTGAACTCTGTAATGGAGCTGCTCAAAGGGTTCTTAGTAGAGTTGCTGTTATTTTTAAAGGTGATGGTTATTATATAACAGATTCAAAAAAAGAACATAATCACTTAAGCAGTGAAGAAAATAATTCTCATAATAATTGCATGAATTGTGAACATGTTGTAGATTAATATAATAAACTAGAAATAACGCTAAAGCAAGTATATTTTGAGCTTTAAACATCGTTTACCTTGACAAAACGGCCTGTGTCATGTATAATATAGGTTAGAGCCTAGGGCCATTAGCTCAGTCGGTAGAGCGACTGACTCTTAATCAGTAGGTCGTGGGTTCGAATCCCGCATGGCCCACCAAAAAATAAAGATTTAAGTTATATAAAGAGGAAGTCACCCTTTAGACACTTCCCACCTCGGGCAATTAAGCCGACAGGGGTTAAAGAAAATAGATTTATAAATATTATAGTGCTTGTAAAAAAGCATAATTTTATATTAACTAATAAAAAAGGGTGACAGAAATGTCATCCTTTTTTATTGAATGGTAAAAAGGAAAAATTAGAAATTGTTGTAAAATCTAAAAGGATGGTGATACTGTATAAGCGATAAAATCGCTAAAAATGAAGAGATAAAAGTCAAGAAAGTTTTATTAATTGATCAAGATGGAAACAAAATTGGAGAAGTCAGTACAAAAGAAGCTTTAAAATTAGCTCAAGAAGCTGGACTTGATTTGGTTCTAGTTGCCCCTAATGCGAGACCTCCTGTTGCTAGAATGATGGATTACGGAAAGTATCTTTACGAAAAAGAAAAAAAGGAAAAACAAGCTAAGAAAAAACAAAAAAAGCAAGTTGTTAAAGAAATGAAGTTTAGATTGAGGATCGACGATCATGATTTCAACACTAAATTAAAGAAAATTAGAGAATTTCTAGAAGATGGTTATAAAGTTAGAGTTGTTGTGATGTTTTTGGGAAGAGATATTATGTTTAAAGAACAAGGTACCGAGTTATTGAATAGAATTATAGCCCAAACATCAGATTTAGCAACTGTAGCGCGTGGGCCAAAGTTGTTAGGTAAAGATATGGATATAATTTTAGAACCTTCAAAAGATCCAAAAAAATAAAATAATATCAATAATATTTTCCTTTTTACTATAACAATATATTAATATACTTTATAGAATTATTGATCAGATAATTGGGTTAAGGGCAAAGCCCTTTCCCAGTGTCTTTACTGGAATATATTGTTATTTTTATTAAAAAAGTTTTTAATTTAAGGTTATAAACTACGTTATAAACACTAAATCAAGTCCTTATAACTTTTTGTTATTTACTAATATAAAACTTTAGTACAACATAAGTTTTTATAATCTAAAATGACTAAATAAATCCAATTTAGGAGGAATTTTACATGGCTAAAATAAAAACAAAAAGTTCTGCCAAAAAAAGATTTAAAGTTACAAAAAGCGGTAAAATACTAAGACATAGAAATAATGTTGGCCATAACACTGGTTCAAAAAGAAGCAAACACATGAATAGACTTACTAAAGAAGTTGAGGTTCCAAAATCCCTAAAGAAAAAAGTTGAAAAAGCTTTGGGATTAAAAGGTTAACTACATACAAAATTTGACTTTGTTGAAGAGGGAGTGAATACAAATGAGAGTTAAAAGGTCTCTAAATGCCCGAAAAAAGCGAAAAATGTACCTAAAAGCAGCAAAAGGGTATAGGGGTTCATTAAGCAGAAGATACAAACTTGCAAGACAACAATATTATAGATCAGGGCAATATGCTTACAGCGGAAGAAAACAGAAGAAAAGTGATTACAGAAAACTGTGGATTACTAGAATAAATGCAGCCTCTCGGGCTCAGGGATTAAAATATAACGAGTTCATTCATGGCTTAAAGTTAGCTAATATTAATATCAACAGGAAAATGCTCTCAGAACTTGCTATTAATGATCCTGATAGTTTCAACGAGTATATGAAGATTGCAAAACAAACCCTTGCAACCAAATAATATTAATTAATATAAAAAGGGCGTTTCACGCCCTTTTTTTATTTTCCACCTACACTTAAATTCCTTATAAGTGTTGTAGAGCCTGCTACGTTTCCGAAATATTTAAAATCCGACCCAACTGACTCAAGATTGTTTAATAATTCCTGTAGTGTCCCTGCTAAAGTCATTCCTCTAAAACTACCTACAAATTCTCCATTTTCAATAACTCTTCCACTAATCTGAACTGAAAATCTACCTGAAATAGGATCCGCTGTATGTAAACCCATTATATTTGTAACATAAAGAGCTTTCGGGACATTTATGATTTCTTTTCTTGTCTTATTAGATATAAGATGCATATTAATGGTTCCTATAGAAGGATTAGGACTCTCAATATACGCAAATGAATTACCTGTTGGTTTGGTGTTAAATTTATTTGCAGAATAAATACTGTGTAAATAACTCTTTAAAACTCCGTTTTCAATAATATTAAAGCGAGATGTATTTGTTCCTTCATTATCAAAAGAAGCTATGAGAGGCGCAGAACCATTCATAGGATCGTGTATTAAGTTTACAACGTTATTTGCAACTTTCTCTCCCAGACGGTCTTTTAAAAACGATTTACCCTTATATACATTTTCTCCTGATAGAGGAGTAGTTAGCGTTGAGATTAACATTCCAGCTGCAACTGGGCTTAGAATTATATCGTATCTACCGGACCTTAATACTTCTGCACTTAACCCAGAGATTGCCAAATCGACAGAATTTCTTACTATTCTATCTATTTCTATTAATCTGGCGCTTTGAGCCACCTCAAAATCAAATCCCATAGCAGAATTCTGATCATCTATTGCAGCCAAACTAATAGAAGCGCCTGCGTTTGTAAACAAAGCATTTTTATATAAACCGTTGGTATTTGCAAAATATATTCTTGTAAGAGAGGTTTCATAACTTGCCCCACGAACAAATTTAATTCTTGGATCGCTTTTTTTTGCTTTCTGTTCAAGGTTTTGAGCTAATTCCATAACTTCGTTTAAGCTCATATTTTTGGTATCTACATCAAAAGCCCAATCAATATAAGTAAATTCTTCTTCATCAGAAACATCATGAGCTTCATCTGGTTGAGTATATTTAACCATTTGTATAGCCTTTTCTACAGCTTGGTTAATCCCTTTTTCCGATAAAATATTTGTTGTTGATGTTGCTATTTTTCCTTCTTTACTAATAATTTTAATTCCAACAGATCCTTGTTCTCCTTCAGAAAGTTGTTCGAGTTTTCCACTGCTAAAAGAAGCATTTTTATTCTCTACAGAAAAAACATTAATCTGACCTTTACAATCATTATTTTTTATAAGTAATAAAGCCTTTTCTAAAATTTGTTGTATATTATTCATCATTCATTTCCTCCTTTAACTATTCCCCCAACAACCATTTTTGGAATTCTAATGGTTGGCTGAGCGTCTGAAACAGGTGCTGCTTGACCATCTTTTCCGCACGTACCTACCCCATAACCAAGATCATTTCCAACCATATCTATACTTTCAAGTACTTTAAGACCATTACCAACCAAACTTGCTCCTCTAATTGGTTTTGTTATCTCACCATTTTTTATAATATATCCTTCGTTGATTCCAAACTGAAAATCACCGCTTATAACGTCTACTTGTCCTCCACCCATTTTTCTTACAAAAATACCGTAATCTACGGACTTTATAATATCTTCAGGATTATCCTCTCCAGGTAAAATCAAGGTATTTCTCATTCTAACTATTGGTAAAACCATATAAGATTCCCTTCTCCCATTTCCTGTTGGTTCAGCAGAAAACTTTTTAGCAGTTATTTTTGAATGCATGTATCCTTTTAAAACACCTTTATCAATTAATACTGTTCTTTTTGTAGGTGTACCTTCATCATCATAATTTAGAGTACCTCTTTTATTCATAATTGTTCCGTCATCTACAACTGTAATTTTCTCAGATGCAATCTTTTGACCAATCTTATCTCTATATACAGAACCTGATAAAACTAAGTCTGCCTCCATACCATGTCCACATGCCTCGTGTATCATAGTACCTCCTGCTTCGGATGAAATTACAACTGTAAATTCTCCTGCTGGAGCGTCTTCTCCTTCAATCTGTGCTATAACTTGTCTTACAGCGTCTTCTACAACTATTCTAATCATTTCATCTGTGAAAAATTCAAATCCTGCATTTGCTGCGTCTCCTGCATATCCCATAAATAGGTTACCTTCTTCATCTTCACCTATAACCGTGACTCCATAACGAGGATAATTTCTAATATCTTCTGCTATAATTCCTTCTGAATTAATAACTTTTACTTTTCTGCTGCTATCTGAATATGAAACTGTAATTTGTTTTATCCTACTATCTGCATCTTTTAATAAATTAACACCTTTTAGAACTTTTTCAACCTTTTTATCTATTTCAACTTGATCAAAAGGAATTTGAAAAGGGGAAAAATCTCTTTTTTCACACTCTTTTAATTCTTTAACTTTTAATATTTCGCGATTATCGAATCTTTCTGAGGCTATTTTTTTCAAGGTTTTTGCAAGATCCATAAGGTTTTCAAAAGTAGGTTCGTTTGTGTGAGCAAATATAGTTTCTTCTTTGGATACAACTCTCAAACTAGCCCCACTACTACTAGAGAAATTGACTTTTTCAATTTTTCCATTATCGTACAAAATATTTGTTCCATAACTGTTTTCTAAAAAGATCTCTGAATATTCACCCCCACTAGAGAGAGAATGATTTAATATTTCTATGTACTGTTCTTTGCTTAATTCCACTTTAATCCCTCCTATAAATTTCTAATTAGAACCCTCTTTACAATTATACACATATAAATATCTAAATTTCAAAATTTTTATAAAAAATCATAAAATGTTACTTATCTTTGTTTTTTGAATTTAAACATATCTGAGATATAATTAAAGAGATTGTTTTTAATCTAAATATAATCTATAATCTTACAAAATAATCATTAGGAGGGAATACTATGGAAATATTTTTAGACACAGCAAATATTGACGAAATTAAAAAAGGTGTTGACTGGGGCATAGTTGATGGTGTAACTACAAATCCAACCTTAGTTTCAAAAGAACAAGCTCTATTTGAAGAAAGGATTAAAGAAATATGTGATGTTGTTCAGGGTCCAGTTAGTGCAGAGGTAGTTTCAACAAAATATGAAGGAATGGTTGAAGAGGCACAAAAATTAGCTAAATTAAGCGAACATGTTGTAGTTAAAATTCCATTGATACCGGATGGAATAAAAGCTATCCGAACTTTATCTAGAAAAGGCATTAAAACTAATGCTACTCTTGTTTTTAGCCCTTTACAAGCTTTACTTGCTGCAAAAGCGGGAGCTAGTTATGTTAGTCCTTTTATAGGAAGAATGGATGATATAGGTAATACTGGCATGACTATTGTAGAAGAAATAATGGACATTTTTATTAATTATGGTTACGATACTAAAGTAATAGTTGCTAGTGTCAGACATCCACAACATGTATTAGAAGCGGCTTTAATTGGAGCAGATGTTGTTACTATGCCATTTGGTGTTTTAGAAAAAATGTTTAAGCATCCTATGACAGATATTGGTCTTGAAAATTTTCTTAAAGACTGGGAAAAATATCAGGAATATCTCAAGAATAAAGATAAGAATTGAACAAAAAAACGTGCCTTTCGGCACGTTTTTTATTATTTCTGTGATTAATACATCATATCTGGAGACTCTGGCATCGCAGGTGCGGTTTCTTCTTTAGGTTCTTCTACTACCAAAACTTCGGTTGTAATTAACATTGACGCAATAGATGATGCATTTTGTAGTGCACTTCTTGTAACTTTTGTAGGATCAATTATACCTGCTTCATACATGTTAACATATTTCTCTTTCAAGGCATCAAAACCAAATGCAATGTCGTTGTTTTCTAATATTTTCTGTAAAATAGGCGCAGGTTCCAATCCAGCATTAATTATAATCTGTCTGATAGGAGCATCCAAAGCTTTAGCCACTACCAAAGCACCTACTTTTTCATCTCCAGATAGTTGGTTAGCAAACTCCTCAACTACTTTGCGCGCTCTTAGTAAAGTTACTCCACCACCAGCAACAATACCTTCTTCAACAGCAGCTCTTGTTGCAGATAAAGCGTCTTCTATTCGATGTTTCTTTTCTTTTAATTCTGTCTCTGTTGCAGCACCAACTTTAATGACAGCTACTCCTCCAGACAATTTTGCTAATCTTTCTTGTAAAGTTTCTTTTTCATAATCAGATGTCGTATTCTCAATTTGTGCTCGAATTTGTTTAATTCTATCTTTTATATCCTCTGAATTCCCTTTTCCACCAACAATTATAGTGTCTTCCTTACCAACTCTAACAAGATCAGCTTGTCCAAGATCATTCAAAGTGATATTTTCAAATGTAAGTCCAAGCTCTTCTGTTACAACTGTTCCACCTGTTAGTATAGCTATATCTCGCAGCATTTCTTTTCTTCTATCTCCAAAACCAGGAGCTTTCACAGCAACCGATTCTAAAGTTCCTCTTAACTTATTTAATACTAGGGTAGATAGCGCTTCTCCTTCCACATCTTCAGCTATTATTACTAAAGGTTTCCTGGTTTGAGCAACTTTTTCTAGAAGAGGTATTAACTCTTTAACAGCAGATATTTTTTGTTCGGTTATTAAAATATATGGTTCTTTTAATTCAGCTTCCATTTTTTCAGCATTTGTTACAAAATATGGAGATATATATCCTCTATCAAACTGCATACCTTCTGTAAATTCAACGTAGGTATCCAATGTTTTTGAATCTTCAACAGTAATAACTCCATCTTCCCCAACTTTATCCATAGCTTCTGCAATTAAACTTCCAATTTCTTCACTATCTGCAGAAATTGCAGCAACATGAGCAATTTCATCTTTACTTGAAAGTTTTCTACTTGAGTTGCGAATGTGTTCGACAGCTTTATCAGTAGCTTTTGCAATACCATTCTTCATTAAGATCGGGTTTGCCCCTGCAGCAACGTTTTTTAACCCTTCTTTAATCATTGCTTGAGCTAAAACTGTGGCGGTAGTTGTTCCGTCTCCTGCTACATCGTTTGTTTTAGAAGCAACTTCTTTTAATAGCTCTGCACCTAACGCTTCAAATTTATCCTTAAGTTCAATTTCTTTAGCAATTGAAACTCCATCATTTGTTATTGTTGGTGATCCCCAACTTTTTTCAAGTACCACATTTCTTCCTTTTGGACCTAAAGTTATCTTTACAGCATCTGCTACTACGCTAGCTCCTTTTTCCAAGGCTCTCCTAGCTTCTTCATTGAATTTTAACATTTTTGCCATTACCTACACCTCCCACTTTATTCTTCTATTTTTGCTAGTACATCGTCGACGTCAATAATAATATATTCTACGTCATCAATTTTAATTTCTGTACCTGCGTACTTTGAAAATATCACTTTGTCTCCAACCTTTAAATCAAAATCTTCTTCTAATTTACCAATTTCTATGATTTCAGCTTTCTGAGGCTTTTCTTTTGCAGAATCTGGAAGTACTATTCCACCTTCAGTCTTTTTTTCTTCCTTTACTGGTTTGATAAGTAATCTGTTTCCTAATGGTTTTACATTCATTTGCTAATACCCCCTTTATGTATTTTGTTAAAATATTTTTTGTTTTTTTAGCAATCAAACGTTAAGAGTGCTAATCCTTTAATATGATAACATTTCTAGACAAAATAGGCAAGATTGAAAAAAGCCGATTATTGACGAATAAATACAAATAAAACGAATTAAAAACGATTATAAGCAAAAATCTTTAATTTTCTCGGTTTTTCTCGTTTTTCCTATCTGTATATCCTGTTTTTAAATGAAAAGTAGATAAAATGATTTAAGATATTAACATAATTCCCACTATTTGTAACTATATAATTCTTTGTATATTTAAAAATTGATATAATTATATTGATTTTATTTATACAAATATCTTCTAACTGTTTATAATTTTAAATATTCAACACACTTGATAATAATCTTTTGAAAAAGGGGTGAGTATCTTGAAATACAAGCAATTTGGTAGAACTAACATGAATGTTTCTGTTGTTGGTTTAGGTGCATGGGAAATTGGAGGAAACTGGGGCCCAATAGAAGAAGAACATGCTTTAAAATTGTTGAATTTAGCTTATATTAATGGAGTTAATTTTTTTGATACTGCTCCTGTATACGGCTTTGGTAAATCAGAAGAGGTAATAGGAAAGTTTTTAAATCAAATACCTCGGGATAAAGTTTACATTGCTACTAAGTGTGGTTTAGAATGGGACAGCAGGGGTAGAATTAGAAACAACTTAAAAAAAGATAGAGTGTTGAAAGAAATTGATGACTCTTTAACTCGGTTAAATACAGATTATATTGATCTTTATCAAATTCATTGGCCGGATCCGAATACTTCACTAGAAGAAACTTCAGAAGCTCTTCAAAAAATATTAGATGACGGAAAAGCAAGATATATAGGTGTATCGAATCTAAATGCTCATCAAATAGAAGAATTATGTGAATACATAGATATAGTTTCTACACAAAATTACTATAACATGTTAGTTAGAAATGTTGAAAAAGAACTGTTCCCTATTATTAACAAATTCAACCTAACTCTCATTCCCTATAGTCCTTTAGCTAAAGGACTACTTACCGGGAAAATGACCGAAGATTTTGAACCTTCAAAAAATGATCCAAGGTCAGGAGATAGAATATTTTGGGATAAAAAATTGTTCTTAGAAAATCTTGATAAGGTTGAAAAAATAAAAGAAATTTCTAATAGACTTGGAAAACCACTCTCGCAAATTGCTATAAATTGGCTATTATTTCATGAAGAAGTAAGTACTGTTATAGCAGGAACCAAAAATGAAAAACATTTGATTGAAAATATCAAAGCTAGTGATTGGGAAATGACTAAAGATTTAATTGAAGAAATAAATAAAATTTTGTTTTGATTTTGTATTTGTAATGGTTACAGTAGTTCAAAGAGTGACTTTAGAATTTAAGATTTTTAAAAAATGTAATTTTGAATTAATATTGGGCCTAAAACGATACCTTCCTTCTTTCTTAGCTATAAGTACTAAAATGTTGAAATAGTTGATTCGTGTTTTTGAATTTAAAAGGGTAACAGGGCGCAGCCCCCCTCTTTACCAGTTACAAGTGCCTAAAAGTTAAATGAAACATATATATAATACTGATTTTAGAATTTCTAAAGTGGATCTGAAATCACATCTTAGGAGGAAAAAATATGGCTATTCTCTGTGCAGGTGAAATCCTTTATGATTTTATATCTCAATCTCCAAATAAGGGATTGGGGGAGACCAAAATATTTGAGAAAAGGCCGGGTGGTTCTCCTTTTAACGTTGCTGTAGGTTTAGCAAAATTAGGAGCGGACGTTTCTTTTTTGAGTAAAATAGGTTCTGATGAATTTGGAAAATCACTTTTAAAATACATTAAAGAAAATCATATAAATACTGATTGTATTATTTCTCAGAATGGGTGTAAAACCACTCTAGCATTTGCTGCTGTTGATAAGTACGGGAAAGCTGAATATGAGTTTTATCGGGATAATGCTGCGGATGTTAATCTAAAAATGGAGGATTTGAATAATTTACAACTCGATAAATTTTCAATTTTTCACTTTGGTTCTATAGCTTTGTTGGAAAACCCAACATCTCTGACTTTAAAAAGTTTGTTTGAAGAATTTGTTTCTAAGAAGAAAATTACTTCTTTTGATCCAAATATCAGAAAATCTATGATAAAAAACGAAGAAATATATTTGAGACTTATTAATCAAATAATCAAGAAAGTTGATATCTTAAAATTGAGTGACGATGATCTTTATTATATTACAAAAGAAAAGAATGTTGAGAAAGCTGTTTCTAGTTTAAATGTGAAAGATGGTTGTGGAATTTTCTTAACTTTAGGAAGTGAGGGTTCAATGGTATTTAAAGACAATAAATTTGAGTTTGTTCCTGCTTATAAGGTTAATGTTGTAGATACAGTTGGTTGTGGAGATTCTTTTATGGCTTCTATTTTGTATAAATTAAAAGATTATTCTTATAATGAATTAAAAAATATTTCATTCTCTGCTTTAAGAGATTATGCGGATTTTGCTAATAAGTGTGCAGCTATAGTCGCTTCTAAACCAGGTGCAGCAGATGCTATGCCAAGTTTAGAAGAAGTAATAAATTTCTTTTGATTTTTGTGTTGATATTTTTTATTATATACTATTATTTAAATAGTAGTGGTAGTGATAGGATAATGTTGATAGTTTAGAAGTTGTATAAATGTTTATTTATAAGGGTTTAGTTAAGTTGAAAAGTCTTAAAAATTTTCAAATACTTTATGAACATCTAAGTTGATAAATGAATAAATGAAAAAAAATCATAATTTTTGTTTATAAGTAAAATTTTCAACTATGTATTGAACTAAGTTATAAACTTTAAAGTTTAAACTTTAATTATCAACGTAAAAAAGTTCATAATTTTGTTTATAAAGAAGTTGAAAAAAATTATTATTTGATTGCTTATTCGCTAAAGGCGTTATTAATAATGTTTAGGAATATATAAGGAATCGACTAGAACTATGTTGATAAAGTTATCAACATAGATAACTAATTAAAATACTCGTTGGTAATTTAGAAATCAAAATATTTAAAAATTTAGCCTTCTAAAAGTACATAATTAGAAAAAATGAAGTATGAGGAGGAATTTATGTCAAGTATAATATTAGAAATTTGTTGTGCCTCAGCTAGGGATGTAGTCGAAGCAGAGAAAGGTGGAGCAGATAGAGTTGAATTGAATTCAGGAATGGTATATGGAGGATTGACTCCAAGTATAGGCGAAGTAGAAGAAGCAAAAAGAATAACGAATATTCCAATAATCGTTATGATAAGGCCTCGTAGTGGAGGATTTTGTTACACAGATATCGAATTTGAAGTAATGAAAAAGGATGCCCAAGCTGCTATTAGTGCGGGAGCAGATGGTTTGGCTTTTGGGATATTAAATGCAGATGGGACTATTGATATAAAAAGGAATAAAATATTAAAAGAAATAGCCGGCGATAAAGAAACAGTTTTTCATCGAGCATTTGATGTGGTTCCAAATCCAATTAAAAGCATAGATATTCTTATTGAAATAGGTATAAATAGAATATTAACTAGTGGACAAGAATCTACAGTTGAAAAAGGTATTAATAATTGTAGAGACATTATTGATCATTCTGGTGGTAGAATAGAAATATTACTCGGGGGTGGGATTAGGGATTACAATGTTAAAAAAATAATAGAAGAAACAGGTACCAAACAGGTTCATTTATCTGCGTTTAAAGAAGAATATGATAACTCAACGGTTCATCAAAATAAAGTTAGATTCAATAAATATGAGGAAATGCCTGAAAACATTTATCAAGTTACAGATTGTAATAAGGTAAGATTAGTCAGAAATATTATTGATAATATAGCATTATAAACTTCTAACGGGGAGAATTTTTAAGGAGGGTAACAGTATGATAGGAGTAGGACTTTTGGGATTCGGCACTGTAGGTGGAGGAGTTTATCAGATTTTGAAAAGTAAAAAAGATTACATTAAACGAAAATTAGGGGAAGATATAGTAATCAAAAAAATCTTAGTTACTGATATAAACAAAAAAAGAAAATATTGTGTTGATAAATTTCTTTTAACGGATAAATTTGAAGATATAGTGAATGATTCTAGTATTCATGTTGTAGTTGAACTTATAGGTGGAGAAGAACCTTCTTTTAGTTATATTAAAGCTGCTATAAAAAATAAAAAACATATAGTTACTGCTAACAAGTTGATAATGGCTAAGCATGGAGAAGAGATATTCCGTTTAGCTGAAGAAAATGGAGTAAAAATTTATTATGAAGGAAGCGTTGGAGGAGGCATCCCTATAATAAAAACTTTAAATGAATCATTGGTAGCAAATAAGATAGAAAAAATATATGGAATATTAAACGGAACAACAAATTATATTTTAACTCAAATGACCGAGAAAAAGATGGATTTTAAAGAGGCTCTAAAAGAAGCTCAAGATTTAGGATATGCAGAAAGTGATCCTTACTTTGATGTTAGTGGATTGGACTCTGCATATAAGATATCTATTTTATCTTCTCTATCGTATGAAACTTTTATTGATGTTGATTCTTTGTATGTAGAAGGTGTAGAGAAAATTGAACTAGAAGATATAGAAATTGCAGACGAACTAGGTTATGTAATTAAGTTGTTGGCTATTGGTAAAAGGTTAGAAGATGAGAGTTTAGATATAAGGGTTCATCCAACGTTTGTCCCTAAAAATAATCCAATATCCAGAATTAATGGAGTATATAATGTTGTTCAAATTCATGGAGATAATGTAGGAGAAATTATGATGTATGGTCAAGGAGCCGGAGAGATGCCTACAGCTAGCGCAGTAGTAGCAGATATTATAGAAGTTGCTAAGAATATTAAGTACAATATAAGTAATGGGTTAATTAATAATCTACAAGACCATAGGTTGATAAGTATAGAAGAAGTAGAAAATCCTTTTTATATAAGATTGATGGTTAATGATAAGCCTGGTGTTTTTGCAAAGATAGCTAAGGTTCTTGGAGATAATAATGTAAGTATTGCCTCAGTTATTCAGAAACACAGATTAACCCCGGTAGTTCCCATATTTCTCAGGACACACCCTGTTAAAGAAAAATATATGAATCAGGCAGCTGATGAGTTAAAAAATATTGATGATGTGATAGAGATAAAAAATATAATTAGGGTGGAGGAATTATGATGGTTAATCGAAAGTTATGGGAAGGTATTATAAATGAATATAAAGAATTTATGCCTGTAAGAGAAAATACAAAAATAATTACTTTGCAAGAAGGGAACACTCCTCTTATATTTGCAGAAAAATTGAGTAACAAATTGGATATAGAGTTATATTTAAAATATGAAGGAGTAAATCCAACAGGATCTTTTAAAGACAGAGGCATGACTTTAGCAGTGACAAAAGCTGTTGAAAATGGAGATAAAGCCATAATTTGTGCCTCCACAGGTAATACTTCGGCATCTGCAGCTGCCTATGGGAGTAAAGCCGGATTAAAAACGGTAGTAATAATTCCTGAAGGTAAGATAGCTTTAGGTAAACTCACCCAAGCTTTGATGCATGGCTCAATAGTAATTCCTATAAAAGGCAATTTTGATAATGCTTTAGATATAACAAGAAAAATAGCTGCTAATTACCCAATAACTTTAGTTAACTCATTGAATCCATATAGAATAGAAGGACAGAAAAGTGCAGCGTTTGAAGTATGTGATCAACTTGGTGGAGTTTCCCCTGACATACTTGCTATACCTGTAGGAAATGCTGGTAATATAACGGCTTATTGGAAAGGTTTTAAAGAGTATTATCAAGCCCAAAGAACAAACAAGTTACCAAAAATGCTAGGGTTTGAAGCAGAAGGATCTGCGGCTATTGTTAAAAAACAAGTTATTAACAGTCCAGAAACAATAGCTACAGCTATACGGATAGGTAATCCTGTGAATTGGGAAAAAGCGGTTGATGCAGCAACAGAATCTAAAGGAAGTATTGATTTTGTTACAGATGAAGAGATTTTAGATGCTTATAAAGAATTAGCTTTAGAGGGAGTTTTTGCAGAACCTGCATCTGCTGCTTCAGTCGCTGGTATTAAAAAGTATGTGAAATTGAATAAAATTGGGAAAGGTAGTAAGGTAGTCGCTGTTTTAACAGGTCATGGGTTAAAAGATCCTGATACAGCTCTAAGCACCATTCAAACCCCAGAAGCCGTTGAACCTAATTTAGACAAGATTCTAAATTTGATTGGTTTATAATGTTTAAGCGCATTCTTTAAATCTACTAGCAGCTATATATTAGTGAAAAAAATAATTATGAAAGGGGTAAAAATAATTGTCAAGAGTTGAAAGAGATTCTTTAGGTGAAAAGGAAATCGATAACGATAGGTATTATGGAATTCAAACATTAAGAGCAAAAGAAAATTTTTCTATTAGTGGTCAAAGAGTACACCCTTTACTCATAAAAAATCTAGGATATATTAAAAAAGCCGCAGCTTTGATGAATTATGAAGTTGGTTTGTTAGAAAAATCGATAGCGGAAGTTATTGTAAAAGCAGCAAATGAAATAATAGAAGGCAAATTTCAAGATGATTTTATAGTAGATGCAATTCAAGGTGGCGCAGGTACTTCTATAAATATGAATGTTAATGAAGTAATTGCTAATAGGGCGATTGAATTATTGGGGGGCAAGAAAGGAGATTACACAATTGTTCATCCTAATAATCATGTAAACATGAGTCAATCAACAAATGATGTTGTTCCAACTGCAATAAAAATGACAACAATTAATCTGTTAGCTGAACTTATAGAAGAGTTGAATGAATTAAGAGATAGCTTAAAAGAAAAATCTTTAGAATTTGATGATGTGGTAAAAGTTGGAAGAACCCAACTTCAAGATGCAGTACCTATTCGCTTAGGTCAAGAATTCAAAGCATACGCTCTTGTTATAGATAGGGATATAGGTAGAATTCAATCTTCTATAGATAGTGTTAGGGTTGTTAATATGGGTGGTACGGCTATCGGAACTTGTTTAAATGCTGATGAATTATATACAAAAGGTATAGTTAACAAAATAAATGAGATATCAGGATTTAAACTTTTGCAAGCGAAAGATCTTATAGACGCCACACAAAATAATGATAGTCTACTTGAAGTTTCTTCACATTTAAAAACTTGTGCAGTTAACCTATCCAAAATAGCAAATGATTTAAGACTACTTTCATCTGGTCCTCGTGCGGGCATTGGTGAGATCAATTTACCAGCGGTTCAGCCAGGTTCTTCAATTATGCCGGGTAAAATTAATCCCGTAATCCCAGAAGTAGTAAATCAAGTATCTTTTCAGATTATAGGTAACGATTTAACAATCACTATGGCTATTGAAGCAGGGCAATTAGAGTTAAATGCTATGCTTCCGATTGTGGCTTATAATTTGTTTGAATCAATTAAAATTTTGAAAAATGCTGTTAACACTTTCACAAATAATGCTATAAAGGGTATCACTGCAAACGAGCTACGTTGTAAAAATTTAGTAGAAAATAGTTTAAGCTTAATAACCGTTTTAACCCCACACCTTGGCTATGAAGTTTGTTCCATTATCGCACAAAAGGCTTTAAAGAGTGGGAAAAATATTCGAGAGATCATTTTAGAAGAAGGATACTTATTAAAAGATGAATTGGATAAGATTTTAAATCCTTATGAAATGACTAAAGGTGGAATTGTTGCAAAAGAATTATTGATCAATAAAAGAAAGAATCAAAGTATTTCTGATTGAAGGAGGTAATCTAATTTGGACATATATGAAGAATCTCTTAGAATGCACGAAAAGAAAAAGGGAAAAATATCTATTACTAGTAAAGTTGCTATAAAGAATCAACATGATTTAAGTATTGCTTATACTCCTGGAGTAGCAGAACCATGCCGAATGATTCATAAAAATGTTGATGATGTATATAAATATACATCAAAAGGAAATTTAGTAGCTGTTGTTACCGATGGAACAGCGGTTTTAGGTTTAGGAGATATAGGTCCAGAAGCAGCAATGCCTGTGATGGAGGGGAAATGCATTCTTTTTAAAGAATTTGGTGGAGTAGATGCTGTACCAATTTGTTTGGATACGAAAGATGTAGACGAAATAGTAGAAACAGTAGAAAGAATTGCTCCAACATTCGGAGGGATAAATTTAGAGGATATTTCCGCCCCTAGATGTGTAGAAATTGAAAATAGGTTAAAGAAGGAGTTAGATATACCTATTTTTCATGATGATCAGCATGGAACTGCTGTTGTAGTAAGTGCTGGCCTGATAAATGCTTTAAAAATTGTAGGAAAGAGCTTTAGTGAAATTAAGGTTGTTATAAATGGTGCTGGAGCTGCAGGAAGTGCAATTGTAAAAATGCTCCTAAGCCTTGGAGTAAAAGATATATTAATATGTGATTCTAAAGGGATTATTTATAAAGGATTACCTACAAACAATTGGTTAAAAGAAGAATTAGCAATGCTAACAAATAAAAATGGTGTAAAAGGTTCTTTGTATGATGCGATGATTGGAGCAGATGTGTTTATAGGTGTTTCTGTAGGAGATGTGGTTAAAAAGGAAATGGTTAAAAATATGAAAAAAGATGCTATTGTTTTTGCGTTAGCAAACCCCATTCCAGAAATTTTTCCTGATGATGCCAAAGAAGCGGGGGCAAGAATAGTGGCAACAGGACGATCGGATTATCAAAATCAGATTAATAATGTTCTTGCGTTTCCGGGAATATTTAGAGGTGCATTAGATGCCCGAGCAAGTGATATTAATGATGAAATGAAGATAGCTGCAGCATATGCAATTGCTGGGGTAATTAACGATACAGAATTAAATGAAGAAAATATAATTCCAAATGTTTTTAATGATAAAGTATCAAAGAAAGTTGCAACAGCTGTCAAAGAAGCAGCAGTAAAAAGTGGGGTAGCAAGAATATAATATAAAAGATAAAAGCCCGCTATATTAAAAGCGGGCTTTTTAGGTTATCTGATTTTCTCTTCTTTATATCTTTGATAATCTACAATAGTATTATTGATTCTGGAATACTCTGATGCAAATGCCATAAAGTGGCTTTCAATAAAATTATAATAATCAACAGGTTTTTTAGAGTCAAGAGTTTCCAAGAATTCATCCAATAAATTAAAATCTGAGCCTTGATGGCTACTTTTATACTTAGGATTGAGCTCAATAACTTCTTTTTTGTCGTTACTGAAAGTATTTATTTCAATATAATTTTTTGCAAAATTTCCAAATAGCTCGCCTTTTGAACCAGTTATTTTGATGATTCTTGTTTTATCATGTGTGAAGGCATCGAGTGTAAATATGACATCTATACTATCATCGAATTTCATTAATACTTTTTGATTATCAAGCACATCATTATCAAGTTTATAAACGCATTTACCAAAATTAGTAGTTCTTAATGCATTAATTCGACCTTCATAACTTAGATCATTGGTAATGGTGTTTACGGGCCAACCATTATTTTCCATATTTAGATATATTTTTGTTGCAGAATATGGACAAGAATTCTTTAATTTACAATCTAAACAATTATCTGAAGCTTGATTAGGGCAATTTTCTTTTCTAAAATGCTTTAGGCTTCCAGTTGAATAAATTTGCAAACATTTTTTCCCCAGTATCCATTGAAGAATATCAAGGTCGTGACAACTTTTAGTAAGAATGATAGGACCCACATCTTTTGACTTTCTCCATCTTCCTCGAACGTAACTGTGAGCCATGTGCCAATATCCAATGTGCTCTTCTTGGATAACAGATACTATCTCTCCTAGTAAATGCAAATCTATAATCTCTCTGATTTTTTTATAAAAATCAGAGAATCTTAATACGTATGCAGGCATAATGTATTTGTCTTTTTCTATTGCTTTTTTTATTATTTGAACCGAATCTTCTATAGTTGGAGCAACAGGTTTTTCTATTAATATGTTGTATCCTAGATCCAAAAAGGCTAAAGCAGGTTCTTTATGCAAGTTTTCTAATGTTGCAATAATAGCAATATCAGCAATCTTTGGGAATTTTAAAAGGTCTTTCCAATCTCTTACACAATATTTATCTTCTATATTATGGTTCTCTTTAAAGTAGTTTCGTCTGTAATCGTCAGGTTCAGCTACAGCTACAAATTTTAGTTTGTCTTTGTATTTAAGGGCATAAGCTCCATATGTATTTAAACCTCTTTCTCCCGCTCCTATTAATATTGCGGTTTTCATACTTTTTAATTCCTCCTAGGAGATTAATATTTTTTTAGTATATCCTCCAACATTTTTTTGGCTTTTAGAATATCTTTTTTCTGTTCAGGACCAGATATTTCCCTTTCTATGATGAGAGGACCTTTATAATCATATTTTATTAACCTATCTAAAAGGACTGGGAAATTAACCAGACCTTCTCCCACAGGGGTTTCTTCTCCAAGATCCCTACCGTTTGTAGGATATCTTCCATCTTTTACGTGTACACTTCTAATTAGGCCTTTGTATAAATCTACTGCGTCAACTGGATTAGCTTTTCCATACATTAATAGATTAGCAGGATCGAGGTTTATTCCAAGGTTATCTAAACCAACATCTTCGATAGTTCTCAATAAAGTAATAGGTGTTTCCTGACCTGTCTCAAAATTAAAATATATTCCAAGTTTTTGTGCTTCTAATGCTACATGCTTGATTGTTGTTACCGTTTCTAAATATTCTGTGGTTGAAGGATTTTCTGGTATGAATCCAACGTGAGTTACTATATCTTTAACACCTATTTCTTTAGCAAATTTTGCACCTAATTTTAATGCTTCCATTCTTACATACCTAAATTCTTTTGGAACTAATCCTAGAGTAGCAGGTCCTTCAATGAAATCCCATACCCGTGGTCCTGGCCAACCAACCCACAGACTGCTTATTTTAATTTTCCCCTTTGTAATTTCTAAAAGTTTTTCTGCATTTTCTTTTGTTAGATTTTCCACATGCCAGGCATTAACTTGACAAACGTTTAATCCTAACTCCTCTAAGTTTTTTGTTCCATGTTCAAGTAATTCTTCTAAAGGAATAATTACCCCTATGTCTAAATTGTACATATTTTATCCTCCTCTTTTTCAACTTTTATATTAAATTTACTGTTTTTCCTTTATTATCTGCAGATTCCATCTCTGCCAAAGCAATTTTTATTGTTTCCATAGAACTACTTGGAGGGCATACTTCTATTGGTAAATCATTTAGTACAGCGTTGGCGAAATACTTTATTTCTTTGTAATATGCATTTTCATTTGACAACTCGGGTATAAATGGTTTGCCTTCATTTGGAGTTACTTTTAATTGTCCTTTTTCGAAGATAAGATTTCCTTTTTCGAAGTTTATTCTATAACGCATTTCAAAAGGGAATTCTCCATTTAATAACCAGTCATCTTCTGCAGTTAGTATTTTTTTATCGTTAAAAAAGTATCTTGTTGACACTACATCATACCCTGTGGTTGGTAATATATTAGTAGATATGGTAGAAACCGCATGAGGCAAGCCAAAAAACCAGTTTACTACATCTATATCATGTATATGTTGATCTAATAGTACACCACCACTTTTATCTTTTTGTAGGTACCAGTTTTGATAAGACCATTTTGGGGTATTTCCACCTCTGAAAAAGTATGCTTCAATTACGTCACCGTACTTTTTAGAGTCTATTAATTCTTTGGCATATTCATAAGCGGGCCAAAAACGCAAACAATGTCCAATCATCAATTTTTTGTTGTTCTTTTTAGCGGCATCTATCATTGCTTGGCATTGTTCCAAATTGAGAGCCATAGGTTTTTCACACAATACGTTTATTCCTGCATTTAATGCTTTAACAGTTGCTTGGGAATGTAAATAAGTTGGTAGTGCAATGTCAACATAATCAAGTTTTTCATTTTCTAACATTTTGTCGATACTTGTGTATAATCTATATTTTGAAAAATCAAACTTCTTTTCTCCTATCTTTATATTACCTGGAGTGAACTTATTTTCAAATTTTTCAGGATCTATGTCACAAATAGCTACTAGTTTTAAAGGGAAACCTTCACTTTCTAACTTGATGTAATTTTCTAAATGACCTCTTCCCATAAATCCTATACCTATTAATCCAACCTTCAACATCTTACCCTCATCTCCTGTATTTATTATATTAAAGTACCTTTAATGTTTTGATTTCATTGAAGCCTAATACATTATCTAGAACTTCCCAAAAACTACCTTTTATGATTAATAAGTTTTCTTCTCTGTTGATTTCAAAAATTCCATTTTTTTCGATTAACTTTTCTAATTTGTTTACTATATTCTCAGTGAGTGAAGGACAGCTTCGAGTAACAGTTCCGTTGAATATCACGATTTCTGGGTCTAATACCATTATTACTGGTGCAAATACATCTGCGATCTTCTTTGAAATATATTCGAACTCTTTATTTACGATAGACAATTGATTATTTCGTTCTAGTTCTACAAGAATTTGTTCACTATCTTCATAGGTTAAGTTTAATTTATTTTTAGCAAATTCAATAAGAGATCTTTCTGAAATTATTTTTTCTAATTCTTCATACTCTCCTTTATATTCTACTTTTAATTGACCTATTTCTCCAGCATTTCCCTCTTTTCCTGTATAAAGGTCTCCATTTATTATTATTCCCATTCCTATGCCCATGCTAAAATAAATAGCAAGCACATTATCGTATCGAGAATTACTTTCGTAGAATCCTTTAGCTAACAAATTAGCATCATTTTCCCAAAAAACGGGTATCTTTTTATCTTCTAATGTAATATATTCATATATGGGTTCATCTTTCCATCCATAAAATCTACTTTTGATAATTTTTTTATTTTTTTTATCAATTGGGGTGGGAATAGCTACACAAATACCTAAGACCTCACATTGATTTTCTGATAATAAATCTCCTAATATTGTTTTAATTTCATTTTCTAATAGTTTCCATAAATCATGAAATTTGATATTTCGTTCAAAGGTCATCTTTTTATGCCGTAAATTATTTTGATGATTGTCTAAAAAGAATATATTTGCATTTTGATACTCAATATGAACCACTATCGTTATTTTTGAATCAGGATTCAAAAATATTTTTTTTGATCTTCTTCCTAAACTACTTGAAGTATCTAGTTCCTCTAGAATAAACCCTTCTTCTATTAATTGAGCGACATTATTACTTACTGCGGGAAAACTAATATTTAAATCTTTAGATATGTTCGTTCTAGTTGTGAAGGTGTTATAATTTTTAAAGAGATAATACAAAATTCTTTTTTTGTTGGTTTCACTGATTTTTTCAGAAATTCTACTTTTAGCCACGTTGACTCACTCCCCCAAACTTTAACATGGAAATATACGAACATGCATATAACATATTTATATTTTCACATGTTTTAATTATAGTACAAAAATATAGTTTTTAAGTTAATATATTTTTATCTTAAAAAATTATATTATATTTTTTAATTTATTAAAAATAGTATTACCACTATTTAAAAGGAAATAATGGTAAATAAACCCATTTAAAGCCGTTTGTACTAAAAATCCCCATTAATTTAAATTAATAATTATAAAAAGTCTTTTGATTTCTAAGAATTTTCAACTTAATTAGTCTTAAAATTGCCTAATCGTATGTCAACAGGTATAAACAGAGATAGTATGATTTTGAAAAAAAGGTGAAGTTGATTATAATATTTTTAGTTTAAAAATATGATTTTCTACTCTTCAATTATTTTCAGTCCAAAAAAATTAAATTTAAAAATTCTACTTTTAGTTTTTTCCTGGATTTAAAGAAAGTAAATCTAAACTTTTATGGATGAAGGAGGTTATTGAGAATGAAAAAGTTTCTTAGTGTGTTATTTTTAGTTACTTTATGTGTTGTGGGATTTTCTAAAACGACTATTGTTCACTGGATGCATCATTCGCCTGCAAGATTAGAATTTGTTGATAAGATGGCCAAGCAGTTTATGGAGGAAAATCCAGATGTTGAAATAGTTATTCAGTCAATCCCTTTAAGTGAATATAAAACAAAATTGCTTGCAGCAGTAGCAGCTGGAAGTGGACCTGACGTCGCACAAGTTCCAGGCGAGGCAATGCTTGAACTTTACTATTATCAGGTTATTCAACCATTTCCAACTACAGTTATGTCAATTGAAAAACTTCAAAAAGATTATATAGAACCTACCGTAAGAAATCTTATTATCGATGGTGAACTTTATGGTTTACCTACAGATGTTCAAACAATTGTTTTATTCTATAACCCTGTGTTATTTGAACAAGCGGGTTTGGATCCTAATAGACCACCAGAAGACTGGAATGAATTGATAGAATACGCAAAGAAGTTAACAAAATGGGAAGATGGAAAAATGGTTCAAAGTGGTTGGGCATTTGAAGGTTATGATAGAGAATTAGAGACTATGATGAGATGTGCAGGAGCTACATTCTGGGAAGATGAAAAACAGACTAAAGTTAAGTTAGAGCCAGCAATCCTTGAAACCTATGAATTTTATAAAAAGGCTATTGAAGAACACAAGGTATACACACCAGAATTTGGTTCAAGATGGACAGGTTTTAGACAAATTAAAGAAGGTATGGTGCTAGGTCATGGGGCAATGGTTGGTTCTTTTATGGTTGGAAGTCATCCTGATTTAGTTTTTAGAACAGCCCCTGTTCCAAAACATCCGGTAACTGGAAAAAGAATTACAGCACTTACATCTTGGTCGCTGTCTATAATGGAAGGATGTAAAGATCCAGAGGCAGCAGCAAAGTGGTTGTTATATATAACCTCAGAAGATGCACAGAGAAAGTGGTTGGAAGAAACTGGAGAATTACCTTCTCTAAAAGTTGTTGCAAATGATCCAAAATATAAAGATGATCCTCTTTTAGGTGCTGTAGTTGATTCTTTAAATTATGCTGAACCAACATTTTCAAAAGGTTGGGCCAACCCATCTTCTATGTTACGTGATGCATACAACGAGATAATAAAGAAAGGTGTTCCTATTGAGGAAGCTGCCTCAAAAGCAATAAAAGAGATAAATAAATATCTAGAAGAGACTTTTGGACAATTTGAATAATATTTATAACTCTCAATTAAATTCCTAATTAAAATGCCCCCTTATGGGGGCCCTTTTAGAATATAGTTAAAAATCCGTCTTTTTAAAACGTAACTTTAATCAATAATGCAAATCATAAAGCATAGTTGAATTGTGATAGATTATATTTCACTGACGGGAGGTAGAGTGTTGAAAAAAACTTATTCAAATAAAATACTTTTTTATTCATTATTATTTGTGTTTATTTTTAGTAATGTAATTTGTTATGGAGCTCTGACTAAAGGTCAAATAGAATCTGAAGAGAAGGGTTATTTTATTTATATTATTTGGGATGCCTTTAGATATGATTATTATGAGTGGGCAAACAGCGGGCAATATCCAGGAACACCTGCACTTAACGAACTTATCGAGAATGGCGTTTTATTTACAGACGCAAGTACTGGCATACCTTCAATTACTAATCCAATGCAAGCTGTATTAGTAACAGGGGCTTATCCCAGAACAACTGGAAATATTTATAGATATTTTGATAAAGAGGATCAAATTGTAAAGCAAACTCGTAGAGATAATTCCGCAGAAACATTAGCAGAAGCTGCATCAAAACAAGGATTAAAAGTAGCGTCGGTTCAGCAATTTATGGTTCAAGATAGAGGAACGAGTTATGAAGATCCTTCTCATCTATATATTCAACCGTCTGGAAGTTTTCAGAAAAGAGTCGATGAGTCAATCAAAATCTTGAAAGGACAACCTGTTGTAACTCAAGGCGATACTGAAGTAGTATTTGAAGGTATACCAGATATTATGTTCATATACTCAGATGATTTAGATACAGTTGGTCATAACGAAAAACCTTCATATGGTTATTATGATTCAATACCCGCTGATAGAGAAGAAGAAAGAATTGAAAGGTGCGTTGAGGTTTTAATTCAAATGGATAGTGAATTAGCAAGATTAATAGATACTTTAAAAGAGATAGGAATTTACGAAAAAACCTCATTTGTTATAGCGGCAGATCACGGAATGACACCTTATTCAGGAACATCTAGTCTTAATGATTTAATAGAAATATTGGAAAATTGTTTAGAAGCGTTAGGACACCGGGTTAATAATGATACTGTGGTATTTTTGGCTAAAGATCAAGCAGCTAATGAAGCTAATAAAATCGTTATTGTTAGTGTTGGTCTTCAAGCTCAAATCTATTTAAACTGGGATTTTACGCAAGAAGAGTATGATTTTATTGTAAATGAGTTGAAATCTAGTTTATATAGCGAATTCATAGGAGGTGTTTTAACCTTCGATGAACTTCAAGCAAGAGGATCTCATCCGAAAACAGGAGATATGTTAGTATGGCCCAAACCACCGCATCATTTTAAAGATAGTAAGACAAATTATAAAGCTCCTGGAGGGCATGATACAATAGATGAAAGTAGTCAGCACGTGTTTTTGTTGATGAGTGGAGCAGGTTTTAAAAAGGGAACCACAATAAATAAGAAGGTTTATAATTGGGATATTGTTCCGACAATTTCAAAGGTGCTCAAAATAGAACCTCCAGAAAATGCGGATGGCAAAGTTGTTATTGAAGCAATTCAATAAAATGTAATTATTGTATTAAACCTGTAATAGATTAAGGGGCGAAAAATTTTTCTTATAGATAAACATTGGCCAAAAATTATATTGTTTATTTTAAAGTAATTTAGGAGAATATATCAGAGCTATTTTCGCTCCTTTTTCTAGTTAGAACCATGGTGGTGTTTTTATTTTAAAGTGATGGATAACAATTTAATGTTTACTGCGTGAGGGGAGGAATTAGATGAATTCCTATAATAAGAACTTGAATATCTTATTTATTCCAGGTATTTTGATATCGACTATAGGTCTATTTTTGCCTATAATTGCAGATAAAGGAATCATGTTTATAAAAGATTTTAATTTTTTTGGTATACCACTTTTATATATTTTTATTATACTAATAGCAATCAATTTTTTGTTAAACTTTACCAAAAAAAGAAAATTATTGCTCTTAACATCTTTTATTCAACTATTTTTCGTGCTTTCCTTACCTTTTCTTAGGAATCAATGGAAACAAGTTTATCGAGCAAAATTTATCCTATATTTTTTCAAAAAGGCTTCATTTGGTTGGTATTTTTTGGCAATTGGGAGTATTTTCTTATTAATTTATGCGTTTAAACTATATTCTAAGAAAAAGACTATACCTTATCTGTTTGTTACACCGACACTCGCTGGAGTTGGTTTTTTAACCTTTTTCCCAGCTATATTTGCTATATTTATTAGTTTTAGAAAATGGAATTTGCTGGTTCCTGTAAAACCTTTTGTGGGATTGTCAAACTATGCGCAAGCGATAACCGATGAGTATTTTTTAAGGTCTTTGTGGATCAGTTTTAAATATGCTTTAGGTGTAGTTCCGAGTCGTATTATATTTGGTTTCATTTTTGCATATTTAATATACTCTATTCCTAAGTTTAAAAGCTTTTTTAGGGTTGTTTATTTTTTACCAGTAGTTACTTCAACAGTTGCAGTAAGTGTTATCTGGAAATGGATTTATCATCCATACTATGGATTAGCAAATTATGTAGTTAGTCTATTTGGAATGAATCCTATAGACTGGTTAGGAAATCCGTCAATAGCCATTTGGGCAGTCGCAGCAGTTTCTGTATGGAGATCTTTAGGATATGATATTATTATTTTCCTATCGGGGTTAAATGACATACCTGATACGGTTTTAGAGGCATCACAAATAGATGGAGCAACAAGATGGCAACAATTTTGGAAGATTATTGTTCCATTAATTAAACCTTCACTTGTGTTGATATTTATAACTTCAACAATTAGCGCAATACAGGTGTTTACAGAAATTTATATGATGACCGGAGGTAACGCAGACACCAAAACTGCTGTCTATTATATTTGGGAGTATGGTTTTAGTAGACTACAAATGGGATATGCATGTGCGATGTCTATGATATTATTTGGTATAATTTTAATTATTTCACTTATTCAAATGAGAGTTACAAACCTTTTCAAGGAGGAGTAACTATGAAATCTAAGAAGAAAACTGATAGAATTTTTTATACATTTTGTTATATTATTCTTTTGGCAGTCGCTGTCATAATGATAGTTCCATTTTTATGGATGATTTTATCAACATTTAAGCCTTTACATGAGTTGTATCAATTTCCACCAACTTTTTTACCGAAAAATTTCACTTTTGAAAATTATAAAGAGGTATTTACAACAGTACCTTTCTTTAAATACTATATAAATTCTTTTATAGTTACCATTTGTTCAGTAGCATTAACTTTATTCACATCTTCTACTGCAGGGTTTGCATTTGCAAAGTATCATTTTAAAGGAAGAAATGCGATATTCAAGATGCTTTTAAGTGCAATGATGATTCCTTTTCCTGTAACAATTATTCCTTTATATATTATGGTATATGAATTGGGCTTGGTAGATACCTATGCAGCTTTGATCGTAACGGGTTCTATAAGTATCTTTGGAACTTTTTTGATGCGGCAGTTTATACATGGAATACCGGATGATCTTTTAGATGCGGCCCGTATTGACGGAGCCAGTGAATGGTTGATATATAGAAAGGTTATTTTGCCCAATATAAAACCAGTTTTATCAGCCCTAGCAATTTTATCGTTTATGGGAAGCTGGAACGCATTCTTATGGCCTTTGTTAGTAGTAAATACAGACAAACATAAAACCATTCAATTAGGCGTTCAATACTTTTCACAGCAGTATGGAGATTTAGTACATTTACAATTAACTGCTGCAGCCATGGCAATTTTACCTATTATAATTGTATATTTATTCCTACAAGAACAATTTATCAAAGGAATTACTATGAGTGGGGTGAAAGGATAAGTGATAAAAATAAAAAAACACCTAACTATATTGCTCGTTCTTATTTCAGCGATAATATTAATTGCACATCCAAAAAATGTAGTGATAATAATGGGAGATGGAATGGGTTATAATCATTTACTTTTGTCAGAATTTTTGGCAGAAATAAATGATTTAGAGATTGCAACAAACAAGTTTCAAGTAGCTTCTTTAGTTAGAAACGAAACAGTTGATAATATTGTGACTGATTCTGCAGCGGCTGCAACCGCTTTTTTATGTGGACAAAAAACTAAGCTAGGATATTTAGGAATGGATAAGGATCAAAATCCTATTAATTCTATAGCTACTATTTTGAAAAAAGAAGGATATAAAATAGGTTTAATAACTAACACAAAATTTTCTGATGCAACACCCGCTGCAATGTATGCTCATACATTTCGAGATGACAAAAATAAGATAATAGAAGATCTTATAGACTCAGATTTTTTAGACTTTTTTGTAGCAGGAGGTTTAGAAGACTTAGGAGTGAATCCCTTTACATTAAAACCAACCTCTAAGTCACCATTAAAAAAAATAAACGAAAAAGGATATAAAATATATGGCATTAATTATGAGCCTTTATTTGATTCGTCTGATGATAAATTCATGGCGTTTGTTTCACTGGGGCATAAAAGTTTTGAAAATCAATTGAATGCCGGAGAACCCACTTATCTTGAGATTATAGAAAAAACAATTTCAAAAATAAATTTTAACGATCCTTTATTTCTTTTTGTTGAATGTGGAAGGATAGATCATGCATCTCATATAAACGACGAAAAAGCACTTAAAGCTGAATTGGTAATGTTTCAGAAAATAGTAGATTATCTTACAAACGTTTTCTCACCAGAAGATACCTTGTTTATAATTTTTGCAGATCATGAAACAGGAGGTCTTTCGCTTCTGTCGTCTCCCACAAAAAGTGATGATATTTCTATAAAATGGAATGCTACAGATCATACAGCTACTTATATACCCTTTCTAACTTATGGAAATTCAAAAGATATTTTTCCAAAACATATGCATCATGAAGACGTGAAGAATACTTTATTAAAAATATTAGAAATAGAAATTTCTGAAGGAGTGTACGCAAGATGAAAAAAAAGCTTGTATTTATTATGTTTGTATTAATATTAACATCTTTTTCTTTTGCTGCGATAAAGGTGATGACATATAATATTCAACATGGATTAGGAATGGATGAGGTATTTGATTTTCAAAGAACTATTGATGTATTAAAGGAAGAGAACCCAGATATATTAATGGTTCAAGAGGTAGATCAAGGTAGATCTAGAAGTTTAAATCTAAAACAAGCTGAAATTATAGCAGACGAACTAGGAATGGATTATTATTTTTATCCAACTGAAGGAAAGGATAATTATGGGGTAGCTATTTTTAGTAAATTTAAAGCTATTGAAAAATTTGGATTTGATTTGCCCCAACCCAAATGGATGTTAGCTACACAAAGAGGGGCAGCAGCTATGGTGATTGAAGTTGATGGAAAGCAAATGCTTGTAATTAGTACTCACCTAGGTCTTGGAGGTTTGCAGGAAATACAAACAGAGGTTATGGAATTATTAAACGTTTCAGAAAAATATGGGTTACCTACACTAATAGGTGGAGATTTTAATATATCATATTTTGAATTATCCTATGGTGTTAAAGAATTTCTACATAAATTTGAATCTGTTAATCAAGAACTTAAAAAAGAAATTAAGACTTTTCAATCAGATTTTCCAGGTTCACAAATAGATTTTATATTTTTTACAAGAGGAGATTTTAAAATTATGGATGCATATACTGTAAATTCGTTTGCTTCAGATCATTTACCTCTGATTTCTTTAATAGAGTTTTAATAATTACTAATATCATAGAGGGTGTTTAAGATGAAGAAACTATTGTTTATTACAATTGATTCATTGGGGCAAGATCTTGTAGACAAGTCAAATGCAGTATTTATTAAAAGTATTTTGAGAATGGGAAATACAATTGAGAATCTAAAAACAGCTTTTCCTTCTTTAACAACTCCAATGATGACAACTATATTAACCGGGCAATATCCAGAAACACACGGAATTTATTCTAATTCTATCTACAACTATGAACAAAACGAAGTAATTGGAAAGTTAAGAGGAGTAAAAGTTCCCACAATATCGGAAATACTAATGAATAAAGGATATAAAACATTATCAGTTCAACACTTTATGCTTGAGAATAGATGCAATAAATATGTTCAGGTAGATGGTTCCAATCCGGAAAATAATACTAATACTATCATAAATGAATTAGAAAATGTTGACTATGATGCTGTGTTTACTATCTATCAAAGTGTTGATTCAATAGGTCATAAGTATGGTGCTTTACATTCAAAGAGAATTGAAGAATTAGAAAAAGTAGATCAACAAATTGAGAAATTGTACAATTATATTAACAAGAAATGGAAAGATTTTTTGTTGGTAATAAATTCAGATCATTCTATGAGTACTTATAAAAAACATAGCAACTTCTCTATAATCAAATTATTAAATGGATATGGATTAAAAGGCAATTTTTATAATCCTGGCGAAAAAATTCCAAATGATGTCGATTTTGTCCTAATTAGGCAACCAACTGTTCAAATTTATCTTAAAAGCAAAAAAGCCCAAAATAAAAAGAATGAAATAATTTATGATTTAGAAAGCGAAACAGATGTTGCTAAAGTGTATGATGAATATGAATTGACAAAATTACACAATCCTTATTTATGTGATATTGCATATACACTAAAAAAAGGTTATACAGACAATATTAGCAGCTTGTTATTATCAGTTAAAGGTTTTGGATATCACGGAACTTTTGAGGAGAGTGATGCTATAGCTACTTTTTATGGAGGAAACATAAAGCAGGAAAAATTAAAAGATTTTGATTTAACCGTAATAACCCCTAAAACTTTAAAATATTTAGGGATAGATATAAATCTGGAATCAGGTGAAAAAAATGTTACCAAAATATGATTTACACATACACACGAATTATTCAGATGGTTCACAAACTTTTGAAGAAATTCTAATAAAAATTGAAGAGGTAGATTTAAAATGCTTTGGAATTAGTGACCATTTTGAGAAAGGTCATAATCATAGTGTCAGCACAAGTGCTAATGAATATTATAATCATTTCTTGAAAATTAAAAATATAGCCAAAGAAAAAGGTATAATAATGCTTTTAGGTGCAGAAGTAGGCTTTAATGACAAAGAAATTTTAATTCCAGAAAATATTCCCAATGTTGATTATATAATAGGAAGCATTCATCAAATGCCTCAAAATTTAGAAGAAGAAGATTATTGGGACTTATATAAAAAGTATGTAGAGAAAGCAGTTTCAGAATATTCTTTTCAAATACTTGGCCATGTTGAAGGATATTTGCCAGTAAATAAGTTTATGAAACCAGATAGCACTTTTGAAGATAGAAGAAGTTTTGAAAAATTAGTAGCAATAAAATATTTAAACTTAGAATGGTACAAAGAAATCGCTAAAGAGATGGCAAAAAACAAAATAGCTTTGGAAATTCACGAAATGTCGGAATCACCAAGGAAAGAGGTAATAAAGATTATGATTGAAAATGGTGTAAAACTCTCATATGGGACAGATTCTCATGCTTTACATCAATTATCTAAAAGAAACTATTTTAGTGAAGTAACTGAACAGTTAGGATTGAAAGAGAAAGAGTTTTTAAAAATAGAAGATCTTTTTAATTGTTAACATGTTCAAAAAATAAAAGCAGGTGCTTAAGCACCTGCTTTTATAATATTGTATGAACTTTAATATAACGAGTTTTCGTTAATTGGTGAAAATTCTCCTTGTAGCATATGTTCTAATTCTTCAATAGTATAAACTTTTATTGGTTCAATACCATTAAAATATGTTGCATATTCGCTAGTATAGGCCCCTGTATTTATAAAATAAACAATGTCGTTATAATCTATATTGATAGGTAATTCAATTTCATCATAAATAGTATCAACACTGTCACAAGTTGGGCCTGCAAGTGTCATCGTCATTTTTTTAGTGTCTTCTTTTCCTTCCACAATTACTTCATACCTAAAATTTTCAATAGTTTCCATCAAACCATGAAAAACTCCAGCGTCTAGGAAAACCCAGGTTTGAGTACCTTTTTTGCTTCTTAATATTACTCTTGAAGCGATTATGCCAGCATTTCCAACCATAGATCTGCCAGGTTCTGAAATAATCCTTAATCCTTTTACCCAACCGAGATATTCATTTACAGCCTCATTTATAACCTCGCCAATCTCTTCAACACTGGGAACAGGTTTGGTGTGTTGAACGGGGATTCCACCACCAAGATTCAATAATTTTAGATTAATTTTCTCCTTATGAAGTTTTTCAAAAACCTCGCTAGCGGTTAATATTGCCTCTTTCCATTTATATTTATTGTATGATTGAGAACCAACATGAAAAGATACTCCGTATGGAACTAGTCCTTTTCTTTTGGCATACTTCAAGATATGTATTAGATGATCAACGTCAGTTCCAAATTTTCCTGAAAGTGGCCAATCAGAATCATTTGAACTCATAGCTAGTCGCCCATATACTTTTGCACCAGGGGCATTTCTCGCTATTTTTTCGACTTCCATCTCAGCATCAACAGCAAAATATTCAACACCATTTTCCCATGCAAACTTTATATCTTTTTCCTTTTTGATAGTATTACCAAAGCTCATTCTTTTCGTAGGTATTCCTAAGTCCATCAATTTTACAATTTCACCCTTGGAAGCAACATCAAAAGATGATCCGAGGTCCCTCAAAGTTTCAAGAATACTAGGGTGTGAATTAGCTTTAACTGCATAAAAAATTTCCACGTTATTTATAGAATTCTTGAGCCTTAAATAATTTTCTCTTACGTAAGCATTATCTAGCACTAAAAATGGTGTTTCTAAAACCTGAGCTGCCCTTCTAATGAGAGGCGTCAATTCCAATTCTTTCATCCTCCTAAAATATTGTTTTATTTTTTAAATTATATTTATCGGTAGTATATTTAATACTTTTTAAGTAACGCTATTACATTACTTACGTTAATATATAATTATGAAAAGTTAAATTTTTCAAATACGCAGTAGTTCTAAATATTCACTTGATTTATTTTTATATTTTATATTTTTATTATATAATATATTGTAAGTAAAAAGCCGAGATGGCGGAACTGGTAGACGCGTAAGATTCAGGATCTTATGGGTTTTATACCCGTGCGGGTTCAAGTCCCGCTCTCGGCACCATATCTTATCCAAACATATAAGGGTGAGATAGAATTTCTATAATAAAAAACTTGAAAAAGAGGCGTATACATACGAACCAACTTACTTCCGATCGAAAATTAGCTTATAAGTTTATCTTATTAATGGGAATCATTAGTTTATTAGGAGATATTGTTTATGAGGGTGCAAGAAGTATCTCAGGACCATATTTAGCCTTTTTAGGAGCTGGAGCAAGTATCATTGGAATTGTTGGTGGGATAGGCGAATTTGTAGGGTATGCATTGAGGTTGGTTTTTGGATATTTTGCCGATAAAACTAAAGCTTATTGGACTTTAACTATCATTGGTTATGGATTGCTTTTATCTATTCCTCTTTTAGCATTTTCGAATAGTTGGCAAATAGCTGCTTTTCTTTTAATAATGGAACGAATGGGAAAAGCTATTAGGAGTCCTGCCAGAGATGCAATTCTTTCTCATGCTACAAAGCAAGTTGGAAGAGGATGGGGATTTGGTATACATGAAGCTCTTGATCAAATAGGTGCAATAATAGGTCCTTTGATTTTTAGTGCAGTTTTTTTGTTGAATTCACAATACAAAACTGGATTTGGAATTTTGATTATCCCTGTTGTTATTTTGTTAATGCTTCTATTTTTTGCTAGATCTAAAGTTCCTTCTCCTCAAAAGCTAGAAGTGTCTATCGAATCTGATAAACAAATAAATAGTTATGATAATAAAAATAAATGGTCTAAGACATTTTGGTTATATACTTTCTTTACATTATTAAGTGTGATGGGTTTTGTTCAATATCCGATAATTGCGTATCATCTTAATGTAAACTCTATAATTTCTAACGTATGGATACCAATTTTTTATGCAATTGCAATGGGAATAGATGGAATAACAGCTCTTATTATTGGAAGAACATATGATAATATAGGCTTAAAAACTTTGCTGATTATCCCAATAGCGACTTTAGTTATACCTTTTTTTGCTTTCTCTTACTCAAAAATATTTATTTTATTCAGTATAATAATTTGGGGAATTGTAATGGGTATACATGAAACAATTATGAGAGCAGCTATAGCTGATTTGATACCTCTAGAAAGAAGAGGGACAGCTTATGGAATATTTAATACAGTTTATGGCTTATCAATGTTTATTGGGGGAACCTCAATAGGGTTTTTATACGAGATTTCTCTATCATATGTGGTAACTTTTGTTGTTATCATTGAAATAATTTCCTTAATTTTTTTATACAGTCTTATAAGAAACGTTAATCAGCGTGCAAATGCTTAGAAGGAGGAATATGATTCAAATATGAGAAGTGTTTTTAGAGATTTCACAGATGAATTTTTTCAAATTTTAACTTATCCTAAAGAACAATGGAACGTTTTTTGGCAAAAATATAAACAGTCAATAGATGTTATAGAACCGTTGATGAAAAAACAAGGTCTATCGGATGAAGAAGTTATAAATATTTTTAGAAAAATGGGTAGAAAAGAGTTAGATAAGGCTTACTGGTATAGACAAGAGATTATTAGGGAGTTTAAGAGCGAGATAATAGGTGAGTTGACAAAAAATCCTGATAAATTACAAGTAAATAGAGGAGATTATGCCGTTTATCTTGTATGTTTTTTAGGGCAGAAACCGTATGAATTTTTGGATTCTTTCAAAGGAACAGTAATAGCGGTTGACTTTTTATACATTTATCTAAACAAAGATAGGATTAATCCTAAAGATTTAGTAGTAGAAGCTATTTTAAATTTTGTTTCAACAGTTCCCCAAAACACGAAGAAAGCCGATTTTTGGGTTTTATATGATAAAATTCTAACTATTGTTACAAATAGTAATTATAAGACAAAAGAAGAAGTTATGCAGAGAATTGTGGAGCTTTTAAGTGAAAGAATTGATTATTATAATTGGGTTGGATTTTACCTTGTAGATAATAAAGATAAAGGCTTGTTAACTTTAGGTCCTTTTGTTGGAGAACCAACCGAACATGAGAAAATTAAGTTTGGCCAAGGTATCTGTGGACAAGCGGCAAGTTCAAAAAAAACTTTTATTGTTGGAGATGTTACAAAAGAAGAAAACTATCTTTCTTGTAGCCCTAAAACAAAATCTGAGATAGTTGTTCCTATTTTTGATAAGAAAGGTAACATTGTTGGAGAAATAGATATAGATAGTCATCAAAAAGATGCTTTCGATCAGGATGATAAATTATTTTTAGAAGAAATTGCAAGATTAATTACTGATAGATTCTATTGAAAAGGTGATTTAGTGTATAAAGATAAAATAGTTAGAGTTTATGAAAATTATCTTCCCAAAGCTTTAGGAATTGAGTCTTATTTTTCTGTTCTTATTTCTTTAATTGAAGTGGAAGGTTCTACACATTTGCTTTTTGAACAAAGATCTAATCATTTAACCAGACAACCCGGTGAAATTTCTTTTCCAGGGGGTAAAGTAGAACCAGGAGAAACTCCTGAATATGCAGCTTTAAGAGAAGCTCAAGAAGAACTTAATTTAGAGCCTAATTTTGTGAAAATTATAGGCCCAAGTGATTATCTTGTAACTCCTTTCAATGACCTTATTTATTCTTTTGTTGGGTTCTTAGAAGTAGATCTTGAAGAAATAAAACCAAATGATGAGGTTGAAAGTATATTTACAGTTCCATTAGAATATTTTTTAATCCATGAGCCTATAAAATATGAAGCGTATATAATTCATGAAATAAATGATGATTTTCCATATGAACTCATAC